>CAZUGA010000033.1:0-53068 GCA_964619885.1 uncultured Methylococcaceae bacterium
TCTTTTTCAGTGCTTTAGACCCTTTGTCCGGGGTTGAAGTCACGGATTCAGGTATACGACAAATGATTATTGACAAATGACTGTATTATTGAATATAAGATACCTATCACTCAGTGGGCTGTGTGATGAAAAAGAAAGTAAATTTCGTGTGACTGGGGTGAGTAAATATTTCTTATCCGAAAATTGAAAATAACTGAGTAGGATGAAAATTATGAATACTAAAAAAACAACACCAACAGATGAAGATTTAGAACTTGATCACGTCATAGACTTTGTCTTTCAAATGGCGCGCAAACGTTTGCGTACGAGTTTAAGTGAGCTCCGCACAATTAAAGCTATCAGGGATCAAGTCGAGATAAATAGAGCGGCTTCGCCTCCCAGTTAAATAAACATAAAAGATAATAGTAATACCTCAAGCTCCCCCCCACATTCCCCACATAGTCTTGAGGACGATCTCCGCTCTGACCAACATTCCCCACACACGTTTGTTGGTCAGGGCGGTTTTTATTTTTCATCAAAATAAAATAAGGTTTCCGTTTTGCAAGTGATCAATCGGCGATACGATTGCATGTCACTGGCTCGGCTCGATGCCAGGCTGTGACATTAAAGCGGGGGTATCCAACAGGGGGCAGCGAATGCAGCCCCCTTTGGCAAGATGCGTTGGACGGAGAAATGGGACATTTTGTAGTACAACGCACATCTTGCGGAACGCGCGGCTTCGCCGTATTACACATCAAAATGTATTACTGTAGCTTATCGTATTACATTCTTTTCTAGCTTTGAATTGTCGCCAAGATCAAATCGACTTTTATTCATTCACGTACAATGTTTGCCTTACAGGTTATTTTATTAAATGCGTCTGCCTGACAAAAATGGAGTGCGCCACAGTGATTGATCCAGCAATGTTAGCCAGAGACATTGAAACATGTTTTAACGTAACTTCTTCGGAAATTACGCCCGCTATGATCCAGCGTCATATTGATCGGTTAAAACGCTTGGGCACTAAAATCACCAATGACACGCAACCATCACGCGCTTTAGCTAAATTGGTTACCCGCAATCTAAGTTTTCTCAATAGTAAAGAACAAGAGATGCTTTTGGCTTGTGAAGTTTATGTTGTGCCATTGCCGCTATGCATGGCCTACTCGAAAGCGCCTAATACGATAATTATCGGTAACGGATTACTCAATTTGATAACAGCTTGCGGCTATTGGGCTAATTTTTCTGAGACGATTCCCTTGCCGCTCGACAAAATCAAACCAATGGCTAACTTTCCAACAATTTCTGTTCGTGAGGCAATTCCAGTTTTTTTATTCGCTATGATGTATCGACACTATCAATATGGGGAGGCTTTACCCGATTTCCGTTCTTTGATGATGGATCAGTCCGGTACTTTTCCTGATCAGGAAGTCAAAGATGCTATCGCTGGTGCTGCTACCTTTATCCTGTTACATGAGCTGGGTCATTTAAGTTTGGAACATCATCTTGAAGATAAACAGGTTCTGCCCATTGATGCACCATTGGCAGTCCATCAAGAACTTTCTACTTATCAAAGAAAGGAACTTGAAGCCGACGATTTTGCCATGCAAGCAATCCAAGAAAAACTTAGGCCGTTGCATATTGCCTGGATCAATATGGCGCTCAATTTTCACTTAATCCGCGAAACATTATTGGGGGAAAGGTGTAACCGTCATCCAATCAATATCAACCGCTTGGCTTATGCCAGCGTACGCTCTAAAGGTAAACAACTAACTCCGGCCAATTACTCGGAGCATCTGGAAGGAATGGGTAATTCTTTTACTAATATTGAGACCAATAACAGCATAATATCGGAGTCTAATAAAATGCCAGTATTAGAAGCACTCAGCCGGAATGAGATCATTTCCCAGCTAAAGTTTATGGACGAGCATCTTAGTCCTATTGGGATGAGCGTCAAAAACATTACGGAAGATAACTCCGAACTGCCTGACTGGACAGATTTATTAGTGTGATTAATTTCTGGCGCTATGTCAGTAAAATCATTCTGGCTCTTGTGTTGTATAACTAGCACGGCGCGCTAAATGGAAATACCACTCACTATTCATCCATTCAGATAAATACTCCTGATATTCCTGATAAAATGTGTCCTTGCCGATCTGTTGTTCTTCCACCTGCTCAAGCGTAGCGTTCAAGACACGCTCAGCCAATTCAGTATCAATGCCGAATAACTCAGCGTTATTCCATGGCTGTCGACCGAATTGGTCACGCAAGAGTAAATCGATCTCGGGATGCGCCAGTAACCGTTCAGTTAATGCATTGGCAAATTTATTAGAACAGGTAATATGAATGGCCGTCTCCAAATATTTTGGATGCTGAAAATTTACCGGCACGCCGTCATCTAGCAATTCATTAAAACGATCTACACGCCTCTTATCCGCCGCTTCCAGAAATTCCATGCAAAGCTCAACAATTTTGCGTTCATCGGACATTTCTCTACCTTTCCCTGGTGTGTTTTGGTCTGTTAATAGAAAAGTCCATTTAGCAATAAGCTTTTCTACACGTTCTTGGGCGTCTTTTTCGCTTTGAGCGTCACCGACAAGCCCCAGAGATATTTCTTCACCAACCGCTACTCCCCAATCCCGCAAGCTATGCATTGAGCCAGCATCGGTATTCTGCCGGTAGTGACGCCAAAGCCAATCTCTTTCCCTGTTATTCATTGATATAAGCTCATCCAAACCATGTCAAACAGAATTCCGCCGTAATAAAAACAGCTTATCTAGTAAATCTTCTTTTACGACATTAATTAAATCTGGCTCGTCAGATTCACTTTCTATAGAAATGCGATCTTCAGGGAAATCATGTTTCAGCAGTAGCAATGCATCTGGAGGGCTGCCTGAGTAAATCTTATTATCAAAGCCCAGAGATAAATAAAATTCGTTACGATCCGTACGGTGGTGCTTAGTATATACAAACAGATTTTCTTCACTGCTAAGAACTGCCCAACCCGAATAAAGCTCGGATTCATCATCGATGGGTTCCAACGAGACAGTCCGATTGCCGTGAGAATATGAATTCGATTGTACAAGATCGACAATCACTGCCCCATTTCCAATAGATTCCAAAATGTGAAGACTCAAACATTTTGGAATTTCCTTATCCTCACTGGGTTCGGTTCCATCGTAGCAACTCTGGTAGCTGCCCTTAAATTGTTCAGGAACAAGGCAGCGCTTTGATATTTCGGAGTAATTGAGATATTCCTGCAAGAAAAATGGTGCTTGCAGTTTGGGCGGCTCCAATAACTGCTCTTTATTGCAAAACCAGCCTTTGCTGCTCTGATCCGTCAAAAAACTAATGATCGCCTCTACTCGATCATTTTGTGGAATAGAAAATTTTTGAAAACGCTGTGTGGATGATGCCTCTGGTTCATAGGCCGATTCTTTGCCTTTTCCTGATTTTTCATACCAACCACGCACAAAATTCTCAAGACTGTTCTTGGGGAGCTCAATATCGCAAAAAGCTTCTATGTCACTGGCAAGTTCACCCCACTCGTATTTTTGACTTGAACTGCCTCTCCACAAGTTTCTATAACTCATCAAAATATGGCGCATCCGCTGATACACAACATAGTCATACCGTTGATGTGAATTTTTTTCAGTGCCTTTCAATGCTTATCACAACCTTCAATTCAAATTCCCTTGCCACTGTCACGAGGAAATCGCGAGGTAGGAAGTTTTTAATCAATGCTAAAGTCTTTCTAAATTTTTAACGCCAAGCTGAGTAACGCTACAAATCTTAATAAGGTGCTGTTATGCAATATAAATCTGTTAGCCAAGCAGGGGAAATATATGAAACACGCTAACGCTGATTATACCGGAGTCGCGATTGACTGGACCATTTCCCAGGCGCTTGGTGGTCATCAGGTTGATAGCGAGGCATACCGGCTGCGCGCGAGCCATGAGGATAATCTAAGGGTGCAGCAAAATGCCCTTAAATCCAAATGCGCGGAAGCGGAAAGCTTACAGGCTAAATTAAATTCTGGTCTGGACGAGCCAATTGATTACAAAGTTGAATGCGATGATCTGCTTGCCGAAGCACAAACCACATTATCTCAGAAAGCGCGGGGAATTACGCGCGCAGAAAATTCTCAAGAAGCATTTCGTTTAAGGCATGGCATAACGCGCGAACCCATCACATCCAAAACAGCACAAAACATGATGTTCTTAATGATCTTGGTGTTTGTTGAGGCTGGGATCAATGCTTCGTTTTTCCAAAACGCTTATATGGTTGCCAGTCCCTTTGCTGCGCTCTTAACCAGCCTATTAATATCAGTGACCAATGTATTGGTTTGTGCCTGCGCTGGATATTACATAGGGCGCTGGAAAGATTATGGCTTGAACGCCGTGGATGCAAATTCACCTGTCTTTACTTACCGCCGCAACCAGGCAAGATTTTTGTTCTGGTGTTTTATTGGAGTGATGGGTTTTTTCCATGCAACAGTCGGGTTAGTTCGTGCGCTGGAATCCTTGGAAAGCGTTCATCACGCCATAGTTAATTATAAATTATTGCTAACAACGCCCGAAGCGGTGTTTCTAGTTCTGACCGGCTCCTGCCTGTCTGTTCTTGCTTATCAGAAAGGCAAACATGCCTTCGGTGATCCCTATCCCGAGTATGGTGAGCTTCATGAGACCGTTTATAGCCTTCACGATGATTTGCTTGATGCATTTGATGATCTTACTCAGCAAATTGAAGAACGCTTTGATGATGCCATACATATGCTGGAAAAGTCAGGAAAGAACCAGCGGCGTAGCATTGCAAAATATAACCACTGCGTTGAATCCTGCCTCAAAGCTAAACGTGATCTGGAGTGCGCCGTCGGTAAGGCAGAAAGCCAAATCCAGATGCAACTATCCCAGATAGCCAATCATCATCGGGCGGCGCGTGGCAGTCCTACGCAAAACTCAGAAAAAAGCACGAAACATCTGGTTTCGTTTGAAAATTTTCTGAATTTCAAAATTCCAGCCTTTCATCACCCGCCTGATATGAAAGGGCACAAAGCCCGATTGGCTGAAGATAAGGCTCGCGCTTTTAATAGCTTAAACACAATCTTTCAGGAAATTTTTGAAGATAATGTAGGAGCAAAATCATGAGAAGACGATCACGTAATAATCCTCTTGTCTTAACCGCCTATGCTGGAATCTTGATCCTATGTGTCGGTGGGCTAGGCTATGCGGCCATGCAAAGCTACGGCAAACAAGTAGCGGATGAATATGGGTGTTTTGCAGATGCGCAGCAGCCCCAGAGCTTTGTTATGTTCGATGCCAGCGAACCTAGATTTAATGATGAGCAGGCAAGATCGCTCAGGACTTATTTTGACCGGCTCTATGAAAATTTAAGCTTTAATGAGCGTTTGAGTTTTATCACAAGCGAAGCTGATCAGGTTGCATCCGTATCAGCGCCGCGCTTTTATGTTTGCGGTCAGGCCAAAAGCCCCAAACAACTGGAAGAAATTGGCGCAGCAAGCTCTCAAGCCGGTTACTTAAAGAAGCAAAAACAGCGCCTATATGATCATGTGGTAGCGCCAGAATATGACGCGCTATTATCTGAAAATCCTGATGATGAGCGGCGGCAATATTATCAATCCCCAATCATGGAAATGATTGCTGATATTTCACGTTTACGAGAGTTAGAGCGCGGCAGTCGCCTGATAATCGTGAGCGATCTGATCCAGAACTCCGACAGCGTACGGTTTTGCAGGGTTCGCGGCGACATGCCCGAATTTAAAACGTTTAAAAAGCGTCCAGCCTATTCATTGCTAAAGCCAAAATCACTGGAAAATATTGAGGTTGAAATCCTTTTAGTGCAGCGCATGGGCTATGGCCAGGAAGGATATGATTATTGCTCTGGCGAAAAAGAACTCATGGCATTTTGGGGCGATTTTTTTACCGATAACGGCGCTAGTGTTCATTTTATCCGCATTCGCCATGGCAATATCGAAGGCTAAAGCCAATGAATGATAAAAAACAACAAGCTAAACCCAAGCCAAATTTCTTCGCCATTGTTTTTATCACTGGCGTTTCGATCTGGGCGTATTTGCAATTGGGTGCTCCTATCGTTAGTAGAGAGATACAGCCCTTGCCGGCTTTAGCTCTGCTATTTGCCGCCCTTGGTATTTTGCGAATTATCATTTGCTTGCTTGAATTTCTCGTTGCATTTATCGATTGGCAAAGCACCCGCACCACTACAGGCAGAAGCGGAACAGCTTCATTTGGAAGGAAAAAGGGTTTTAAAAAAGACCTCACCCGTAAAAAACAAGGGCCGTTCTGGGGCGTTAATGCAGCTCGTGATCATACAGCTTTATTTTTTGATTATGTCTCAAACGCTCTAACCATAGCTCCTGCTGGATCAGGTAAAGGTATTTGCACTGTTGTTCCTATGGGCATGTCTATTCGCGGCAGCAAGATATTTCCAGACTTTAAAGGTGAGCTGATCTGTATGCTTAAAAAGCCGCTGGAAAAACGCGGTGAAATTGTCCGCAAGCTTAATCCTGCCGGTCTGTGGAAGGAAAAAATCGGCGAAAGTGATAGCTATAGCCCGCTCGATATTATTGCCGATGATTTAAACCGTCCAGGCGGACTTCGCGATGTCATGGATGATTTACGCGAAATCACCCGGCAAATACTCCCGGAACCATCGGAACGTGAATCTGAAAACACGTATTTTAGGGAAGGTTCTCGCGGATTAATTGGGATGGCAACATTAATCGAAACCATGATCGAGGAATATGATGCCACGCTTTCCAGCGTTTCCCTGCTGATCGAAGACCGGCTTCGCCTGGAAGATCATGCAAGGTGGATTGCAGGCCTAGATATTAATGGAAAACCTCACAGTGATGGCGCTTTTCCGATAGAGCAAACGCCCTGGGCGCAAAAACACAGCACAGAAGATGTAGCTGAATTTACAAAGCTGGTACGCGCTAAGGCAAAAAATCTGCTTGCTCTGATGTCTGGAGAGGATACGCGCACATTCGATTCATTTATCACAGGGGCGCAGCAGGCGCTTGCGCCATTTGCCTTTGGTCGTCTGGCTTCGTGCATGGGACGCTCGACTTTTAGGATGGATGAGCTCAAGGAAGGAAAAAATCCGACCAATCTTTTTATCGTAAGTGATGCCAGTCGCATGGAAGCTTATAAACCTTTTATCGGCCTGATCCAATGGTGCTGTATGACTGCTATTAAGCGCCATAAAAACAAAGATCGGTCTGTATATTTTATTCTCGATGAAGCGACAAATTACAAGATTAGCGGGCTAGAAAGCCTTCTGACCTGGGGGCGCTCATATGGGCTAAAGCTGCATGTCATATTTCAGGATTTATCGGCCTTTGAGCGCGTATATGGCAAGGCGGCATTAGAGACGTTACTGAGTGAAACCGAAATTAAACAGTTTCTACCTGGGCAGCGCTCGCCCAAAACTCTTGAGCTGATTTCAAAGAAATTACTGGGTGAACAATCCGTCATATCTGCAAATTTATCGCGTACAGAAACCGCTTCTGGAGTGCGTGAAAGTTTGAGCGAAACAGCCCGCGTTCTCATGACTGAAGATGAAATAAGGCGCACAAATCACGGAATATTATTTGTACGGCGCAACCGGCCAATATTATTTGATCCGGTTTCTTACGCAGAAATTTACCCCTGGAAAAATCAGGTCGGAATAAATCCGTTTTTTGGCAAAGCATTTCGCAAACGAACCAAATTAAGAATTTAAGCGAGGCTAATAATGGAGCGATATACACCCAGAAGACTTAGACCATTGGCAATTACATCCATGATGCTGCGCGGTCTTATTTGGCTACTTGAATATTGGCCAATCTTACTTGTAGCTGGATTATTTATATCACCGCTGCAACCATATTTACGCACTGAGTATGAATATTACATGGTTGGCTCAAGAAAAATCATGCTCACTTGCGATTATCTTGGTATGCGTGGCTTTATTAAATACACCAAGGGCACAAACTGCCCAGTAATTGTCATTCTAAATTCACAAAACCATTCCCAATAACTTTATTTAAAGAGGATAAAACCCATGAAAGATATTGAAAACACTAAACAGGTCAAAAAACCCGATTATGTTGCATATAACGTCCAAGAAACCCAAGACGGCAAAGGCATTTGGAATCGCGTTGGCGCAGCCTGGGAGCATAAGGACGGACAGGGCTTTGAACTGAACTTAAGCAGCCTGCCTGTTAATGGTCGCATTACTTTGCGGGAACTGTGCGAGGAACGTATGCAGGAATATTCGGAAGAGCGTAAAAGCCAAAAACCAGCAAGGCAAAGCGAACAAAAACGCAATTTCACCAGGAGTCGATAATTCATATCGAGATATGAAAAGCTACTTTTTTATAAGCCACTGAAAAAGCTCAGCAATAAAAAGTGGTTGATTTATGGTGGAAAAAGCTGCTACATGTTCTTACTTTGTTCCATCAATTAAGGAGAATAATCGACAACATCAAAATAAGAGGATCAGCGCATGAAAAAGCCAGAACAACAATATGAATTAACCAAGTCCAATCCCTTAACAGCTAACGAATTGGATATTAAAACCCCAATCGTTCCCAAGCTAGATATTAAAAAATATCAACCCCATATTGAGGAGTTTGATCTAACAGATGAAGAGCAGCGCAATCTTCTTGAAACGCTTTGGTCAATCATGACGAGCTTTGTTGATATAGGTTTTGGGGTCGATGTTGTTCAGCTTTTATTTAAGCGCGCAGCCTCAGATTCTTTCAATTCTGAGCCAGATGCTTTAGAAATAAAGGATCAATTAAATAATTTTAATCATATCTCATGCAAGAATTTTAAAAAAGGAGGTTGATTTATGAGTGACACTTTAGAAAAAACTGCTGTTTTATATTGCAGGGTATCAAGCGTTAAGCAAACTACACAGGGCGACGGCTTAAGCTCTCAAGAAACACGCTGCCGTGAATACGCGAAATTTAAGCGGTATGAAGTTGTACGCGTTTTTAAAGACGATGCCTCCGGCAGTCTAATTAATCGCCCCGGCATGCAATCTATGCTGTCTTATTTGCGTAAACATAAATCTAAGCCCCATATTGTCATTATCGATGATATTTCAAGGTTGGCGCGCGGCTTAGAAGCACACTTACAATTGCGCGGAGCCATCGCTAAGGTAGGAGCTATCTTGGAATCTCCCTCAATTGAATTTGGCGAAGATTCCGATTCCGTGCTGGTCGAAAATCTACTTGCCAGTGTTTCACAGCATCAACGTCAGAAAAATAGCGAGCAAACCCAAAACAGAATGCGCGCACGCCTTCAAAATGGTTATTGGGTCTTTCAAGCTCCGGTCGGCTATCACTATCAGCGCGTATCCGGTCAAGGCAAAATCCTTATGCGGAGTGAACCCATCGCTTCTATCCTGCAAGAAGCACTTGAAGGATTTGCGTCAGGGCGTTTCCAACTGCAAGCTGAAGTGAAGCGCTTTCTTGAATCACATCCTGAATATCCGCGTGATCGCAAAGGCGAAGTGCGCAATCAACAGGTGAAGGAATTACTAACCCGTGCTGTCTATGCTGGCTATATCGAAGCGCCGAAATGGGGTGTCAGTCTGCGCCCTGGCAAGCATGAAGGGCTAATCAGCTATGAAACATTCCGCAAAATAGAAGATCGTCTAAATGCTCATGCCAAAACACCGGCGCGTAAAAACTTAAATCAAGATTTTCCGCTGCGAGGCTTTGTAACCTGCGGACATTGTGAAGAGCCGCTCACAGCGAATTGGTCAAAAGGCCGTAATGCTCGTTACGCCTATTACCTTTGCCGCAGTAAAAATTGTGACAATTACGGCAAATCAATCAAACGTGAAAAGCTGGAAGGTGAATTTGAGGCATTATTGCATAAGCTAAAACCAACGGAAGGATTATTCACGGTCTCCCGAATGATGTTTGAAGATTTATGGAACTATCGTATTCAATCACAAAAGTCCCAGAAGGTGTCTTTAGAAACTGAAATCAGGAACATTGATAAAAAGATTGAGCAATTGCTCGACCGCATTGTTGAAGCAGATTCCTCAAATGTAATTCGGGCTTACGAAAACAGAATTAGGGATTTGGAAGCAAAAAAGATCGAAATGAAGGAAAAAATAGCTTGTTGCGGTAAACCGATCAGGGACTTTGATGAAACTTTTCGAACCGCTATGGATTTCCTATCAAAACCGCATAAACTCTGGTGTTCTGAGCACCTAGAAGATAAGAGAGCAGTGCTAAAATTGACTTTTACTGATCGCCTGGCCTATATCCAAAATGAAGGTTTTCGAACCGCAAAAACCACATTACCTTTCAAGGTGTTAGGTGGTTTTTCAGAGGGTGAAAACAAAATGGCGCCCCGGAGAGGATTCGAACCCCTGGCCTTCCCCTTAGGAGGGGGACGCTCTATCCTACTGAGCTACCGGGGCCAAGCTAACGCTGTTGAATTCTAACACCGCACGATGGGTATTAGCCATATGCTAAGTGGCATTTTTCGAGGGATGTTTGTCAAAAATACAATCGTGGATTAATGTCTTTGCCAAGTGGAGACTAGTTGGCTATAGGGGGGTTAATCAACTGAATGATCGGTTTGTGGTAGGCTCGATCAAGTTATTCCATGATGGGATTTATACCTGCCACAAAATTGTTTTCCGATGTAATATACTTGCCGGCAATGTACCGAACCGACCATAACTCGGGAGCATAGTTTGTGACGAACCGCTCGTTTAATTTTAAACAAATACACATCGAGGCAGCACGCAATGCGTCGGATGATTTTAATCTGTTTCATGATAAACATAAGTGGCTGCAAATTACGCATAACCCTTTCAAAGGGCCTATAGTCCTTGGATTTCAACTCAATACCTTAATCGAATACCAAATGCGTTTGTATCGGGAAACGCATTACGAAAATCAAATTATCGAGGAAAATGATCTACGGTTTAGCAATTATCAGGTCACGTTTGTAAATGCAGTACGACCGGGAGACAGGGTGAACCTGGCGATCAAGAAAACCCTAATCAAGACCATTCCCCAGTTGACTATCGGTAATCGAGTTGCACTCAAATCTGGAACAGATACGGTATTGTTGGGATTCAAAAAAGAAACTCAACAGCCTCAATTTCTACCCAAAATAAATCTATCCAAGTTACCGGATCTCAGTGAATTACCGGACCGGTCAATCATCAAAGGCACTGGTTTTTTTTTAAAGCGCAAGTATATGAATAACGGGAATGCCAAAAATTTTCTTTCGGGTTCCTTTGCCGAACAGGCTGATTATTTTGACGAAATAGTAGGTAAGGTCAATTATCCTGAGATTTTCCCTTGTAGCCTGACTTCCGGGGCTCTATTGGAAAAGGCGCAGATGGAAGGATTTGATTTTAAGAAAAACCCTATGGTGTATACGGCTCATCAAATCTCTGTTGATCGGAAACATGTGGCTGAATTGCGCAGCCAAGATCGTCTTCATATCCTGGTTGATCAACATCCGGACTCCGAGAAAAACACTCTAAACAACACCGAGATTATGTTGCGGGTGTATGACTGTTACGGATTGTTGGACAATAAAACCATTCTATTTAGAGCGCGTTTATTTTTAGCGCCGTTGGAAGAAATACTTGGAGGTTTGGGCCGCAAGAAGAGCGAACCAACGTAACAATTGACGTTGAATTCTGATGTAAATTTCTTATAAGAAAATCAAAGAATCTTTGATATTGAATTTAATTTTTAAATTGAGTCTAATCGGGGTATGGATAACCGTAGCAAGGACAATAAGCGGGATCAACAACATATCGAAAAACAGCGACCTGCCTACGCAATTACAGTTTTTTATTATGACGCCAGCGCGAGTGCGCAAACCGCAGAATTTTCACAACCTTTCCATATTGGCAGAGATCAAGATTGTGAAATTCAACTGAGACATAAATTGGTCAGCCGTCGACATGCTAGAATCTACCAAAAAGATCGAAAGTGGTATGTTCGCGACAGTTCCAGCACGAATGGAACGTACCTGGATGGTGAAAGGGTTAATCAAGCCTGTATCAAGCAGCGTTCAGAGCTTATGCTGGGCGCTAATGGCCCCAGTGTTTGGCTCGAACCAACCGTCGAGTCTATTGAACAAGTGGAGTCTGATCCGCAGTCGGTGACGATGTTCGTCAATCGCTATTTTGGCGAAAAAACCGAAAATGCAAATACTGAGCAAGTAGAACTGATTCAGCAGGCATTTAATCGAGTCGCCAAGCGGCGTACCAACAAATACCGATTCGCATTATTCGCAGTGTTACTGTTGCTTGGGACAATTGCGGGTCTGTATTTTTACCAGCAGTCAAAGATGGAAAAACTTTATGCGCTGGCTACAGAGATTTTTTACTCAATGAAGGGCTTGGAATTGCAGCTTGCCAATCAAGAACGCAGGATTCTTGAGACGGGCAACCAAGAAATGCGGGTTGAAGCTGATAAGAAACGCCAAGAGTTAGCGAAATTAACTACGGTTTACGAACAATATCTTAGCCAAGCCGGTCTATTCAACAGTAATATGTCTGAAGAAGATCAGCTGATATATCGGGTTGCGAGAATATTTGGCGAGTGTGAACTCAACATGCCGGATAGTTTTCGTGAAGAAGTCAAAATTTATATTCAAAAATGGCAGTCTAATTCCAGTTTAAAGCGCGCTATTCAAAGAGCGGCAAGTTATGATTTTATCGAAACGACCCAACGTGCAATGCGAAAGCATGATCTGCCATTACAGTTCTTTTACCTCGGAATTCAGGAAAGCCGATTTCAAATTGATGCGATCGGTCCAGAAACTCGCCACGGGATAGCTAAAGGGCCATGGCAATTTATTCCCTCTACGGCAAAGCGTTATGGTCTTGAACCCGGGCCACTGCAGGATGTACGTGAATTTGACGATTTGGATGATCGTTTCGATATCAATAAATCCACCCACGCGGCGGCCTTCTATCTAAAAGACATTTATTCGACTGAGGCGCAGGCGTCCGGCTTGTTAGTCATGGCGTCATACAATTGGGGTGAGCACAATATTGGTCGTTTGTTACGTAAAATGCCGGAAAATCCAAGGGAACGTAATTTCTGGAATTTGATCAATCGATTTAAAATTCCTGACGAAACCTATAACTATGTACTTTACATCTTTGCGGCTGCCGTCATAGGAGAGAACCCTCGCTTATTTGGTTTTGATTTTGACAATCCGTTTATGGCGAATGTCGGCAGGACGGAGAAAATAGCCGGTTAAAGTTTGTTTTTCGGAATTACATATGTTGTGTCAAAAACCGAGTATTTTCGATCTAGGCGATTGTTGTTTTATAGCGCGCGTTTGAGTTTGAACGTATCTGGTAGTATTACCGTGACTTTTTGTTAGATTGTAGGGCAAACTACACCCTTAAATCTGATATATCAGTCCTATTCTTCAGAATTTTGCCTGAATATTGAAAACGCACTTTAGATAGTTTTTTGAAGAGTCGTATGGGTTACTTGAGAATATCCGATTCTAATTGGAGGATACCAAAGTAGGCTCAATATCGTCTGAAATGACTTGCCGAATTGTTAAAATGGATTGGTCGTTGCTTGAAATTTGACGCCGAAATTGTTATTTCTAGGTGTCTGCCGGAGTTGACTATGACGCTCGGTCATGTAATGGTTAATCAGGCTCGGAACGACGTGTGGAATCGCCAAGCGGATTCCGGGCAATGGCGGAGTTATTAAATTGCAAACATAACAATAAATCGATCGATCAGGGATATGATGACTATTACTACAAAAGCCCGATCACCTAGCCGTTGGATATACACAGTTGTATTCATTATTTTGTTGTCCGGTTGTGCTAAGAAAGTCGATGTAAAGCCCGAACGAATACAATCTGACTATCGCTTCGTCACCGTCGCTAACGGAGACACAATAGAATCTCTTGCGGAATCAAAACTAGGCAGTACAAGCCTAGCTTGGCGCATCAAAGAATTTAACGGAGTTGAACGCGCGGTTGTCGGTCAAGAATTAATCATACCTTTGAAACCCTTTCGACCTGGAGGTTTGACCGCCGCAGGTTACCAAATGGTTCCAGTTTTGGCATACCATCATTTCAGTAAAGGCCCCAGCAGGAAAAAATTGGTCGTTTCAGCCAAGAAATTCGGTGATCAACTGGGTTATTTGAAAAGTCATGGTTTTCATCCGATTACATTGGAGCAAATGCTGGAATTTCTAAATTTCGGTCAAGTACCCCAACGTTCGGTAGTTATCTCTATAGATGATGGATGGGTTTCCAGTTACACCATTGCCTACCCGATATTGAAGCGTTACGGCGCCCCTGCGGTACTCTATATTCCCACCGATTATATTCAGGGTAAGAGCAGCAAAATGCTCACCTGGAATCAAATTTTGAAAATGGTGCAGGATAATGCCGTAGATATTCAACCGCATTCCAAAACTCACAGAGATTTGACCAAATTGAAGCCGAATGAATCATTCAAATCTTATATTTCCTCGGTACGTAATGAAATTTCAACGGCGCAAAGAGTGATCAATGACAAGCTGAAAACCGAAGCAACGTCCCTGTCTTATCCGTTTGGAGCGACTAATTCATTGGTCGCTGAAATGGTTCGAAAGTATGGTTATACGACCGCTTTTACCGTGAAACGCGGAAGCAATCCGGCCTTCCAAAATAATTTTTTATTAAACCGGTCGATGATTTACGGTACTTTCGACCAGCGAAAGTTTGTTAAGAATCTGCAGGTATTTGAGCGCTATCCGTTGGAAAGGTTGGAACCCATTGATACGCAGAAATCGCTACAAAAACTCAATTATAAAAACCCCGGTGAATACGAACAGAAAAAGCAATGGCGTAGCGCACTAATGGCATGGGAAATGAGGAGAGATTGGCTGGTCGGCCAGTACAATGAAATGATCAAAATACCCGCGGAATCGGATGCATCTGTTAATGTTGGCAAGCAGGAAGAACTATTAGGTTTGGCAAACAATAAAATTGCTGAACTTAAAAAAAGAACGGGCGATATAGCGAACAATTATTTTAATCTAGGCTTGAAAAGCTCTGATGGTAAAGCGAGGCAGACTTTGATGTTGCGTGCATTATTGTATAACCCTGAACATTCTGAAGCGTTGGCATTTCTGAAGGGGGATAATGGAAATCAACGTTTTATTAGTTATCGCGTCAAACCGCAAGACAGTTTTAAAAAAATTGCCAGATCGGTGTATAGGGATGCTCGGAAATCAATTCTAATCCCCGAATTCAATACAGGAATCAATTCAGACCGTGATCTACATGCTGGAGACGTGTTGAAATTACCCAAAGTTCCCAAGATAAGCAGGTCTACTAGCAGCGCAGCCCATCGGCATCAATGTAACGTGAAATTAAGTAAACCAGCGGTGCAACTTGCGGATGATTTTTATGCCCGGGCGGTTTCGCAATTTGACAGCAATGAAATAAATAAGGCTATTGCAAATCTGAATACCGCAATTTGTTTGTCACCGAAGCATAAAAAAGCAAAGGAAATGCTTGATATGCTAAAAGCATTGCAGAATTGAACTAGGTCCGATCTAGATTCTCTTTCGTTAGTATTCATGTGATGTATTCTTGGCCTATGGGCGGGGATTCATGTTTTCTGATCTGGAAGACGTGTCATTTGGTCTTTTGAAAAAAACAAATGTACTAAGTCAAGAAAAATTAAGGCTTTGTAGTGAACGATTCAAAAATATACGAACAGTTTTCTAAGATTGTCGGAAGTTTCAATGAGGGGCAGATTGATTCCGCTTCTTTTTGTCAGAAGGCTACTGCGTATATTGCGCAAATTGAACGTGTATCAGCGGATTTATTTCAAAATTTATCGGATTTAATTGACCAAGCGGATCTAAAACCGCAAGACCGGCAGCGCTTGCTGCGTTCATTGGTAAACAAACAAATACCCTCTTCAGGAAAGCTGGTTAACGACGAAACTATCGAGTATTCGCCGGTTTCGAAAACCTCCGTTTTATCATCTGACCAACCGGAATCTGACGCAAGTGATGATTCAGATCGAAATTCGAATCCTTCTAATGCCAATAGCGACGGAAATTCCTCCCCGGATTCTTCGTTACTTAGGCGGTTGCTTGGAGGCGATGAAGGTGATGATGTTAAAACGGTTCAGGCGGGTGAAACCATACGAGGCACTTATCGGTTAGAGTCGGTTGTCGGAAAGGGTGGAATGGGAGAGGTTTGGAAAGCAATTGACCTCATTCAGGATGCTGGTGATTCCCGCGATCGATATGTTGCCATCAAATTCTTAAGTACTGAATTTCGACGGCATGGTAATGCGCTTAAGGCATTGGTGCGAGAGTTTGCACGATACAAAAAACTGATTCATCCCAATATTGTTAGGGCCTATGAATTAAATCGTGACCATGATGCGGTATATATTGCCATGGAGTTTTTAGAGGGTTTGCCATTAGACCGTTTTATTAAGCAAAACCCTGACGGAATCTCACTTAAGGAAGCCAAACCGATCATCAAAGGAATGTGTGACGCGTTGGATCACGCGCATCAGGAAGGAATTATCCATTTGGACTTTAAGCCGGGCAATGTGTTTTACGATGCAAATACCGGCATTTCTAAAGTTATTGATTTTGGGATCGCGCGATTGGCGCGCCACGGTGAACGGGAAGAAACCCGTTTTGATCCCGGCAGTCTAGGCGCTAAAACTAATGCTTACGCAACCGCGGAAATGCTCGCGGAAACTCATCCGCAAGCGAGTGATGATGTATACGGACTAGCATGCGTAGTCTATGAACTTCTTGCCGGTAAACACCCCTACAATAAGAAAAACGCGATACAGGCAGAACACGAAAATCTTGTAGTCAATCCCATCAAGGGGTTGAATCAACATCAATTCAAAGCATTAACCAAAGGTCTAGCATGTCGGCGCAAGAACAGAACATCGAGTGCAAAAGCTTTTTATGAAGCTATTTTTCCATCAAAAACTGTTCCGGATTTACTTAATTCACGCGGATTTATTAAGGTCTTAGCCATTGTAACGGCGCTGGCGGTATTACCGTTTTTATTTACAGCATACGAATCGTATCGTTCGATTGCGATTGGTTCTGAAATCAAACAGCTTCAATCTTCCGGTATTGAGGCATTTGGAGAACTGGATCCGGACATTCAGGCCGAATTACTCGAAGATGCTGAAACCCGCACGTCGTTGATCCGGTATTTTATCCAAAACAGCCGGGACGATGAGGATGTCATTGGGCGATTGTATGGATATGCCCCGCGGATTAAAAGAAAGTTATTGCAGGACCGGGAGATTCGAGGGTTACTGATTGGACACTATATCAATAGGATTAACCGGGCGATTCAGGAAGATCGATTCCGCCTGGCCAAACAAAATGCGAAAAGAATTTCTGAGCAATACCCGGATTCAAATGCACTTGCCGGACCGCTAAAAGACATCCCACGAAAAAAAGCCGAACGTCTAGATCAGTTGATCCAAAAATATAACGAATGCCTCTATAAGATTGAGGAGTCATTGATAGATCTGGCGCCTTGCCTAACAGAAACCCAAGGCAAGCTACGGCAATTACACCCAGCATCTGAAGCGCTAAACGATGTAAGGCTTTCGACGCGTTATAGCCGCGAAATGGAAACTGCCCTGGCAAACGGAAATACAAAGCAAGCTCAACAATTGCTGAGTGATTGGAATGCGTTGTACGACGCTAATTCAAAGGAACGCAGGCGTTTGGAACTAAGGTTGATTTACAAGAAGAAACTGTTGTCGTTGATCAGCCAAATTAAACACAGTAAAACAGAAGAATTGCCTGAATTTATTACAAACAATTTGTTGAAGATCGAGCGAAACATGAAACTCGATGTTTTATCCGATCCATTGGTCAGTAAAAAATTGATCGCATATTATGATTCGAAGGTCGCTGATTATAATTCGCGTCGTCGATATCCCGATGCGGTGGCTAGTATCTCAGAAGCAAAAATTTTGTTTGCAGGTGATAAGAAAGGCGAGGCCGCGATAACTAGATTGCAAAAAGCCCTGGTCGGTACAAGAAGCGAAGAGTTCAACGCGCTAAGTGAACAGTATTGGCTACTGTTGAGCCGGGAGGAGCCAAACAGCAAGGCAATAAAGGATGTGCACAGAAGAATCGCATCAATTGCACCAAAGAGTCACTTACTGGAATACCCGCGAGTCACTGAGATATTTTCCGATCGTATCGAATCGGCGATTCAAAATCACAAGTTTGATTTGGCGCATCGTAATTTAGAAGCGTGGAAGTCGCTTAAACCCGAGGAAGCAAATGGTAAATTATTTAAGTCGCTCAATGTGAGGCGCGAAGCTGCCATTAGCGCAAATAAACTTGAATCAGAGTTACGAAAAAAGCTGGATGCGGCTATCGAGACCGGTAATTTGCAAGAGGTACAGCGGGTATTAACCGGGTTATCTTTGCAGGATAAGCAAAATATGCTCAATCAGCTGGAAGAACCAGTGACGAAATTAATGTTGGATTCTATAGATGCAGCGGTTCGGGCGAACAATTTTGAGCTTGCCGACCGGCGTGCAGCAGAATCGGTGGCCATCTATCCTCTTAGCAGTTTATTGCTAGCCAGTAGAAACGATATTGAACGCTTAAAGGCTAAACGCGTGTCGGATTTGGTTAGCGAATTCCAAAATTCACTAACTAGCGATCCTTTGGTGGCTAATAGAATTTTCCAAGTGTTAAACAAATTGGATACGCTAGAATCCGACTATCTGGAGCGGCATCAGAATTTATTTGACGAATTAAAAAATGCCATCCAACAAGTTGCGCAGAATAATAACGGCTTGCTTAAATTGAAGGAAGTGTTTTTAGAGTGGAATACTTTCAACGCGACCACTGGCCGACCTCCACGGTCGGAAGAAAATTATGCAAGTTCGAAAAACATGATAGCCCTGCGCTGTCTTATCGGTGCCAGAAAACTAAAAACGCAAGGTGATAAATCATCAGCTGATGATCTGTTGCGTTTTGGTTTGTCGTTAGATCCAGTTTCATCGGTAAAATCGAAGCTAAACGAAGAGCTATATCGATGAGTATAAACTATTGAACCGTCATCGGAGCGAGACGCGGTTTGAGTAATGCAAGATTTGTGTCTGTGTCTGCGCAGATGCGAGCCCGTTACGTCAGCATGCCTTTGTAGGGACCGGGAGACGAGTTATCTATCGGAATTGCGCCGACCGCTTTGGCGAAAAACGCTTCCGGTCCGGCAGCGCCGATGATAGCGTATGCGTAACCCTGGTTGCGCATATTAGTTAATGCGTAGAGCAATAATTCACGGCCAACGCCTTGCATTCTATTTGACGGGAGGACGCCTATCGGACCTAAAGCACCCTTGAACGTCGCATTATAGCAAGCAAATCCAAGCAATTTGTTCGCGCATACCGCGACGATACAGGAGACCGGATGATTTGAAAAAGCGACCTCGCATTCGCTGGCCCAATTCGGAGCAAATTCGTCTGTTACCCAACGGGTGACGATATGTTTTTCCGGTGCGATAGCCGGCCGTATCTCTATACCCGGCTCTTGTGCAGCGAGGTTTCGCGAAATCGGTTCGTCGATTTCGTACAATCTGACCAACATATCAGTCATTGGAATTACTCGTCTTCAACCGGCAAATTGATGCCAATCGATGTTTGGGCAAACTCGATCGTCATGGGCGTTGTTTTATTTGGGGGTATCGCTGTATAGGCCCGCCATTGTGCTGTTTCCAAATCTCTATATGCGCCAAAGACCGCAATAAAGCGGGAATCGGGTTTCGGCTCGAAATCTAATTGCAATGTTTCTCCGGGCGTCAATTTAATTTCTTTTCTAAGTTCAATATCGCCGCCAAGCGCATCAGTATCACTGTGGTAAATTGTGAAAAAATCTGCGTTGGAAAAAACATCCACTGATTTCAACTCATAGAGTCGTGTCACTAGCGGCGATGCTCGCCCGTTAATGTCGGGATTCAGATTTTCGGATGCTTCCAGTGTCAATGCAATTTTTGTAGGATCCGGTTCAAACATTGCGTCAACCATTGAACATCCGGATAAGGAAATAACCAGCAGCAAGAACCAATGTGGATCCGCAATATTGAATAATACCGGGAATTTACCTATGGGTCCGATCTGCATTTTAAATTTCTCCTGTTGAAAGCCTATTTCGTTTCGCGATGTATTAGCCGGATGGGAAGGATCTTTATTGATATTCTGGATATGCATAGCTCGGATACGTCGTTTGATCGATAAATCATGAATTGATTATCGGCGATTAGATATTCTGGTATCAATCTCTTTTTACAGATGACGAGGGAGTGAGTTGATTGTGACCTGGTATTGGAACCTTTGACGGAATAGCTTGGATTCACAATTATGCATTTATTCTGGCATTACGCAGACCATAATGTGAATTTTTTACTTTTCGTAGTGATGAAATGCGTATAATCTTGTGCCAATCGAATATTGGCAAAAATGAGTTCTGTTGTTATGCCTCTTATCTTAAAAGTTGTTAGTTATAAGCAAGGGCTTCCTGCCGAGCCGACAGAGGCACGGTTTGACCAAACAGGCGGTACAATTGGCCGGGCCGATGAAAATGATCTTGTGCTTTTGGATCCGGAGAAATGTATCTCCAGAAAACACGCGGAATTAGCTTATGACGGGGTTAACTATTCTCTAACGGATAAAAGTTTGGCTGGAACTTTTGTTGACCAAAGTGAAACCCCGCTCAAAGGTGAAACGATCCAGTTGCACGACGGAATGCGATTGAATATTGGAGAATACGAGGTTTCCGTAAGTATCGGCGAAAGTGTACCTGCAACGCCAGACGTATTCGATGATGATTTGTATTCGTCAGTCTGCGATACTGAAGTATCGCCCAATCTTGCACCATTGGCGGATGATGCGGAAGAATTGGATATCCTTTCCGGTAGCGATTCGGTTGACCCGTTTGCTGATGTAGTAGCGGATGTAGACCCGCTAGAGTTAGATCCTCTATTAGATGCGGATTCTTTAGAACCGCATTCAGCCCCACCAGCCGCTCATCAAGGCGAACAAAATGGCTTTGCCGACATGGATCACGTATCGCCGTTCAATGAGCATTTTAGACCGCCGGACGTTGAACCGGTATTAGAATCTGCTCCGCCAGCCGGGAACGATAATTTAAGTTTGGACGATCTATTTGACGACGATGTTCCTCGCGAAGTCTCGGCGGGTGTTGCAGAAAACGCGTTTCCGGCTGATAGTAAGCAGTTATCTGGCCAGCCAGCGACAAAAACTGAATTGAAGCCCACTTCCGGTGATGCTTTTGAAGTACCCGATCAATATTTACAGCCAGAAAAAACCTCTGAACCAGTGCCGGAAAATTCGGTGCGGCAAACCGATAGAGCAACACAGTATCATTCCTATTCTGAGAACATAGATTCAGACCAGTTGCTAGAAACTTTTCTGGACGGAATGGGTTTAAGCCCAAAAGACATTGCCGATATACGATCAAACAAGGAAGCCATGCAGCTGGCCGGTACAATGGTTCGAGGAATGACTGGCGGCATTATGGCTCTACTCCGTGGACGCGCAGAGATGAAGAGTCAGGTTCGGTTATCAATGACCATGGTGCGACCGATGGAGAATAACCCATTAAAGTTTTCGGCATCCGTGGACGACGCGCTTCGCGCGATGCTCAATCCTGATCGAAAAGGATTTTTACCTGCGTTAGAAGCAATCAATAACGCGGTTAACGATATCACCAACCATCAGCTGGCTTTGACCGCGGGTACTCAGGCTGCATTGGCTGATCTGGTTCAGCGTTTTGATCCTCAGCATTTCGAGAATCCTTATAAAAGTGGTTTTTCATTTGGAAAAAAAGGGAAATCTTGGGACAACTACGCAAAACAATATAAGGCAACGTCATCGCGTGCGATTGAGGAGTTTTTTGGCGACGAATTCGTACGTGCTTACGAAGAGCAAATGAGGAAATTGGAGCTAAATAGAGGTAATTGACCGGGCTTATCCGGAGAATAGATTCCACCTCTCTATCGCAGAACTTTCGACATTAGGGGTGAATTCTACGGTTTAAATGGTCGAAGAAATCGCGATTGGACCGAAATATAAACTTGCGGATAATGGATAAAAGAACAATTACACGCAGCGGATAAGAGGGACATTTTCAGATGGCGGGAAACAACAAGGTTGTGTGGTCCGAGGGCATGTTCTTGCGACCCCAACATTTTCAACAGCATGACCGCTTCCTAGAGCGATTGGTTCACGGACGGTGTTTTGGTTTAGCGCCATTCGATTGGGGGATTTACTCGCTGAAAATAGACCAGTCACAATTGGCTACGGGTAAGCTGGCAATTCTGGAATGTAAAGGGATTTATCAAGACGGCACGCCTTTTGATTTACCCGAAGATAATCCACTCCCACTACCGTTGGATATACCCGAAGATACGAAAGATAGCGTCGTTTATTTATCTATTCCAGTACGAAGACCGGGATCAGCCGAAACCGACAGCGATCAATATCCTGACCCGATGGCCAGATACCACACCTATGAGATTGAGGTGCGTGACAATAACACTGGCGAGCAAGGACAGCCCGTGCTTAATGTCGGGCAATTGCGCTCGCGGTTGATGTTGGAACGACAAGAGCGGTCAGGACATTTGAGTATCGGAGTGGCAAAAGTCATCGAGTCCAGAACCGACCAAACCATAATTCTGGACAACGCTTATATCAATCCAACACTTAATTGTTTGGGTAATGCCGTATTGTCCGGTTTTATCAAAGAACTTCATGGTTTGCTGCTGACGCGGTCTGAAGCGCTAGGTGGGCGTGTTGCACAGGCCGGCCGGGGTGGTGTCGCAGAGGTTTCTGACTTTTTACTGCTACAAGTGGTCAATCGAAACGTTCCTTTATTTCAGCACTTATCCAATTTGGCTGGATTTCATCCCGAATCGTTCTACCGCGTGGCTCTGCAACTTGCCGGAGAGCTCGCCACATTTACCCAGCCGGAAAAGCGCGCTATTGCGTTTCCTGGGTACACGCACGATGACCTCGAGGCAAGTTTTTTGCCATTGATGGAAGAATTGCGCCGCGCTCTCAGTACGGTTTTGGAGCAAAATGCGATCGCAATTCCGTTGAGTAAACCCAAGCACGGATTTTATGGCGCTCGATTACCCGATTTGAATTTATTGGATTCTGCGGTATTTGTATTGGCCGCCAATGCTGAAGTGTCTCCAGACCGGCTTCGTACTGGATTTCCGGCACAGATCAAAATTGGACCTGTAGAAAAAATTCAACAACTTGTGCAATCTGCGCTACCCGGAATCCGAGTCGTTCCGCTGCCGGTTGCACCACGGCAAATCCCCTTTCACGCTGGTTTTTCCTACTTTGAACTAAGTAAGCAAGGAGATCTTTGGGTTTCTATGAAAACTTCGGGTGGGTTCGCCTTCCACATTGGTGGAGAATTTCCCGGTCTAGAGTTGGAATTTTGGGCCATAAAAAACGGGTGATAGATCGTGGCTGAAGACGACCCGTTTGCAGATTTTGGCGAAAGCGACCGTACTATCGTTCGGCCTACACCCGGTGGACGCGTTCCGCAATCGCAACGCAACCAAACGTCACAAACAGCGATTGACCAGACCGATTTATACAAGCAACAGAATTGGTTTGTCCCTGGACGCGAGAACAATATCTTATTGACCCACGCATTTCCATTGTTGACGCTGGTTAACCAGTTAAGAAATACCGCATTTCATCATGACGTCGAAAGTTTGCATACTCATGTCGTCGCTGAAATCCGGCGTTTTGAAAATGCAGTCATGGGGGCGGGCGTTCCGCAAGATCAGGTGCGTGCCGCCAGATACGCATTGTGCTCATTAATCGACGAAACAGTTCTGAATACCCCCTGGGGGAGCAATAGCCAATGGAGTCACAAGAGTCTGTTGATTAGTTTTCACAAGGAAGCTTGGGGGGGTGAAAAAGTTTTTCAGATTATCAATCAATTGGCGCGAGAGGCAGAAGCAAAACGCGACCTATTAGAGTTGCTTTATTATTGTCTCGCGATGGGATTCGAGGGCAAATATAGAATCCATGAACAAGGCCAGGCCAAACTGGAGAAACTACGAGAGAATCTATATTTGTTATTGCAGCGTCAGCGTGGTGACATCGAAGCGCAGCTTTCACCTCGCTGGGAAGGAATTCAAGATAAGCGGAATAAATTGATTCGCCATGTACCCTTATGGGTTGTTGGCGCGATTTCAGGGTTGTTATTGATGGTCGTTTATCTGGGCTTTTTGTTTGTCATCAATCGTGATTCCAACCCGGTATTGAAGTCTATTTACGCGATAGGAAAAGAAACGCCCCCGACGATTTATACGGCGCCGCAAGTAGAAGTCGTCGTGGAACGATCGGTTTTGGATGAGCTACAAACATTTCTGGCGCCGGAGGTTGCCCAGGGTTTACTTGAAGTATTGCAAACTCAAGAAGGCACTGTGGTTCGAATACGCGGTCTTTTCGCATCGGGTAAAGACCGTCTAAAAAAGAAATTCTATCCGTTGATAGGTCGGGTAGCGCAAGCATTGGAGACGGTGACGGGCTCGATCATCATTGCAGGTAATACCGACAGTATTCCGATATTTACCGCGCGATTCCCTTCCAACTGGGCGCTATCGCAGGCTCGGGCCGATACTGTTGGTGAAATTATCAAATCGCAGGCATCTTTGCATGGTCGAGTCATGACAGAAGGCCGCGCCGACAATGAGCCCCTAGCGGACAATAATACAGCAGCTAATCGGGCACTTAATCGGCGCTTAGATATCATTGTCAAATAGGAATCGTGCGAAGCATCATTAACTTTTTTAAACGTAAATGGGTCATCCAGCTGATAGGCATAATCGCCATTAGCTTGTTGATCTGGTACGTGGGTCCTCTCATTTCGATCGCCAACATTGAATTGCTCGAGTCTGAAATGAGCAGAATGCTAACGATATTGTTCGTTGTTGTACTTTGGGGGTTGAACAATTTGCGCGTGCAGATTGCCGCGAGTCGCAATGATCAGCGGATGATTGAGGGCTTGACTTCCACAGACAACGATAACAGTTTGTTGGATGAGGCTTCGGATGAGAAATTAGACCATCTAAGCAAGGATTTTGATGCGGCATTGGCTCTGCTGAAACAAAGCCGGGCTAAATCTACCCGCGGAAATCAATTCTTATACGAATTGCCTTGGTACGTGATCATTGGTCCGCCCGGTTCTGGTAAATCCACGGTATTGAGTAATTCCGGTTTGAATTTTCCGCTGTTGGATAAATTTGGAAAAGACAAAGTACGTGGTGTGGGCGGAACGCGCAATTGCGATTGGTGGTTTACTGACGAAGCGGTCTTGTTGGATACAGCTGGAAGGTATACAACCCAGGATAGTCATCAAGCGGTAGATCAAGCCGAATGGCGTGGGTTTTTGGGTCTATTAAAGAAGCATAGACCGAGGCGTCCGCTTAATGGCGTATTGGTCGCGATGAGTCTATCCGACCTTATCCAGCAAACAGAACAAGAACGCAATCTACACGCTCGCGCCATACGTCAGCGTATAGAAGAATTAACCCAGGAACTTGGCGTTCGAATTCCGGTTTACATGTTATTTACCAAAACTGATTTAATCGCCGGGTTTAGCGATTTTTTTGCCGATTTGGGACAAGATGCGAGAAACCAGGTTTGGGGTGAAACCTTTCCGGAAGAGGACACGAAGCATCCGCTCGATTTTGTTGAAGTGTTCGTTGATCGATTCGATGAACTGGTTCAACGTCTTAACGATAGGATGATGAAACGCGTTCAGGAAGAGCGCGATATACAGCGGCGCAGTTTGAGTTTTGGTTTTCCCCAGCAAATTGCAACCTTGAAAGGATCGATCCATAAGTTCTTGAGCGATGCATTCGGCGCTTCGCGTTATCAAGACCAACCGCTCTTGCGCGGGGTTTATTTTACCAGCGGTACACAAGAAGGCACCCCTATTGATCGCTTGATGGGTAGTTTGGCCAAATCTTTTAATTTGGATCGGCAGGCTGTTCCCGTTTATAGCGGGAAAGGTCGTAGTTATTTTATCGGGCGGTTGCTCAACGATGTGATTTTTCAAGAAGCTGGGCTCGCCGGAAGCGATCCTAAAATTGAGCAAAGAAGAAATTGGATTCAGCGGGCAGCGTATGGTGGAGCACTGACGTTAACCGGGTTGGCCATTGCTTTTTGGTCGTTGAGTTTTGAACGCAATGAAACGGCCATTGCGGAGGAAAATGAAGCGGTCGAAGCTTATCAATCTGTGGTTTCGGCGAACCCGGATATTGAATTTGATTTTGATCAGTTGCTGCCGAGAATGAATGCAGCTTATGTTGTACGGGATGTTTTCCCGGAATCTACACCGTGGCTTTCTACCTTCGGATTGTATCAGGGAGACAAGTTAAGGCCCCCCGCAGACGCTGGGTATAAACGAATTTTACGCAATTTTTTTCTGCCAGCGCTTAAATTACGGCTTGAAAAACGGATACGCGCGGGAAGCGATAAAAATCCCGATATCCTTTATCAGTTGTTGCGGGTTTATATGATGCTGGGTGATCCTGAAAAGCTAGATTTGGATTTGTTTATACCTTGGGTCACGGTCGATTGGGAAAATGTATACCCTCGTGAGCCTCAAGTACAGGCCGATTTGGCGATCCATTTGGACAATTTGTTAGCTTTGGATATTGAACCAATGACCTTGGACCAAAGTTTGATTGCCAGAACTCAGCGCCTATTGACCCAGATACCCGTTGCCGAACAGGTTTATGCACGTTTAAAAAGCGAATTCTTATCCGATTCTTCCCTTGATTTCAGGATTTTAGATGCATTGGGGGCAGACGGTGATAGAGTTTTCCGAAGTCGAAGTGGACGGCTAGAGCAGTTAATGATTCCAGGGATATTTACGCACAAGGGATATTATTCCGTTTTCTTGAAAGAAAGTGCGGCGTTGGCGCGAGAACAATTAGAGCTCGATTGGGTGCTCGGTGAATCCGGACCTGTGAATCCCACTGAGATTAAGCGCTTGCAGGATGATCTACAGAACCTTTATTTCTCCGACTATATACGACACTGGGATCAGCTGCTGGCGAAAGTGGAAATCCGAAAAGTACAGAATCTCAATCAGACTTTGGAGGTCCTTGAGTATGCCTCTGGCCCCAGCTCACCGATTAAGCAACTTCTCAAGGCGGTAGAGACCAATACCTCTTTGGCGCGATTGCCTGAAGGTGTGGCGGGTGCGTTGGCCGGTGCTGTGAGTAAGACGAGCGGTATCACAGACCGAATGGGTAAAATGTTAGATCTTGTACGTGAACAAAACGACGAACAGCCCACCGAAATCGTTAAGAATCCGTTGACCGAGGTTGATCAGCATTTCGAAGCATTGAATGCTCAATTTCGTGGAGACGCACCGCCCATCGATAGAATATTGACTAATTTGGCCGATTTGTATGCGTATATGAGCGACATTGCCAGTACTTCGGGTGGCGATTCAGTACTCCGAACTGCGGCGGGGCGGGCTTCCGGGGGTGGAGATGTTATAGCGCGTTTGCGGCAGAAATCGATTCATGCGCCAAATCCGTTGCGTCGATGGTTGGAATCTTTTTCGATTAAGTCATCGTCGGTCATTCTGTCGGGCGCCAAGTCCAAGCTGAACGAAATCTGGCGTAGTGATGTACTGCCAATTTATCAAGCCGGATTAGATGAGCGTTATCCTCTATTCCGCAATAGTCAGATTGAAACTACTCTGCACGATTTTGGTCGTTTTTTTGGTGCTAACGGTGTAATGGATACATTTTTTAATAACCATCTCAAACCGTTTGTCGATACCGGTAGCGGGACCTGGCGTATCAAAGCGGTAAACCGGCAATCCCTTGGCGTTTCTCAGAGCACTCTTAAACAGTTTCAATACGCGGCTAAGATTCGTGAGGTGTTTTTTAGAGGCGGCGGGGATACGCCATCTGTCGAATTCAATCTTAAACCGGTTTATCTCGATGCGAATGTCGCTAAATTTACGTTAAACCTGAATGGACAAACCAATACCTATAGACATGGACCTACCGTCACCAAAAAATTTCAATGGCCTGGCCCGGATAACACCGGTAATGTCCGTTTGGTTTTTATGTCGTTAAACGGTCAACTAACCAGCCGCACCGAAGAAGGCCCCTGGGCGTGGTTCCGCATATTGGACAAGGCCCAGATCCAACAGCAATCACTGGCGGACCGCTATTTGATTACATTGACCGCGGCGGGCGCTAAAATGCAATATGAACTATACGCGAGAAGTGTTGTAAATCCCTTCAGACTGGCCGAGTTGGAGAAGTTCCGGTGCCCGGAGAACCTTTGAACGAAATGGTCGAATTGGTACCCGGCTTTTATGGCAAACTACCTGTGCGCGGTGATTTTTTATCTAGACGATTGCCCGGTGAATTTGTTAGTGCTTGGGATGTTTGGTTGCAACACGCGATTAATACGAGTCGTGAACAGCTTGGCGATCAGTGGTTGGAAATCTATTTGACCAGTCCGATATGGCGATTCGTTCTAAATGGAGGACTTTGTGGCCGCAATCGATGGGCCGGACTGATGATGCCAAGTGTAGATAGCGTTGGGCGCTACTTTCCGTTGACGGTTGCGGTACAGATTCCCCAATCCATCCAATTGGCGGTCGTTCTCGGCACAGCGTCAAAATGGTTCGATGAGGTTGGAAATTTGGTGTTGTCCGCCTTGGAGTCCGATCTGGATGTTGAAGAATTCGATAACGCGCTACGACAGTTAGATTTTCCGAATCAGCGAATCGCGGGAAGCGTTGCCAATAATGATAAAAATAATTCTGGGTACGGAAAAGCATCGTTTCATATCACACTCCACGATACTGAAGAGATATCACTAGGACTAAATCGATTAAGTTGTAAAGTGTTGGATGCATTTATGCCATCTTATAGTTTGTGGAACAGCGTCGCTTCTAAAGGTATGAATGCGGAATTGATTGCATGTGAGGGTCTCCCTGCAATTGAAACGTATGTTGCGCTGTTACGCGGTGACTGGGTTGAGGCCAGCGAGAATAATGTCTCGAATACGGCTTCGAATTTAAACGATAGTCCCGATTTCGAATCTACACTCGAGCCTTTTCAGTCGTTAAAGCTGTTTGATGACGTCCAGGTGCCTATTCAACCGATGCATAGGGATGAGTCGGTTGTGGACCAAGACCCCGTGCGCTGGATATCAACAGCTTGTACAAATGTCGGTACACAACGAGAATCCAATCAAGACGCATATGTCGTCAACGACTCGATAGGCTTTTGGTTGGTCGCGGATGGAATGGGCGGCCACCAAGCGGGCCAACGGGCGAGCCAAATGATAGCCGATCGAATGCGAGAATTTGAGCTTGCTGACGAATTAGCCGATGCTGCCGAACAGGTTGATGCTCAGTTAAATATGATTAACCGCGATCTAAATCTGCTGGCAGAGAAAGAATATTCGGGGCAGGTGATTGGCAGTACCGTGGTTGTATTGATTGGAAGAAAACACAAATGTACTTTCTTATGGGCGGGAGACAGCCGCTTGTACCGGTACCGCGATCACGGTCTAATGCAGATGACATTGGATCATTCGTCTTTGGGTGTTGAATCGGATAGCGAAGTTTTACTTCAGGATACGATTGATTCTGAACTGAGCACGAACGTGATTACCCGGGCAGTCGGCGCTGAAACAAAACTTTGGTTGGACATAGAATCTCGCGGGGTACAAAATGGCGATCTGTATCTTTTATGCAGCGATGGATTGATCAAAGAAATTGGTCCGGTCGACATCGAGGCGATATTAGCGCAGCAAGATTGTTCGGATAGAGCCAAAGCCTTAGTTGATTTGGCGTTGGAAAGAGGATGTAGAGATAATGTTACCGCTGTCGTTGTGGAGGCTGAAGAATTAAGTGCCTAAGGGAAATTGGTCACACTGAATTCTATGCTCTTGGATGAATTTCCTCGGGAAATGCTGTCGATACGGTGTGTCAAGTAATTATTACCTGTATTTCTGACTAATTTCCCAATATAAAATCGAATTCAGACGCACTAAAGTACACCTGTTGCAACTATAAAATTGCGGTTGACTAATCCCAGCTAAGGTGTTTATTTGGGTACTGGGCAAATATGATCGAATTATAGCCTGAATGGGTTGTGATTCTCGCTGTAATGGGCTTGATGCGATATGGAAGGAAGATCATTTTGAACGATATTGATGCGGAAGAATTACTAAAAGAGATATCTTCGGATTTACCCTGCGGTGAAGACCTGGAGTATGACGCCGGGTTTATGCAGTTGCTGCAAGACATCAAGCCTCCCGAAACCGGGGTATTAGAATCTGATGAACCCTCCGACCCTCCCAATTGGTCTCGTGTCAGAGACGCCGCATTGGATTTATTGACCCGTACACGGGATTTACGCTTGGTCAAGGTGCTTGCGCAAGCTTGTGTTAACACAAAAGATCTGGCCGGTTTTGAACAATCCTTAAAACTGATGGCAGGATTGATTGAAACCCGCTGGGAAACCGTGCATCCGCAACTCGATCCTGATGATGACAATGATCCAACCCTGCGCATCAATATTGTGGAATCATTGAGTGATTATGAAACCATCATTCAACCTATCAACTTGGTTCCGCTGCTGGACGAAAAACCATTTGGTAGTTTTAGTTTGCGCAGCATACATATTGCAACGGGCAAGATGGTACCAGTGGATGACGACACCCAAGTTGATTTTTCTGAAATCGAAACCGCGTTTAGAAATTGCGACCAGGATCCGTTAAAAGACAAAATTAACGATGTTGTTGAGTGTTTGCGGTACTTGAATGACATTGGGTCCAGTATTTCCGAACGGGTAGGGGCAGAAAATGCGCCGAGTCTTCAGAAATTGACTAACGTCCTACAAGAGATTCACAAGTTTATACTGAAACAGTCGGGGGATGATGCCTTCGAAAATTTGGACGACGCCGATTCCGATGCAGATTCCAATGATAGCGGAGAATCAAACACTGCGGCACAAGTCGGTGCGATCAAAAATTCCCAAGACGTGATTAGAGTCCTGAATCAGATCTGTGACTATTACAAACGAAACGAGCCCTCCAGTCCGATTCCGATTTTACTAAATCGGGCAAAGGGTTTGGTGTCTAAAGACTTTATGGATATTGTTAAAGACCTTGCACCGGATGGGATCTCACAAATTGAAGTTTTCAAAGGCGTAGAAAATGAATAAATCGTATCAACAGGAGGTATGAAATGGCAGAAAGTAGTCAAAAATTCATCGCTAGAAACAGAGCGCCACGGGTTCAGATTGAATACGATGTTGAAACCTATGGTTCGGAAAAGAAAGTCCAAATTCCGTTTGTGATGGGCGTGCTGGCAGATTTGTCCGGTAAACCCGAAGAAGAACTGCCGCCCGTTGATCAGCGAAAGGCATTAGAAATTGATGTTGATAATTTCGATGGACGTATGGCGTCTATGAAACCGCGGGTTGCGTTTCGAGTCCCCAATACATTAACCGGGGAAGGCAACTTGAACGTCGATATTACGTTCCAGAGTCTGGATGATTTTTCTCCGGCAGCAGTGGCCGAAAAGGTCGAAGGGCTCAGTAAAATTTTGGATGCGCGTAAGCAGTTGGCGAATCTAATAACCTACATGGACGGTAAATCTGGTGCAGAAGAGCTCATCGCTAAAGCGATCAACGATCCAACCCTTTTGCAATCCCTGGCATCTGCGCCAAATCCTGATGCGGAATCAAACGATGAAAACACGGATGAAGAAAAACCAGCGGAATAATACTTGCTGCAGTTGATTGGAGTTTCAGTTTAACGAGACTTAGAAAAAATAAATCATTAGTCGGGGTCATCCACAAGGTAGAGGGAATGAGTTGAAATCTCTTGTTCCCGTAGAGGAGGTAGAAAAATGGCAGAAGCAGAATCGAACACAGAATCGCAGGCGGGAGAAGCGACCCTTGACTCGGGAGAATTTTCTTCGCTACTCGAGAAAGAATTTAAACCAAAATCCGATCGGGCCAAAGAAGCGGTTACCAACGCTGTAGAAACCTTAGCGGAATATGTTCTGAAGGACGTTGGGATTGTATCCGATGATGCAGTCAATTCCATCGAAGCAATCATCGGTGAACTCGATCGCAAATTGACCGAACAGGTTAATTTGATACTGCACAACAACGAGTTTCAGAAGCTTGAAGGTGCATGGCGGGGCTTGCATTATCTGATTAATAATACCGAGACGGATGAGATGCTTAAAATCCGTGTCATGAACATCAGCAAAAAGGAAGTCGGCAAGACACTAAAAAAATACAAGGGTACGGCTTGGGATCAAAGTCCATTGTTCAAAAAGATTTACGAGGAAGAATATGGGGTTTTTGGTGGCGAACCCTATGGATGTCTGGTCGGTGATTATCATTTCGATCATAGCCCGCAGGATGTGGAATTGTTGGGTGAAATGGCCAAAGTATCAGCAGCTGCACACGCGCCGTTTATCGCCGGAGCCGCGCCCAGTGTGATGCAAATGGAATCCTGGGGTGAGCTGACCAACCCGAGGGATTTGACCAAAATATTTTCGACACCCGACTACGCGCCGTGGAAATCGTTGCGCGAATCCGAAGATTCAAGATATATCGGATTGGCGATGCCTAGATTTTTAGCGCGCTTGCCGTACGGTGCAAAAACCGATCCGGTCGAAGAATTTGATTTTGAAGAGGTCACCGAAGGCGCGGATAGCTCTCATTACACCTGGGCAAACTCAGCCTACGCCATGGCTGTAAATATCAACCGAGCATTCAAGTTGTATGGTTGGTGTTCCAGAATAAGGGGTATTGAGTCGGGCGGTTCGGTGGAAGGATTACCGGTCCATACGTTCCCCACCGATGATGGCGGTGTGGATATGAAATGTCCGACTGAAATAGCCATTAGCGACCGTCGAGAAGCAGAATTAGCAAAGAGTGGATTCATGCCATTAATCCATAGGAAAAATTCGGATTTTGCGGCGTTTATCGGTGCGCAATCTCTGCAAAAACCTGCTGAATATGAGGACCCTGATGCAACCGCAAATGCAAACCTTTCAGCGCGGCTGCCGTATCTTTTCGCCAGTTGCCGGTTTGCCCATTATTTGAAATGTATTGTTAGAGACAAAATTGGTTCGTTTAAGGAACGTGAAGATATGCAGCGCTGGTTGCAAGATTGGGTCATGCAATATGTCGATGGTGATCCGGCCCATTCCAGCGAAGAAACCAAAGCGCGTAAGCCGCTTTCAGCAGCTGAGGTTGTGGTCGAAGAAGTGGAGGGGAATCCAGGGTATTACACGTCGAAGTTTTATCTTAGACCCCATTATCAACTGGAAGGATTAACCGTTTCTTTGCGATTAGTATCGAAACTGCCATCCGGAAAAGAAGGTTGATTTATTGAAAAATATTAGAAATTAAGGAGAAGTTATCATGGCTGTAGATATGTTTATAAAATTTGACGGCATTGATGGTGAATCGGCCGATGGAAAACATGAGAAATCAATCGATCTACTCAGTTGGAGCTGGGGAATGTCGCAAAGTGGGACAACGCATATGGGCCCTGGCGCAGGCGCCGGTAAGGTCAATGTAAACGACCTATCTTTCACAAAATATATCGACAAATCAACGCCGGTTTTAATGAAATATTTGGCCAAAGGCACGCACATCAGCGAGGCTGTCCTGACTATTAGAAAAGCTGGAGATAATCCACTGGAATATCTTGTTGTCACGATGAATGATGTGATCGTTTCCTCTTATTCTACAGGGGGTAGCGGAGGTGAAGAGCGGTTGACGGAAAACTGTTGCCTGAACTTCGCAAAACATAAGGTCGCCTACACACCCCAGAAAAAAGATGGGTCGGGCGATGCTGCGGTTGAGATGACCTGGGATACGGCAAAAAACCAAGAGTAGTTCAAGAGCAGGTAATTTTAAGATGTGGTGGTACCCGGTAAATCGGGTGCCATCACTATAGAACCATCGGTATAGCTGGTATCCGGAGGCCGAACCCGCAATTCGGCTTTTAGACGAGAAGCGGGCGACCTGACTGATTACATCCAAATTATTATCCCTGTGTTCACATAACGAGAATCATCATGCTGGCCGAACAACATCTGCGAGACGGAAATTTAGCCGAATGTTTAAATGTTCTACACGAGCAGATCCGTAACGACCCTTCCGACTCGCGCTATAGAATCTTTCTTTTTCAATTGCTGTGCGTGTTAGGTGACTGGGACCGTGCCTCGACTCAATTGGATGTATTGAAAGATCTGGAAGCTAGCGCATTTCCAATGGTTCAAACCTATAGAGAAGTACTGAAATGCGAGATTTTGCGCGAAGCGGTTTTTAGCGGGAAGCAGTCACCTACGGTATTCGGTGATCCGCAGCGATGGATGGCCTTATTGATGGAAGCCTTGCGCTTGACAGTGCAACAGGAATTTTCCAAAGCACTCGAATTACGGCAGCAAGCATTGGAACTTGCTCCGGTCACCTCCGGCACTGTTGATGGAGTGCCTTTTTCGTGGGTTGCAGACGCGGATAGCCGTCTTGGACCGGTACTGGAGGTTATCATCAATGGGACCTACTATTGGGTGCCGTTTGATCAGATTAGTGAAATTGATATTGAACAACCAGAAGATCTGCGTGATTTTGTCTGGGCACCCGCGCATTTTATCTGGACCAACGGTGGGGAAACGGTGGGTTTGATCCCGAGTCGTTATCCCGGGTCAGAGACATCCGATGATTCGCAAATTCGCTTGGCCCGCAAAACAGAATGGCTGGAGCCCAGCCCGAATTATTTTGAAGGTTTGGGGCAACGAATAATAACGACCGATTCTGAAGAATTCTCGCTTCTCGACGCGCGAACAATCCAGTTAAATTCTGTTGCGCGAACTGAATAAAAAACCATGGCGGAACTCACACAAAAGGAGAACCTGCAACCATCATTATTGCATCGATTGACGGACGACGAACCCGATAAGAAACAGGAGTCGAGGGATAAACGTGTTTTAACCATGCGCAAATTGCGCCAATGTGTTTTAGAGGATCTTTCCTGGTTATTGAATACTACTAATTTGCAATCTGTCGTGGATTTGGATACTTATCCGGAAGTCAAAAGCTCCGCCTTGAATTATGGTCTGCCAAGCCTTGCGGGTAGTACTGCGGATAGCATGGACCACAACGTGCTACAGCGTAAATTGCGCCAGGCTATTTGGGACTATGAACCACGAATATTGCGCCACTCGGTCAACGTCAAAGTGATCAGGGCGGATACGGACATGAAACCCAACGCATTGGCTTTCGAGATCGAAGGTGACTTATGGGCTGAGCCGCTCCCACAACGGCTTTACCTAAAAACCGTAATCGATCTCGAATCCTGCAGTGTGGAAATTGACGATATGGGTGGGTAGTTAGTTGGATCCTCGTTTTCTAAATTATTATAACCGCGAACTGCATCATGTCCGGGAAATGGGCGGTGAATTCGCCAAAGAGTTCCCCAAAATCGCGAGCCGATTGGGCCTGTCGGAACTCGAGTGTGCAGACCCCTATGTAGAGCGATTACTCGAGGGCTTTGCATTTTTGGCGGCACGGGTACAACTCAAGGTAGATGATGAGTTTCCGCGGTTTACCCAGCATTTGTTGGAGATGGTGTATCCCCACTATTTGGCCCCGACCCCATCCATGGCGGTCGTGCAATTGCAACCAGATCTCACAGAAGGTTCGCTGAAAGAGGGCTTCGAAGTGCCGCGTGATACCGCGTTACGAAGCCAGATCGGCCATGGGGAGCAAACCGCGGCAGAGTACCGTACGGCCCACGATACAACATTGTGGCCGGTTGAATTGATCGAGGCCGAATATTTAGCGGGTAAGGGTGCTGTATCTCAGTTGGGTGTAGTTTCCAACACTGAATTCAAGGCGGGTATCAGAATACGGTTGCGTTCATGCGCTGGGTTGAAATTCAACCAATTGGGTTTGGATCGGTTGGTGTTATACCTTAGAGGAACGGGAGAACTGGCGGTGCAATTGTATGAACAATTGATCGCGAATACCGTTGGTATCTCGGTCCTTCCTCTGGGTGATCCGCCCCTGTGGAGCCATTATCTGGATAAAAGATGTGTTAGACAATACGGATTTGACGACGAACAAGCATTGTTGCCGTATACCGACCGTTCATTCCAAGGCTACCGTTTGTTGAAGGAGTATTCGGCGTTTCCAGAGCGCTTTTTGTTTGTCGAGTTGAACGGATTGAATGCGGCGTTGAATCGTTGCGACGATAGCCAGATAGACATCGTCTTTTTATTGGATTGCGTTAACAAGAATCTTAGGGATTCTATTGATGCCAGCCGGTTTTTACTCTATTGCACACCAGTCATCAACCTTTTCCCCAAGCGTGCCGAAAGGATTCATCTGAACGACCGCGCAGCTGAGTTTCATATCGTGCCGGACCGGGCTCGACCGATGGATTATGAGATTTATTCGGTCACCGATGTTATGGGTTTCGGCACAGCGGCTGACGAGCAGCAAGAATTTCTGCCCTTCTATGGGGCAAAGGATTTTGTTGGAAAAAGCGCGTCCCATGCGTATTACGCGTTGCACCGTGAACAGCGGGTTTTGTCGAGCAAACAAAAACGCTTGCGGCCCCGATCGAGTTATATTGGCAATGAAGTCTTTGTCTCGTTGGTCGATCGTAACGAAGCACCATACAACAGTACGTTAAAACAACTGGCATTGAAAACACTGTGTACCAATCGCGATTTGCCGTTACACATGCCGGTTGGCAGCGGAAAAATGGATTTTTCTATCCAATCCGGCGCACCTATCGATTCTATAAAATGTGTTGCGGGTCCGACCAAACCCCGTGGTTCGATTGCGATAGGGGATACGGCCTGGAAATTGATCAGTCATCTTTCGTTGAACTATCTGTCAATTATCGACAAAGATCGACAACAAGGCGCGGCGGCTTTACGGGAATTACTGAATTTGTACGGCGAGAACAGTGACGATTCAATCCGAAAACAAATCGATGGTTTGTTGTCAGTGAGTTCATCGCGGGTTGTCAGACGTATGAATATTCCCGGGCCAATAAGTTTCGGGCGCGGTTTGTCGATCACAGTCGATTGCGACGAATCGGCGTTCGAAGGAAGCGGGGTATTCCTATTCGGTGCGGTTATGGAGCGTTTTTTTGCCCGCTACGCGTCGATCAATTCATTCACAGAAACGGTTATTTCTACGGTTGACCGGGGCGAGGTTATGCGATGGCCGATCAGGATCGGCAAACGCCACTTACTGTAGAAAAAGAACTGCGCGACAATTTTTACGCGGTTTCATTTTTTAACGCATTACGGCGTATTGAATGCGAGCATGCTGACCGGCCGCGCTTGGGAACCTCGCAGTTGATTAGCGAGGATCCAGTTCGTTTGGGACAAGAACCCTCGATGGCTTTCGAAACATCGACACTGGCTTCATACCAACCTGCTGCCGGCAAAAGAGCGCCTCGCATTGCTTCCCGTTTTCTAGGTTTGTTCGGACCCAATGGTCCACTGCCGCTTCATTTGACCGAATACGCGCGGGATAGAATACGCCACCATAAGGATCCGACATTTGCGCGTTTTGCCGATATTTTTCACCATCGGATGCTGTGTCTTTTTTATCGTGCGTGGGCCGACACACAACCGACCGCTAGTAGTGATCGACCCAAAGCGGATCGTTTTGCCGCGTACGTCGGTTCAACATTCGGTTTCGGCATGGAATCCATGTATGGGCTAGATAGCGTGACCGATACGCACAAACTCTATTTTGCCGGTCTGTTGTCAGGTCACACACGTCATCCAGATGGGTTGGAAACTATAGTACGGCACTATTTTGGCATTCAAGCCGAAATTCGAGAGTATATTGGCGAATGGATGAGTTTACCTAAAGATAGTTTGTGGCATTTGGGGCAAAGTGAGGCGACTGGACTCTTGGGTGATTGTGTAATCTTGGGAGAGCGGGTTTGGAGTGGCCAATACAAATTCCGGATTGTTATCGGGCCACTAACACTAGTGAATTACCAAGCTTTTCTGCCGGGTGGTGTCTACTTGGAAAATCTAGTGTCATTGGTCCGAAATTATGCCGGGGATGAACTGGTTTGGGATCTAAACCTCGTTTTGCAAAAGCAAGAAGTTCCTCCGTTGTGTTTGGACGGTAATGCAATGCTTGGGTGGACTTGTTGGTTGGGAGACAGGGTTAGCGATGAAGACGCCGATGAATTAAAGCTGAATCCTTTCCCGATTACTATCGAAATTGGAGCGTAACGATGACCGAAATCAGTCGAGCTGCCTTATTTGGCAAGCTTAATAGTGTAGGTTACAAAGCGATAGAAAGCGCAACGGTATTTTGTAAAATGCGCGGCAATCCCTATGTGGAATTAGTCCACTGGCTGCATCAAATTCTGCAACTGCAAAATTCAGATCTGCAATGTATTATCCGCCAGTTCAATATGGATGTATCCCGCCTCGCCAGTGATTTTACCCAGGCTTTAGACCGACTGCCCAGAGGATCGACCTCCATATCTGATTTATCGTCGCATGTGGAAGAAGCTGTCGAGCGCGGTTGGGTTTACGGTACATTGATGTTCGGCGAATCACAGCTTAGAACCGGTTATCTTATGGTCGGTATCGTGAAAACCCGCGGCTTGAACCGTGAATTGGTCGCGATTTCGAAGGAATTTGAAAAGATATCACTGGATACTTTGACCGACCGATTCGAAGAAGTATTTGAAGGATCGGCAGAAGCGACCTTGTATGCTACGGATGGATTCCAGGTTGGTGGCGGAGCGGCTCCGGGGGAAGCTAGTGGCGCTATAGCCCCAGCGCAGATGGGTAAGCAGGAGGCCTTAAAACAGTTCTCTATCGATTTAACCGAACAGGCACGTAAAGACGAGTTGGATCCAATTACCGGCCGCGATGATGAGATCCGCCAGATCGTCGACATACTAATGCGCAGACGCCAAAATAACCCGATACTGACCGGCGAAGCGGGCGTGGGAAAAACTGCCGTTGTTGAGGGATTTGCGCAACGCATCGTACGTGGTGATGTGCCACCATCGCTACAGGATGTGAGTCTGAGAACCTTGGACGTTGGGCTGTTGCAAGCCGGCGCCAGTATGAAGGGCGAATTCGAAAATCGGTTGCGCCAGGTCATCGATGAAGTTCAGGCATCCGAAAAACCGATCATTTTGTTTATCGATGAAGCGCATACCCTAATCGGCGCCGGCGGTGCTGCGGGCGCCGGGGATGCGGCGAATCTGCTGAAACCGGCATTAGCCCGGGGCGAATTACGAACCGTGGCCGCGACTACCTGGGCGGAATACAAAAAACACATAGAGAAGGATCCGGCATTGACCCGGCGTTTTCAAGTGGTGCAGGTCGATGAACCCAGTGAAGAGAAAGCGATATTGATGATGCGCGGATTGGCATCTGTGATGGAACAACACCATACCGTCCAGTTATTGGATGAAGCGTTGGAAGCATCAGTCAGATTATCCCATCGATATATACCCGCACGGCAGTTGCCGGATAAATCGGTCAGTTTATTGGATACCGCTTGTGCTCGCGTCGCGATCAGTCAGCACGCGGTGCCCGCCGAAGTGGATGATAGCCGCAAACGGATTGATGCGCTAAATACCGAATTGGCCATCATCGATCGCGAAGCAAGCATGGGCGTTGCCACCGTTGACAGAAAATCCCGTGTGATGTCTCAGTTAGAGAAAGAAGGTGAGCGCTTAACCGCGCTGGAGGATCGTTGGGATTCAGAAAAACAGTTGGTCGATCAAATTCTTGAACTTCGTGGCAATTTGCGCGGAAAGACAGGAAAGGTGGAAGGTACCGACAGCGAATTGGAATCAGCCGTCGATGAACAAACTGAAGTGGCTGAAAATACGTTATCAGCCGACGAAAGAAATCAGTTGTTGGAGCAACTTAAGCAATTGCAAGATCAACTTTCAACTCAACAAGGTGAATCGCCATTGATTCTCCCGAGTGTAGACGAACAGGCCGTCGCCAGCGTCGTTGCGGATTGGACGGGCATTCCGGTCGGACGAATGATTAAGAATGAAATCGAAACGGTTATCAATCTTGCCAGCAGTCTTAGCCAAAGGATCATCGGACAAAACCATGCGTTGGAAATGATCGCAAAGCGCATTCAAACCTCAAGAGCCAGTTTGGATAACCCAAATAAACCTATCGGTGTGTTTATGCTGGCCGGCCCGTCTGGTGTGGGGAAAACCGAAACCGCACTGGCGCTTGCCGAGTCGCTCTATGGGGGTGAACACAATGTTGTGACGATCAATATGAGCGAATTCCAGGAAGCGCATACCGTTTCCACATTGAAGGGCGCCCCGCCGGGTTACGTTGGTTATGGAGAAGGTGGGATTTTGACCGAGGCGGTGCGGCGTAAACCCTATAGCGTCGTTTTGTTGGATGAGGTTGAGAAATCCCATCCAGACGTACATGAAATTTTCTTTCAAGTATTCGATAAGGGGCAAATGGAAGATGGTGAAGGTCGGTTGATCGACTTTAAGAATACGTTGATTCTGCTGACAACGAACGCAGGTACCGACTTGATCATGAACATGTGTAAGGATCCGGAGTTGATGCCTTCGGCGGATGGATTGGCCAAGGCTCTGCGAACGCCGCTGTTAGAAATATTTCCACCCGCTTTGTTGGGCCGTTTGGTCACCATTCCATATTTTCCACTCAGCGACGAGATGATCTCTGCGATTGCCAAACTGCAGTTGGGTCGGATCGAAAAAAGAATTCTGGAGAATCACAAAGTACCGTTTACCTATGATGACGAGGTCATTGGTCTTATTGCTAGCCGCTGTACAGAACTGGATAGTGGAGGGCGAATGATCGATACAATTTTGACCAATACGGTATTGCCGCGGATCAGCCATGAAATGCTAAACCGAATGATCGAAGCCGAGAGTGTCGCAAAAATTCATATTAGTGTGGAAGATGAAGAATTCGCCTATCGGTTCGATTGATTGAATTTGCGCAGACGAATCTGATGTGCCCGACAATGAATAGAAAGCAACGCCGGATGGCCAAAAAGCAAAGCAAGAGTCAGCACCTATCGATAGATCAAGCGATACCGCTGGCAATTCGACTGCACCAAGATGGTGAAGTCAAAGATGCGGAGATACTTTATCGCTCGGTTCTGGAAGCTATACCGGACCATCCCGATGCGTTGCATTTTCTGGGCATATTAATGCATCAAACCGGCCATAGCGAGGCCGGAATAAAGCTGGTGACCAAGGCATTAGCGGTAAATCCGGAATATACCGACGCACATAATAATCTAGGCAATATATATAAACAGTTGGGGCACTTGGACAATGCAATCCAAGCCTATAGAAAAGTTCTGGCGTTGGATTGCAAACATGCAGACGCGCTAAATAATTTGGGTATCGTGTTAAAAGACCAAGGTCAGTACCAAGAATCTATTGCGCTGTTTAACCAGGTGATAGAGTTGGATCCCGATAATTCTGATGTCTATCAAAATCTGGGGAATGTTTACCGGCAACAACAATTGTTGCCGGCGGCAATATCGATGTATCGCAAAGCAATCGCATTGAGGCCTTATAACGCCGAAGCCTACAAATACCTTAGTCATACGTTATATTTGATGCATAAAGACGATGAGGCCGTGCAGCTGGTCAATCAATGGTTGAAATTTGACCCCGAGAATCCAGTGGCACTACACACCTTGGCGTCTTATACCGGTCAAAAAATACCCGATCGAGCATCTGATGAATATGTCAAACAAACCTTCGATAGTTTCGCAGGAAGCTTTGATTTTGTACTTAAACGATTGGATTATAAAGCGCCGTTTTTGGTTGTTGATGCGGTCAAAAAGTATCTTGGTGAAAATGGGCGTGCCAAACTAGCGCTCGATGCGGGTTGTGGGACAGGCTTATGCGGTCCGCTACTAAAACCGTTTAGCGATCAATTGATCGGCATCGATCTATCACCGGCAATGCTGGACAAGGCGCGCGGGCGCAAAATTTACGACGAACTCATACAAGCCGAGTTAACCCAATATTTAATTGATCATAGCGAAACTTACGACTTGTTGATTTCGGCGGATACTTTGGTCTATTTTGGCGACCTTAAACCGGTTATCGAAGCTTCGTTTCTGGCATTGAAAGCGGAGGGTTTGATTGCATTTACGGTTGAGAAAAATGCCGAGGAGAATGCCATTCAGCTTAATCCGCACGGACGTTATTGCCACCAGGAAGGTTATGTTTCGAATCTATTGGTCGAAGCCGGATACGTCCAGATATCAATTCAAACCGCGATATTGCGCAGCGAAGCGGGAAAAAATGTAGACGGCATGGTTGTGTCGGCTAGAAAACAGTAAAGAAACCAATGTAATTATTTACGTTTTCATTAAAAACATTCTTTGGTAGCATGAAATTCAAGTTTATACCCTACTGGAAGATGGATTGATGGTAGCAATTCAAACCAACCGCTTGATCAAGGTAACTACGCCGCTTGGAGCAGACGTTCTTTTGTTCCATCGAATGAACGGAACCGAGCAGATTAGTCGCTTGTTCGAATACGAGGTCGAATTTCTCAGTACGCGGGGTAGCGTCGCACTGGACGATATTCTTGGACAGAACATCTGCGTTGAAGTATTGCTAGCCAACGAAAGCAAACGGTATTTCAACGGATATGTCAGCCGTTTCAGCCAACATGGAACATTGGATGAATATTACTGCTATAGAGCCGTTGTGCGGCCTTGGCTGTGGTTTTTGACCCGCACCTCCAACTGCCGTATCTTCCAAAATATGTCGGTTCCTAAGATCTGCAAGCAAGTCTTTAACGACAAAGGATTTACCGACGTCGATGACAAGCTGACCGAATCTTATCCAGACCTGATTTTCTGTGTGCAATACCGCGAAACCGACTTCAATTTTGTCAGCCGGTTATTGGAGCAGTATGGGATCGCGTACTATTTTAAACACGAAGAAAACAAGCACACGCTGGTATTGGCCGACTCGATCAGCGCCTATGAACACGTCAGCGATTACGAAGAGATTCCATATTATCCGTTGGAGGATAATACCGAACGGCGTGAGCGCGATCATATCTATGAATGGACTTTATCGCAAACCGTTCAGTCCGGTGCTTATGTTCTTAATGATTATGATTTCGAAAAACCCAAAGCGAGTCTGATCAGCAAGTCTAACAATCCCAAAAGCTATTCCAATGCCAATTATGAACACTACGACTATCCCGGCGAATACACTGAATTGGCAGACGGTGATAAGTGGGTTTACAATCGGATGGAAGAGCTGCACACGCATTCGTTGTGTAGTGAAGGTGGTGGCAATGCACGAGGGCTGAGTACAGGAACATTGTTTAAACTCAGTAACTATCCCCGTCCAGATCAAAACAAAGAATACTTGGTTGCGTCGACTAGCTTTCAATTGCAATCGGATGCTTTTTTCAGTTCTGGTGGTAGCGACAATGGCGATGACTGTCGGTGCTCATTCCAGGTTATTGAAAGTCAACAGCCATTTAAACCGCAAAGATTGACACCGAAGCCTATCGTTCAGGGACCGCAGACGGCAGTAGTCGTGGGTCCGGCTGGTGAAGAGATTTATACCGATAAGTATGGACGTGTGAAGTTACAATTTCATTGGGACCGCGAAGGAAAAGCCGATGAAAACAGTTCGTGCTGGGTTAGGGTGTCCCATCCCACCGCAGGTAAAGCCTGGGGAGGTGTTCAAATCCCCCGAATCGGACAAGAGGTCATCGTGAATTTTCTTGAAGGGGATCCTGACAGGCCCTTGATTACCGGTAGGGTATACAACGCCGATCAAATGCCGCCCTTCGAATTACCAAGTAGCGGGATGGTTGCGGGTATGAAATCGAACAGCACTCCTGGAGGCGGCGGGTACAACGAATATTCCATGGACGATACCAAAGGCAACGAATTGATTAAGGTGCATGGCCAGTTCGATATGGATTCCACCATTGAAAACGATTTGCGAGAGCATGTGCTGCATGATCGCAGTCGCGACGTCACGAACAATGAGACTGTTTCAGTCGGCGTAGATCAAACCTATACCATAGGAAATAACCAGACCGGTTCAGTGGGTGTCAATAAAACAGTCAGTGTCGGGACAAACCATACCGAAACGATTGGATCAAATCAGTCGGTGACGATCGGGAGCAATAAAACGGAAACCGTTGCAATTAACAAAGCCGAAACCATCGGAGTGGCTAAAGAGCTGACCATTGGTGGTGCCTATGCCGTGACTGTTGGTGCCGCGATGAATGAAGCGATCGGCGCGGCCAAAGCGGAAGAAATCGGCGCGGCTAAATCGGTCAACGTGGGGTTGAACAGCAGCGAGAATGTGGGTAAAAATAAGTCGGTGGACGCTGGCGATAGCATTTCCGAGAGTGCCGGGAAGGACGTGTCTGTCTCATCGGGGAAAAAAATGAGCTTTTCCGCGGGCGACGACTATTCGGTGAATGGAAAAAAGAAAGGCGTGATCACTATGGCGGATGAATTGACGATTAAAGTTGGGAAGGCAACGATTAATATGAAGAAGAATGGGGATATTACGATTAACGGGAAAAAGATTACGATGAAAGGAACGGGGGATGTGATAATTAAAGGATCAAAAATACTGGAAAACTGAATAATGAATCGAAGGTCATCCAAGGTGCAAAGTGTCTCCACAGCGGCAGTTACAACTAAAAATCACGACACACCCGCTGGGGAAGTAACAATTGGTAGCGTGGTTGATGTTGATTCATTGGGAATCCCTTGGGTTGATTTTCCGGGGAACCCAAATACGAGATCGCTTAAGGCGTTGACGACGATATCTATCGGTAAGGATAGTATTGGGAGGCAAGTAGCCTTGCTTTTTTCTGGAGGTAATCCCGAAAATCCCGTAGTTATTGGTTTGATTAAGAACATTCTTGACCAAGAACCAGAAAAAGAATTGCTGGAGGCTGATGCTGCCGATAAAGCGGTGCATAACGAAGGGTTTGAACTAGATCTTTCGGATGTTCAGGCAAAACACCTGGTTATAGATGGTGAACGCATGGCGTTTACCGCAGATAAAGAGATTATTTTGAAGTGTGGGAAGGCGAGTATTACGTTGACGAGAGCTGGAAAAATTCTTATTCGCGGGACTTATTTATCCAATCGTTCGTCGGGAGTTAATCGGATAAAGGGCGGGTCGGTGCAGATTAATTGACACCAACTTTGCTAGAACGGATGAAAAAGTAAGACTTAATATTTTTGTAATCTATACGCCTGAAGAGTTATTCGGAAAATGAAATGTGGCAAGGCCCGAATGTAGAAGAAATATATAGTCGCTGATAAAACATGGTGCTTAGTTTCAGTTTGACCGGAAAGCAATCGTTAACCGTTAACGTACTTAAGGAAGAAAAACAGAACAGTGATCGAGAGATTGCTTCTATGCTGAGATACCGCAATCGAAGGTTGAAGAAGTATCAACAATCTAGACCAACTGATAATCACTGCATTGCAGGACCAACCATAAACGATGAACCTTTTAAATTCCACTAGCATGGCTGCAGGCTACACCGTGTGCATGGATCCAGAGGGACGGGAGCACCTATTGGTTGCGGTGAAGGGCACATTTAGTCTTCCGCTGGACGGGCGTCAACCTCAACTGCTGGACGATCAAGTTCCCTTAATGGAAGCAGACGTATTTACCGGAGAGCCTGGGTTTTCGGCGCCTCTATATGAAATGGACTATGCCTTGCACAAGGCGCGTTGTGATGTACTTTTGAATGGCAGTGCCTATGCTCCAAATGAGCAACCTACCACTAAAGTGACCGTTGGATTGAATATAGAGGCATTGGAGAAAACCTTTAATGTGATCGGTGACGGGCACTGGGAGTCGCCAACTCTTTCGATCGGCCGCAGCCCCCCAAAAGCGTTTCTAAAAATGCCAATCACGTATGACCGGGCTTTTGGCGGGATAGACGATTTCCACCCTGACGAGAGTAAACACAGTGCCTATCGGTTAAATCCTGTTGGGAAAGGGTATCATGAGCACCTAGACAGCGGTTTGGTGGATGGTACGCCAGTTCCCAACACTGAGGAAATCAATAATTCGATTGATATGCCCCGTGGTAAATACCGGCCCATGTCCTTTGGACCAATAGGACGTAGCTGGTCGTCGCGTATTCAATATGCGGGTACTTATGATCAGGACTGGATCGACAACATCTCGCCCTTTCTGCCTCCGGATTTCGACGAAGCCTATTACCAAGCTGCTCCTCCTGACCAACAGATATCTTATCTCAAGGGCGGTGAGTATGTTTATCTGACTAATCTGACGCCGGGTGGCAAGTGTCACTTTCGGATACCAGATATAAAGATGCCTGTGGTCTTTTTTTTAAAAAAAGGCGGAAAAGAAGAAACCTCAGCGGTCATCGATACCTTGGTTATTGAACCCGACTTACAGCGCTTCATGGTCACTTGGCGGGTTAATCGGCCTCTCAGGAAGGATATATTCGAAGTGACCCAAGTGTTGGTGGGTAACACTGGCAAGGAACGATGGCGGCAAAGTATGGAGGATGTTTTTCCGAAGTCGTCTGACACGTTCCCCCATCAAGTTGTCTGATTAAGTGTAGATAATCTAAACATAAGAGAATATGCAACCGATAGCCATTCAAAATACAGGTTTAGTAACATCAGTAGGACTGACTTCAGCGACTGCTTGTGCGGCTATTCGCACAGGCATCAGCAATGCTCAGGAAACTCACTATGTGGGTTCCGAAGGGGAATGGATAATGGGACACAGCGTGCCACTCGACCAACCTTGCCGGGGTATGATTAGACTCGTGAAAATGGCAGCTATGGTTATCCGAGAGTGCCTCGCAGAGGTGCCGAAAGACCAGTGGGAAAGCATCCCTCTCCTGTTATGTGTGGCTGAGCTTGAGCAACCGGGAAGGTTGGAATCCCTGGACGACCAGTTGTTAGTTGAAGTTCAGCGGGAACTTAAAATTGAATTTGCATCAAAATCAGGCGTAATTCCCTGTGGACGAGTTAGCGTGGCAATGGCGCTGCAAAATGCCCGGCAGTTGATTTATGTAGATGGTATACCTTTGGTACTCATCGCCGCAACGGATAGCTTGTTGACTTGGTCCACCTTATCAGTTTACGAGAATAACTATCGTTTACTAGGTAATGGCAATTCGAACGGCTTCATTCCTGGTGAAGGTGCTGCTGCTCTCTTGGTTGCAAGACCCAAGGGAACTGCTCAGTTACGATGCGTGGGTATCGGCATTGATACGGAAAATGCCCATATCGATTCGGAAGAACCCATAAGAGCTAATGGTTTAACTAACGCTATCAGGACTGCTCTTATAGACGCTGGTTGTGAGATGCACGACCTTGACTTTCGAATTACCGACGTATCTGGCGAACAGTATTATTTCAAGGAGGCCACTTTAGCGCTCAGCCGGATCCTTCGTCAGCGTAAGGAAAAATTTGATATTTGGCATCCAGCGGAGTGCATAGGTGAGACTGGAGCAGCGGCAGGCGTTGCAATGATTGTAATAGTAAATTCAGCTAGTCGTAGTGGCTACAGCGGTGGGCCAAATATTCTTGCTCACATGGCTTCTGACCCAGGGCAGCGTGCGGCGATTGTGCTTCAATGGAGGAATGACTAATGGCAAATGACGTCTATGCGAACATGATGGAAATCTCCTGCAAGTCAGGAAGTGGTAAGACAATATGTGCAACCCCTGATGTGTGTTTCACACCACCTGAAAATCCAGCAACACCTCCCGGTGTTCCTGTTCCGTATCCGAACACAGGTAAGGCAAGCGATACAACGAAGGGGTCAAAAACCGTGAAAATTACAGGCAAGGAAGTGATGCTAAAGAATAAGTCCTACTTCAAAAAGAGTTATGGGGACGAGGCTGGCTGTGCAGCAAAGAAGGGAGTTATTACCAGCGTTAACCGTGGTAAAGTTTACTTCAATGCGTGGTCAATGGACGTTAAGTTTGAAGGTGAAAACGTCGTCAGGCACTTAGACTTGACGACGAATAACCATGCGTCTTCTATGCCTGGTAACACACCACCCTGGCCCTATACTGATAGCATGGCCCCGCCTGATGTCCCTGTCTGCACCGCTTGTGCTGCCAAGAGATGACGACCGAAAGCACGCCTCCGGTCGGAACGGTGCGGCTTGCACAAGAGCCATGCGATAAAGCGGCCGCAGATCCTCCTGTTTGCACGGCCACCGCGCGCAGGACCAAGTCTAGCCATCCCGTCATTATCGCCACCGGAGAAAAGTCACTCGACGAGCTGGACTTTGAATTGCCCGGCCCGATTGAGTTGGAATGGCGCCGTCAATACCGCAGTGGCGATGCGCGCAGCGATGGCTGGTTTGGCCAAGGTTGGACCCACCCGCTTGCGACCGAACTTTGGTTGGAAGATGACGTTTTATGCTACTGGGACGAACAGGGTCGCGAGGTTTTGTTGCCTGCCGTTGCGGTGGGACAGGAACATTTCCAAGTTTACGAACAGTTCACCTTGACACGACCCGATGCCCACCATTGGGCACTACGGCACAACCAAGGCCTGACTCATCACTTCCGCCGACGCCACCCCGACCAATCAAGGCTGCCCCTCGAGGTAGTGCAAGACCGCAATTTCAGGCGGGTGGTACTGCAATTCGACGATCACGATTTTGGCGATGGCTTCGATGCGCAAGCCACGCCGCCCCGGCCGCAGCACCTGATTGACAGCGCAGGGCGAACGCTGCATCTGGTGTGGACAGCGCGCAAGCAACTCAGCCAGGTAGTCGTCGATTCGGGTGACACGCGAGTCGTTATGGCCACCTACGAATTTGACACCACCGACCCGAGCCAGCCGGATTTGCAGAGCTACACCGACGCCAACGGCCACACCCGGAAGTATGATTGGGATCAACACCTGCTGGTGGGCTACACACTCGCGACCGGTCACCGATTCAGTAACCGCTATGACCAGCTGACGCCAACAGGCCGCGTCACAGAGTCATTGGCGCTGGACGACGGCACGGGCGAGCGATTTGAATACAACCGCCTGACCACTCGTGTGAAAGACATACTGGGGCGAGAAACCGTCTATGTTCATAACGCGCGCGAAGACATCGTCGCCGTGCACGACGCCGAAGGCAATGTTACCCGCAACGATTTTGACGATGAAGGCCGAGCGGAGTCCAGCATCGATGCGCTGGGCCGCACCAGCAGCACCATCTCCAACGAGCGGGGTAACCTAACGGAGATGGTGGACGCTGCGGGCAACGCCACCAAGTTGGAATACAACGCGCTCGATCTGCCGATCAACCTGACCGACGCCATGGGCGGTGTCTGGCTGTGGCAATACGACGATCGCGGCAACCTCATCGCCAGCACTGACCCACTGGGCCACACCACGCGGTATGAGGTGGACGCCCTGGGTCAGGTCACTGTCATCATCGACGCGTTAGGCAAGCGCAAGACACAGCGGTGGGACGAAGCTGGCAACTTGGTTTCATACACCGACTGTTCCGGCCAGACGACTCGTTACGCCTACGACGCCCTGGGGCACTTGCACAGCAGCACCGATGCTTTGGGCCAGAAAACCGTCTACGAGTCCAACGCCAAGGGGCAGCTGCAGCGAGTGACGCAGCCGGACGGCGCACAGCACCATTACACATGGGATGGCGAAGGCAATCTCACTCGGTACGTGGACCCGCTGGGGCAGAATACTATCTGGAAACGCAATGGCGCCGGTGAGCCACTGCTCCTTGTGGATGCGCTCGACCATACACAGCGCTATGAGTATGACTCTGCCGGCCGCATGTTTGCGCTGACCAACGAAAACGGAGAAGTTACCCGCTTCAACTATGACCCGCTGGACCGGCTAACCGATGAAGTGGGCTTCGACGGACGCCATCAGCGCTACACCTACAATGCAGCCGGTGAACTGACCCATCTAATCGAGCGCGGCGGCTCAGAGATTGGTCCCGGCAAAGTGACACGATTTGAGCGCGATGCGCTGGGCCAAATGACCGCCAAGCACCACGTCGGTGAATCGTCGGAATATGCGGCCAGCAGCCGTTTCGCCTACGACGCGCTGGGCCGGCTGACGCAAGCCGACAACGCGTGGTCGAAGGTAAAGTTCGTCTATGACCCAATGGGGCAGTTGTTAGCCGAGGTACAGGCTTTGGACAAGACCATCGGCGGCCAGGTGTTCGAGTTCAAGCACCAATACGACGCACTGGGTAACCGCTCGAAAACCGTGTTGCCGGGTGGACGTGCGCTGAATCACCTGTTATATGGCTCGGGCCACCTGCACCAGATCAACATTGATGGGCAGTTGGTCAGCGACTTTGAGCGTGATGCGCTGTACCGAGAGGTGCGACGAAGCCAGGGCCAATTGCGAAGCGAGTTTACCTATGATCGCGCTGGTCGTCTCAGTGCCCAACAGGTCCTGCACGCTTCGACAGCAGACACTACCCCCGCAGGGCAATCGGCGGGCATCAACAGCTCCCCATTTCAAATGCTCGACACTGCGGGGAGCTTGACCGACATCACGGGGCGCCTCAAAGGACTAATCGAACGACACTACCAGTACGACACCAGCGGCCAGGTTATACAGCAGCTTGATCGCCACCGAGGTCTGACAAAGCACAGCTATGACGCAGTCGGTCGCGTGGCCGGGTCGCAAATTGGTCTGTTCAAAGACTGGGGACCTATCGGGGTGCACTCAGACAATCCCGGCAATACAAGCGGCTACGCAATGGCCGCCAACGAGCAATTCATTTGGGACGCTGCAAGCAACCCTTTGCCCACCGAATCCCCAGGCAGCCCTGGCAGCTTTGTGCGCGGCAACCGCCTACGGATTTGGCAAGACGCCCGATACTCTTACGACGAGTACGGCAACCTGATCGAACGGTTGCAAGGCAAACGCGGTAGCCAGACCCAGGTCCGCACTAATTTTACCTGGGACGTCGCTAATCAGCTCGTTCATGTGGACGTGGCGCATGGCCCGGATGAGATCGCAAGCACTCGATCATTCGACTACGCCTATGATGCCTTGGGCCGGCGTATTGCCAAAATTGACGCGTCCGGCGTCATCTACTTCGCCTGGGACGGCGACCATCTGTCGCTGGAGCAATGCGCTGGCAGTGAAACCACCCACCTGTATCACCCTGAGTCTTTTGTACCGCTCGCCCAAATTCACGACGGCAATCTCCATCATCTCCATACTGACCACTTGGGCACGCCGCTCGAAGCGACCAACGACAGCGGCGAGATGACTTGGCGAGCAACGTATCAGACATGGGGGAACTTGCTTCTCGAGGAAGAGGATGAAATCAAACAAAGTCTAAGATTTCAGGGACAGTATTTTGATTCTGAAACAGGTCTGCACTACAACAGATTCAGGTACTACGATCCGGGTCCAGGTAGATTTTTGAGCCAGGATCCAATGGGGTTACATGGCGGAATCAATTTGTTCCAGTATGCACCCAATCCGATTGTCTTGATCGATCCACTGGGTTTGGCGTTTGCCCACGTCAGGTTTCCCGCGAGTAAGATTATCAAGAAGGTGACGATTAAGATGCAAGGCAGCCGAGGCAGAGATTTTGCGGAGGCAAACAGAATTGCCAAATTCCACGGTTGCATGGGCAAACCAACGCAGAAGTCGCATAAAGATGAGCATGGTGACGTAACATGGCACCACGCTACCTATAACCCCAGTACAAATACTGCCGTAATGGAGCTTGTAACAACTGCGGCGCACGAGGCTACGTTCCCCCACGCAGGTTCGGTAAGTGACTTTGAAAAGACGCACGATGTCGAATATGAATCTGACGAGGCGAAGGCTTTGGCGGACGAGCTAAACGAAAAATGTCCCTGCGAGTGAATCAATCCCCTTATTCTTGGAGTAAAAAAAATGGATAGTTCAGAAGTTAATTTCAAATCGGATTTGACGATGTCTTTTAGAATAGATGAAGAACCGAAGTCTGTAACCCTTGAACTTTCTGACTCACTATATGCATCAGAAGAGGAGCTGCAGGCCTCCTACAAAAACGAAATCGCGAAGTTCGTGAATTCGTCTGCAATTTGGTATCCCTTGGCAATTGAAAAAATAAGAATTAAAGACACCGATCCAGGGGGAATCCGACTCATGACAGTATATGTTCTTACTGAACAAGATGCTGATTCGATGATATTCGGATTGTTGTTCAGAGTCGATATCGACGTTGAGCACCAAAGAGGGTTGAAGATCGATGGAGAAACGCTGGAAATCCTTGAATATGGCATTGGCGACGTGGCGTTTTGCTGAATATCTTGGAGTATGCGGCCGAGCAAAAGGTCCGAAAGGTCCGTAGTATTAGGGTCACGCGAAAATAGAAGCCAAAAGGGGTAGAAGCCAAAAGCCAAATGTTAATATAAGTATAAGGGTCAAATCGCACGCCGTCATCGGCGATCAATCTAGCGGGTTAAAGTCCCGTCCGGGGAATTGCTCATTCACCCCGGTAGCACTGTGGAGCAGTAGTTGAGTAATCAACTATTGTGAGTTCCACGCAGGCAAAGCTACAGGCCGCAACGCAAGTGAATCTGTATTAGCCACGTTAACCAACTGGGGATGTTGACCCTCTGATTTGAAGGGGAAAACTGATATTACGTAAGCGTCCAGCGCAACCACCGTAAGCGTCCAGCGCAACCACCTAGATTTTATTATGGTTGATCTGATTGATGTATTCGGGTGCCAATGGTAGGAGTTCATCAATCCTGCGATTGGGCCAGGTGGGGAGTTTTTCCAAAGTTACTTGAAGCCACGCAGCAGGATCCAGGCCATTGAGTTTGGCGGTGCCGAACAGGGATTGAATGTAAGCGTCCAGCGCAACCACCTAGATTTTATTATGGTTGATCTGATTGATG
>CAZUGA010000034.1:0-52877 GCA_964619885.1 uncultured Methylococcaceae bacterium
GCTATTCAAGCTACTAAGTCCACTCGCTTTGATGAGTTTTGCAAGTGGCTCATTTTTTAATGATTTCCAAAATGCATCTTGCACCTCGGCTCAAACCGTAGCATTTATCGCTAGTGGAGGAAGTGGTACCTGTACTCAGGATCTATCCGGCCGCGAAACACCTTATGCACCGGAATGGAACGGCAGTATTTATGCAGAGTATATATTCCCGCTGCAACGATTAGGCTTCGACAGTTCAATATTAAATGGATTGAATTTATCGACCCAGCTGAACCTAAATTTTAGCGATGAATTTTTTTTGGCCGAAGATTTGGACCCATTGCTGAAGCAGAATGCCTTCACCAAACTGAATATTCGTATCGCGTTGGCTGATAACAGCGGGCGTTGGGAAATTGCGTTTCTGGGGCGGAATCTGACTAACGAGCTAACTAGCCTAGACGGAAACGATATTCCGGTATTGCAGGGTGCGTTGCGAAAATCGACCGAACGCCCCCGCACATTGGCGGTTCAAGCACGGTTATCCTACTAAACCGATTATCCATCTTTAATTTCTACAGTGTTCGACCGATTTTAAGAACGTCGAGTGATTTTCTATAGCACGTGCTTTATGGGATGGCGACCTGCTCGGATAATGGTTTGATATCGAAGTTTTGCGCCGTTTCTGCTATTTGCAGCCGGTGATTGGTAACTGGACTGAGAACGTGTTGGACATCTTCTGGAAGGACCGCATCACGATTGTCCATATAAGCCCAGGCGCGCGCTGCGTTAAGCAGCGCCAGACCGGCCCGTGGAGACAGACCAAACTGATATTCTGGCGCGCTTCGTGTAAAAAGCAGGATCGCTTGAAGATAATCGAGTAGTGCCTCAGAAGCATGAATGTCAGACACTGCTTGCTGAGCACTAATCAAGTCTTGGGGTGCCAGGCACGCGGTTAAGTTTTCAATGAGCTGGTGGCGATCTTTGCCATTTAGCAGGGCGCGTTCAGCTTGGTCATTAGGGTAACCGATCTCGATGCGCATCAAAAACCGGTCTAACTGTGATTCTGGTAGTGGAAAAGTACCGATCTGGAAATTTGGGTTTTGTGTTGCAATGACGAAGAATGGATCCGGCAACGGATATGTTTTACCGTCAACGGTGATCTGGTGATCCTCCATCGCTTCCAACAACGCGCTTTGCGCTTTCGGCGTTGATCGGTTGATCTCGTCGGCCAAAACCATTTGGTTGAATATTGGGCCTGCGTGAAATTTAAAGCTGTGGTTTTTTGCGTCAAATATCGTTGCGCCAAGTATGTCTGCCGGGAGTAGGTCGCTGGTAAATTGGATTCGCTGAAATTTAAGACCTAGCAACATCGCCAGGGTATGCGCCAGCGTCGTCTTGCCGACGCCGGGGATGTCTTCGATTAGCAAATGGCCGCGTGCCAACAAGCAACAGACGGCCAGCCGGATCTGCTCTTCTTTTCCTAGAATGACAGTACTTGAGCTGTCTATAAGCGCTGCTATTTTTTGCTGCATGCTATTAAAGGGCCTCTATTTGAATGTTCAAGTAAACAAATTATAGATTGCTCTGAGTGTCTCATCCATGTATTGAACCTTTGTATTAACGACAAGTATTTGGTAACCCTAATCAATGCCAGAAATCAGTACTCGATCCAAGTTTTCGGTGATTACCGTTGCTGAATTATTTCAACGCACTTGTTAAGACGTCCGGCATCTATAAAAGGCCATTAAATACAGTGTGATATTGCATAATTTCTTGTCACGACCGCCTTGTTTATGTACTGTTGGCGATTAAACATGACGAGACAAGAATTGGAACAATTTTTCGATGACCTTCTATCGCCCGGCGGATTTCAGGATTATGGTCCAAACGGTCTACAGGTTGAGGGTGCTGCACAGATCAGCAAGGTCGCTTTTGCGGTCTCTGCCACCGCGGATTCTATAGCTGCAGCGTCCGCTGTAAAAGCTGATGCCTTGGTCGTACACCATGGGTTGTTCTGGAATTTTCATGGCCCGAAGACCATTACCGGGAGTTTCAAGCGGCGAATATTTCCGCTGATTCAAAATAATATTAATTTGTTTGGCTATCATTTACCGTTGGATGCTCACCTGGAGGTGGGTAATGCTGCGAATTTGGCCAAACTAATCGGAATTTCCGAGTTTTATCCATTTGGCGATTATAAGGGGAGTCCCACCGGCGTTAAGGGAAATTTCGAAACCCCGATTAGCGCGCTCGATCTACAAGAAAAATTGTGCTCGATACTTAATCATTCGGTGATGCTCGCTAGTTCAGACGCTGATCAGGTCATTAGGTCGGTTGGCATTATTACCGGAGGGGCAAACAATGAGTGGGTTTTGGCCAGGCAGGAAGAGCTGGACGCTTATATTACTGGTGAGATGAGTGAACACGATTGGCATGAAAGCCGTGAAGCTGGGATTCATATGTTCGCAGGCGGTCACCATGCAACCGAAAGATTTGGTATTCAGGCGTTGATGGAGCGGGTTCACTCGAAATTTGACTTAGAGGTGTTGTTTCTCGATAGCGATAATCCAGCTTAGATTGCAACCTATGTTGGTTTGGTCTATTGAACCGGAGTATTGGGGTCGGCCGCCATTTCGGGGTGTATAAATGCGAATGTTGCTTTCATGGGTTATATTTACCCCGTGAAACAGATATTTGTGATTTTTCTACACACCCCCGTTTTGCTATCCGATTGGGGCGAACGTGTGGATTTGTGGATCTAAACCATCCATTAGCGGCACAATTATAAAATGGAACCACTCTGGAGCGTATTTGGGGTTATGCTGAACAGTTACGAAAAACAAACGAAAATTTCATGGTAACTGCGCACGAAGTGATTTTTTCGGAAAAGCTGGGTTCAAGCCTACAGGCTGAAACCTACCGAGGATATTTGACTTCGGACCCCCAGACGCAGCTTGCAATCAAGCGGATAAATATCGGACTTCACTCCCGCGATATCGTGTCCAATCTCGCCCACCAGATGAATCAGGCTCAAGCAATTGAGAATCCGAATGTAATCATTCCAGACCAATTGATAGAAGACAGTGAGGATATTTTCTTAGTCCATCGTTATATCGAATACCCGACGTTATTACAGTGGATGGGAATACACCCACGTATTTCTATTGACGAATTTTTTCCAATTGCCATACAGCTTGCAGAGTTGTTATATGCAGTCCACAGTAAAGGTATCGTACATCGCGGATTAAAGCCGAATAACATATTAATCGAGGATGGTTCGCCAGAATTGTATTTGTTGGATGTTGTGCGAAGCTTTGACGAAACCGAACTTAGTCATTTTATTTATGACGAGATGTTTCGTCAAAATACAATGGCTTATATTTCACCGGAACAGACTGGAAGAATTCATCAACGGGTGGATTACCCGGCAGATTTCTATTCGCTGGGCGCGATTTATTATCAATTGTTGAGCTCACAGCAACCTTTCCTTTCCAAGGATCCGCTCGCATTAATTCATTCGCATCTTGCCGATGAAGTCATACCGGTTTCCAAATTAAATTCGAAAACCCCTGAAATCTTGAGCCGTTTGATTGGCAGATTGATGGCCAAACAACCGGAAAAGCGCTACCGGTCCGCAGCGAGTTTGGTGGATGATCTAAAGCGATGCGAAAAGCAATATAAAGCTTCCGGAAATATTGTTTCCTTTTCGTTCGAAAAAACGCGTAGAAGTTTCGATATCATATTTCCGACGGTTATGGTGGGCCGGGAATCTGAGCGCGAACAGCTTTTATTCGCGTTTGATGAGGTGTGTGACGGTTATTTTCAAGCTGCTTTTATATCCGGCCTGCCAGGTATGGGGAAAACCCGGCTGATACAAGAGTTACAAGCGCCGATCGTAAGCCAACGTGGCTATTTTACGTTAGGTAAGTTTGATCAATTTAGCAAGCATTTACCGTATGCGACGCTTATAGAAGCATTTTCTAAACTAATTCGCACACTGCTTACCGAGGAAGAAGATAGATTGCAACGCTGGCGAGAGCGTATCAGAGGAGCTTTAGGTGCGAACGGACGAGTAATAACAGAAATTCTTCCAGAGCTGGAATTGATTATCGGACCTCAACCGGAAGTTGCCAGCCTTCCACCAAGGGAGGCGCAGAATCGCTTCACTAACGTTGTCGGGCAATTTATCGCGTCGTTGGCGAGCAAGGAAACGCCGATGACGTTGTTTATTGACGATTTACAGTGGTGCGATACCGCAACGTTTGAAATCATTTCATTGTTGCTGGCTAACCCGGAAGAATACCCGTATTTATATTTGCTCGGTGCGTACCGTCATAATGAGGTGAACGAAGATCATCCGCTTTCGACGTTGTTGAAAACCGCCGAAATCGAGCAAAACTGGGTGCACCAGCTTCGCGTAGACGGATTAGATGTTAAGTATTGCAACGAGATACTTGCCCATCTTTTGGAAACGGAGTTGGATAAAGTGCGGTCGTTATCGCAGTTGGTCTGGAAACAAACCGATGGGAATCCGCTATTTGTTGGCGAATGGTTAGTGTGGCTTGAACGTGCAAATTTATTGGTCGAGTCGCCGGACGGGGGATGGCACTGGAATCTTGACGAGATTGAGGGAAGTGCAATGCCGGACAACGTTGTCGCGTTGTTTGCAAATAAGATAAATGTATTGCCGCAAGCCACTCAGGAGCTTTTGTCAATTGGCTCCTGTCTGGGTGCAAGCTTCGACGGCAAAGATTTGAGTTCGGTTGCCGGCATAGATCAAACAGTTCTTTATGAACGTTTGGCGCCCGCGTTAGAACAAGGTTTGCTTAGACAAAATCGACAGCGTTTTTCTTTTCTGCATGATCGAGTCCAAGAAGCCGTGGGTGGTTCGTTAGGTGCACAAAAGAATCAAAATATTCACGCGAAAATCGCCGAAAATTACCTTTCTAAAATAACACCCGATACCGATCCGGAACGTTTGGATCGATTATTCGAATTAGCGCGTCATCTTAATCAAGGGCGAGATATTGCCGAACAAGACCCTGCAATTCGCTACAGAGATGCCAAGTTTAATTTTTACGCAGGAAATAAGGCAGTTACGGCTTTGGCATTGGATGACGCCAACTATTTTTACCGAACGGCTCATGATTTATTGCCGGAACAGTGCTGGAATGACCAATATGACCTGAGTTTTTCGGTATTCAAAAACTTAGCGATGAACGAATGTGCATTGGGGCGGCAGACCTCGGCGTACGAATTGTTCATGCTCACGATGGAGAACGCGCAAACAGACTTGGAAAGGGCGCAAATTCTTGTAGAGCAAGTCATCCTATATGGTTCACTGGGTGAATTTGGACAGTCTATAGATTATGGAAAACAGGCGCTTGATCTTTTGGGTTTGCAGGTTCCTGATCCCGGGGAAACCGTTGCCCGCGAGATTGACGCTCTGATTACACGCTTGAAAAACCCAGATTCGGTATCCGCGTTAAAGGTGATAGACAAAGTCCGTAGCACGCTTATATTGCGTTGCTACAATCAATTGCTGGCATCATATTATGTCACGGGCCATCCGGATCATTTTTTATATTTGGGTCTTTCAGGGTATTTATTGCCGATTGAATCGAAAACGCAATTGATCGATGAGCTGCTGTGTTATCCATTGTCTGCCTGCGGCGGCCTATTGAGGGTTCGTGGTGAATACGCGTTGTCCGACCGGATTGATGCTGAAGCTATGGAATTGAGGGCTAAATCACCGAATAGCTTTGGTGCCGGACGTGGGGGAGTGGGGCTAGATTGGTGTAGCTTGCATTGGACGCAACCAATCGACGAAGTGAATAAATCGATTATCCAGACGATTCAAACGACGCGTAATTGTGGGGACGTATTATTCGTCAGCGGTGCCCAAGCGTGCAAAATGATGTTGAGTTTTTTGCAAGGATTTAGTTTTAACCGCTTGGCCGAAGAAGCCGCAGATTGTCGACGCTATGCGGAAAAGCATAATTCAAGTTTCGGAATCGGAATGGCGACCGGCACTGAGGCTGCAGTGTTGGGACCGTTGACGCAACCGGACAATCACATCGATATTAGTCACGATATTGAATTGTGGAGGCAAACTCATAATTCTGCGATTTTGTTTAACTACTATGTGCATTTTGCGGCGACTCAATATTATTTGGGTAATGATCTGGCGTGCGCTGAAGCTTTGGAAACTGGTAAACCATGGATCGTTGGTATGCAGGCGACAGTCCCAGAGAAATTGTGGTACGTATTCTCGGTACTGGTCGAAATAAAATTATTTCAACCGATCGATAACGACACCGATGAAAATCGGTTGAATAATAGAATTGGTAGTTACCTTGAACGAATAGAAACCTGGGCGGAGATGGGGGCCGTTCTAAAACCGTACCTTGCGTTGATCCGCGCTGAGAGAGCCGGTCTTTTGGATGAGTTCAGCCACACTAGAAATTTGTATCTGGATGCAATAGATATTATCCACGATCATCAATATCTAATGTTAGAAGGCTTTGCTCACGAACGTATCGGTACATTGTTTGCCGAGCACGGCCATAAACAGGCTCAGTATCATTTCCAGAGAAGCGCAGCTTGTTATCGACAATGCCACGCGGTCGCGAAGTTTGTGCAGTTGCAAGATCAGCAAAGCTACCATATCCAATCTCATGTGCTCCATGACTATGTGGATGCACCGTTGACGTCGAATTTGGATACCAAGTATTTGATGAAAACAGTTCATATGATGTCGCAAGTTTTGGACTTGGATGAACTTTTGCAGTCTATTATCCAATCGATTATGGAAAGTGTTGGCGCTCGCCAGGGGTATTTATCGATTCTAGAGGATGGTGAGCTAAAACTGCGTGCTTTTGCGGAAAAAAATAATCAGGCTAAGGTCAAATTGGTGGATATATCCGAACAGTGTGGCGAAATATGTCTGTCAATTCCACGCTATGTCTATAGGACTGGAGAAACTGTTATTTTGTCCAATGCTGCAAAGGATTTGCAGTTTTCCAGAAATAAAGAAGTACGGTCCTTGGCATTAGTCTCGGTATTGTGCCAGCCCATCAAACACCTCAAAGAGACTATCGGTGTTTTGTTTTTAAGCAATCCGTTATTGGAGTCAGCATTTAGCCAATCGGATGTTGAGATGATTAGCTATTTGAGCTCGCAAGCCGCGATCGCGATAGTCAACTCCAGGTTATTGGCAGATCAAAAGTTGCTACTGCACCAGGAAAAAGAACGTGCCCAAGTAACACTGGAATCTATCGCGGATGCGGTAATTCGGACTGATCCCAATGGTTTTATTGAGTACATGAATCCGATAGCCGAACGGATAACCGGATGTGCTGAAAATCTGGCTTTGGGCAAGCCACTCAATGAAATTTTTCGTCTAATCGATGAGAAAACTCGTAAACCGGTAAGAGATGCCGGTTGGCATAGTTTCAGGCAAGGTAAGACCTGTAGTTTGCCCAACGATGCCGTGCTCATTGCGCGTAACAAAGAGGAAGTTTCTATCGAAAATTCCGCCTCCCCTATACTCGATCGCGAAGGCAAAGTATCTGGAATGGTACTGGTATTCCACGATGTGACGGAATCCAGGGAATTGGCCCGACAAATGACTTTTCAGGCCAAGCATGATCCGTTGACTGGCTTGGTAAACCGTTACGAATTTGAGATACGTTTAAAATCGCTCATCCAATCAGCATCTAAAAAGAACCATCGACATGGTTTACTGTATTTGGATTTGGACCAGTTTAAAATCGTTAATGATACCTGTGGCCATGTAGCCGGTGACGAGTTATTGCGGCAGGTTTCCGCCCTTTTCAAGAACGGATTGCGTTCTCGGGATACTATTGCCCGATTGGGCGGTGATGAATTTGGCGTGCTGTTGGAACATTGTACTTTGGAGGACGGTCACGCAATTGCAGTCGGGTTATTGGAGTGCTTGCGGAAATTCCGCTTCGGCTGGAAAGATCAAAGCTTCGTGATTGGGGTGAGTATCGGAATGGTGCCGATCGTGTCCAGTAGCGGTGGTATCGAACGAATTCTTAGTGCTGCGGATGCTGCGTGTTATGCGGCAAAAGACGAGGGAAGAAATCGAATCAATGTATTTGAACCGGATGATTTAGAGCTGGTTCGTCGTCAGGGTGAAATGAATTGGGTATCGCGCATTCAACAAGCCTTACGAGAGAACCGGTTTTGCCTGTATTTTCAGAAAATATTCGCCATTTCGGCTGATGATGATGGTGATCAGGTATTTGGGGAATTATTGGTTCGTATGGTCGATAAAGATGGTCAGCTCATTTCTCCGCAGGCATTTATTCCGTCGGCTGAACGTTACGATCAAATGATCGCGATTGACCGGTGGGTGGTTTATCATGCATTCTCAGTATTGGCCGATGAGCTTGATAACAACACGAAGAAGATTTATTCGCTCAATATATCCGGGCAGTCGTTAAGCGATAAAGTTTTCCTGGATTATGTCAAAAACCAAATGCTTCGAAGTGGCGTTTCACCCCTTAATATTTGCTTTGAAATTACCGAAACAGCGGCCGTTGCGAATCTAGCTCAAGCATCGGAATTTATTGTGCAGCTGAAAGCGCAAGGATGTAAATTTTCTTTAGACGATTTTGGCAGCGGATTATCTTCATTTTCTTATCTCAGTACATTAAATGTCGATTATTTGAAGATCGACGGAAGCTTCGTGAAAGATATTGCAGAAGACCCGGTTCATTATGCGATGGTTAATGCGATCAATGAATTAGGTCAGGTGATGGGAATGAAAACAATAGCCGAATGTGTTGAGAATGAGAAGGTCTTGGAAAAATTGCGAGAAATTGGTGTTGATTATGCCCAAGGGTATGGCTTACACGAACCCTGTGTTTTGAGCGAAATGTCCACCAATCTAACGGCTGTTCGTATTTAATTTAGTCAGATTATTCTTATCGTTTGAATCGAATTATTGCCATTTTGGTTGGGCCATTTTAACCAGGCGTTTGTTATTCCGCGCTAGAAAAATCCCCGAAATCTTCTAAAGTTAAGTCATAGCACCGTCGTTCAATTAGGGAGCGTCTTGCACTTAAATTAGGGGTAAAAATCCATGGCAGTCCGGGAATTGAGAAATTTTCAACATCTTAGCTACGAGAAGGGCGACACTATTTTTCATGCTGGAGAAATCGGCCGATACGCGTATTTGATTAATATCGGTGCGATCAAGTTGTACAAGGAAGAATCCGGAAAGGAGAAGATTTTGGGCTGCATGAAACCCGGCCAGGTATTGGGTGAAATGGCGATAATAACCGGCGAACCGAGAACCGCTACGGCAGAGGCCATGGAGCATACCGAAGTGCTGGTCGTAGACGAAGCCGTTTTGCGCAACATATTGAGTCGGTGCCTGCCGATGGTTAAATCCTTAACCGAGCAATTCATACAAAGGATTCAGGACACCGAGAAAAACATAAAGCAGGGTAAATACGATAGCAGTGCACGTCGTTGCCGCGAAATGGAAGCCACCTTACGACAAATTTTAAATCGTACGGACGAAGGGTTATCGGGTGATGACGCGCAGCATTCGGCCAATACTCAGCTACTGTCCAACATCAAACAATCCTGCCAGCAGGTATTGAAGGCATCTTGATTCATCGCGATTAAACGGGCTTGCTAGATGCTGGAACACCTGTTGCCGGTTATATAGAGGTTCCCGTGTTGAATATTCAATTGTTGCCGTGTGATTTGCACTCTCCTCGGTGGTTGATTGATATACCAGCTGCGGCGGCGTTACAAGCCGTAGAATAAGTTTTGCTATCGCATCCGCATACCGGATCATATTCCAGAGTGCATACTTCTGGGCGGGGTTTGCATTGCCCACTTTGGTCTGCAGCGCCGCAATGACCTTCGGTGAATTCACAAAAATTACCAGTCTCGCATTCGATACCGGATATGCCTCCGCATGATTTTTGCTGTACGCATTCACCTTCGTGATCAATCGATATACCTGCCGCCGCCGCAGCGCATGAATTACCGTAGGTCTTAGCATCGCAGCCGCAAACCGGTCGATACTCCCTTGTACATGCGGTTGGTTGTGGCTGACAGACACCACTTGCATCGGCAACATTGCATTGCCCGATTTCTAGATTGCAATATTCCCCGTCGCTGCACGCCGAGCCAAGAACAGTTCCACAGCTATTTGACAGGCCATTAATGGATCCCGGGGTTGAAGTCGTGGTTTGATGTTGCTCTGTTACACAAGCATTAAGGCTAAGCCCAAACAAAAATGCCGATAGAAACAAAAGTTTTTTCATCCCATGACTCCTTGGATATTTAGAATTCGGTCGCTGAATCCTGTCGACATTGTTGCCCGGCGGAACATTTGTTGTTCCAATTTCAACCAACGCTAGCGGGCTAAGACTGAAACTTTAAGCTGAAATAGTATAAAGTGATTTTGTCTTCGCCGTCGAAAATACAAACAACGAATTGGCGATAATCAAGTACCATGATAAGCAATCGATAAAATTTCGTACCTATTATCGATCAAAAATCGGTACGCAGCGGGTCGGTTTGTTAGTGCCATAGCATAGGGTTTGATGCAAAAAAACGGAATATATAAACGTTATGATTCAGATAAAGATTAAAAATTATGAAGAGATCGCCGAATCTCGAAGTTTTATGGCGAAGTTATTACCCGGTTCTATGCTGCAGAAAATGGTAAACAAAGCGGTCGCCGAAAAATTGCAGGAAAAACTGCTTGAGGAAGGCGTCGATGCAGTTGTGATGGTTTCTGTCGATGATGTCTGAATTTTCCCAAGCGAGAGTCGGTTACTTTTGGCGCGTTCAGGCGATTCATGCCACCATTGGTAATCGTTCCAAGTGTATCTATTCCAAAATAATTCATCGGAATGCCGGTCTAGTAAGTTCCCAAGACCATGCAATCCAGGACCATGTTTGTAACTCACGGACATTGGTTTTCAGCTAACTAAATTTTGCCTGATTAAGCTAAATTGCCTTTCGGGCTAGCGTATACAGGGTGGATTATTCTCCAGCGATCACCGCTCTCCCAAACTTTCATTCTTATATCTTAGCAACGGACTCAACACATACTCAATCAACCGCCGCTTCCCGGTCTTAACCTCAGCCGTCACCGCCATGCCCGGCGTCAGATTCACGATTTTGTTCCCCACCCGAATGGTAGACTTTGCCATATGCACCCGCCCGGCATAAACCAACCCACGCTCTTCATCGGCAACCGCATCGTCCGATACATCGATAATCTTTGCATCAATGGTTCCGTATTTCGTGAATGGAAAGGTTTCGATTTTGATCTCGGCCGTTTGTCCCGCATCGACAAAGCCGATGTCTTTGTTCAATATCCAGGCCTCGACTTCCAAGGATTGATTTTGCGGGACGATCTTCATCAATTCCTGCGCCGGGGTGACGACACCACCCAATGTGTGGATAGCCAATTGTTGAACGACGCCGGTCACCGGCGAGGTGAGTGTTTGCAGCTGCGTTCGTTGCGCGGCTTTGATCCGTTGCTGCTTAAGTTGCTCGATCTTGCGCCGGGTTTCGGCAAGTTCGGTTAAAATGCCACCGCGGAATTCCTCCGCTAAGGCCGCGCGCTGCTGGCGGGCTTCGTCGGTAGATGCTTTGATTTTTTTCGCGTTGTTGTGCAGCGCGGCCAAGTCGTGTTGTTGGGTCAATCGTTGCTCCTCGAGTTCCAGCCAGCTTTGCTCGGGTCCGAGTTGTTTATCGACCATCTGCTTCAGCGCGTCGGCGCGTCGGGTGATCAACGGTAAGGTCCCTTGGAATTTCTTAATCTGGTCTTGGGTGGCGGCGAGATCCGCCCGACGACTGGTGATGGTATTGTCAATCGCGGCACGTTTCGCTTGGTATTCTCGCCATCGACTGTTCAGCAGGTGCTGCTGCAATTGCCGGGTGTTGTCATTGGTGAATTGGATCAGTTCAGGGTCCAGCTCGATTGTTAGCTGGCGTGTTTGTGGCTTGGTTGGGCTGGTGATTTTGGAAAGTTGCCGGTAACGCGCTGCATCCAGCTTTGCGGCAATCAATTCTTGTTCGAGTTGTCCCAGGTCGGCCCGGGTCTGGGTGGCGTCGAGCTCGATCAAGGGATCACCTGCGTTGACCGGCTGACCTTCCTCGACATAAATCTGGCGGACTACGCCGATCTCGAAGGGTTGGATGATTTTGACCCGGCCGCTGGGGATGATTTTACCCTGTGCAGTGGCGACGATATCGATTTCGCCATAGTAGGCCCATACTGCGGCGAGCCCGAAAAATATCATGATCGCGATGGCCGTGGCCCGGCCTGCCGGAGAGGGCGGCTTTTCCTGGATCTCCAGCGCCGCCGGTAAAAATTCGATTTCGTGGCGCATGATCCGTATTCAGCTTGGGTGACGATTCGAGCGTCGCAATTGGGAATCGGGGTGTCCATCGATCACATCGATACCGCTGCCATTTTGCAGCCGGTGCAAGTGCGCGTATTGACCTTGATGATGGAGTAATTCATCGTGACTGCCTTGCTCGATAATCTGGCCTTTTTCAATCACGACAATCCTATGCGCGCCGCGGACTGTGGATAAGCGGTGCGCGATGATGATGACGGTACGGCCGTGGCAGATAGCGTTCATATTGCGCTGGATTATACGTTCAGATTCGTAATCCAGTGCGCTGGTCGCTTCATCGAAGATCAGGATGCGCGGATTGCTGACCAGAGCTCGGGCAATAGCGATACGCTGGCGTTGTCCGCCGGACAGATTCGCACCGTGTTCTTCGACCCGGGTGTCATAGCCTTCGGGCATTTCCAGGATAAAGTCGTGAGCCCCGGCTGATTGTGCAGCCTGGACGATGGTTTCCATCGGAAGTCCCGGGTCGGCCAGTGCGATATTCTCGCGCACACTGCGGTTAAATAAGGTATTTTCCTGCAAAACTACACCAATCCGACGTCTTAGCCACGAGGTATCGACTTGGGCGATGTCAACCCCGTCGATCAACACGCGGCCCCGTTCGGGGATATGCAGGCGTTGCGCGAGTTTGGTCAAGGTGCTCTTGCCGGAGCCCGAGCGCCCGACGATCCCGATGACTGCGCCTTGCGCGATGTTTAGCGAAACATCGCGCAGAACCTCCGGACCGTCGGGTCGGTAGCGGAAGATAACCTGGTCGAACTCGATGCGGCCCTGGATGTTCGGTAACGACATTCTGGATTGATCGTAGCCAGGTTCAGTCGGGCTATTGAGTATATCGCCGAGACGCTGTATCGAAATGCCGGTTTGTTGGAAATCCTGCCAAAGCTGAACCAATCTCAACACCGGGCCGCTGACTCGACCGGCCAGCATATTGAACGCGATTAACTGACCAACGCTCAAGTTGCCTTGCATCACCGCTTTGGCGCCGACCCACAGAATCAAAAGTACCACGACCTTGTTGATAAACCTTGCCACTTGATTGGCAATGTTATTCAGATTGGACGCTTTGAAACTGGCTTGAACGTAGGCCGCGAGTTGCTCGTCCCAGCGGTTTTGCATTTGTGGCTCGATGGCCATGGCTTTGAGGGTTTCTACGCCGAGGATGGATTCGACCAGAAAGGCCTGGTTTTCGGCCCCTCGGTTGAATTTTTCGTTAACCCGTGCGCGAAGTATCGGAGTAACGAAGATGGACAACAGGATATATGCCGGGATAGAGCCCAGCACGATATAGGTCAGCAATGGGCTGTAATAATACATCACGGCCAGAAACACGACCGTGAACAGCACGTCGATGAGCAGCGTTAAGGCAGAGCCCGTGATAAAGCTACGCACATTTTCCAGCTCGCGTACTCGGGCGACCGAGTCGCCGACCCGGCGCGCGCCGAAATAGCTCATCGGCAGGCTCAACAGATGCCGATAGAGTTTCGCTCCAAGCTCGACATCGACGCGGTTGGTCGTGTGTGCAAACACGTAAGTGCGCAAGCCGCCCAGGATGACCTCGAACAGCGAAACGACCAATAAGCCTACGGCAAGGACATCCAGCGTGGTCAGCCCTTTGTGGACCAGGACTTTGTCAATCACGACCTGAAAGAACAGCGGGGTCATTAATGCGAACAGCTGCAGAAAAAAGGAAGCCACCAGGACTTCGATGAACAAACGACTGTATTTGACCAGGGCGGGGATAAACCAGCGGAAACCGAAACGAGTATTCGCGTTGGCCAGCGAAGCCCGTCGAGTGACTAGTATAAGTGTACCTGTCCAGGAGCACTCGAAGGCCTCTCGGCTTAATTCGATGGGCTTATTTTGCATAGGATCGTGCAACAAGACCCTATCATCCGTTGAATTTGCCAAGACCACCCAATGTCCGAGAGAATTTTGCGCGATCGCTGGCAAAGACGTTTGCGCCAGTTTTTTCCAGTCACTGGATACACTTTTTGCTTTCAATCCCAAATGGCGGGCGGCGCGTATAATTTGGCCAGCCGGTACGTCCGTGCCAGTGCAGATAAATCGATGCTTTAACTGTTGTACACTAGCGGCAAGTCCGAAATATCCCGCCAACAGAACGAGGCAGGAGAAACCTGTCTCTGAGGGATTTTTTTGTTCTGGTTGATCGTTCATGGTGCTACCGCAGCGTCTAATGGGATTTGACTGTTAATTTAATGGCGTTGAACATATTGCAGATTGCACAACGACTGGCTGTTTCCTATTTGCCCGTCAAGACATAACGCAGTACATCCATGTAGTCTTGACGACAGTATCCTTGTTGAAGACCTTCTTGAAGGTCAGGTAGGAAACGACCTGTGATCGGTATAGAGCCATCAAAATGTATTCTGACGCAGTTCGTTCGATATTCGTGTGATACATGGCTCAGAATGAATAATCACAAACATAATGATTGTTAGATTTGCGATAGGCTTATCGGTTGATTAACCGCGAGGAATGAACAATATTGTCGGATTTGTAAATGAGCCTTGTCCAATACCACCTATCATAGAATGAAAGGTGTATTGCCTATCGGATTTTTTAGTCGGATGAGCGGCAGATGGATTGTTGCCGGAGTAGCGGAACGCCACTAAATTTTATAGTGGTATTTTATCTTGGGAGGGATACATAAATCACGCAGTCTCAAAAAGTTTCCCGCGGCTTTCCTTCAGGGGCTGTGTTGGATGCTTGCCTATATCGATCTACGCTATTGCGATACATACTGTAGTAAATGACCAAGAAGACCACAAACAAAGTGAGACAAAAAACCAGCATCATAGCAGTTAATGGTATAAGCATGAATGTTGTTGCGATTTCCACAAATATCAATCCAATCAATAGTCGTGCAATCGTCAATCTATTCATTAGTGTGCATAGAAATGCCCCAAACGGCGCACCGATACATACAATGGGGATCGATGCCAGCCAGTATGCTCGTATATTCGGGCTAAAAGCGCCGAGCTTACATTCCAATAAGAAACCAAATAACGCGTTTATCGCCATCAACACAACTGCGGTAGGCGTTGCAACTGTTTCGCAAATACGGAAGAGTAAAACCATCAATGAAAAACTGATGATATCTATACCGTTGCCAACCAGTCCGGATATAACGCCTCCAGTAAATCCCGCGGTAAGGAGCGCAACTAACTCAAATCGGCCGAATGATCGGATGTTCCGGTAACGGATTAAGTTGCCTCGGGAATTCGAAATTGCCAGCGTGAAAGCGAAGCTGCCGACCAGTGCGGTGAATATTAATTTGGTTAAGTCAGGGGCTAAATATGGCGCTACCTGAATCCCGATCAACAAACCGCCGAAACCGCCGATTGAAGCCCAAATTATAGCGCGCCATTCTACGGAGATTCGCATCAATATGATCAATAAAGACGCGCTGGTCATTCCGACGCTTTGAATCGCTAGTGAGAAGATCTTGGCGTCCATTGGAGAAATGTAGAATAGCTTGGTAAATATAGGGAACGCAATCGTACCACCACCACCGGCTGTTGCCCCGGCAACTAGCGATCCGAATACCATAGTTAGCGAAACAGGCCAATACTGTTCAATAAACCAAAACGGCGTGGGTCCGGCTAAGCAATACCACGCCAGCCATATCAAACCGATAATCGGTAGATGATATTTGGTGTACTTAAAGAACGAATCGGTCATGCTAGCAAAAGTTTTTCGGTTTGAATTGAGAGTATTGCTAACGGGGGCGGCATTGTACGCTAAACCTGAGACCTATCAAATGAAACATACTGGCCAAACTAGGTCTTTTCTAAAGAATTGATTACAATTTGTTTTTTTTGGGTATTTAGATGGTGCAATTTTCTACCAATTTTGACGTCATCGTGGTCGGTGGCGGACACGCGGGCACTGAAGCGGCTATGGCTTCCGCTCGAAGTGGTGCGAAAACTTTATTACTGACTCAAAGTATCGACACATTGGGTCAAATGAGCTGCAATCCGGCAATTGGCGGCATTGGCAAAGGCCATTTGGTCAAAGAGATCGATGCATTGGGGGGAGTGATGGCCGGGGCAGCGGATCTGGCTGGAATTCAATTCCGCGTTTTGAACGCGAGCAAAGGCCCTGCCGTTCGGGCAAGTAGAGCTCAAGCAGATCGTACGTTGTACAAACAAGCGGTGCGCGAGGCGTTGGAAAACCAGCCGGGCTTGGTGTTGTTTCAACAATCAGTTTCGGACCTTGTTGTCGAGGACGGAAAGGTTGCCGGCGTGATGACACAAATGGGATTGGCGTTTTCCGCATGCTGCGTTGTTTTAACCGTGGGTACCTTTTTGGGTGGCAAGATCCATATAGGCATGGAAAACTATTCCGGTGGCCGTGCCGGTGATCCGCCGGCCAATGCTCTAGCCAATCGGTTGCGAGAGCTTCCGTTTCGGGTTGATCGTTTGAAGACTGGAACGCCACCGCGCCTGGATGCGCGCAGCCTGGATTTCGCTCAAATGAAAATCCAGCACGGAGATCAGCCAACGCCGGTGATTTCGTTTCTTGGAAATTCAAAGCAACATCCTCGGCAGGTGCCTTGTTTCATTACGCGGACCCGGTTGGAAACGCACGAAATTATCAGTTCGGGCATGGATCGTTCGCCAATGTATAGTGGTGTTATTGAAGCCAAAGGGCCACGTTATTGTCCGTCGATCGAGGATAAGATCGTTCGTTTTAGTGATAAGGATTCACACCAAATTTTTGTTGAACCGGAGGGTTTGGGTACCCATGAGGTTTATCCAAACGGGATTTCGACCAGTTTGCCATTCGATATTCAGCACGAATTCGTTCGGTCAATCCCGGGTTTTGAGAATGCCCATATTACCCGTCCGGGATATGCGATTGAATACGATTTTTTTGATCCCAGAGATTTGCGTTCGTCACTGGAAACCAAGCATATAAAGGGGCTTTATTTCGCCGGCCAGATCAATGGAACTACCGGTTACGAAGAAGCAGCCGCGCAGGGTTTAATCGCCGGGCTAAATGCATCGCGCCAGTCTCAAGATTTGGAACCATGGTGTCCTCGCCGGGATGAGGCCTACATCGGCGTAATGATCGATGATCTAATCACGCGGGGTACGCAGGAGCCTTATCGAATGTTTACCAGTCGCGCAGAATACCGTTTAATGCTTAGGGAGGACAATGCGGATTTACGCTTGACGGAAAAAGGCCGAGAGTTGGGTTTGGTGAACGATATACGTTGGCGTGCGTTCGAGAAAAAACAGTACCAGATTCAGCAATTACAATCCGAGCTTTCGAATCTTCGGATTAAGGCGGGTTCGGTGGAAGCAGATGGCTTGGAGCAAAGTTTGAAAATTAAAGTATCGCGCGATACACCGTTGATGGAGTTGCTTCGGCGGCCGGAGATAGGAATCAACAATGTAACAGAGTTGTTGGAAGATCGTGCGGGACAATTTGACGCTCAAGTAATCGAACAGGTCGAGGTCCAGGCAAAATACGCGGGTTACATCGATCGGCAGAAAATCGAAATTGATAGAAATTTGCGCTATGAAGAGTTGAAGATACCGGGAGATATTGATTACCGCAACGTTGTGGGGCTGTCTAGAGAGGTTAGCGAAAAACTAAGTCGGTATATTCCTGAAACATTGGGCCAGGCAGGTCGAATTTCTGGGGTGACACCAGCAGCCATTTCATTGTTGTTGGTCCATTTAAAAAGGCATAGTGCTTAGCCTATTTCTTTAGAAATGATGTCTATTGTGAAAATATTTGCTTCGACGTATTTTCACATGGCAGTCATTGAATCTTAGCTGTTGGTAAATTGTCCAGTATGGCGGCGGCCCCCAATTTGACTAGCGATATTCTTCTGAATTTGTTGAAAGATGGGGTTCGCGAGTTGGGATTGTCGTGTTCGCAGGATGCATTAGCCCGATTGATTCAATACCAGGAGCTGTTGGCTAAATGGAATAAAGCGTACAATCTGACAGCGGTAATTGTGCCTGAACAGATGGTGAGGCTGCACCTTCTGGATAGTTTGGTCGTATCGACGCATTTATCCGGGTTCAATATTCTGGATGTGGGAACCGGTGCTGGCTTGCCGGGTATACCATTGGCGCTTATCAATCCAGACAAAGAATTTTTTTTACTGGATAGCAATGCGAAAAAAACCCGTTTCGTACAGCAGGCAAAAATGGAAATAGAGTTACAGAATATAACCGTAGTTCGTTCTCGATTGGAGGAATTTCATAGCGAGATTAAATTCGAAACGATCATTAGCCGCGCGTTTTCCGATTTGGCAAGTTTCGTATATGGGACAAGACACCTGTTGCAACGCGATGGAGTGATGGTAGCGATGAAGGCACGGCTTTCGAAGGAGGAGATTAATCAGATAGCCGAGTTTGAAACACGTGTGGAGCCGGTATATGTCCCAGGTATTGATGTTGAAAGAAATTTGGTTTTGGTATCGGCGACGCGGATCAAATAATAACAATTCCGTTTAAGGTCCATGGGAAAAATTATAGCGGTTGCCAATCAAAAAGGCGGTGTTGGAAAGACTACGACCAGTGTGAATTTAGTCGCGAGTTTAGCTGCGATGAAGCACCGGGCATTGTTGATTGATTTGGATTCTCAAGGTAATGCTACGATGGGTTGCGGTATTGATAAGACCGCGCTGGAGAATTCCTCGTGTAATCTCTTGCTAGAAGAGGCAAGTGTCGCTGAGGTTTTGATTAACTTAAGCGAGCTGGGCTTCGATTTGATTCCAAGCAATGCGGATCTGACTGCGGCCGAAGTGGAATTGACCCGCTTAGAAATGCGTGAGCGACGGCTTGCTAAAGCATTGTCCGGGGTCAGGGATAATTACGAATATATAGTTATCGATTGCCCTCCGTCGCTGAACATGTTGACATTAAATGCGTTGGTTGCGGCGGATGGTGTTTTGATCCCGATGCAATGCGAATATTATGCCTTGGAAGGGTTGTCTGCATTGATGGACACGTTAAAGAAAATTCGTACTACGGTAAATCCGGGTTTACGCTTGGAAGGATTATTGCGGACAATGTATGATGCTCGAAGCCGCCTCACCCGAGATGTTTCAGAGCAGCTAATGGGCTATTTTAAAGAAAGAGTATTCCGTACTTTTATTCCTAGGAATATTCGCTTGGCGGAGGCACCAAGCCATGGATTACCTATTATTCAATACGACAAATCATCGCGTGGTGCGCTCGCGTATTTGGCGCTGGCTAGCGAAATTGTGCGCAAAGACAACAAGGCTTCCAGATTGCGGGTAGGTATATAGAATATGGCAGCGAAGAATCGAGGATTAGGGCGTGGTTTGAACGCACTGTTGGGCGATGTATCTACCGTTGAGCGCGGTGACAGTGCGCAGCCAATTCCGGTAGAATTTTTGCAGCGTGGAAAGTATCAGCCGCGCCAGGATATGGATCCACAACGGTTACAGGAGCTGGCGGACTCCATCAGTGCCCAAGGGGTTGTCCAACCAATTGTGGTCAGGTCGGTCAACGACGGTCACTATGAAATTATAGCCGGGGAACGTCGATGGCGAGCTGCACAGCTGGCCGGATTGCATGAAGTTCCTGCGATTATCCGTGATGTGTCTGATCAAACGGCGATGGCCTTGTCGTTGATCGAAAATATTCAGCGAGAAGATCTAAATCCACTGGAAGAGGCCGACGCGTTGCAGCGATTGCTAAAGGAATTCGAAATGACCCACCAGCAGGTTGCCGATGCGGTGGGTAAATCTCGTGCAGCGGTGAGCAATTTGATACGCCTGATTGATCTACATCCGGACGTGAAGAAGCATTTACATGCGGGCGCATTGGAGATGGGGCATGCCCGCGCGTTGTTGGTCTTGGACGAGGCCAAGCAGAGCAGCGCGGCTGACAAAATCGTTGCCAACCGATTGACCGTGAGGGCGACCGAGAAAATGGTAAAAGATCTCCAGTCCGGTCAAATTCGCCGCAAAGAGGTTATCGATCCGGATATCGATCGCTTACAAAACCAGGTTGGCGATAAACTGGGAGCCAAGGTTTCAATCAATCACTTAGCCAATGGTAAGGGAAAACTGATCATTCGATATACAACGCTCGATGAACTGGAAGGTATCTTGAGGCGTATTCACTAATATTGTGTCGGCATGACCCTGGACAGATTAGTACAGGTGAGGTTTGAGTTGAAATTGATTATAAATCACCTATTAGCCTCTATTGGCCTTGATCAAATAAGTTGCCACAGATATAATTGCCCGTCGTCTAGATGAGGGAAGTCAATGTGGGGGCTAGCGATCCTTTTATCGCGGTCGGCAAAGTTCTCATCATCCAGGCAGGAATGCTGATAGCCGTGCCAGCTTTTATGCTGGTTTTTTTCGGCTGGTTGGAAGCCCGTTCCGCCCTGTTCGGTGGGCTCATTGGATTTGTGCCGAATTTATATTTTGCGTATAGAATTTCGGCTTCCCGGGGGAAATCCGCCAAGCAGATCGTTCGTAGCTTTTACGCAGGTGAGTCAGTAAAAATAATTATTACTGCTGGTTTGTTTGTGATAGTTTTTCAAATACCGAATATTTTGTTTTTGCCGCTGTTTGCAGGCTTTTTAGCGGTTCTATTAGTATTTTGGTTCGCGTTACTTTTTAGCGAACCGAAACTTGAGAAATAAATATACAGATGTCTACTGAAACACATGATACTGGGGGTGCGACAGGATATATCGTCCACCATTTGACCCCGTTGTCCACCGGCGAAGGGTTCTGGACTTTTCATTTGGATACGTTGTTTTTCTCAATCGTATTAGGTGCGTTTTTCCTGTTTTGGTTCAAAAAAGCGGCTATCAATGTTACATCTGGAGTTCCGGGTGGCCTACAAAACTTTGTCGAGATGATGGTTGAATTCGTCGACACACAGGTCAAAGACAGCTTTCATGGGAAGAGTAAGCTGATCGCACCGCTGGCCCTGACCATTTTTGTTTGGGTTTTTTTGATGAATTTCATGGATTTGTTTCCGGTTGATTTATTGCCCATGATTGCATCTTTTATAGGCATAGATTATTTGCGAGTAGTGCCCAGTACGGACTTGAATGCGACGTTTGCAATGTCCATCGGCGTATTTATCCTGATCATCTTTTACAGCATAAAAATTAAGGGCGTGGTTGGCTTTGCGAAGGAACTATTGTTTCAACCGTTTGGGCCCTGGTTGATGCCTTTCAATTTGTTATTAAAGGTTGTAGAAGAAATCGCCAAACCAATATCGCTTGGTTTACGGCTTTTCGGTAACCTTTATGCGGGCGAGCTTATATTCATATTGATAGCGTTGCTACCGTGGTGGATTCAACCCGCGCTTAGCTTTCCCTGGGCCGTATTTCATATCCTAATCATCACGCTACAAGCGTTTATATTTATGGTTCTAACGATCGTGTATCTAAGTATGGCACATGAAGATCATTAGGTTATTTGGGCTAAACAGTCTTTCTTTTTTTAGTAACTCTATTTAACTTTTTATTAGGAGGTATCATGGAACTCGCAGAATTAATCGCTGACGTACAAGGGCTAACGGCCATTGCTGTAGGTCTAGTTCTTGGAATGGGTGCGATGGGTACAGCAATAGGTTTTGGTTTGTTGGGTGGAAGATTTTTGGAAGGTGCTGCACGGCAACCGGAAATGGTTCCAATGCTCCAGGTCAAAATGTTCATCGTTGCAGGTTTGCTCGACGCAGTAACAATGATTGGTGTTGGTCTCGCGTTGTTCTTTACGTTCGCGAATCCGTTCCTTTCCGCTGTTACGGCCGCGGCGGGCAGTTAAGAAGATCTCAGTGATTTCTATTCACTATAAGTATACGAGGACAGTATTGTGAGCATCAATGCTACTCTAATTGGACAAATGATTACGTTCGTACTTCTGGTGTGGTTTACCATGAAGTATATTTGGCCGCCGTTAATCGAGGCCTTGGAAGAGCGCAAAAAGAAAATTGCAGACGGTTTGGCTGCGGCCGAACGGGGTCAGCAGGATATGGTCAATGCCGAATCAAAAGCGACAGAGTATTTAAAAGACGCTAAAACTCAAGCGGCGGATATCGTTGGCTTGGCGCAAAAGCGTGCGGCTGAAATCGTCGAGGAGTCAAAGCAGGATGCTAAACAAGAGGGCGAGCGTTTGATAACTGCTGCGAAGGCGGAAATTGATCATGAGGTTCAACAGGTCAAAGACGATTTACGCAAGCAGGTTTCTACGTTAGCTGTCGGCGCTGCTGAACAGATTTTGAAGAAGGAAGTTGATGAATCGAAACATTCAGAAATTCTAAAATCTGCATCAGACCAATTAGGTAAAGCCTAACATGACTGAATTAGCCACGTTGGCACGACCCTACGCAGAAGCGGTATTCAAACGTGCTAAAGAAACCGGATCATCCCAAGAATGGTCGGATAATCTGGATTTTTTATCAATCGTAATGAGCGATCAAGAACTTGCGGCGGCGGCTGACAACCCGAGAATTGAGCAGAATCGGTTTACCGGATTGTTGCTAGACATCTGTAAGGGGCAGATCAGTGCCGAAGGTGAAAACTTCGTTCGGCTGTTGGTCGAAAATGGCCGTTTGAATTTAGTTTCACATATTCGCCAGATTTTTGAAGAGTATAGAGCTGACGACGAAGGCTATATCGACGCCGAGGTTAAAACGGCGTTCCCACTTTCTAATGCTGACCAAAATGATTTGGTTGAGACTTTAAAGAAAGTTCTTAATCGAGATGTGCGTCTCCGGGTTGAAGAAGATAAGTCGCTTATTGGCGGTGTTTTGGTTCGCGCCGGCAATACTGTTATCGATGCATCTGTGCACGGTCAACTTCAAAAATTATCCAAAAAACTCTACAGCTAGAGTGAGAACAAATTATGCAATTAAACCCATCAGAAATTAGTGATCTCATCAAGAAGAAAATCGAAAATTTCGATTTAAATGTAGAGGCACATAGTGAAGGTACCATCGTTAGTGTGACCGACGGTATTGTTCGGATTCATGGTTTGGACGATGCTATGCAGGGGGAAATGCTTGAATTTCCGGGTAATACCTACGGTATGGCATTGAACCTGGAACGAGATTCAGTAGGTGCGGTCATACTAGGCTCCTATGAGCATCTTTCGGAAGGTGATAATGTCAAATGTACCGGAAGAATTTTGGAAGTCCCCGTGGGCGAAGCTCTTTTGGGGCGGGTCGTCGATTCGTTGGGAAGCCCAATAGACGGTAGGGGTCCGGTTGACACCGATGAATCTTCTCCGATTGAAAAGATTGCCCCCGGGGTAATCGCGAGAAAATCTGTAGACCAACCCGTACAAACTGGATTGAAATCTATCGATTCCATGATTCCAATTGGCCGGGGTCAGCGCGAATTAATTATTGGAGACCGGCAAACCGGTAAAACCGCAATTGCCGTGGATGCGATCATCAACCAGAAAGGCAGCGGAATAAAATGTATTTACGTTGCCATCGGTCAAAAACAATCTTCCATCGCTAACGTCGTTAGAAAGCTTGAAGAACACGGTGCAATGGAACATACCATTATCGTTTCCGCATCTGCGTCGGATTCAGCGGCATTACAATTTATTGCACCGTATACCGGATGTTCGATGGGTGAATATTTTCGTGATCGGGGCGAAGATGCATTGATCATCTACGATGATTTGACCAAACAAGCTTGGGCTTATCGTCAGGTGTCCTTGTTGTTGCGTCGTCCGCCGGGCCGTGAAGCTTATCCTGGTGACGTATTCTATCTGCATTCCCGTCTGCTCGAACGAGCTTCACGAATAAATGCCGAAGAAGTGGAAAGATTGACCGACGGTAAGGTCAAGGGCCAGACGGGTTCTTTGACTGCACTACCTATCATTGAAACGCAAGCGGGTGACGTATCGGCTTTCGTTCCAACCAACGTAATTTCGATTACCGATGGACAGATATTTCTAGAAACCGATTTATTCAATTCCGGTATCCGGCCTGCGGTGAACGCTGGTCTGTCGGTTTCTCGAGTCGGTGGTGCTGCTCAAACCAAAGTGGTCAAAAAATTAGGCGGCGGCATACGTCTCGATTTAGCTCAATATCGCGAGCTTCAAGCCTTTGCGCAATTTGCTTCGGATCTGGATGAAAATACCCGAGCACAGATTGAACGTGGTCAGCGCGTTACCGAGATGATGAAACAGAATCAATATTCGCCCATGAGCGTTTCACAAATGGCCATATCGCTATACGCGGTCAACGAAGGCTATCTGGACGATGTGGACGTTTCCAAGGTTCGAGATTTTGAAGATGCGTTGCAGGCTTACATGAAATCTGAACACGGTGGAATGATGGATAAAGTTGATTCGACAGGCGATTATAGCGACGAAATTTCCGGTGGATTTAAAGCGGCGTTGGATGATTTCGTTAAGAATCATACTTGGTAAAGGGCGGATAAATGGCCAGCGGCAAAGAAATAAGAACCAAGATCGCGAGTATCAAGAATACTCAAAAAATTACCCGTGCGATGGAAATGGTCGCGGCGAGTAAGATGCGAAAAACGCAGGAGAGGATGCAAGCGACTCGTCCTTATTCGGCCAAGATTGGTCAGATCATCAATCATTTGTCCCATGCGAATCCGGAGTACAAACACAGTTTTCTGATTCCACGGGAAGTTAAGCGGATTGGGTTGATCGTCGTCACATCTGACCGTGGATTGTGTGGTGGTTTGAACGCTAATCTGTTTAGGCAATTGATCCGCCAAATGAAGCAATGGGAAGATGATGGCATTGAGCTTGATCTGTGCTGCATTGGCCAAAAAGGTAGCGGATTTTTCCGTAACATCGGTGCAAAAATTTCTGCGCAAGCAACTAAGCTCGGCGATACACCGCATTTGGAAGACATCGTTGGGGTCATTAAAGTGATGCTCGATGCGTATGACGAAGGTCAAATTGACGAGTTGTACGTTATGTCCAATGAATTCGTCAATACGATGACGCAAAATCCAACGTTGGAAAAATTGTTACCGGTGCATTCCGAAGAGTTGGAAGAAGATCTCGGTGGACATTGGGATTATATATATGAACCGGATGCAAAAGAATTATTGGATGCTTTGTTGGATCGCTACATCGAATCAAAAGTATATCAAGGTGTTGTAGAAAACAATTCGTGTGAGCAGGCGGCCCGTATGGTTGCGATGAAGAGCGCCTCGGATAACGCTGGCAAACTGATAGACGAATTGCAGTTGATCTACAACAAAGAGCGCCAGGCTGCGATTACGCAGGAAATTTCGGAGATTGTTGGCGGTGCCGCCGCAGTTTAAAAACTCCATTTTTCAAATGAATTTATAAAAGTCTTTATGAGGAACCAATCATGAGTTCGGGTAAAATTGTTCAAATTATCGGCGCCGTCGTCGACGTTGAATTCCCTAGGGAGTCTTTGCCGAAAGTATACGATGCGCTCAAAGTCCAAGGCTTCGATCTGACATTGGAGGTCCAGCAGCAGCTTGGCGACGGAGTAGTCAGAACAATTGCCATGGGTAGCACCGACGGCGTCCGGCGCGGTCTGGATGTTGCCAATACGGGCAATCCAATTCAGGTGCCGGTAGGACAGGAAACCTTGGGACGAATAATGAACGTATTGGGCGACCCAATCGATCAAAAAGGTCCGATAGGCGAGAAAGACAGATGGGCTATTCACAGAAAAGCGCCGAGTTACGATGAGCAGGCGGCAACCAATGAGCTACTAGAAACAGGAATTAAAGTGATCGATTTGATCTGTCCTTTTGCTAAGGGCGGCAAGGTCGGCTTGTTCGGTGGCGCGGGTGTGGGTAAGACTGTGAACATGATGGAATTGATCCGTAACATCGCAATCGAACACAGTGGCTTTTCGGTATTTGCGGGAGTGGGCGAGCGGACTCGTGAAGGGAACGATTTTTATCACGAAATGACCGACAGTAACGTTTTGGATAAGGTGTCGCTGGTCTATGGTCAAATGAACGAGCCTCCGGGCAACCGTTTGCGCGTTGCGTTAACCGGTTTGACTATGGCTGAATATTTTCGTGAAGACGGTAACGATGTACTGTTTTTTGTCGACAATATCTATCGTTATACACTGGCTGGTACCGAAGTGTCGGCATTGTTGGGTCGTATGCCGTCGGCTGTGGGTTATCAACCTAACCTGGCCGAGGAAATGGGGACCCTTCAAGAACGTATTACTTCGACAAAAACCGGTTCAATTACGTCCATACAGGCCGTATATGTACCGGCGGATGATTTGACCGATCCATCTCCCGCGACTACTTTCGCGCATTTGGACGCGACCGTGGTATTGTCACGGCAGATTGCTGAGCTTGGTATTTACCCTGCGGTGGATCCACTCGATTCGACCAGTCGGCAACTTGACCCACTGGTGATCGGACAAGAGCACTATGACGTTACTCGTGCGGTACAGGGTACCCTGCAACGATATAAAGAATTACGCGATATTATTGCGATTCTGGGGATGGATGAGTTGTCGGAAGAAGACAAATTGACCGTATCCCGGGCTAGAAAAATTCAGCGCTTTTTGTCTCAGCCCTTCTTTGTTGCGGAAGTCTTTACCGGATCCCCTGGTAAATATGTATCACTAAAAGATACGATTGCCGGGTTTAGGGGGATTATAGACGGTGAATTCGATCATATTCCAGAGCAGGCGTTTTATATGGTTGGAACTATCGATGAAGCAATTGAAAAAGCCAAGGGCATGGAAGCGGCTTAAGGCATAAGGTATTCCTATGACGATGACCATCCATGTAGATATCGTAAGTGCGGAACGTGAAATATATTCCGGACTCGCGGAAATGGTGTTTGCGCCAGCAGCGCTTGGTGAAGTGGGTATTGCGCCACGCCACGCTCAAATGATCACGCGATTAAGCCCTGGAGAAGTCCGGGTGAAGATCAACGAAAAAGAAGAGGAACACTTTTTTGTTTCCGGCGGGATGCTGGAGGTACAACCCCATGTTGTGACAGTTTTAGCAGATACCGCGATGCGTGCCAATGATATCGACGAAGCGGCAGCTGAGGCAGCAAAATCCCGTGCAGAAGAGGCGTTAGCGGATAAATCCGGTAAAATTGATTATGCCAAGGCGCAAGCGGAACTTGCCCAAGCCGTTATGCAACTGAGAACGCTTAACCGATTGCGCAAAAAAGGTTCGTAACAAACGACGTCAAAAAACCTGGTAGTTCCGCTTAGCATTGGCGGACCTGCCGGGTTTTTTTGTGTTCGACGCCTAGACAGGCTATATTCAAATTTGAATTAAGATTGGTAATGAATATGACCGACAATCTTCTTTAGTACACCACCTATATCGTGCGAATTATTCCCTTATTTTCTGCCAACGTGCCCTATAGAATTTTTTCTCGGCCTAAATTGTTTTAGGCGTTCTCTGCGAAGGAATAATAATGAAATTAAATACAATAATTCTTGCGGCGGGCCAGGGTACGCGGATGCGTTCAGAGCTTCCCAAAGTGCTGCATAAGCTTGGTGCCTGGCCATTACTCGAGCATGTGTACAATACGGCCCGCTCAGTACAGGAGGGAGAGATAACCGTCATCTACGGTCACGGAGGCGAAAAGGTTGTTAATTCGCTAGACCATTTGGAAGCAGGTTGGATCGAGCAAAAAGAACAGCTCGGAACCGGACACGCTGTGATGCAGGTAGCTGATCTGATCGAGGACGATGATACAGTATTGATTCTTTATGGAGACGTGCCTTTATTGAAAGCTGAGACATTGAATAGACTGACTCAGTGCATGGCCAATACGCAACTCGCCGTTTTGACGGTAAATCTTGATGACCCTTCGGGCTATGGCCGGATAGTCAGGAACACCGAAGGTAGAATCGAGCGTATCGTTGAAGAAAAGGACGCAAGCGCAAGTGAAAAATTGTTGAGTGAAGTCAATACAGGAATCCTTGCGGCAGATGGCGGTAAACTAAAACAATGGTTGTCCGCGCTGGACAATAATAATGCGCAGGGTGAGTTTTATTTGACGGATATTATTGCTATGGCGGTGTCTGAGGGAATTACTGTTGAAACGACTCAAGCCACATCGGCTGACGAGGTGCTTGGGGTTAATAATCGCCAGCAATTAGCCTACTTAGAGCGAGTTTTCCAGCTAGAACAAGCAAACAAATTGATGGAACTTGGGGTCACGCTGCGCGATCCGCATCGATTCGATCTGCGTGGACGTATCAATAGTATCGGTCGGGATGTAGAAATAGACGTCAACGTTGTATTAGAGGGCGAAATTAATATAGGTAATGGTGTTAGGATTGGCCCGAATTGTGTGATAAAAGACGCAACGATTCACGGCAATGTCGATATTTTCGCAAACTGTCATATTGAAGACGCGACCATAGGCGCAGCTTGCCGTGTGGGCCCTTATTCGAGACTGCGTCCTGCAACAGTACTGTCGGAAAAGGTGCATGTCGGCAATTTTGTAGAGATTAAAAAATCAGAAGTATCCATTGGCTCTAAGATCAACCATCTTAGCTACATTGGTGATAGTAACGTTGGCTCAGAAGTCAATATAGGCGCCGGTACCATTACCTGCAATTACGATGGTGCTAATAAATTTAAAACTATAATTGAAGACGGCGTGTTTGTTGGGTCTGACACTCAACTGATAGCGCCGGTCAGAATCGCGAAGAATTCAACAATTGGTGCGGGATCAACTATAACTAGCGATACACCTGCGGATAAATTGTCATTAAGTCGGGCCAAACAAATTTCTATAGACGGTTGGCAACGGCCGAAAAAGAGGGGTTAGAACAATGTGTGGAATTGTCGGGGCTGTAGCCCAACGTGATGTAGTTCCTATCTTATTAGAGGGTTTGAGGCGCTTAGAATATCGGGGTTATGATTCCGCCGGTGTAGCGGTTATCGATGATCATTCCATTAAAAGAAAGCGCAAGCTGGGTAAAGTGAATGAATTGGCTGGCTTACTAAAGGAGGAGCCACTCAGTGGGTTTACTGGAATCGCGCATACGAGATGGGCGACCCATGGGAGCCCCAGCGAATCGAATGCCCATCCTCATGTTTGCCGGAACAAGGTCTGTTTGGTACACAACGGCATCATCGAAAATCATGAAATACTCCGCGAACAACAAACCGGGCAGGGACATGAATTTAGTTCGCAAACCGATACCGAAGTTGTCGTGCATGCGATATACGACAACTTGGAGGAAAGCGATTCTTTGCTACAAGCCGTTCAAAAAACGGTTAGTTCTTTGGAAGGTGCTTATGCCTTGGGCGTTGTCAATACCGATGAACCGGATCATATGGTCGCGTGCCGTAAAGGTAGCCCGTTGGTGATAGGTGTCGGAATAGGCGAATACTTTATTGCATCCGATGTCGCGGCATTGATCCCGGTGACCCAGCAGTTCATTTTTCTGGAAGAAGGTGATATTGCGGAAATCAAGCGTGACGAACTGGCGATATACGATGAATCGGGTCAGCGAGTCGAGCGGGCCATACAAGAAAGCGAGCTTAAAGCCGACGCAGTTGAACGGGGTGAATACCGGCATTACATGCTCAAGGAAATTTTCGAACAACCTCGAGTTTTGGCAGAAGCCCTGGAGGGCAGGTTCAGTGGATTAAAATTACTGGAAGCGTCTTTCGGCCCGAATGCGAGTGAGATATTCGATCAGGTAAAAACGGTTTTGATACTGGCTTGTGGAACGAGCTACCATTCGGGCTTGGTCGCGCGCTATTGGTTTGAAAATCTGGCCGGTATCCCTTGCATTGTCGAAATCGCAAGTGAATATCGCTATCGTCACCCGGTGTTACTACCGGGTACCCTTGTGGTGACAATTTCGCAATCGGGTGAGACCGCGGATACATTAGCAGCGTTACACGAAACTAAGCGCCTCGGGGCGTTACACACGCTTGCCATTTGCAATGTCCAGGAAAGCTCCCTAGTGCGCGAATCGGACCTTGTTTTAATGACGCGGGCCGGGCCTGAAATTGGTGTCGCATCCACCAAAGCTTTTACCACCCAATTGGTTTCATTAATGCTGTTGGTAATTGCATTGGGTCGGCGTTTTAAATTGGACACTGTGACAGAGAAAAGGATTGCCTCGCAGCTATTCAGTTTACCGGCGCGGGTTGAAGATGTACTGGAGCTCAATGACGAAATTGTGCAGTTGTCCGAACGCTTTGCCGATAAGCACCACACTTTGTTTTTGGGCCGCGGCAGCCACTACCCTATCGCGATGGAAGGGGCGCTCAAACTTAAGGAGATTTCGTACATTCACGCGGAAGCTTATCCGGCCGGGGAACTCAAACACGGGCCACTGGCCTTGGTCGATTCAGAAATGCCGGTCGTTACCGTAGCACCAAACAATCCATTGTTAGAAAAACTTAAGTCTAATCTACAGGAAGTCAGCGCACGCGGCGGTCAATTGATTGTATTCGCAGATGAAGCGTTGACCGTTAAATCCGACGAAAACACCTACGTGATGACGGTCACGCCGGCCGAAAATGAATTGGCGCCGGTGATATTTACGATACCACTGCAGCTGTTGTCATACCACGTCGCGATTATCAAGGGGACCGATGTAGATCAACCGAGAAATCTGGCGAAATCTGTTACGGTGGAATAATATTCGATTAATAATTTGCTGGGAGTTTTATAACGTCGTGAGGCCGCACGGCGCTCTCTTCGGGAAAACACCTTATGAATTTCTCAGAAATCGGTTACCATAAACAGCGAGTGTCCAGTTGGCTAATACCTATTTCAGAATTTAAGAAAATAAATGGAACAAACAATCCAGGCAAAAAATTGGTTCTGGATTTACGAAATCAATTTTGATCTTTTGCATCCATGCAGTGGCATTACCGTTCTTGCACTCGGCGCTTGGATTGCTCTCTGAGCGGGAATGACAAACTTCATAAGTCCAGTCAGCCAATAATATTTTACGCAATTTGTTTTTACACTAAGAAGAAATCTTCCGGTAGCCCAAGGATAAGGAGGCTTGTACATGAAGATCATGAAACCAAGGTATTGCATAAAGTCTGGGTTTTGCTCACTGCCCTTAGTATCGTGGCATTATCAGGCTGCGCCACCCTTCCGATACCTGGAATGGGTCCATACGTAGACCCGAACGATGTGTGTGCAGCTCAAAAACGGGATCTGGTTAATGCAAACGAATCTTATTTGGAAACTATTTTTAAAGGAGCATACGACAGCGCCGCCAACTCCACGATGCAAACGATACAAGATGCTATTCAAAGGGGAGGGGATTTTAGAAATTTTGGCAGTACCATATTACGCCAATCTATGCAAGGCGCCTTTGACGGTTATTATAATGCAATGCAGAAAGATATCGCCAACAGGCAAATCTTGGCCGCCTCTATCCACAAAGATATTGTGGTAGCAAATTCTGAAATAGATAAAGCGTCTGTAGCTTTTATTAAATTAAGGGATTGCCGATTCCAAACGGCTGAACGTATAAAGTCTAACTTCAATGCAGGTCAAAGTACTCGTGAGCAAGCGATTAGTCAACTAGATGAGGTAAATCGGCGCTTTGATGACGATATGAAAATCGCTGAGGAACTAGGGGTTAAGATGAGCGAGACAGGACAACAATTTCAATATGCCTCGAACGAATTGTTTAAGTCCGATCCGGTGGCCAAAGAAAAATATGAGAAGGAAAAACAACGTAAACCCGCGAGAAGAAAACCAAGTAAACGAAAGCCATCTAAGCCTGCTGCGTCTACTTCGAAACCCGATGCCGAAGGCGTTGCGAACGTAACCGAAACCAACGTGGTTAAGTCAAAGGCATTCAAAGACGAAGTCGACCAGTCCAAGATGTTGGCCCAAGAGGCTTTTTCGATAGAAGGAGATGGGACGATCGGCATGATTATTCCGGGAGCCCGCATCTGTGAGGCCTAAGTAATGTTTTTCGTAATCTCGATCATTAGTTTGTTTAGCGTTACTTTGGTGTTCGCCGATGAGGTGCCGACAGCACCGATACTGCGGGCTGAACTCGGGGTACACACGGCATCCATCAATAAAGCCGTTGTCACACGGGATGGCCGTCTTTTAACCGTGTCGGATGACAAAACAGCGCGTCTTTGGAATTTCAAGGGTGGCCCGTCTTTGACGCTGCGTATACCCATCGGGCCCGGCAAAGAAGGGGTGCTTTATGCTGTCGCCGCGTCTCCGCGCGACGATCGGGTAGTGGTTGCGGGATCGACCGGGCTCACCTGGAATGATGAGCATGATGACGCTGCCCTGTATACCTTTGATCTAACGACAGGAAAATTAATCGGTCGCGCCACAGTAAAAGGTACCGTGCACGCCTTAGCCTATTCCAAAGACGGGCGCTATTTTGCGGTTGGCACAGGTGGTGGTGTTGGTCGGGATTATTTGTATGTGATTGATCGAGATGCAAAGAAGATTGCAACACTGGATGAGGAGTATGGTGATAATATCCAGGCGATTGAGTTTTTGCCGAGTGGCGGATTGGTGACTACCTCTCTTGACGGTCAGGTTCGACTCTACGATTCCAATTTCCATCGGACAGCCCGCTATTCCCTACCCAACAAAACGCGGCCTTGGCGTATTGCCGTCGCGCCGGAAGGAGACAAGCTGGCGGTCGGCTCGCTGGATACACCAATTGTGCAAATCCTGTCAACGGACAAGCTTCAACCGCTAGCGCTTCTGATGGGTGACCGTTCGCGCCACGGCGCATTTTCTGTGGTTGCTTGGACCGGGGCAATGGTGTTTGCCGCTGGTAGGTATGGAGATGACAAGGGCACTGAGTTTCTCAGGAAATGGGACTTGGTTACCGACCAACAAACGGATATCGCAATAGCCACCGATAGTGTTACCGATCTCGTGCCTTTGCCGGATGGCACGTTGGCGTTTACCACGGCGGAACCCTCAGTGGGTATCGTTGATCCGCATACCGGAAGCGTTACGCCGTTGGCTAAGCGCCTCAATGCTGACTTCCGCAACGCCTTTGAGGGCACCTTTCGCGTGGCCCACGATGGATCCGTTGTAGACTTTGGGATGCGTCGGGAAGGGCGGTCGCCCGTTAGGTACGATCTGATCAGCCGCACTTTAACCCACAATCCGACCCCGCGATCTGATATGACCGCGGTGCGGATTCCAACCGATATTCGTAATTGGAAAAATGGACGCAAACCAATCTATAGGGAGCGTCCTATCGTTGTCGAAGAAAACGAAAATGCGCGCTCGGTTGCCGCGACACCAGACGGTTCCGGTATCTTGCTCGGTACTGATTATTCGTTGCGTCTAATGCATGGGCAGGAAATCAAATGGCACATACCGTTGAGCGTTCCAGCCTGGGCGGTTAACCTGACCGAAGACGGTCGATTTGCTTTGGCCGGCTTGGGTGATGGCACGATCCGCTGGTACGATGTGCAAGACGGTAGTGAGGTCCTGACGTTGCTTGCGATTACTGATGGTCGCTGGATTGCCTGGACCCCGGAAGGATATTTTGATCATGCCGATAACGCGCAGGATCTGGTCGGATATCATATCAATCATGGCAAAGGGGGTAGTCCTGAGTTCGTGTCTTCAGGGCAACTGCATTCGCGTTTTTATCGGCCGGATCTGCTGGCGTTGAAACTCCGTGGTGAGAATATTTCCACGGCTTTAGCGAATACCGGTGATGTGCATACCGCGGTGACCAATCACCTTGCGCCAGAGTTAGAATTGTTAGCTTGGTGCGTGAACGATCAGTGCCGCGATTTTTCCAAATCTTCCCAGCCCGGCAAAATTCCCGTTGTCGATATCGATGCTCCGGAAATCACTTTACGCATTGGTATCACCGACCGTGGTAGTGGTGTCGGTCATGTTGTGGTGCGCCGAAATCAAGCTGCCGTGGTGCGCGGTTTGGGACGCCAGCAGCAAGACACAGGGCAGTGTGTGGAGCAGATGGCGGTAGCTGGCCGCGGCTTGGCGCGTCAAAAAAGCACAAACGATAAACCGATAAAAACCTGTATTGAGGAACACGCGGTGCGGTTGGTGCCGGGTGACAATCTGCTTACAGTGACGGCCTATGACGGTGACCATGTAGTCGATGCCGGTGAACCGATTCGTTTGCAAGCGCGTTACGCAGCGGCCATCATCAGTGAGCCCGAGCTCTATGTACTCACCGTGGGTATTAATTATCGAGATACCGAAATCACGGAACTTTCTAACGCTGTCAATGATGCAAGAGGGCTCGCAGAGGACATGGCAGCTAATCATGGATTATTCAAGAACATTCATAAGACTATCTTGCTCGAGGAACAGGCAACATTAAGCAATATCCGCAATTCCCTCGCGCAAATTGCCGCTGAAGTCAAGCCCAACGATATGGTCTTGGTATTTTTGGCTGGCCACGGTACCGCGATCGACGGGCAATATTATTTTATTCCCTATGATATAAAAGCACCGACGCCGGAGGCATTAAAAAGCAGTGGTCTGACCCATGATATGCTGGGGGAATTATTATCTTCGTTACCGACGTCGCATACGGCGGTCCTCGTGGATACCTGTTATGCTGGCGCTTTTGCAGTACCGGATGCAATTCTGCGACATGCGCAGGATCGCACTTGGGTCCGATCGCTTGGTTATACAACCGGTCGCTTTATTCTGGCGGGTACTACCAACGAGCAGGAGGCATTGGATGGTGTCGACGGTCACGGGGTGTTTACAGCGGTAATCCTAGACGCGCTTCGAGGTCACGCGGACACCGAAGTTCAAGGTAACCGAGACGGCCAGGTGGATGTCCATGAGCTGGCTCGTTACGCCGAGTTACGCGTACCGGAAAAGGTTAAGATGATCGCTCCGACTCATCAACAGAAGCCGAGTTGGTACTTTGCCGGCAGCGATATCTTTAATATCAGTAAAGTCTCAGCCGCTGAAACCGAAACAATTGCTCAAAATGAAGGGCCCATCATCGCGGGGGACGGTGGCGTGTCAAACTCGAATATCATAGCGCCCGGGCACATGGTCGACGATGATGGCAATTCGGCCGGTTCACTGGGCACAATGGTGTTGGTCGGCGGTAGCTTTTTCTTGGCCGGTATCGTGATTGCGGTGATAATCGTTCTGTTTATTATCAGACGCAAACAAGCTTGATGCGGACAGGTGTGCTTCTGATACGGCACCTTTTGTGATGTTAATCCCTTTGACATGGAAGTTATTTATTAATGACTATTGCTATGTGCTAATTGTTAAGAACAATTGAACAGTTATAAAAATGGCCGAAAGTTATATCTCTGATATCTTGCCGACTGGTACCAAATTGGACCATGATCGTTACCTAGTCAATTCGATGCTGGCGCGGGGTGGATTTGGTATTACCTATTTGGCAATAGAGCATCTTGGTCGTAAGGTTGCGATCAAAGAGTTTTTTCCTGATGGTTATGCTAGTAGGAACCAACGTGGAGAAGTTTACGGAGTTGTCGGCGACCAAGGTGATATATTTGCGGAAGGTTTGAATAAATTCTTAAGAGAAGCTAAAACAATTGCACAATTTAAACATCCGAATTTAGTGCATATATTGAACTACTTTGAAGAGAATAATACCGCTTATATTGTGATGAACTTCGAGCGAGGAATAAGTTTTGATAGCTATGTTCGTAGACACGAAATTAATGAAACTGAATTGATAGCCATTTTTCGCGCAATTTCTGATGGTCTTAGTTTGCTGCATGAAAAAGGAATAATACATCGAGATATAAAAGCTGACAATATATGTATGCGAGATGATGGCACTCCCGTACTTCTAGATTTGGGTTCGTCCCGAGATATAATTCATTCCTCTCCATATGACTTGACGCGAATGTATACCCCGACATATGCCCCTTACGAGCAAATTGATCCAACATGGGGGAAACAAGGGGCGTGGACGGACATTTATGCGTTGGGCGTGATGCTTTACTTTGCTGTTTCAGGATCTCTGCCGATAAATTCGCAAATACGCGCGTCCGCCTTTATTAACAAAAACCCGGATCCCTATCAGTCGTTATTGGCGGGGGAATTTACTCGATATAGCCATGAATTTTTGAAGGCAATCGATTACGCGTTGCGGTTTGATCCCAAGGAACGGCCAGCCTCCTTGAACGAGTGGATTTTGGAATTGGCGGCAAACGATGGGAAAGCCGATATTCACCCAGACGAGAAAACAGATATTTCCGCCAACGACCTTACTTTGATCACTACAATTCATACCAAGGTTCAATCAAAGGGAGGTGGTCAGAAAAAGTCTTGGCGAAAATCGGGAATGAGGTTGTTTTTTTTTATTCTTGCAATAATAATCGCAGCAGCAAGCGCATGGTTTATTCAGGAAATTTCTCTGTTCGATCAATTGACAATTTATCTGAAACCGGAGCCAAAGCCAGAAGTTATTCGACCCGAGGCACCCATTCAGGCCGCGATCTATCTGACTACGAGTCGAGGAGATTTTCCGGTATTTAAGCGCGGTGAAGAAATTCGAATTGAAGTTGCAGTTACTGAGAATTTGTATGTCTATTGTTTCTACCAGGACGAAATCGGTAATCTTTATCGACTATTTCCCAATTCGTACTACTCCAATCCTTATTTAGTCGAGGGTACGAGTATCATCATACCGTCGTCGCCAAGAAGGATGTTGGCCGAAGTTCAGGGAAATGACTCGTGCCAATGTTTAGGTACCTCTATCGACGTTACCCAGATGTTATTGCGTAAGCTTGACGATAATGGAGCAATGCAGCCGATTTCAACAGTCACTATCCCGGAAATTAGAAGTTTTATTGGTAACCAATTTCCCGGCAACCCCATGGAAACGGCAGAAATACCGATTCAAATTGAGTAGCTCAATTGTGAATAAGAGCTGCTGGGGTTAAAGTACACTCTTCTCAGTTTCCATCGTAGGAAGGGGCGCGAAAGAGAAGTGTTACATTGACCCTTCTCCTTCACCGCGTCTCGCCGCAAGCCGATACTTAAACTATCGTCCCAAAATATCATCCAAGGTCCGCTGTAGGTCCCCGATCTTGCCACCGGGCGAGGGTTTATCATTTGCGCCTCCGGTTGATGGGCCGCCCACTTGAATGGCCTGGGCCGTGATATAACCACGGCCATATTGATTATTCGGCTCCTGGCTTCCGAGGAAACGGACATTTGTTTCCACCAGTCGTCGCAATTCATCGGGGCTTGAGGGGCTGAAATGCTGTTTTAATAGTGCGGCAAAGCCTGAGACGTGCGGGCAGGCTGCCGATGTTCCAGGGAAGCGTCCAGGTTGGCCAGGTTGTTTGCCGTAGGCAACGGATAAGTTGAAATCAGGCGCCGATACATCTGGCTTTAGACGACCGTCGTCAGTCGGTCCTTGAGAGCTAAAAGCTTCCAGTTGCAATTTTTGAACGTTAACCGCACCGACGGCGAGCGCTTTACGGCTGGTTGCGGGAATTCCTATGCTACCTGCAGGGCTCGATGGTAGAATTGCTCCGCCTCTAATATGAATATGAATTGGAACAGGTCGAGTTGCGCTGCGTTTTACCACGACTAGGCCACCAACTAGAGGAACATCTTCTTTCGAAATTTTTAGAATTTCACCTGGAACGGCCCGTCCATTTTGTGGGTTTTCTGAACTCAATGTTTTCACTACTTTTTGGGTTCTGGGATCAACGATTTTTAAATACAAATCTAAATCCTGAGTAGATGAGGGTTTAAGCGGGTCCTTACCCCAATCATCCCAAATCATTAAGACGGAACCAGGCCTTCTAAATTCGACAATTGCATAGTCAACCTGTTTTCCGTTTAGCTCGATATCGATCAGCTGATTTCCATCTTTGTCTTCCAAATTCAGGGGTAGATGTTTGTCCCCTTCATTTCCGGCCGCATTGACCCAAAGAATTCCGTGTTTTTCGGTGATGGATTCAACCAGCTGATCTTGGGTGCCGGTTCCATTATGGGGTCCGCCATGTCCTCCACCGGAAAAGCTAATGATATCGACCCCTTGTTGCGCGAGCCACTCTGCTGCATTAACTAATTGGCCTTCTAAACCATCAATTACCGCCAAATAAAGTTCGGCGTCAGGCGCCATATCATGAATAATTTCTGCGCAAGCCGTACCGTGTACATTGCCGTTTTCTGATTGCCCTGAGTTGTTAAAAGTTTTGGTAGCAATCGGGGTAGGAACCTCCCCTTGCTTTAATAACTCGGCATAACGGTGGAAACCGAAATCAATGATTCCTATTTTAACCTTCTTTCCAGTAATATTTGCTCCGTGTAAATGTGAAACGTTAACCGATTTAACACCTTCACTGACAATTTTCCTGCCTTTACTGTCAGCAAAGGGGTAATCTTTTTGTTGCGCTTGTATCGAATAAACACCGTTTTTCGCAGCTAACCCTTCAAGCTCGCTTAACGGCACAAGCGCGTAAGTATTGTTTCGAAACTGGGACATGAATCCTTCTCGAATATCCGATTCCATCGCTTTTGATTCCAATTCGGATTCAGTGGCAATGGTGACGTAGACTAAATTCTGCTTGATTTCGACTCCTAGCTCGAAAGCCTTTTGTTGAAAACCGAAGGGGTCCAATGATTTTTTCTGAGCCATCAGGGCTCGTAAATTGGCTGCGATTTTCTCGTTTCCTGGGAGGTTTTTAAATTGTGTGTCCTTTGGTATTTCGAATTCGGTAAGGAGCGCTAATTCTTGAAATCGATCTTCGAGCCCGGCACCCAGGTCTGTATTCAAACTCAGGTTGGGCTGTTCCCCGGATTGGGGGGCATTGCGGTTCAATTGTTCGCTTAATATTTCGTCGAGAGATTGCGCTTGGTCAGACCTCGAATTTGATGATTTTCCCGTCTGAGAGGTGTTCCGATTCAATTGCTCGTTTACAATTTGGTCGAGCGATTGGGCATGGACTATTCCGGCAAGCATGAGCATCGTAAAAGCTAATGCAACGACAAGACTTTCTCGGTATTTATGGGTGTACATTTTCTTCCTCCTTGGCATCGGGGTCGGGTTTCGTGTCAGCGGTTGTAGAATCCCTCGGATCGTTTCCGTTACCGCTGCTTTTCTCGTTATTAATTGGATACGCCACTTGGGTCGCCGCAGTAATCATCCAAACCGCTTTCGGCGTTGCTGCTGTGCGTACGTTCGCCGCCGGGATCCAGCCATATAGCTTGTTCGAAAATACAGAATCGACCAGTCCCCCGAGTTGCTTAAAATGACGAATTGATTCCGGTGTCACTTGTTTATTGGCGTAAGTGAGTTCCACGGCAATCCGCCCTTCCTTTAAAAGCAGACGGGAATCGAGCTTATCGTTCGGACTTATAGAACCTTTGTCCGTGCCGGCGACCACATTCAACAATAGTCCGTCAAATTTCTTGTTAACGGTTTCGCTATCGTCTTCGTCACTGGTCGAATTCGGCTCAGGCGCACTGCTTGTAGTAGAGTCCCTGGAACCTTGCGTGTCCGGTTCGGTTTGCTGATTTTCGCCGCACGAAAGCATAATATTGATTGCCACAAGAAACGTTATGAATTGTACGAGGATGATCTTCATGTTTCACGTCTCAATTTATTGTTCATTAATCCAAATGGTTTGTCGACATTGTTCGTTCTGCATTCAATGCGTAAATGTTTCTTGCGAGACATGTTGTGTGGGTGGGAGTTCGAAAGAATCGTCAAGTCAAGTACCTAAGGTTAATATGGCCAAAGTGAATAATTGTCTTTTTCTTTGCTCGATTGCTACCACAATTCGGCGGAATCAAGGCGGCATCAAGGCGGGTTCAGGACGGGTTCAGCTGATTTGTTTTAACATTTTGAACACATCTGGTAAAGTTTAAACGTTTTGAAAATCGCTGGAAGCAAATTTGCCCTGTTCCAGAAAAACAGATGGTCGGTGTCGTTCGGTCGCCATGCCATTAAGGGACCCAGGCAGATTAATTTACTACGAAAGTACCTTAAGGTTAAGGAGAAAAAGATGCCCAAATTTAAATTGTTTACTACAAATCTGCCGTACAAATACTTGATTGCTTTATTTTTGCTTTTGGGGATGTCCGTTTTTTTGCTGAGTGTCAAGCCGGTCCAAGCGGAAGACGAAAAGGCTATAGTCGTTGCGCCGGGCCGTTCTAATTCTGATCTGAATGTTCAGTTTCATCCCTCGAAATCTTCTTACCGAATTGGCGAACCAATAAATTTTAGAATCAAAGGCGACAAGACGTTTTATCTTTATGTGTACAATATTGACAAAAATACCGGCGATGCGGTGCTATTGTTTCCGAATCGATTGCATAGTGGCAATAAATACCCAGGTGGACGTTATTTTACCGTCCCGGGGGAAGATGTTACGTTTTATTCCGATAGCGTCGGTAACGAGAGGATCGTCATGATCGCCAGCGCTCGATATATTGATGTGGGCCGGGCTAAATACAAGGCTTTAGGAGATTTTTCTGCAACCAAATCATTGGATTTGGAAAATACATTGGAGTCGAAAGGAATCCATATTCGCCGCTCGAACAGACCCCGAAATAAGAAAGACGTTTTTGTTCAGGAAATCAATCTCCCGATTACGGATGAATCTGGACGTTCTGGCTATCCTGTGCCGCCTAGTGATGGCTCTAGCGGCGGAGACAGCGCGATTGCTTTCGTTTCAACCAGTAAAGATCGGTATCTAGAAGGTGAACGGTTTCCGGTCGTTTTCGGAGCTGATCAACCGGGATGGGTTAATGTTTATGTTGTGGAACCGAATGGGGGACATTCTCTTTTAGCCAAGGAACGCGTTGACGGAACTCGTATTTACAAGGTAACCGCGAAAGGTAATCCGCCTTTTGGACGTCATCGCTTGATCGCCGTTTACTCTAGCGACGGTAGCGTGGATGATTATCTTTTGGCGAATGCATCCAAAGAGGTTCAAGGGAAGGGCGTAACCTTTGTTTCCGATGAGAGAAGCCCGTATGGTGTGCGGAATTTTTACATCGATCCGCGAAGATAAATAGAGTGGGAAGGGAAAATGACGAAAACAAGCCATAAAAATACGGCGAGTCTTTTACGATTGTATTGCTTGTTCCTCTTTTACGGTACCGCCTTCATGACGCAGTCAACGGAGGCCGAAGATCGTGCTTTGTTGATAGGTGTCGGTAATTATCAGAATCCGAGTGTGAATGATTTACAAGGCATCGATCTAGATATCGCGATGATGAAAGAAAGTGCCGCGTTAATGGGGTTTAAGGACAGTAATATCAAGATATTGATGGATGGCGAAGCAACGCTCGGCAAGGTGACTTCCGTGTTCAACGATTGGTTGGTAAAAGGCGTTTACCCTACGGACCGTGTATTCATTTTTTTCAGCGGCCATGGCGCGAATGTACCCGACGAGAATGGCGACGAAGCCGATGGAGCGGATGAAGTTCTTGTCATGCACGATGCCGCAGTCGAGAAACGCGGTGGCAAACCCACGCTGGCCGGCGTGTTAGTCGATGACGAATTTGGAAAGATGCTGAGCCAAATTCCCAGTTCCGAAACCTTGGTCCTCATCGACGCTTGTCATAGCGGAACCGTAACAAAAAGTTGGCTTGGCGGCGGGCGGTTAGGATGGGGCGAAACACAGACAAAATTTTTCGAGTATCCCGGTATGCCTCAGACAACAAAAGGGAGTTTTGCTATACGATCAAAAACGCCAAAGAGTAATTTTGTAGGCGTTGCGGCAGCGGGTGATGGCGAGAAAGCTATCGCGACTAAGAAAGGCAGTTTGTTTACGGTTAGCGTTTCCGAATCGCTCAAAAAAGCTGCGTTAGGATCTAAACCGCTTTCTCCGTCGCAGATTCAAAAGGCTAGCGCAGAATGGATTCGTCAGTATAAGCAGGAAACCAACGCAAATTTTGCGTTGTTTCAACCGGTTTTGACCGGAAATCAGACACTCGCTCAAAAACCGTTACGATTACGAAAAGTCGGCAACAAGACCCGCGGCGAAAAGTGGCAAAAATTGGAAGCCATCGCCGATAATGCTGAAATTCTCAATATTTCTGCCAATCAGGGCAATTACCATGTCGGCGATAATTTGGTAATAAAAATTGATGTGGATAAGGCAGGTTATCTCAATATCGTCAATATAGGGTCCGACGATGATATTACGGTTTTGTTTCCCAACGGTGGACATACCAATAACCAAGTTCAGGCCGGTAAGGTGTCCATTCCAACGGACGAAATGAAGTCGAAAAACTATATATTAAAAACAGGTGAGCCCTTTGGCGATAATATTATTGTCGCGTTCTTGAGTAGTCACCCCGTAAATGTTTACCAATCTGGTACCGGCAAGGGTTTTCGAGGTTTAACGGATTTAGGTCTAACGGAAATGAAAGATATCGCGACAAGAGGTAGTTTTTCTGCTGTCAGTGAGAACTCTCAGGATTGGTTTAAAGCAGGTAAGATTATCACCAGAGTTTGTCAATCCGCATCCGACTGTTAGGTCTACTACAAGGACATCTAAGCAAGGTATGATCAACCGAGATTGGTTACCATTCGTTAGTGTAACTGTGGTTTCTAATCCTCCGTCATCTGTGTTTGGCTTAGTTGATATATTGGTCTAATTCTTTTTAAGGTATTAAAAATGCAAAATATTAAGGTAGGCGCATCCCTTGTCATCGTATTAATAGTGCTAACCGGGTGCAAAGAAAAAGAGTACATCCACGTCGGCCCAAACTGGAACGCGTTAAACAAGCTTGAATCCTCGGAAAATCAATTTGAGGTTACCGGGAAGGTCGCCGATTCTGTCAAGCTTGGCGATAGCCTGCAATTCGACGTTACTTCAGAGCGTGCCGGTCGTCTTTGGGTCGTGCAGGTTGATAGTAATGATGCCGTGAACGTTTTGATACCGAATGACGTTTACACCAATAATACGATTACCGCGAATGAGACGCTAACGCTTCCGCCGTCGGATGCCTCCTGGGAAATGTATGCCGATGAACCCAAAGGTTCCAGCATCATTGCTTTTATCGTGACAACCGGTAATACCGATATTCGGGATGTTCTGGGTGGCGGCGGAGATTCCATGGACAAAGCGCTAAGAATTACACGAGTCGCCGAATCTTGGGGCATCGATAAGCATGTGGTTGATGTCAAGGAGTGATCCATGTTCGCGAGACAATATTCAACGGCGTTGATTTTTGTGCTGTTCTCGCTGAGTCTGATACCGAGTAAAGCCCCTGCCGCCATTAGCCTAAAAACGAGTGCCAAGCCGGTTACTCAGCGGGGTGTTTTCGATACGTATCAACTGAATCGTCAAGAAAACCGGCCAAACTATATCACCGCAGATCTCTGGCTTGTCGCTTACAGCTTGGTGCGGCAACGGACCTTGACTGAAACGGAAACCACAGTCATTCAGCCCTTGTTGCAGTCATTCTTAAAAACCGTAAGCGAAACGATCAGCCAACATCCGAAGGACGCGGCCAGCGACGCCAATCGAGACTACCTTGCGGTGTTGAATGCGCTATTAAGTGGGGAAAAAAAAGGACTGTCCAAGACCGCTGCAAGCGAATATGCGCGGGTCCTGGGTGCAGAAGGGATTTCGCCCTCGCCGCTTTGGGGTTATTCGATTGATTATAGCCAGTTCAAACCGCGCGGACGTTATACGCAATCGCCCGAAAGCGAACGTTACTTTCGAACGATGCGATACGCTAGTGGTGTTTTATTTGCCGTTACACCGAGTCAATCTACCGGCGTGGATGACAAGATGGCCAATCGAATGGTTCAGCAAGCCTTACAGCTTGCTGAAGCGGCCCAGAAGTCCGGTAAGCCGTACGCGCAGTTGGAAGAGCTGCTCGCCTGGCAAATGGGGCCGGCTGACGATTTAACAACTCAGGACGTTCTTGAGGTCAAAAAAAACCTTAAAGCGAAAAAAATCGGAGCATTACGGTCGGCGTTGTTCGATTATGCCAAGAAACATAACAAACAACCTCGGATTCTTTCTGGACTGGTGGATGCCAGCAAGCTCGAAGAAGGCCTTGCGCCTGTCGATGTTCTGGCCGGCTGGCGGTTGCTTCCGTTGCGGTACAGTGCCGATAGCGAAGTCTTTCAACAATTGATTTATGCCAACACTGGCGCTTACAAGGGGGATTGCAAAAAATGCCGTACCCCGTTCGGACTGGCGATGATTAACGGCAAACCCGTTAAAGGCTTTCCGTCGGCAAACGAATTAATGGCTTTGTTGGGCAGCCAAGCGGCAGCGAAATGGATTGCTGACAATCGGGAAGATCAGTTTGAAGGCTATCAACAAGCAACCGATAAAGCGCGCGCCGTTCTGGCCGATGTTGCCGGACTGAAGGGTGCTCAGCTGAAACTGATTAAAGCCGGCTGGGTTGGAGAAACCAAAGAGCAAGATCGGACTCATGACCCGCTAACAACCATGCTAGCGTTCTGGACCTGGCAGCGGTATACGAACGTGCTTTACAGCAAACAATCCTATTCGATGACCGGTAAAAGTTTTTCTTTTAGTGAGCAGCGGGCTGGCGCGCTGCTGGAACCGGCGACGGGTCTTTATGAAGCTTTGGTGGAAATTGTTGACCAGCACCGTGAAATCACCCCAAACCCGAACTGGAATAAGTTTGCACAAGTGCTGGCTGAGACTCTTTCTTTGAGCAAGAAAGCAGACAAAGGCGAGAAATTTTCTGCTGAAGATGAACAATACCTCAACGATCTGGATCGAGCCTTGCTGGCCTTGGCGGGCACCACGGACAAGCCGATTATTGTTGATGTCCATAGCAGTCCTGCTAGTGCTGAAGTATTAGAGGAAGGTGTTGGCTATGCGCGGGTGGTTGAAAAACTTAAGGCGCGTGGCGCGCGGATGAGCCATTATGAGTTCAAGCAGCCACTGGCGAAGCGTTTGACCGATGAAGATTGGCGGTTGCGGTTGGAGAAAAACAAAGTTACGGAGTGAGAAAAACATGCGAACTACCGGTCTGCCCCTATTTTCCGTTTATTGTGTTGGCTTGTTCCTTTGGCTTTTTATAGGGGCTAATTCTGCGTATGCCGACAAACATGCCCTGCTGATCGGTATTGGTGATTATGTAGCCGAAAACGCACGCGATCTGGAAGGCCCGAAATATGATGTCCACGCGGTGCAGTCCCTTCTGGTTAAACGGTGGGCGTTTCCTGCGGAAAACATCAAAACGCTGGTCGACCGCGAAGCCACTCGTGCCAATGTGCTCGATGGGTTAAACAAATTAAAAGATCAAAGCCACGGCGGTGATATGGTTTTTGTTTATATCTCTGGTCACGGAACGAGCCGTTATGATAACGACGCCTCACTGCCTCTAGCGCACGGTACAGGGGCAATTATTCCCGCCGATATGCCAGTTCAAGGTTCACTGGAAGAAAAAATCGACAAACTGCTAATTGGTCGGCGCGATTTTCGGCCGGTGCTCGAATATCTGGACCAAAACGGCCGTCAGGTATTTGTAGCCATCGATAGCTGCTTTTCCGGTAATACGGTCCGAAGTTTATTTGGGACCGATAAATTGCCGACTCGTTATCAGCCATTGTCTGGCGGAGGACCTAATAAGGCAGGTTCGATGTATGCCGGTAATCGTCCAAAACCCCCGCCTTACCCGTATAAAAACGTCGTGTATCTATCCGCAGCCAGCGATAGCGAAAAAGCGGTCGACATCGATCGCGAGAACCTGAACACATATCCGACCGTCGATGGTAACCCCCATGGGACATTCACGGATGCGATGTTGCGCGTATTGGGTGGGGAAGTGACCGGTGATCTTAACAACGATGGTCGAATCACCTATGGTGAGTTACATCAGTCCATTGTCAACTTTATCGTTTCGCGCAAATATAATCCGAGCCATACGCCTCAAATTTTGCCGGGAATAAAGGAAGACACCACTTCGTTATCGGCACGAAGTGTATTCGAAACTTCACAAACCTTTACACTACCGGAACCGGAGAAACCTTTGGCATTGCGGGTTCAACTCACTTCGGGTGCCGAGGAATTGGAAAACTCGTTACTTGGCTTAAAAATCAAGGTCGTCAAAGATCGACCCGACTTAATTGTCAAAAAAACGGCTTCCGGATTTCTATTGATTAGCGGTTCGGGAGACCGAATAGCTGAAATGAAAACGAAAGAATCAAAATCGGTGGTTGCTCGACTCGAGAAAGAAGCGGTGTATCATCGATTGCGAACGGCGCCAATCCGCGGAAAAAAATTCAATCTTCGGTTGGGTCAATTAGATAGCGCATTCGGTGAGGTCGCGTACGAAGGTGAAAGAATTGCCTTTATTGTGCAGAACGACGAACCAACGTATCTTTTATTGATGGATATGCAGTCTGACGGTAGCGCGGTTGTACTTTATCCTTATCTAGAAAAAGAGACGACTGTATTACCCACTGGTACGTTGACCATTCCGGGTGCCGATGAAAAAGATAAAATTTGTGTGCAGCCACCATTTGGTATGGACCGCTTGCTGGCATTTGGGTTTGCTGAAAAACCATCCTGGTTTGATGAGCTCTCGAATCAGCACCGTATAGATTTAATTCAATTGGAATCAATGATCAACGACAGCGCGATTCGTATGGGTCGAACGGCTCTTGATTTGATGACCGTGGAGAAATCTAATGCAAACGCTTGTCAATAGATTTCTGAATTTGTAGGAGATTTAATCGTTGGTAGGCATTTGACGGTCTGCACACAGCGCTATTATTTTGTGTGAGGAAAGACATCGATTCTCGGAAGAATTTCAGATGAAACAATATACTCTGAGATTTGCAACCGAATTCTTGCCCAACAGCCTTTTTTGAGTAAAGCCACTTGACATAAAAAACCATTACGGACGGAAAAAATCATGCAAAGCAATATAAAATTTCTTTCTTCCCGAGTTGATTGGGTATTAGTTTTTATAGGGGTCGCGTTGTTGGCAGGATTATGTGCTCCTCGCATGCTTTTCGCGGCAGATCCCTGCGAAACTGCCGAACAGTTATATAACAATGGCAACCTTCCTGATGATGTGGCCGAACGGCTCGATGTCCTTACGACGATCGTTGGGCTTTGTCCCACTTTTATTGCCCGTTATGAACAAGGCGTGGCCTACCTTGAGCTTGGAAAACCGGATTTGGCTTTGATTTCTTTTAACGCGGCAAAAGGTCAGTTGGGTGATGCAGATTCCAACCTATTGGGAAATTTAAACGGGCGGTACGCGCAGACTTACCATGAATTGGGTAATCGACCGAAAGCCGTAGCGCATGTCGATTACGCGAATGATTTATTAGGGGACAATATACCGGAGTGGTTGATTGAGTTAACGATGCAAATCCACGAATCAGCAACGCGTAGCATATGGAAGGCCGGCGAAATCCAGAATACGTTGGATACCAAGGGAAGTTTTTTTGTGAGCTCCGGCCAAAGTTCGAACCAAACCAGTGGCAGTCAAAATTCGGACCGAGTAAGCAGCAGTCATGGACAGACACTCGCCGTTCAGATTCTATTTGAAACTAACAGTGCGCGGTTAAACGGATCTGGCGCCCGTCAAGCACAAGAAATCGGCAATGCACTTGGAAAATACATTAATAACGGCAAATCCGTCCAGATCGTAGGTCATACCGACATTCGAGGGGATCAATTATACAATCAAAGACTTTCCGAGCAGCGTGCGCTAAGCGTCGTTAGACAAATTTTGAACGCTCATCCAACGTATAGATCTAATTTGCGAGCTTTTGGTAAGGGCGAAGCCCAACCCCGTTACGCCGGGAATACAGAGAGAGCTCATCAATTAAACCGACGCGTCGAAATTAGGTTGGTATCCAATTAGTTGCCTGGCAAAAATTCCTGAATCATTCCCACTGGCCGCTTCCTTGAATCAGGTTTGATTGACCTTGGACGCTAACGGACAAGTGGGTCATTGATTACGCGATGCCGCCCATCAATGTCTTAGCGGCACGACTGGTGAAAGGCCCAGGTGTTACTGCAAAAGGGACGGTTCGAGCTACGGCCGTTACCAGCCCAGGGGCCGCATTTGGAACCACTTAAACCCAATACGCGCGAGTGGAAAGCTTGCAAAACCCATTAAGCATCTAAGATCAGTTATTAGGTGTGGCGCTATGAATTTACAGATGGACCGGAATCCACCTCGCTTACGAAACACTGAAACTGAAGACTATCGCATTGGAATGGTCTGAGATCGCTGCCAAAGCGTCTGCCACGGACAACTCATTGGCCGACATTTTAGAGCCGCTGCTCAACAAGGTGTTGGAAGTTAAAAAGTAGCGCACCGCGTAAGCAACCTCAAGAACTTACCGGCCTAGCTTGATCAGATTGTTCATCACGCTATCCAATCCGCCGTAAACCGAAATTTTATCGATCCTTTCGGTTATATTTTCCAAAGATTCCAGTTCTTTCAAACGCAATAGCATAGGATTGTTGTCCATCAATTTAGCGGTGTTGTGCAGCGACCGCATTGCTTGTGTCTCCTCGCGTCGTTTGATCAGGTTAGCTTCGGCTTGTTTTTGTGCTTCCACGACCTGATTTAGGATCAACTTCATTTCCCCAGGTAATATAACGTCTTTGACCCCAACGCTACTCAATTCGATGCCGAAGTTAGCCAATTTGGCTCTCGCATCTTTAGAGATGACGCCATTCAAAATATTTTTATCTTCCAACAGCGTATCCAAGGTTTCTGCACTCACTGCTTCTCGGAGTGCCAGTTGCAATTCCCGGTAAACAAGATTTGTTGCATCGCTTAGTTTCAGAAAAGTAATCTTCGGATCGATAATACGATAGGCGGCGCTCAAATTGATGCGCAAACTTACCCGGTCTTTGGTCAGTATTTCTTGTCCGCTGATATCGATCATTTGCAGGCGTAGGTCCAACTGCTTTACCGAGATCGACCGGTTAAAACTCCAGAAGCCGTAACGCCCAGGTTCTAGCAGTCTGTCTAGCTTGCCGTTAACAACCAGCAATCCAACGTTTTCATCAGAGATCTCGACATGGTATATAGCATTTGCGGCAGCTTCGGATAAGGTTGGTTTCGCACTATGACTTATCCCGGCAAGCATTTTGTCGTCGACATCGAATGTTTTACTGATATCGATTATTTGAACCCGAATCGCCTCTACTCCTTTCCAAACCGCGGTAAATGAGCCCGGCGTCAAAATGTCGTAAAGATGCTCATCCCGATACATTAAACCAACTTGGTCATCACCCATTTCGAAGTATTCAAGATCTTCGGTCAATTTTTCAGAATTATTTTTTAATAGAAACTTGGTTTGCGGGTGGCTAAAAGTAATTTTGCTAATGTCATAAGGTGTCAAGCTTAGCTTGCCGCCTATAGTCGAAATCAGGCGGCGGCCTGGCCCCAATACGCGTTCGAATCGGTTGCGCCGGTAGAGTAAAGCTTTTTGATTCTCTGCAATATCAAAGGTTTTCCAAAATAACATCTTTTTACTCCTAAAATAATTCAATTTGGTGGTGAGGCCCACCCGAGTTGAAAGTGGTTAGACGCTTGCGTTGCCAGGCATCATATCTAGCGGTAGGTTTTGCGCTGGCTCAATATCTCTATAGGCCAGCGTCTTTCCTACGTATACATTCTGCGAAGGTAACGGCCCCACGAAAAACGTCTTTGAACCCGGCGCTGATTGACCGGCGTGCCGGTCAACAGCCATGGGCCTCGGTTGTGTTTTAAGACCTAGGTCTTATGCGGGGAGTTGAACCCCAGGTTTGCACCATTTCCAGTTAGCCGCGTATTAGGCGGTAATCGTTAGTCAAACGATTCATGCTTTGGCAGGATTCGAACCTGCTACATATCGATCATCAGTCGATTGCTCTACCCAATGAGCTACAAGGCGCTGTTTGAGACGGTTGCCCGGTTGGTACACAAAACACCAACGGTGATTGTGCCGGTCTGGACTCGGAACCAGAACCGCTAACCCGGCGAACGACTCTCAAACTCGGTTCACGCCCAGCTTATTTTTAAGCATGGACGTTGGATTTAGTTGATCTCCAGTCTTTTAATGTATATCGGGGGTGTTTAGCCTGTATTCCCAGGTACCCCCGTTGATATGCTCATACTCAATGCGTTGTCCGGTAATTTGCTCGATCACATCGATATTGGTTTGGGTATGCAGGCTGGGTTTCAGCGAACGAAACCGCCCTACCCCATTCAACCACATCGGTAACAACAGTTGATCCGTTAAGTGCTCGCCAACCGGTACGTCTGCGTTCAAATATCGGTTCATCTGCTTGATTGTGATATTCGCTACTCGTTCTGCGGCGATGCCCAATTCTCCGCTAGCTTCGATCATTTCGGTTAGCCGTGATGATCCTATGCGCAACGAAACCAGATTGCCGGGCCCTTGGCTGTCCACCAAGATTTGTTCCAATTCGCTGCTGCTCCACGCGCATTTTTTTTCTACCTGCCGAAGTTCTCGTTGCGTAACATGCGCCGGTAGATTGGACGAAACTGCAACTGCTTTTCGAGAAACAATGTCACCGCGTTCTAGCAAAATAAAATCCCGCACCTTATCTTTAGGCCCTACTTTGGCGGTCCAAATACCCCCACCCGCTGGATAGAAACCATAACGGTCTAATTTGATCTCGGCCTGGAATCCCATTTGCTTGATGACCGGCAAGAAGCAACCAGCCAAAAAGTCGAAACTTGGGGCCATCCCATTGTGGGTGCCGCCCTCGAAGCGAAGCTCGGAAACACTGTCGGTCATCGCTAGGGCTGGCAGTACAGTCTGGAAAATCAACGTTGTGCTGCCCGCCGATCCAACAACGAAGTGATAGCAACCGGGTGCTAACAAAGCCGGTTCGAATTGCACGCAGTCGGCACCCAACGATTCGCCTTCGACCCGTGCGTGACTTATCGCTTTGGCTGCGCGTAAACAGGCAAGGTGTTGTCTCAACAAGCCCGGTTTTTTCCGGCCCGCACGGATTTTTTCTATACGAATAGGTATTCTTTGGCATAGTGCAAGGCTCAGGGCAGTCCTGAAAATCTGTCCGCCGCCCTCGCCTTGCGATCCATCGATTACGATCATCTTCTTTTGGTTCACGATTTATCCTTTTACACAAACAACCTGTTTCAAGGCATATACGATTTCCACAAGATCTCGTTGAGCTTCCATGACCTTGTCGATGGCTTTGTACGCAGCTGGTGTTTCATCGATAACGCCCTCATCTTTGCGACACTCAACATCGACCGTGGCCAGGCGGTGTTGTTCCAGGCTCACCATCTGCTTGGCTTTGGTTCTGGACATAACCCGGCCGGCGCCATGGCTACAGCTACAGAAACTTTCCAGATTACCCAGCCCGCGCACGATGTATGATTTAGCGCCCATGCTTCCAGGTATAATTCCCATTTCTCCAAGCCTCGCACGCACTGCACCTTTACGCGTAACCCATACGTTTTTTCCATAGTGGTTCTCGCGTGATACATAGTTGTGGTGGCAATTCACGGCTTCCAGGCGTGCTTCAAACGCCAACCCCAGCGATTGTTTTGCCGCTTGGATAACCCGGGCCATCATCACTTCCCGATTAAGCCGCGCAAAAAACTGCGCCCACTCTACCGCTTCCACATACTCATCGAAGTGATCGGTACCTTCCGGCAGGTAGGCCAAATCTTTATCCGGGATCTGTATATGCCATCTTTGCATGTCTTTTTTGGCCATTTCTATAAAGTGAGTTCCGATACGGTTACCAACCCCGCGCGAACCACTGTGCAGCATAAACCAAACATTATCCTGTTCATCTAGACAAACTTCGATGAAATGATTGCCGGTACCTAGGGTCCCCAAATGCTGTACATTGTTGGTGTTTTTCAACACTGGGTGTTTTTCAGAAAGAATCTCGAATTTTTCCGACAGCTGCCCCCAGCATGCCGCGACATCAGCAGGAATATCATTCCATGCGCCTTTATCGCGACCTTTGCGCCGGTGAGCGGAACGGCCATGCGGAACAGCTCTTTCGATTGCTGTACGCAGTGCGCCTAAGTTATCCGGTAGCGCCGACGCGTTAAGTTCGGTGCGCACAGCCATCATTCCACAACCGATATCAACACCAACCGCAGCTGGAATCACCGCACCTGCAGTGGGCACTACACTGCCAATGGTCGCACCTTTGCCTAGATGAACGTCTGGCATGGCTGCGACCCATCTGTGGATGAACGGTAATCTAGCGATGTTTTTAAGTTGCTGCTTGGCTTCATCTTCGAATGGGACACCCGTGGTCCACGATTTGATCGGTACGCCACCGTCTTGCATAACTTCGTAGGTCATTGCTTTTGCCTCTAAGTATGATTGTTGTTGCGACACAATGTCGTTGTGCTGAGCAGTGCGAAGATGGTGCCAATTTTTTGAATTTTAGGAAATGGTTATTTAAGTATTTGATTAAAATTATAAATCCAAATTTCATTGAAGCATTGATTTAGAAAACTGATCGATCCAAATAGTTTAAAGTTAGAGCCACTTGCAAAACTCATCAAAGCGAGTGGACTTAGTAGCTTGAATAGCT
>CAZUGA010000035.1:0-51836 GCA_964619885.1 uncultured Methylococcaceae bacterium
AAGGGCTTTGCCCTCAGCCTTCGGCTTCACCCAAGGTATTTACAACAAAGGTGATAGGAAGGGAATATGAAGAATACAGGGTTACGTGGCCAGCGGACCTGGTGACCCTCGATGTTACCCCGCCGCGATAGGGATTGGAGAGGAAATGGCGGTGAATACAGAAATTACGGAAACCAGAAAAAAATTTATGAAGCTTTGCGGAATAACATTTTTATCTGAGTTGAAGTTTTCTGTATCTATTGCCATTGGAACGGAAAGCCCGGCCCGTAGGGATCGCCCAAAATGTTCTCATGAGAAACTTTCTATCGCTGTCATGATTCAACGTTTAACAAACGCATAGCTGCAACCCGTCCCTGCTCCCATATATCATATTGCCAGCTAGATTTTTCGTAAGGATTTTCATTAGAACTTTTTTTAAAACAACCCGCTTTATACCCTTCTGCTTCAATTTTTGTTCCTGCATTGCTTTGGTATTCAAGGTCAATAAATTCAATCATGGCTATTAGTTTGATAAAACTTTTCAGCTAATGCACGACCTTGTTTTAAGGCTATTTCCTGCTCGTTTAAAGGCGAACAATCACTGCAATAGTCTGCGTATTTTGCATGAAGAACATCGAGGCCGTGAATGGATCGGTTCGTCGTCGTAATTTCCTTACCACAGCCGCCTTTACACGGAAGAGTAAAAAACTGAATGCTATTTTTTCTCATAAGGGATTTCCCGTTCAAAATGTGGACCCTCTTTAGAATCCAGTTCAAAAAAAGAACATTGATCAATTTCAGCCGCAAGCAGCATCAATTGTTTCTTTTCCAAAGTCGAATAATAACGACAATGCTCAACAAAAAACCGGCCCAAATGCGGAATTGAAAATTTACACAATTCACACTGCATAATCACAACCTTTTTTCTGAAAGCCAGAAGACCTGGCAAATTCCTCAACCAGCGCATAATTAATCGACTCGCCCGATTCAATATCCCAACTCGGCACCTGATGAGTTTCTTTTAACCAGAGCAACAAATCATTCCAAATATCAGAACGAAACAGCTCATCATCCGACATATCAAAATATTCACAAGCCTGAGACGACAAACGGAACATGCAGAGACCTCCCGAAAATTAATGGCGAGATTGCCTGGCAAGCTTACGCCAAACCCAAGGTTCAATTCGCTGATCAGCCTGCAACCGCCAAAGACCTAAGCCAGCACGTTGCGCGGACAACTGAAAAGCAGGTAAATCAGCATCCTTATTATATCTAGGATAAACCCAGGCATACCCTAAAGCCACCATTTCACGATTAACATTTAAACCATCATTTACAAAGACAACACCCAAAACACGTTTCCAACGATCCGGTTTAGGTTGCTCAACAACATGAACAACCTGACCAAAAACCAAACCGGACAAAACTTGTTTAGCCTTTTTACCTAAAGGCTGTGATTTTTCAGGGCTATCAATATAACTAAGACGAACCTTAACAGAAGTCTTATCATCCGTTAAAACAACAATCGTATCGCCATCGACAACTCGAACAACACGACCATCCAGACCAAAGACCAGAGAAGGAAACCACAAGCCAACAACTAAAAATAAAAATGTTCTCATGAGAAACTTTTAAAAAATTATATATTCACCGGTTCGATGCTCAATTCAACCCGACGATTCAAAGCACGACCATCAAGGGTACTATTGGAAGCAATAGGAAACCGCTCACTCATCCCCTGCACATAAAGCCTGGAAGGATTCACCCCTTGATGAATCAGATAAGAGGAAACAGACCGCGCTCTATCCTCACTCAATAACTGATTATGCTCAAAGCTGCCTTGAGAATCCGTAAATCCAAAAACTTTCAAGCGGGTATTGCCGAACTCATTCAAAACTAAAGCAACCGAATTAAGCGTTTCATAGAAATGCCGATTAATAGTTGAAGAATTCACTTCAAACGTAACATTAGCAGGCATAATCAGTTTAATATCCTGCCCTTGCCGAACAACGCGAACCCCTGTTTTTTCCAGTTTTTCACGTAGAATCTTTTCCTGGCCGTCCATATAGTAACCCGAACCACCACCAATAAGAGCACCAGCTCCCGCACCGATACCCGCACCTAAAGCGGCGCCCTTACCGCCGCCAGCAATCGCACCGATAATGGCACCCAGCGCGGCTCCACCCGCTGCCCCATAACTAACCCCTTTAGTCGTATTATTTACCTTTTTTTCACCGGTAACGGGATCAGTGCTATGGGTGGCATTGTTGAGCGTAGCACAACCACTCAGAAGAAAAACATTAAGAAGAAATACAACAAAAATCTTTTTCATAAATAATCCTAATCTAAATCAAAAAAACTTAAGAATCCACATTACCGGTGACTTGGTTAACATCGCAACGCAATTGATTAAGCATTGCAGACAATTGAAGATGGCATTGATCATAAAGCTCATGAAGCAAACGAATCTGTCTTCTTACGGTTTCGCGTTCTTCATAACGGGAAACCTTAGCGATGGCCTGTTGCTGTTTTTCAGAATCCACCCCGACATGGATATATTTACGCTTTCCTGCTTCATCGGTCGGCAAGAGCATATACATAATGTTGGGTCTGTCAGTTTTATAGTGGATACGTGCTAACAGGCAACCTTGATCCGTTAAAGATTTATCCTTTTTCCTCAGCTTAACAATAATCTCATTAAGCTTTACCAGCTCCTTGTCTATAGCGCAGCCATGCGACATAATAGAGGCGGGATCATCTTCTACTAGTGTCTTAGATGATTCTACAAGCGGTGAACGTGGTGGTTCACCGCTTACTTTATTTTCATTCGACATAAAGAAAATCCTTAAATGTTCTCATGAGAACATTTGTCAAATTAATGAACATTAACATCAGAGTTAATTCCTAGTGTCTTAGCAAAAGGCTGAAAGTGGCGCTCCAGTCATGTATATAATTTTATATACTCTTGTTTCGGATGTCAACATATCCGCGAAGACAGTCCTTATAAGTGGAAAAAGTTTCTCATGGGACAATCTCTCTAACCCACTCGCGTTTAGCGGATGGTTGTTTAATATTTTAGTATTTCGGCCTGAGTAACAGAGGGCAGACGACTATCTGGTGGAAGTATTGAAATAGTTTTAGTATTACAAAACCAAACAACATGCTCAGAATACAGAGCGAGGCATCTGGCGACATAACGGTATCCATCAAAGACTCTGGTTATCAAAAAGACAAAGAACCATTTCTCATTCAAGTCACACAAATTCGCCCAATTGCTCAAGCCTTTTCACATGTCCCATTTTATGCACACCGACTTCAATCAAGGCAACTATGGTCTCTGTCACTCCCATAGAAATATTATTATCATGAATATATTGGTTAATTAGAACATCATAGACATATATATATTCACCAAATAGCGTAGCATCATTAATCTCCTGCCCATCATTATCATTGACACATGCATTTAACAAGTTACTTCCTTCTTTAATCGCGAGCATTATAGCAATCCGGGATAAAATATTTGGTGTTAGACCAGTTTGTCCTTTGATGTGTCGCAATTTATCAGTTGCTTTTTTGGAAAGTTTTATTCGATTGGGAAGCATAGTTAAACCGCCTCAACTGTTTGCCAAAAATAGCCATCACCTACATTACTTGAACCCATATTTTCTTCATAATCAAGTTTTATGGTATGAGATATATGCTCACTTAGGGATGAATGAAAATTTTTATCAATTTCAGTATCGGTTGAAAGAATAATGACTTGGTGACTTGCAATAGGAAAATAATTCTCAACTAACTTTTCCCTGTGTTTTGAATCAAGTCTACCTAAGGGTGTGTCAATGATAATCGGCAATTTCCTTCCAGAAGTTTTGGCAAGCGCTTCAAGGATAGAGATTGCATAGATTTGTTTTTCACCCGCTGAAAGATTGTCTTTAGGTATTTCAATACCAAAATTGTCATACAATTTAACGGCAAAGTTTTCTGGTTCGATTTTGGCATTGATACTGATGTCTTCCTTTCTAGCCAGTCTTTTAAAGGAGTGGATAAATTCCTTTTCCACATCTTTAATCTTTGCAGTAGAAACTTTTTGAGCAAATTCAGCCAAGGAGACTTTGGCTTTAAGCGCGTATTCCAGTGCTCTATTCTTTTCATCAGTTTCTATATAAGAAGCATGTAGTTTATCCAATGATCTTACAATGTCCATGGCTTCTCTCAAATAGCGTTTTATATTTTCTTTATGCTGTAAGCAGGCTAATGTCAATGTAGCTTTTTTCTCCTGCTCCTCGTTTAGTAGCACTAATTTTTTCTCTAAAAGACCTTCTTCTGGTGCCCGAGCGATATTTGCACCTGCTGAGTCTATCTGCTGATTGAATGAAATCAGCTTGTCGACAAGAGAAGATATTGCTTTACCTTGGTATTCGATAGCTTCTTTCGCAATATTACTTATTTTTCTATGGAGAGTGTCAGATACATCATGAATCAACGATATATCTTCAGAAAGATTGATAGTGTCAAAAAATTCTTGGTCAATTTCTTTTTTGACATATTGAAAAACATCATTATCTAAATTTTGTGTTAGCCGGTCTTCAAGGGAAGAAAGATGTTTTGTTAAAAAATCAGCTGTCGCTTTTTTTCGTTTATAATCGCTTTCATGATCAAGTTGATAAAGGCATTTAGAAACAAAATCCGGAGCGATAGAAAAAGGGTAACTTCCTGCTAAAGCTTCTCTCAATTGCCCCTGGATAATTTTTTTCTCTGCAGATAAAATTGCAAGCTTATCAAGTTCTTTTTCTCGAGTTGCAGCCCAAGCTCCACCATCAGCATTTAGGTTATTTGTTAATTGATCAATTTTCTGATGTAGTTCCACCAAATTGTTTTTAACGTTTCCATATTTCTCTTGTTCCTGTTCAATGAGGACTTCTTTTTCAGATAAAGAAACTTCTAAAGAAGTTATTTCTTTTTTTATGTCATCAGTTAGTTGATTTTTATTCTGCTGGCGAATAAAAACGGTAAGATCACCCAACAATTTTTCAATAAGGTCCAGCCCAATCAGTTTTTTTACAGAATCACCGAGAATATTTCCCTCTGAATCTTCTGCCAATTGAGCTATTTTTTCCCCATCAAAAAAAAATAAATCAGACACTCCTATAGGAATCAACTCGTTTAAGAATCCTTGCGCCTGCTCATAACTTAAATCATCAATCAATTCGCCGTCTTGTGATATCTTCAAACACTCAGAAACCTTATTCCCGTTTACGGTCCATGAACGTCTAACACGGTAGTGCGTAATCACACCCAGGTTGGCATAAGTAAAAGTTAAATCAACAGAGGCATGATTGACCTGAATTCCAGTAGCTTTAGATTTGTGAATCGAATCTATTAAAAATAGATTGTAGTCTTTTTGACTGGTTCCAGCACCTAGTGACTGGCGGCCATATAAAGACAAGCGAATCGCTGTTAGTGTGGTTGTTTTTCCAGCTCCATTCAATCCACCAAATAAAATAATAGAAGGTTTAAGCCCACCCCTTTGTCTAGGAGTAAGGTCAAACAAATGCTTTCCTTTGAAAACCCTAAAATTTGTAACTTGCAATTGTTCAAGAATCATGATCCTACTGTCTCATAACGTCGCTTTAAATCATCCAATTTATCCTGATACAAATTCTTTCTTTCAGGTGCTAATTTTCTTGCATTAATTTCTTTCAGACTACCCCAATCCATTTTTAAGACATTTTCAATTTGATTCAAAATCCCTTTTCGTTTACTCAATCCACTCATTGCCAATTCTATTTCAATTAGTTTCATTAACAATTCAGCAGGGATGTCATGTTTAACTTCTATTTTCTGTAAAAGTTTTGCATCAGGCTCAGTAAAGGCTCCCGCATCGTTCTCTATCCAATCCAAAGGATCATCATAAACAGAATGATAAATGGCCGGCAATGAGTCTGCCCAATCCGGTTCGTTAGGGTCACGCAACCAGAGTTGTCTGATTTGGAGCAGCTCTTCTCGTTTGATCAATTCTATTGTCCTGCCGGAAGCGCTTATTTCTTTCTCTATCTGTAATAATTTTTTTAACCATCGCTTGCGAACAGACATCCAATAAGGCCCTGGAATATGCTTAACTAGTGCATTGCCATCATCATTTATTTCACCTTTTACATAACTAACTTTTCCGGTTCTCCGTTTAAAATTTCGATATTTTTCTTTATTTTCCGGTAAGGTTGAATGGTGTAATTCATTTCTAAAGTCGAGGATTGGTTGCATCCATGATTCACCTGTTTCGATGAGGCCTTCGATAGCTTTATCTTTAGTTACAACAGTGCATGTCCAGCAGCCAAAGCGAGAGTTTCCGCATGATGGGGTGCTGGTATCAATCACTAAAGGACATTCTCCTGCATTAGAGCCTTTATACAAATCAAAGAGCTTACGATTGCTACCACCCCAGGGAGAAGGAGCACTCATTAAATATTCCCATACTTCATCGGCAGACCAATTTTCTATTGGCATATAAGTAAATGCGTTGGGCAAAGACGTATGCCTTGATAATAATGAGCCATTGATTTTATGTTTTGCAATAACCTGTGCACGGGAGGAACTTTCCTGGCTACGAGAACCTAAAACAACAATAACCTCACCAAATTCAGCAACTTTATCAATGATAAAATCACTGACGGGATCAATCTTCATCCGTTCGGTACACCAACGAAATGATTGGGTTGGCGCAGGATAGCCACGCCCAAGCAAATTAACCCAAAAGGTTTGATTAGGCTTCGGTCTTACTGGGTGTGCTGTCATAGGCAGGCTTTCGTAGCTTGCCTGTTTGTTTATGATATCCAATACGGTAAGAATCATGTCTACAACAACGGGGGTTTCAACTAGCGTATCTGATGAAACTACATAAACATGTTTGGTTAGTTTATCTTTTGGTAAGCCCAACAATGCTGCATATATAAGAGATAAAATTGTTGTAGAATCTTTACCTCCGCTGAAACCGATAATCCAGGGCCTTTGGTCAGATGAGTAAAGAAGCTTTATTTCATCAATAATTTCATTGAGTGGTCGACCCGAAATAATCATTTCATCAAGCATTGAATTGTGGCTTGGGTAGATAAAGCTTTCCTCAGTCATGATACATACTCTTGTTCTTGTTTATCTTCGATATCATTTAAAGGAAGATTAAGGAGTTGTTTAATATAATTACCCGTCAATATGACATTAGAACGAGCTTTACTAACACGCCCGTGAACCAGAGCCCGACCTTCCCAGTCTTTGTTTTGGCGTGACCAGTCTACATTCGTAAGAAGCTTTAATTTGTCTTTCCAGTTGGTTTCATAATCGCTCAAAAGATCTGCACCAATATTCCCCATGGCCTGAAGCATCACCGCATGGGCATGAATATATTGCTCCCTAAGTTCATAGGTCACTATTTCTTTGTTTTTTGCAAGAACCCAGTCTGGCATATTGTTAGCGACTTCATTCCAATAGGTAGCAGCCAGTACCTTTTCTTGTTCATTAACCAGATCTTTGCTACCTTTTCTTAATAATGCTTTGCTAGCATTTTTGATACTACTCAAGGTAAATAACTTAGAACTACGATTTGATATACTGGATTTTTCCAGTTCAGTCATTCTTGAAAAGATATGAACTTCATTGGATAAATAACGAGCAAGGTCAGATTGAGAATCTCTAAAATCATACAGTGTACTGATAGAGTCACTGGGACGAACGGCATGTTTATTTAAATCGGCAAACATTTGTTGGCTGCGAACGAGACCTTCATCAATAAAGAAAAGTACCGAAATGTTGTCATAACCTAGTTCCGAATTTTCTCTGATGGCTTGCTCAATTGCGGCTCTTCTATGTTGACCATCATTGATCAAAATTTGAGCATCCATCGGCACATACAAAGTACCCATATTTTGTCCTGAACCAGTATCGCTTAATGGTTCAAAATTGACCATAGCGTCAACTGACGCTGTTAGCGAAGAAAGAGTATAATTTGTAGGATTATCTGTAAGATATGAAGCGATTTCGGGGATTCTGCTTTTATTTAGTGTACGCTGAGCCCTAAGTTCGGGAGGGACTTCTTCTTCATCAAACTTAAATAGTTTGGGGACAATACGCATCGGGCACATTGCTATATAGCATGGTCTTCCTGCTTGGATCCCTCGTACGGCAGGAAAAGAGTGGCAAAATTCTGTTATGGACATCTACTTTGAATCAGTGTGCTGGAAGTTAATACAATATAGATAAAACAAAAAAGGAAGTCAATATTGACTTCCTTTTTTAGAAATGTATTCTCCTGTATAGAAAGGATTAGAGTGACATTTAATAACCTCAAACTTAAGTCAACATATAATTCAGAAGAAGATTCAATTCTAAATGACTTTTACATTCCTGTTTTAGAGAAGTCTGTTAGTTATGACAGAGCAGTAGGATTCTTTTCTGCTTCAATGCTGACTTATGCCGCCCAAGGGCTTTCTAAGTTTGCTTCTAATCAAGGAAAAATGCGTTTAATCATTGGCCATCAAGTGAATGAAGATGAATTTGAAGCGATTAAAAATGGAGAAAACCTTAAAGAAACGTATGAAAAGCTAAATCTTGATTTTGAAAATATTATTAATGAGGTTTCAAGTGATATTTTCACTTGTCGTTTAGAATTATTAAGCTGGTTAGTGGCAACTAATCGTCTAAAGATTAAGTTCGCTATTCGTCGTAAGGGAATGTATCACGAGAAAATTGGAATTCTTACGGATGAAGAAGGGAATAAAATTGTTTTTCAGGGATCTGCTAATGAGAGCAAAATGGCTTTATTGCCAGATTTTAATTTTGAATCAATTTCTGTTTACCCAAGCTGGAAAGAAGAAGTTTATAAAGATTATGGTTTAAGTTATGAAGCCCGTTTTGAACGCTTATGGCATAATAAATCTCAACAGACCGTTGTTGTTGAGATTCCATCTGATATTTATACAAAGCTTGTCAGCATCTACAAATCAGTCACCCCTCCTTCCGCAACGATAGAACTGGAGCTGTTCGATGAGCTTTTAGGTGATAATAAAAGAGGTTCACTTTTTCCTCAGTTACCTAAAATACTGGGATCATCAGCGTATCAATTAATAGATCACCAGAAAGATGCTTTGGATAGTTGGAAGGCAAATGATTTTAATGGTGTTTTTGCTCTTGCAACGGGAGCAGGTAAAACGATTACCGCTTTACATGCTTCTACACAGTTAGCTAATCACAAAAAACATTTAACACTAGTTGTTGCTGTTCCTTATCAAAACTTAGCTGATCAATGGTGTGAAGTGATGGAGTTGTTTTCTATAACGGCTATTCGTTGTTATATGTCAAAATCCAATTGGCAACTTGAGTTAAGTACGGCAATTTCAGATTTTAATTTAAACCAAACAAAACCATTTTTAGCGATAGTCGTTGTTAATAGAACATTATCTGGCGAAGCATTCCAAAAAGAAATCCAGAAAATAAATCCTGAAAATTTACTTTTTGTTGGGGATGAGTGTCATCACCATTCAAGTAAAAATATTCTTAAGAAGTTACCTGATGCACGGTTCAGAATTGGTCTATCAGCAACGCCTTGGTCAAGCAAAGAAGAAGAGAAAGAGGCGGCTCTTACTTCTTACTATGGAGGGATTGTAGCTAAATATTCTATTGCTAATGCCCTTGATGATAATGTCTTAACCCCCTATCAATATTTTATTCATTCTTTTTATCTTACTGATGAAGAAACCGAAGAGTATCAGCAACTATCAAGTGAAATAGGTAAGATGGTTGCCATTCGTGAACAAGGGGGAAGTATAAACGATAAAATACTGACGGCTTTATTTATGAAAAGAGCACGTTTGATAGGATCAGCCGATAATAAGTTTGAAAAATTAAGTGAAATACTCAAAAAATCTAAACCTGAAAAACATACTTTGTTTTATTGTGGAGATGGTTCGGTTGTTGAAGAAAGTACAGGTAAGGAGTTAGACGATTTAGCAGTAAGAGATATAAAGCGAGTAGCATCAATTTTACATGAACAGGGTTGGAAATCTTCTAAGTTTACGGCAGATGAATCATTAAAAGAAAGACGTAATATTATTGATAATTTTAAATTGGGCTTTATTGATGCCATTGTATCAATCCGAGTATTAGATGAAGGAATTGATATTCCTGTATGTAAACAAGCCTTTTTATTGGCGAGCTCGCGTAATGAAAGGCAGTTTATTCAAAGAAGAGGTAGAATTCTTAGGAAGTCAGTAGGTAAAGACTTTTCAGTTATTCATGATTTTATTGTATTACCCAGTGAAAGTGTTTATTTGGATGATTCACTTAAAAGTTTAGTGAATAGTGAATTAGACAGGGTTTATGAATTTTCCCATGTTGCTATGAATAAAAAAGAACTTTATGGAAATGCCATTGATATAGCTGATACATTCGGTATAGATTGGTTAGAGAAAGTTTATAAGGATGATAAGGGGAATTTAAGTGAGTGTTGAAGATATATTGAATGAGTTAAAAGACATTCAGGAGCACCCTGAAGTACTTTTGGAAATTGACTCAGAAATGGAAATTGTTTTAAAAGAAATTATTAAGATAGAGCGGCGACATTTATATGGGTTAGATAGTACTAGTGCGACTAAAAGACGGAATGCAATACAAGAACTTTTGATAGAAAAGCTAAAAAACAGAGGAGGTTGATATGCTTTTACAAAAACTAAAATTAGTTAATTTTAGACAGTTTTATTCTGATACCACCGTTATTGAATTCTCTACTGATACAGATAAAAATATCACCTTGATTCATGGAGAAAATGGAGTCGGTAAGACGACGCTTTTAAATGCCGTTTTATGGTGTCTTTATGAAAAGTTGACACATGATTTTGAGCGGCCAGAAGAATTAATATGCTTGCAATCTTTGAAAGAAGGTAATAAAAACTGTCGTGTTGAATTGAATTTTGAGTATGAAGATAAGCATTATTTAGCACAACGGTCTTTGCAAAATACTCATCAAACTCATTTTAAATTATTTGAAGTGACTGATAGTAACTATTCAGAAGTTCCAAATCCTAAAGCCTTTATAAATAGTATTCTTCCTGATGATATGGCCGAGTATTTTTTCTTTCACGGGGAGGGAATTACAAACATTAATGCAAAAAAATCAGGTGAAAAGTTTAGACGCGCAATTCGGGATATTTTAGGATTTAGACTAGCAGAAACGGCTATTGATGACTTGAAGGAGATAAATAAAAAATGGACGAAAGAATTGGCTAGTCTTCAAAATTTAAGTCAAGAACAAAGCCTGTTGATTAAGAAAAAGAAAAATACCGAGGAAAAAATTGCAGACTTAAAATCTAAACAAACTCATTTGGCCGATGAGAAAGAAATTATTCAAACACATTTAGATCAAATTTTAGATAAATTGCGCACTTGCTCTCACACAAATGCAAAAGCCCTACAACGGGAGATTGATACATTAATAAATAGAGGTAATAAGGTGGATAGCAATATTAATCAAGCCAAAGTTGAAAAACAAGGGTTGATTAAAAAATATGGTTGGATTATTTTTGGACAAAAATTAGCCAATGAAGGATTAGACTTTATCGATGAGCAAAGCCTAAAAGCTAAGATTCCTGCACCTTATGATGAAACTTTAGTGAAAGATCTCATTGACCAAGAGCTTTGTATTTGTGGCCGGGAATTAAAACTAGGAACGGATGAATATTTGAAAGTAACTAGTTTAATTGAAACGGCTGATAATGCAATTATTAGAAATAAGTTATTAAAATCACGCTCTGCTGGAACAAATATTAAAGGACGTTTTTCTGATTTTTTATCTGATTTAGAGAGAATAGAAAAAAATTTATCTAAACTTGATGACGATAAAAGAGATATTAGTCATGAGTTAGATGAAAAAGAAAAAGAGTTAAATAATATTGATACTGATGAGGTGGAAGATCTTAATGAATTAAAACGTAATTGTATGTCTGAACTTTCAGCTGTAGATCAAAAGATTGGCTCAAATAAAAGAAATATTACGAATTTAGACAGTGAATTACAGGAAATAGACTCAAAACTAAAAAGGTTTGGAGCCGAAGATGTGCGTATTAGTCGATTAACAGAACATCAATCTTATGCGCAGGAGTTAATCAAACTATGTGGTATTAAATTAGATCAACATGAAAAAGATTCCAAATTAACTATAGCAAAAAAAGTTAATGAAACTCTACAAGAATTCTCAAGAAAGGACTTTAAAGTAAAAGTTGGCGATGATTTTAGTTTTTTTCTTGTGCGAGAGGATGGGCATCGTGTGGCAAAAAGTAAAGGTGAAAATTTACTGTTAAACTTGTCTTTCGTGTCAGCATTAATTGAATTTGCTCAAATGCGAAGCCGGGCAAGTGGTGATTTTCTTGTTTCAGGTACTACAGCCCCTTTTGTGATTGATGCGCCTTTTGGGGAATTAGATAATACATATAAGAAGGCAACAGCTGAATTTTTACCTAAAAGAAGTCGACAACTAATTTTCCTTTTATCTTCTTCGCATTGGTTAGGGATCGTGGACGATACGATTAAGAATAAAATTGGTTCTGAATATGTCTTAGTATCGTCTAAAACTAGCATGCAAAATGGAAAACCTGATGATAAATTAAGAGTTGATGGAAAGGAATATATCCAGTCTTTATATAATAAAGAGAAAGATGCAACATTTATTGAAAAGGTAAAGTGATGGCTCAAATTTGGCGAGATAAAAAATATACAGTACTTGCAGAGCGCTTGGTTGATAAAGGAACGGGGTTTTGTGGACAGAAAATTTTTCCTAGTTATAGAGAGTTAATGGTATTTGCAGCCATGGTCGGTTTTCATAATGGTAAAAATAATCCTGTACATGATAGAGCATTTGAAATTCCTCAACGCGTGTTTGAGACTAATGAGGCAGATGCTTATGTGTATCTATGTGCCTTACAAGATCAAAAAAATGGTGATATTTTTAGGGAAAAGAATGAAAATGAATGCTGGAAAATTTTTGAATCTTATGCAAATTCAGGTCTTGAAATCATAGATAACTGGCTACTAGATTCACCTGGTGATACGGATGGTGTCGATACTATTTTAAATGAAATGAAAACTATTGCCGCTGAGTTAAGTGAAAAGGAAGAGAATAAAGTAGACTTAGAAACTCTTGAATTTTAGTCATTTTAGTTTTTTTTGTAAAACCGAAAACCTTTTATTTCTAGATGGTTCTTATCAAGCAGGTTATGTAATGCTTTCAAATTAATACCATATTGCATTTTGGGTGGCAGTAACATTGTAATTTTTTTATCGAAACTGCATTGCTTTCTGTAATTAGGAAAGATTTCGGTTATATAAAGCGATTTAAAATACAGCGGTTGTGGGCTATATTCATCAACATAATCAAAAAAATCGACCGCTTGCTGGCCTAATTTTACTTTTATCCGTTCCTTTAACAAGGGTAATGGGGAGTCATTAAAGTTATCGTAGCCCATGAATGACGCTTTTCCAGAATGGAAATGAATTTTCACCAACTGTATATCGTCAAGTTCACCACAGAGCTGGTTTGCACAGCCGACATAAATTCGCAGTAGAGGGGGCAATAAGTCTATAAAGTCTTTATGAAAGGTTAAGGAATGATTTTCAGTTAAAACGCTGACTGGCAACTTTTGATGTGCGGTTATGCAGGCTTCAGTGACCAGTTCAATATTAGAAACGGAAAACAGTAATTCTCTGGCAGTTTCGATAACATTATTATAATTCCCAAAAAAGGCTTTAACATCACGTTGAAGTTGGTTAGGAAGATGGGTATATGGCTTCCTTTTTTCAAACAGGGAAAGAGCAAAGTACACCAGTAAATCTTCTTCTCGATAGCGTTGGGCTAACTCAAATTCGTTGTCCTCAAATAGCACATTTAAGCGGGTGAATGCTTTGCTATGCGAGCCTATTTTTGATCTTATTTTTTCGGATTCTTGAAATTCATCGTTTGCTGGTATACGCCCTAAAATTAAACAAGTCTGCCAGAATTCTTTGAATAATTGTTCATTGTCGGCGTAAAGCAATTCAAATTTTTCCTGGTTGTTGATAGGACGCGTGGTAATTTGTTTCCAGTTGTGATGACGTTTTTGCCGATTAGATAGAAACGACTGTTCTTCTAGTTTGTCTTTAAAAACAAAGAAAATTCCGGGACCTATAGCAATAGCATTTTCATCCAAGGTGTTTTCAATAAAGCTTTGAAGCTCAGGCTGAGAGAAATATTTTTGAAAGGTGTTCAGCGAGGTAATGACGCCATCTTTATAAGGTTTGAATTTATGGATATGTGAATCACCGGCTATCATTGCAGAAACTACGAACAGTTTTCCTGTTAACTCATAAGCTAATTGGATGGCTTCAATCCTTTCTTCCCGGTCTTCTATAACGTTGATAACAAAACCCAGGTTAACCAAGTCGCAAGGAAATCTTTCAACTTCAGGTCTGAATGATGGATCCCATCCTGCAGCATCAATGCCATGAGCTTCGAGCTCTCGTAAATCATCCCCCAATCCACAACCATAATCAAAAATGGTGTAATCACCATTAAGATAGCCATGTTTTGCGAGTGCCTTCATAGGTGCAGATAGTTCTTGCCGTTGTATGGCTGTTTTATGACGGTCAATTGTTTCTTGCGGTTCATCACCCGAATTCTGAAGTGAGCTTATACGAAAAAGGCGATTATCAACGAGAGCGTATCCGTGACGTTTAATTATCCTTTCCCAGGAGTTTTTAAAACCTATAATTCGACTGTTTTCATACAATCCTGCGGCTTCACCTTCATGTGTGATGGCACAGAATTCATCGTAAAATTCGTTGTCAGGATGGATTAATAGTTCTTTTCTATGCAGGATGGGGACATTCTCGGTTTCAGAATAGGTTGCGTCTTTTCTGGTCTTGTTTTCGAGGTCGACCGTAATGCTAGATTCCAATGATGGATAGGCGTCTTGATAAAATTTAGGGTAATTAAGATAAGAAATACGAAATTGAATTTTATGCAACTTAACAATATTCCATTTTGATTGTGAAATATCTAAAGCTTTAGCGATTAAGTAAATAAAATCAGATAATTTATTGTCAATGGTTTCCAGGGTTGATTGATGTAGATAAGTTGCATTACCGACATGCTTTCCCAAAGTTAGAGCCTTTATAAGTTGGTAAAAGTAGCTTGCATCCATAATCTATTCTTGCCGAAGAAAGAATTTTTCTTTTTTGAGGTTTCGGGGCATGCGCCTGCCGTTTGGCAAAGTTTCTAAAATGGTAATAGCTGAATTCATTTCAGGCCCAATACTTATGTGAATAGGTCTTGATTTTCCATAATAATAAAACCTATCGAATGAAAGATTTTCTATTACCCATTTAGCAACTGCTAGTGAATCAGTGTTAACAGCATAAAAGTCACAAGCAAATCCCGCTCGTTTACAAATATAAGTATTTCTAGAATTTCTTTCGTATCCTGAGTGTTGGTCAATTTGAGGAGAAATTCCTGGATTATGTTTTTTTTTGATTTGGAGTAATAGTTCGTTAGAGCAGAAACCATAGGTTAATTTTATCTGTCCGAATTGATCTACTACTGGATCTAGTATAGTTACTGCCAGTTGTTCAATAGAATGAAAAGTTCTATAGTCCAGTGGATAATTTTTTATCCCGGTTTGGTGTTGTGTTTCTCCACATTCAATGAAATCTTTATATTTAAAATACTTGCTGCATTGCTGTTCATACATATTGATTATCATATACACTTACCAAAGTGTTCACTTGTTAATCTCTGTAGAACTTGTTTTATATTTCCGAATTTTTGAGGGTAATAACCTACAAAGGGTCGTTTGTAGGTTATTGCTAGATTCGGTCGCACACGGCTAAAAGTTGTGATGCATAACTATCAGCCGCATCTTTCACCCATGATTCTGAAACTATAAATATCCACCAAACTAGCATTAGTAATGAGAATAGAGCGGAACTTAATTCTAAGCTTTTTCCTTCCAAGAGAATCGAAAATTCAGAGTTGTATAATTTGCAAAGGACAAGAATCAAAGATACCAACGATAATATTATTCCAAAATATTTGATGCCCAAACAGTTCCTACGGAACCCATACGATATATTTTCCTTAAATAATAGATTGTATATTTTGGTGTCTCTTGTTTGCGCAATAAGCCATTTTCCTGCTGATTTGTATTTAATGTCTGCGGAAGTATGGTCAGAATTTTCGTCTTGTTCTGTTGGTGCTTTCCAGTCTGGAACATTTTTTTCGAGGACGTTTTTATAACGCTCTTTTGTATATTTATCTATTGTTTGGTCTGAGTGCCGAAGGAAAATCGTGCTCGGAAATCCTCCCCACTTATCAAGGAGCATTCTTTCAATTTTACGACCACGATGTCTGGATAAATGTGCTAAAAGAGTTATAAGACCACAGGCGACTAGGAGGCCAAATAAGCTTGCTATAGTCTGATATAACGCAGGAATTACTATAAAGACACTGATTATAACGGGCAGTAGTGCTAGTAAAGATGGCTTAACACGAGCATTAAGACCGTATTCATCAAATAAACTATTCAGCATATAGAAGTTAATCCTTTCATTTTGTAGTTTATTGGTGAGTGTTCAGGCTCCATCCACCACTACCTTTTAATGTAAGCTTCATTGTTCCTTTTGTATCTGTACGATAGACCTTATTGCCGTTGTTTGATCCTTTTGAATATTCTCGGTAATATTTTAATGCTTGTTCATTGGGGTGGCCGTGACCGTTATCTCCAACAGATACTATGGTCATATCTGGGCTAATGGATTCAAGATGAGAGGTGTAATAATATTTTTCATCCGGGTCATCGAAAAATGAAATAGACCCGTGATGAGCTGCCATAAGAATAGACGATGAAACATCCCTATTGCTGTAATCGACCATAATTCCCTTAGACCAAGTTTGCGCGTCACTATCTCCCGGTAGCATTGAGCTAGACAGAGCGTATGTATCGTCAGAGCTTCTATGTTCCACTTTTATAACAATTCCTTGGGCGTTGGCATTATCAGGCAACCTATCGTCCTGAGCACTCAAATAACGAAAACGTGTTCTGCCATAATCTGCGTATGTGAGTTTTTTTATTATTTTGCTTCCAACAGTACGGCGTAAATCCATATATGCACGGTATTCAGGTGTATCCGTTGTTGTTCCAGGATAATCGCTATCCCAAATTTTTTGAATTGGAAATCTGGCGTGTAGTTTTTTTATGCCTCGCATATGATCAGCATCCCTATGAGAACAGATGAATGCGTGGAGCTTTTTCCCTTCACCGATTTGATTGCCAACATAATCAAGAACCCGATCTTGATTATCCTCAGTAATATTACAATCAAAAACGAAATTCTTGCTGTCATTGGCTTCGATTAGAACCATATTGCCTTGGCCGACATCTATGAAATGTATTATTGTTGGCATTATTTAATTCCTTATTACTTCTTTTTATTACGGCCTGTGTCGCCTCGTCCTGGGTTTGGAATAGATTCCTTTTGTGTCGTGTTAGGTCGCCTCTTTGCTTCTTTTTCCGTTATAAACTGCCCGTTCTTTGAATCTCTATAACCGGAATGACTATTTTTCTTGGTCATAATATTTTTACCTCATAGAAGTGATTAAATTTACTGCCTAACCGAAAAGTTCGGAATAGAAGTATTTTTAGTATGCCTTTTAAGAATTCTGTTGTCAAGTACAAAAAATACCTGTACTCTGAACTTTTGAAAGAGGGTACTTTATGGCTACATTGCTAGGAGAAAAAATTCGTACGGAGCGAAAACGTTTAAAGCTTACGCTTGATGGGCTTGCTGAAAAAACAGGTTCTAGCAAGAGTTATATTTGGGAATTAGAGAACCGGCCTGTTGTGAGACCATCAGCAGAGAAAATCTCTAAGATCGCTGATGTATTGGGGGTTACAGTAGAGTTCCTGCTAAACGATGGAAAACAGGAACCAACCGATTCTGACATTAATAAAGTCTTTTTCCGTCGTGTATCTCAACTCGATGATACCAAGAGGGCTCAATTGGAGAAATTTTTAAAAGCGATTGAAGATGATGAATAACCCAACTACACCTTCGGCGTGGGGTATTCAATTATCAAAACTTTGGATGGAGAGTGCTCAGGATTTTCCCATTAATGTGAGGGAAATTGCTCTTGAAGTAACTAAGATAAAATTTCCAGATGACCCCGTAGGAATTATTAAATCGCACGGTATTTCCGGTATTGACGGAATGCTATCGAAGCGAAAGTCGAAGGGCGATTGGTGCATTTCTTACGACAATACTGTTACAGTTCCGGGACGGATTAATTTTACTCTTGGACATGAGTTTGGACATTATCTTTTGCACCGGAAATTACGTGATGAATTTATGTGTGGTCAAAACGATATACTGGATTATGATGGAGCCGAATCGAAAAAAATTGAATTTGAAGCTAATGAATTTGCTTCTTATATATTGATGCCTATCAATGATTTTAGGACTCAAATCAAAGGGCTACCTATTACTTTGGACTTGTTAGGACATTGTGCCGATCGTTACGAAACATCATTTACCGCTACTGCGTTGAAATGGTTATCATTCACCGATAAAGCTGCTTTATTAGTAGTCGCGCGCGATGGATTTATTTGTTGGTCCTATCCAAGTAAATTGGCACGAAGACGAGGTGTTTATATGCCGCCAGGAACAGCAGTGCCTCAATCTTCACTTGATCGGTTAAACTGTGGCGTAAAACGGCAAAACCAGAGCTACTCTGTTAAACAAGGTATTTGGCATTCGGAGATGGAAGCCGAAGAGTCTGTGATTCTTTCTGATCAGTTCGATCTATCTATTTTTTTGGTGCTGTTTCCAACAGCAAGGAGGATAGTTGAGCATGAAGAAGAGGAAGATGAAGATTCGTTTACATTTCTATCGAATAGGGCACAAGGACTCAATTGGACAAAATGAATCAATATTTAAATTTCTCCCCTTCCCCCTGGCATATGCCGGTAAAGCGTGGATGGAGCAACTTTTAATCGGACCGCCACTTCTTCGACCGTGATATTCGGATCGGCCAGCATAGCTTTGGCGGCGGCAATGTCTTTATCTGTTAGCGCCGGTGGACGCCCTCCTCTCTTTCCTCTGGCTCTGGCCGCGTTTAATCCGGCCTTGGTACGCTCCCGGATCATCGAGCGTTCAAATTCTGCCAGTGATGCAAAAATATGAAAGATCAGCTTGCCACCGGATGTGGTGGTGTCGATATTTTCGGTCAGGGACTTAAACCCAATTTTCCTTTTCTCCAAATCCTCGACCGTTTCGATCAGTTGTTTGATCGACCGGGCCAGCCGGTCGAGTTTCCAGACAACGAGCGTGTCCCCTGCCCTGATATATTCGAGCGCGGCGGTCAGCTCTGGCCGGTCCCGTTGAGCCCCGGAGGCTTTTTCCGTGAAAATCTTCTCGCACCCTACCGCTTCTAGAGCGTCAGTCTGCAAATTGGGGTTTTGATCTTGGGTGGAAACGCGGGCATAACCGACGAGCATATTTTAATCTCCGAAAACTCATCAAAAGTATGGATTATTCGGAGGCAAGTTTCAAGAGACAGTTATGAGATTATTCCGGCCACAAAAAAGGGCCGAATTATCGGCCCTCCCCTACTCTCCCAAAAACGAACGTATTTAAGAGACTGGTGGTGTATGTCAGTTATCTAGAGCTGAATTATGACGCCGCACCTTCAGCGGTGCATCTGCATCTTCTGATATATGTAGGATTTCTGGAACAAAACTAAGGTCAGCGATCTGTGCTAGCAACGGCGTGAAAATGGATCAAACTGGAAAGTTTGAAAATGATAAAAGCTTTCCAAAAAGGCTTGACTCTTTAGTAAAGTACAGGGTTTATAATTGTTTTAGATAACGTAAACAATGCTATGGCCATTACTATTGGAGAGGTAGCCAAACGTTCGGGCATCGGGATTGAAACCATCCGCTTCTATGAACGCGAAGGCCTGATTGATGACCCGCCGCGCACAGAAGCGGGATATAGACAATACCCGGATGATGTCATCCTTCGTGTTCGGTTTATTCGACAAGCAAAGGAACTCGGTTTCTCCTTAAAAGACATCAAGGAATTATTGTCATTGCGTCTTTTACCGGGAACAACGTGTAAAGACATTCGTGAACGAACAACGCGCAAAATTGATGAGATCGAAGAAAAAATTCAAACGTTACAAAAGATGAAAAACATATTAACCACATTGGAAACCAATTGTAAGGGCCACGGCCCTATAAATACCTGCCCGATTTTGGGTGCCTTGGATCAAGGGCCAACACATGAAAATCAGTGAATCTATATATAAATTTGTCGCGGCAATTCCGGCAATTGGACTGGCTTTTCTCCCAAAGCTTGTTTGTCCGGTCTGCTGGCCCGTCTACACGACGTTGCTAAGTTCGATGGGAATAGGTTTCGTGAATTACACACCCTATTTAATGCCCTTGACATTCGTTTTTGTGCTAGTTGCTGTTGGTACCATTTTATATCGCGCGAAAACACGTAAGGGGTACGGACCCTTCGTTGTGGGCTTGTTTGCTTCAATTATCCTATTATTGGGAAAATTTGCTTTTAATTCCGATTCTGCTCTTTTTGTCGGGGTCGGATTCCTTGTTATTGCATCCCTCTGGAATGCATGGCCTCAAAAAAACAAGGACGACTTTTGTCCTTCGTGTGTTTCAACCCCATATCAGGAGAAATCAAGATGAAAACGAAACGTCAGATAGAAATATTCAGTGCCGGATGCCCGGCCTGTGAAGAAACTATTGATCTTGTGAACAAGATCGCCTGTCCATCCTGTGAAGTAAGTGTTTTGGATATGAATGACCAAACCGTAACGCGTAGAGCTAAGACGCTTGGAATCCGCTCGGTTCCTGCCGTCGTGATCGATGGAAAACTCGCAGACTGTTGCGAGAACCGGGGACCGGACGAAGCAACGCTTCGAGCTGCCGGGTTAGGACAAACAATCTAATACAGGATCATTCTTTAACAAGCGGGTTCGAAACGCTTCTCTTTTCACTTTCCCAAAAACAGTCGTTTTTGAGATACTTGTAAAGTTAGTTCTATTTTTTGGCGCAGCATCTATCTTGCTCTCCAAAAATACCGGCATAGTTTGTTTGCCACGCCAACCGTTTAATGAAATATTCCTGATCCTGATTAAATATATCCAGACAATGAGGACATCGACAAAAATTGAATAATGTCCCATCAAATACATGCTCTACTGTTGTGCTAATAGGTTTTTCAGCCAAACAAACCGGACATACGGTCAAATTTGATGTCTCATTTAATAATTGTTCAGGGTTGGTTTTAAAGAGTTCCAAGCATCCTTCACAACAGAACCAATATTGCCTTTCTTTATAACGATGGGAAACTGCTTTTTCTTGAGTGATTCCTAATCGGATTAATGAACAACCACAAGCAGGACAAATAGGGGTATTCACAAATGGCCTCTCTTTTAATGATTCATAATCCGAAATTCCTTAAACTTAGCACTTGTCTGGTTCACTTTTGTAATCCCACGCGTTACCGGCGAAAAACAATGCCAGCCCTGCATAAACGAGAACTGTTGCCAAGGCCACCCCGGCAACGGATAAAAACAATCCAAACACACTGATCACCGCACCTATGCTCGCTAATTTAAAGGGCGAGAATGTACCTGTTTTGGTTATTTCCTGATTTTTAACAGAACGGTATAGCGCCCATAAATTGATACCGACAAAAACCATAAACAATGGAATAAGAATCGCATCATGAATTAAAAAACCCAACCCAATAGCGGTAATGGCGCTAATAACAACCGTAAGTCCCAGGCAGCAAGCGCCAGCAATAGCCGCACCAACCAAACCGGTAGTTTGTTTTGTTTGATTTTTCATCATAATATCTCTATGTCGAGTTTAACTTTTGTCCCGAATGTGGGATAAACTCTGCTCAAATGCATTCACTTTGTTTCGAGCATCCTGAATATATTGATTGAGCTCAATCAGACTTATTTTTGTTCCTTCATTGTCCCCGTTGTCACTGGCTGCCAATAAACGAGCTATTTGCGCTAATGGGGCCCCCGCAGCACGAGCCGTTCGAATAAAGCGTAACCGTTCAATCGCAGGTTTAGAAAACAGCAGCAATCCACCGGTGGTTCTATCATTGACCTGAATCAAGCCTTGATCCACATAAGTTCTAATGCAGTGGACACTGATACCTGTTTTTTCAGCCAGTGTTGAAAGCCTGATCAACGTGTCTTTTTTGAGGTGATCATTCATCATTACCCCGCACAACAGGAAAGTTCTTTTACATCTTTGTTAAAGGTTTGCGCGCAAAGTTTGATGCCTTCCACCATCGTTAAATAAGGGAATAATTGCCCGGCCAGCTCTTCAATGGTCATTTGATTGTGAATAGCCAATACCGCTGTCTGGATCATCTCGCCCGCTTCCGGGGCCAATATCTGTGCACCGATCAAGCGACGGCTGCCTTCTTCCATGACCAGTTTGACAAAACCTCGGGTTTCAAAATTGGCGAGTGAACGTGGTACATTCTCTAACGGCAACAGGCGGCTATCGGTTTCGATATTTTTGAAATGTGCTTCCGCTTCGGTTAACCCCACGGTAGCCATTTGCGGCTCGGTAAACATGACGGTAGGCATAGCTGATAAGTTGACAGCAGCATCACCGCCGGTCATATTGACGGCAGCCCGGGTTCCGGCGGCGGCCGCAACATAGACAAACTGCGGTTGACTCGTACAGTCTCCCGCAGCATAAATATGTTCAACATTAGTGCGCATATGGTCATCAATGACGACAGCGCCGTCTTTACTGACTTCTACTCCCGCTTTTTCAAGCCCCAGCCCTAGAGTATTGGGTGGCCGTCCTGTGGCGATCAATAATTGATCGCCTTCAAGGGTCTGTCCTTTGGTGGTTTTGATCGTGAATTTGCCTGATGAAAACCGGCCTTTTTTATAGGTAACGGCTTCTGCCTGGGTATGGGTCAAAAGGGTCATGCCTTCCGCTTCCAGGATTTTATGCAGTTCCGCACCAATATCGGGGTCTTCTCTAAATAAAATCGAGCTGCGGGCCAGCAAGGTAACTTTGGAACCCAGTCTTAGGAAAGCCTGCGCCAGTTCCAGCGCGACGATGGAAGAGCCAATCACCAGCAAATGTTCCGGCAGCTTATCCGCCTCTAATGCTTCTGTCGATGTCCAATACTGGGTGCCAGCCAAGCCTGAAATAGGTGGAATACTGGCCGATGCGCCGGTGGCAATGAGAAATCGGTCGGCGGTGATTTCGGTAAATTCGCCATGCTCCCGATCGACAATCAGCGTATGGGCGTTTTTAAACCGGGCATCCCCTGTAATCAGATTGATGTTCGGGTTGGACTCTAAAATGTTTTCATATTTTGCCGCCCTGAGTTCATCAACTCGGGTTTGCTGTTGAGTCAGCAGTTGTTTGCGGTCAATGACCGGTTTTTGTTTTTTGATGCCGTCAAACGCATGAGCTTTTTGCAAATGGGCGATATGCGCCGCACGGATCATGATTTTGGAAGGCACGCAGCCGATATTGACGCAGGTTCCGCCAATGATGGGTTTACGTTCAATCAGGGTGACTTTTGCTCCGTTCTCCACTGCTTTAATCGCACAGGCGAAAGCACCCGAGCCGGTGCCAATAATGGCGACATGGAGCGGCTGAACATTGTTTCCGGTGGTGGGTGTTTTATTATCGGTAGCAGCCTGTTCATTATCCAGTTCCGTTACTTGATAACCTTTATCTTCAATTTGTCGAACCAGCGTTTCCAGACTGGCTTCACCGCTCACCGCCAAAACACCTATACCTTTAGGGTGCGATACTTTAATCTCCACCCCATCCAGTACATTTAATTTTTTTTCGATGCCCTCGGCACAGCTTGGGCAGGTCATGCCATCAATTTTCAGTTCTTTAGTCCACATAATGATTCCTAAGTTACTTGGATCGGCGAACGGTCGCCGGATAACCTGCATTGGTGGTGGCCTTGATCAAGGCTTCACTATTGGTTTTTTGGGGGTCAAACGTCACGGTAGCTGTTTCGGTATTAGAATCAACATTAACAACCTGAACGCCATCGACACCTTGCAATGCCTTCTTAATGGTGATTTTACACATGGCGCAGGTCATGTTCTGCATATCGAGCGTCACAGACTGACTTCTGTTTTGAATCTGAATCGGTGATTCAGCCTGAATAGTTTGCATTAAAAAAAGCCCTGACAATAAACCCAACGTTAAGAATAAAGTTTTAATGGTCATCATTGTTCTCCTTATGACATAAAAAACGGGGCGTACCAGGGGAATGCCAGAAGCAGAAAAATCAGCCCAGAACCTATCCAGAAGGTCGTCCTCTGTTTTTGTTTCACTTCGGGTGATGCGCACGCTTCACCCTCTTCACAGCTTTCTGGTATCAAATAGAGTTTGCGATACCCCAAACCAATAAAAACCAAAGTTAGTATCAGAAAAATAGGCCGCACCGTTTGCATGGACGTTAACGTGCTCATCCATGCGCCGCCAATCCCCAAGGATAAGAGCAGCAAGGGGCCAACACAACAGACGGATGCGCCAATGGCGGCTAATATGGCGCCTATGCCCAGCAAGGATGTGTTTTTATCTGGAGTTTCGTGTTCAGTTGTCATCGTGGTTCTCCTCAATCAATATAAATCGTTAATGTCTGTCATTAACATTTCAGCAGCACATTGATGCCAAACCTAAAACAGACAAAGATAAAGCTTAATTAGGAGCCTAAACCCTGTACTATAGAACAGAGTCAAGAAAAATTTACATCATTTCTTTGATAGATCAGAGGTTGTGGAACTTTCTTTTGAAAGTGCATCGATGAGAGAACAATGTTCGGTGGATGGATTGGTCTGACAACCTTTAACCAGGTTATCCAGCACACTACGCAGAGCGGTTAAGTCTTTTATTTGCTCGTCAATGTGCTGGCACTTCTGTTCGGCCATTTTTCGTACATCCTGGCATTGACCGCTATCCAGTGATAGTAGTTCTAAAATTTCTTTTAAGGTAAACCCAGCTTGTTGAGCGCGTTTTATAAACCGGAGTCTGGCAATCGCATCATTTGGGTATTGTCGATAACCACTGACTGGCTTTTCCGGCTCAATCAATAATCCTTTACGCTGATAATAGCGGATGGTTTCAATCGTTACATCGGACTGTTTGGCCAGTTTTCCTATGGTTAGAAACATTATTAGTCGGGATTACTGTTCTGATTTAGCTTAAGGGATAGCAAATTCATTTCCCTTGATCCAGCTAATAAAAAAAAGGTGATCAATAATAAAATCACTTTGAAAAAACATTGTAACCGACTAATTCGTATCTCCCAACCATCGTTTAAATGTTCTCATGAGAACATTTAAACCTATTTAGTATTAGCAAAAAAATAAACAGTTACGATAACATCTATCCCCACATCAGAGTAAAGATGAATCATGAAGGGCTTTGCCCTCAGCCTTCGGCTTCACCCAAGGTATTTACAACAAAGGTGATGGGATGGGGGAACCGGAGCTAACCGGCAGCGGGCGGGGTAACATCTATGACGACCAAGTGAGCTGGCCACGTTACCCTTTTTGTTTATGATAGGATGGTTACCGCTAGTTACTAGGTCAAATAGGGTAGTACATGTTAAAAATTCTATTCAGCCGTGATCTTCTTATATTCCTTATAAAGAAAGAATAGACCGCAAATATATACAATATTCGCGGCCATTAATTCAAGTTCCATAAAATACTGACTAAAAACCATCCAGCCAACAAATATAATAAACAATAGCTTGAATACTAAAAGACCAGAATACCCCCAACGATTAATAAAAACACGTATAAAAGGGTTGGCCTCATGACCACCGGCTGAAACGATTTTAATCGTGAAAAACAGGTCAATAAAATTCAGGAAAACGAAAAAAATTAAAAGGATAAAAATATTCAAAAAGTTAAACTTAACTTGTTTCTAACGTTGCATCCTTTATAGTTGAACTCATTCCAGATTGAAAATCAGATGATTTGGTTTTTTCTTTTTTTTCAACGCCCTTAATATCAGAAAAACTACTTTTTGTATCATCTGAATCAGCATCAGGGGAATAGTTTTTTAACCATTTCTTGAACTCTTTATCTCGCTTTAAATGATGTTCTAAAATAGCTTCAAGAACTAACGATTCATCACAACTCGGGTTAACTTCCTTCGCAGCTTTCACATAAAGATTAAAATTTTTAACCAAGTCTTCACGAAGTTTAAAATTGACACGAACAGGCTCAGAAACCTTTGGAATAGTCAGACTAATTGCCATGCATTATATCCTCTTTTGAATTGATAAGTTTTTTGTTTAATGCAAATCGTAATAACGCAGTATAGTATAATCTACGTGCGCTACTTTGCTCTTTTGTTGCTAATTGTACTGCCTCATTTTTCAATTTTTCAGGTAATTTCAAATTAATAGTCAAGCCAGCAGACGGACTGGCATAAAAAATCGGATGATGTTCACCTGGAGCAATATTTTTGAATGAATCAATAAATTCTTTGATCGCTTTAGCATAGACTTCTTGCAATATTTCATCATGCACTTTTGTATAGTTTTTAATAGCATTCACTAGCTCAGGTTCAGCTTTAGTTTGTTGCAAAATTAGTGTCAAAACGCATTCCCCTATTGGCGTTATATGGTTCCAATATCATGTCTTTGTTAACAAAAACATTCACTGCAAATCCAGGGGCTATTATTATTGTTGGCTGCCGATTTAACATTTTATCGACAATTTTTTGACCCGTTCTATTGATATCCTGCCCAATACTTGATACAAAACCTTGACTCAAAGTTGGACTAAAACCTGTCTGACTACCTTGCGAAGAGGTGACGGCGGCGGACATAATACTGGACAAAATAACCCCCCCAGCTAATTGTAACCAATGGTGGTCTACCTTGTCTTTAAAACCTGCATATCCAGTCAAATCAACACCTGGCATTCCTTCCAGATTGATAGATGCACCATTTGGCATAATTAACCGATGCCAGACTACCAGAACACGTTCCTGACCGAAAGCAACACCAGAATCATATTGCCCAACCAAGCGCGTTCCTTGAGGAATTAATAGATAATTACCGGTCACAGTATCAAAAACATTTTCACGAACTTGCCCGACAATTTGACCTGGCAAATCAGAATTAATACCCGTGATCAATGTCGTTGGAATGATAGCTCCTGCTTTCACTTCATACGGTGAAACCGGATGAGTTATTGCGGCTTTTAAGTAAGCATTTGGTGAATCTTTACTGTATTTTTCAAGAAAGCTGGATTTATCACTTTGTTTATTCTGTGAGTCCCATTCCGTTTTCTGTTTAATAGCCGATAAATCGGGTGAATAGGACGGACGATTACCACGCAATGCAGCACGTCTTTCAGCTAAATTGGAATGTAATTCAGCTTGGTTTTTTTCTGATAAATCTTGCTCTCTTTTTTCATTAAACCCTGGAAAAAAAACATCGGCTTTCATGGCCTGTATGCGTTCAGCTATCAGGCGTTGTTCTTCAGGGGTTAATTCACGTTTGGCTGGAGCAACGGGTCGTTTAAATGTGGTTGTTTTAGCAACCACACCGACATGCCCCATATCACCCTCAAGAGCTGGCCCCAGTTTAGGCACGGTCCTTGGAATCTCTGAATAGTTTTTAGGACCAGTTTTTACAAAGCCAGGCAGCCGATTATCATCGGCTGGAACCAGGTTATCTTCAGCAACACTTACATTATCAGGTTCACTCAACATAGCGACAGCAAAAGCAATGATAATGATACCGATTGCAACAAAAACAAGTGCGATAATCGGGCCTTGTTTTAACCGTCTAGGTTGGGCTGTGGACATTCTGAGTGAAGCACTATCCGGGCTAATTTTATCTGTTTCTGACATAATTTCATCCTTTTAAAATGTTCTCATGAGAACATTTTAAGAACTTTTGTTATCATTCATAATTAAAACAATTTCTTTGCCGCCTTCTTGGGCAATACGTAATTCAGCTTGATTAAACAGCCGGTCAACAATGTAATAGTTTTCTTTTACCCGATAATTGACCATCTGTAAGTCACCGTGCTTCAAAACATAAAGGGCAGGGGCTTCACTAGAGGCCAGTGCATCAGGAAATTGAATATAGGTCTTTTTGCCATTATCAAATACACGTACAGGTTTCCAAACTGGCGAGCCTTCATCGACTTCAATCGTGTAATTAAAATTAGCGTGACTAATATCTACCGATGACGTTTGAATCATCTCATTTTCACGGCGTATTTCTTCCGCTTGCGCGGAATATAAATCCAGTTCATCTTGAGCGTAAATCCACGACACAGCCGACATATATGTTTTCTTATACGAATGCAGCTCGATATGATACGTCCGTCTGTTGGTGGTTAATATCAACGTAGTATTCAAGTCTGGTCGGGTTGGCTTAATGTATAGATGTTGAATCTTTTGGCCGTTTTTATAGGATGTACTGGAACCGGCTTTCCAGCGAACAGGATCACCGATACCAGGCTTGCCTAACAGCTCTTCACCTGGTTGTAATTGAATATCCGTCAGTTTAAACGGAGCACAAAAAATCTGATACAAGGCTCCTTCCGCATAATCGTATTGCATAATGGCGTTGAAATAGCCGTAATGATCCGGTTTATATGTGGCCGCTGCATTAGCCGCTTCAATGATGCGATAAGGCGGCTTGTTGTTTGGTTTTTTCTTGCGGTCTTCTTCGGAAAACGTTCTCAATTGATGCGCTGCTATGACCTTAGGAACGGTAACGACTTTAGGAACAGGTTCAATATATTCAGTTTTTACCGCCTTCACATAGTCATCACGGCTGATGGGTTTTTGAGTAGCACAGCCATTGATAACAAAGGCAAATGAAAGAATAAATAGAGCATGTAAATACATAATTAATCCTTGAAAGTATATAAAAATATATGCACGAATATTAAAAAAAATCTTACCGGAATACCTTTGACCAAGAGTAATGTGTGATGTACATTCCCAATGGATTCTTGGCTAATTTTTCTTTACTGTCGGGTATTTGCATTTCAACCTTAAAGGTTCCCCGCCAATGTTCTTTTCCTAGCATATCGCCTTTTTTAGACCAGATTTGTTCACTCCAATCTATTTGCCAAGTATCGGGTGAAAGTCTTAATGTATCTTCAATCGAAATACTGACCGTTTGTGTTTCCATTCGTTTGAACGGCGATAATGCCCTTGTTTCTGAATTCAGTTGATTAACCGCTTCATCGGCAATGTAGTTATAGGCATAGAGCCAGTTTTGCCGTACCACCATCATATCTGATGACAATGAACGGGTCATACGTAGAAAACGTCGCAAATGAAATTCAATTTGTTTTTCTGATGGTCGCCATTCCGCCATACTTTGTCCGGCACGACCTGAATACCTGGCATTACCCAGCTGGTCAACTTGAACAACCTCAACTTCCGTTTTAGGCAACTGGCCTAAGTAAATCATGCCGCCTACACTAACTAATGAAATAAACATGCTGCCAAAGGCAGCGATCCGCCAGTTCTCAGCTTGCTTTCTTGAACTCCCTATCCGTTCATCCCAAACCTGTTCTGCTCGTTGATAGGGCGTTTCGGGTATAGGATTTTCATTTTCCCATTTTGCTGTTTTTGCTTCTTTCACATTAAGACTCCAGAGTGAATGCTATAAATTAGGATTTATATTGCCGCCTGAAGGCCGAGCTTCCTGTGGTATCGAATGGTGCATTGAAGCGGCTCGCTGCATAGTGCGTTTGGCCCATGCTGGGGCTTCGGATGATGTACTCACAGCTGTGGTTTTTTTATCCATCCCCATTGCCACCCTTGCACCGTTGGTTGATGCATTGGAAAGTGTTTCTCCAGCTTTACCTGCCATATTCGAGACAGTGTTTTTTACCTGATTCCCTGCCGCCGAACCCACACCGTAAAGAGAACCCAGTGCAGCGGAAGCCGCCCTGTTAACTGGATTTGTTGAAGAACTGGCCGCAAGAGCCAGATTCGCACCAGTAGAAGCCGAGCCATACGCTGCCGCTCCTAAACGTGCTGCGCCTCCTGTCATCGAGGCAGCGGCCCTTGTTGCATTCGCTAACCCTGCCGCCGCTCCCGCTGCCATAAAACCACCGGCCACTGTATTTTGAACAGCAGTACCCGCAGATAGGGAAGGAGAACCTGCAATGAGTCCGGCAGCTATACCAGGAGCGTTCCAGACTAAAAAGGCAATTGCCCCGACTGTTAATATCAAAGACAATATTTCGTTTAATGTCGGTGCTGCTGACAATGTTGCACCGGTTATCACAGCACCGGCAACAGTTAAAATAAATGATAAAACCATCATTTTGATGCCAGAGGAAATTACTGCTCCTATTGATTTCTCAGCTAAAAATTTAGTGTGTTTTATTAATCCAAAAGGAAGAAGAATCCCAACAATTGCCGTAATAATATAAAACTCAAGAACTGTTATAAATACCTGAATACCCATTAAAAAATAGATAAATAATACGGTCATCCATAATACAAAATAGATTAAGCGATAGGCCACATTCACTACACTAAATGTATTCATTTGAACCTGAATAGGGGCGGCAACAACAAAACCCTGGTTAACAACACCGGAAGGATCAAGTAAGTTAACTGGACCGCCGCCACCTGCAATATTACCAGCCTGTGTTAATGAATTAACCAAACTATTCGCTAGTAATGGAAATGAAAATACTACCCAAATCCAAAAACCAATAAACAGTATTTTTTTTATAGCATCTAATATTTGACCACTTCCCAACGCCCAATAAAGACCAAATAAGATTATTTCAACTCCAAGCAAAGTCAAAAATAACCAAGTCGTAGATGGTAATAAATTACCAAACCCAAGGCTGAAAACTCCTAGAAAATTTAATAATGTTGCAGTTAATGTATTCGGTGTCATAAGAATCCTTAATTACACTATAAAAAAATACCTTCTCTGGCAGCGGCAACACATTCAACAGAATTCCTTTCATCCTTAGAAGCATTACGACATTCAGAAAATTTCTTTTTTAATTCAGCATTATTAGCCCTATAGTATTTTTGTTTTTTACTAATCAAAGCCTCCAAAGTTGCTTCGTCTCTAACATAGTTAGTCGCCTCTATTTCATCTTGGCTACAAGAAACAAGAAACAAACTAACCAAACATGGAACCAACAAAATATTTATTTTCATAATTATTGCACCGCAGGAAATGAGGTTGGAACAGTTACAGAGGCTCCAGGATTAGCAAAACCAGAAGTAACTTGAATAAAATATTGCTGATCAGCTTCTCGATTAGCAGTTTCCAATTGTTGTTTAATCGCAAACATCCGTTGAGTCGCAATCATGGATTGGTTCATATCATTAACGGATGCAATCAGCGCAGCATTTAATTGATTACCGACTTGAATTTGTCGAACGGTTCCATCTGCACCATTACTATCATTAAGCAATGTTTGGATACGGTTATTACGTGCCGCGATTTTGTTGATTGCTGCCTGTGCCTGCATAGCTCCGTTAACAGCATCTGTTAACGTGCTATTCCATGTTTGTCTGGCATTTCTTAAATTGCTGAAGTTATAGGTTGACCAGTCGCCGCCTTGCGGGAATATTGTGTTCATCTGTGACCTTATTCTGGCAGCATCATATTGAAGTGCCGCAACAGAGTTCATGACATTGGTTATTTCAGCAGACTGAATCACATTGTCATTGATCAAACCAACCCACTCAGAAGCTCCTAGCTGATCCAGATTCTTGACCCAATTCGCAACCATTTGTATTTGCTGTGCAGTCTGCGTCACAGATTCTATCGTCTGCAAAACATTTTCAGCACTGGTAATAACTTGCTCTGCGGTTTGGGCGGCCTGTTCTGCCGAATCTGCCGTCCAGAAACCGGTTTGTATGCCGATATGAGCAATATCAACAACTGGAATACCTGTTGCATTGACCTGTGAAAACGGTATCAATGAGACAACAGACGTTGCAACCATGATTTTAAAGTTTCTCATGAGAACATTTTTTTTCATTGTCTATCCTCTAAAAATTAAGAAGCTACAGATAACGGTTCACTGACCATATCCGCTGCCCAGGTTAAATTACGTTGGCGTAATAATAATTCAGCCCATTGCTCCGATGAGTGATTCTTTTCCAGATCATCCATAAAAGCCTGATCAGAAGGTGAAGAACGACCGACGAATGCCAGGGCAACATCCCCCAGTTCAAGATCAAACAGTCGTTTGCCTTTAGGTGAACGGTAAAAATATTCTTTTTTCTGAACAGCTCTACTCAAATTAATAATTTCAGTTTCAGACAGCCCTAATTTGGTATAGGCTTCTGATGTCAAGGGATCGGTAGCACTGTTATCTGGCAAAAAGATTTTTGTCATACAGGCCGAAAGCAGAGTAGAACAGATTGGCGAATTAATGGCATCTTCAATTTCCTGAGTAGCAAACACCACAAAAACATTCTTTTTCCTGAGTGTTTTCAGCCATTGCCTTAACCGTGTAGCAAAAAATGGGTGATCCATAAACAGCCAGGCCTCATCCAGAATCAACAGAGTAGGGCGGCCATCAAAACGCTGCTCAATTCGATAGAATAAATAACCCAACGCGGGAACAATCGCGCTATTCCCCAAATCCATTAATGACCCCATTTCAATCATTGTCCAGAAGTCATCCTGCAACGTGTCGTTGTCACTATCGAATAACTGCCCATAGGTTCCCTCAAGCGTGTATTGCATCAACGCATCCCGAATATCTTGATTCTGGATTAATTGCTGTAAGCCGCCTATCGTTCGTTGTTTCCTGGGTGAAGTTGCCAACGATTGAAGCGCATTATGAATTTCTGTTTTATCCTTTGGCGTTAAGGTTAAATTCTGTAAATCCATAAGCGTTTCTATCCAACCTTCCGCCCAGTTCAAATCCGATTTTTGATCAATATTGACTAACGGCTGAAAGGCAACGGGACGATCTTCATTGCCAGGTTCATAGATAGACCCACCGACTGCCATTGTTGCCGCTCTTGCAGTACGATCTTTATCAAAAAAGACCACCTGTGCTTTCGGGTATCTTAGCCATTGCATAGCCAGTATGCCGAGCAATGTTGATTTACCGCTACCGGTCGGCCCAACAATAAAGGTATGACCCACATCACCGACTGATAAAGATAATCTGAAAGGGGTATTGCCGGTTGTATTACAAACCAGTAAAGGGGCCGCTATCCCCGTTTCTTTCGCTAGGTGATAATCATGTCTATCACCTGACCAAATGGCACTCAACGGGAATATATGTGCCACATTCAAGGTATTAATCAAGGGGCGGCGCACGTTGGAATATACGTGTCCTGGCAGCGAGGACAACCAGGCATGAAATGAATTGGTTGTTTCATGCCGCGTAGTAAAGCCCTTGCTATTAATCACCTGCATCACGGTATCTAACCGTTGATGACATATATCCAAATCTGGATGCCAGACAGTAATTGTCGAAGTGTAATAACCATACGCCACAACATCATTACCCAGTTCCTCTAAAGCGGCTTCCGCATCAACCGCATTGCTTTCAGCCTCGGTATCGACAATACGTGACTCTGTACCTGATGCCTGTTCTTTAACCAGAGTAAATAATGACTTTCGTTTTGAAAACCAGTTCTTGCGATATTTATCAACCTCATTCTTTGCATCTTGATTGTCCAGACAGATAAAACGGCTTGACCAGCGATATTCAAGAGCCAGGTGATTGAGTCCATCCAAAATACCCGGCCATGCTTCCGATGGAAACCCGTTTATCGTAGCCGTCATGACATAGTTATTTCCCAACACAGGAATTTCACCGGGCTGATACGCCTGATCAGTCAGAATATGATCCAGAAAGATTGGGGTGTCAGGTGCTTTTACCGGATGTCTTCTTGTTGAAACGGTAGAATGTAAATAAGTCAGCGTTTCATCATCATTCAATTCAACAACTTCTGGAAAAACATCCCGCATGATTCCGGCAATATGTTTGACCGTTTTAATGAAATAACTCAAGTCTCTCTGGTTATCATAATCCTGGTCGTGTGCATCACGATTCGGATCATCAATAAAAACAGCTTCCACTTTTTTAACCTTATCGGGTGGCATAACCCAGGTAAACGTTAAAAAATAATTGGATTCAAAGTGATCTCCTTCATCTTCATAATGTCCACGCCGTTCTTCATCGACAATCCAACTTGCAGAATTCGGCCACTGACAGGACACATATTCATTTGTCCTGAAACGCTGGGACTCAGAGAAGTACGCCCATCCAGAACCCAGCCGTTTAAGAACATTGTTCAATCGTGCGCTACTGGATTGAAGTTCAGCCGGTGAAGAACTTCCCAAGTCAGGCCCACGAAAAGCAATGGTTTTTTGCAAAACGCCATTTTTTTGCAAAATGACACCAGGGGCAACTAACATCGCCCAAGGCAAATAGTCACTTAACCACTTTGTTTTTTTCCGGTATTCGGATAAATTAAACATGCCATAACTCCTACGGGTCTAACCGGCGAGGGGCTTTCATTGCAAATTTGAAAACATCAAAAAAATAGGGATCTTTTTTAGTCAAAATTGCAAACCCGATATGAAAAATAAAAAAGATGGGTAGCACCCATATTTCCTGTAACCCGAAACCTACGGCGCAGGCGGTCGTCCACAAGATAAACGCCAACGTTCTAGGCAAGCCGACAATCAATATTGGGGTAATTAATCCCCGATGAATAGGGGCTGTGTAGCCATCTTCCATTGTTTTCTCCTAAATAAGCAATCCACCGGTAAAACCAAAGAAGGCCAAGCTCCAGGACAAGGCATTAAACGCAATAGTCAAACCTAAAACAATCCACATGGCACGGCGAATTAAACCACCACCTTCAGAAAACGCCAGACCAAACCCAAAAACGACAATTGAAATCGCACCGATTACACGAGCCACAGGACCAGTTAATGAATTCAGTAAATTATTAAGCGGGGTTTCCCAAGGCATACCTGTTGTTGTCGCAGCCTCCGCATTTGTTCCCATGAGAAACATTAGGGTAAAAAAACTCAAGAAGAAAATGGTATTACGTCTATATTTCATAATGGTTCCTTTTAAGTTAAATGTATATAGAATTATATACTATGTAGTAAAATAAATGATTTCTTTTTGTTAGTCAACAGGTGAAATTAACCATTCACCATTTTTATATCCAGTCACCTCAGAGATACCTGATAGACACCGACCGGCAGGCAAGGTTTTATCACGTTTGATATGAACGCACAGGTCAATAGTCTGAGCCACAAACGCCTTTGGAGCCACCATATTATTTTCTTCAATCAATTGACACATGCGGGTTAACATTTCGCGGGTACTGTCTGCGTGAATGGTTGCAACACCGCCAGGGTGTCCTGTATTCCACGCTTTGAGTAAATCAAGGGCAGCTTTATCTCTAACTTCCCCAATGATGATCCGGTCAGGCCGCCACCTTAAACTGTCAAATAAAGCGCGCTGCAATGATACATTAGCATCCGTATAAAAGTGAACCTTGTTGAGTGCATTACACTGTAATTCTCGATTGTCTTCAATAATGATGACACGATCACCGGTTACTGAGATGACATCGAGCAAAGCATTTGCCAATGTAGTCTTACCAGAACCGGTTCCACCACCTAACAAGATATTTTTTCGATCCATGACCGCATTATGCAAAATCTGCGACTGGCTCACCGTTAGAATGCCCTTGGCAACATAATCATTCAAATTAAAAACCTTTTTGGCCGGCAGCCGAATACATAGCGCAGGACTGTCTACCATTGGCGGCATGGATGCCTGGATTCTCGCATTCCATTGGGGTAGTGTACCTGCAACACTGGGGTTATCAGTTGAAATAGTCGTTTGCATGATGGAAGCAACCAGACGGATGGCCCTTTCTATTTCTGCCGTGGTCATTTTAATATCAGTTTGTTCCGGCGGTTCGCCTATTCTTTCAACCCAGACACGGGTATCTGGATTGATCATAACTTCAACCACATCAGCGTCATTTAAAAGATGCAGAACCGGATCAAGAGCTGTAGTTAGTTGTGTCTGCTTTCGTCGAACAACTTCATCACTAATATCTTTCATGGCTTATCCTCCCTTGCAGCTTCTAATTCATCTTCTGATATGGGTGAATCCTGAACCAGATCATCAACAAAATAATGCCCCCCTGATATTTGTGTCGCAACGTAATCACAAAACTGCTCATAGCGTTGTGCAGCATACCGTTGGGCGTTTTCCTTGTCGTTGTCTGTAATACGCGGTGTATGAGCAAACCAGAGTTTGACAAACACGGATAAGGCTTCTGCCATCAATTGAATATCCCGATTGGCTTTAGCCAGAGCGCGCGTGTGCTTGTCCAATCGCCTGAACAACAATTTAGTATCAGTTGTTTCATCCAGATAAGCACGTATCGCCGCATTAGTGACGCTGCTAATAGACTTGCCTGATTTCGCGCAATACTGACGCAGGTTTTTATCCAATTTAGGATCAAGATAGGTCTGGAACTTTTTATTCATAAAGGCAAGTCTCCCCCACTTTGGTCTCTGGATAATTCCTGTAGCCGTCCTTGTTGCCGCTGATTAATAAGGCGTCGTTGGGCTTGTTGATTATTGATATTTCGGTCTTCGTCTCTTTCATATTCCTTTTCATCTTTTATGCGGTCATCTTCTAATGATTCCATTTGTAATGCTAATTCGTGTTCATCGAGACCACGTTCATTTTCATTATCTATTCCTGTATTGATGCCGTCATCATGAACAGGGGATATATCAAGAGAACCATCAGGATCAATGTTCTCATGAGAAACAGACATTTCTTCCATCTTTTCGATATAAACCCAGGGATGCATTATAGGTTTGGGAAATTCCTTGCGCTGTTCTTCTTCAGAATTCGGAGCCGGTAAATTAGCGCGATTCTTAAAACGCGGGTCGTTGTAATAGGTAACTTTACGCCCGTAATAAGGGAACAACCCACCGATCAGAATTAAATTCGCATGAGGTGGCATATTGAGAATTTCACCAGGCGTTAATAATTGCCTGGGGGACTCCTGCTCACTCACCATCACATGACCTAACCACGGAGCCAGACGGGAACCGGCATAGTTGGCCATTTTTCTAACCTGGGTGGATTGTCCCAGTAAATCCGATATGCGCTTTGCCGTTTTCTCATCCAGTGCGCCATAAGTAATCCGAATATGTGAAGTATCCAGAATGGCGTTATTGGAACCGTAATGTTTTTCGATCTGATTCAGAGATTGCGCGATTAAATAGGCACGAATCCCGTAACCAGGAAAATAAGCCAAGCCAGATTCTAAAAAGTCCATCCGCCCCAGCGTTGGAAATTCGTCAATCATCAATAACATTTTGTGCCGGTATTCCGGCTGCGAATGGTCATGACTCATGGACTCGGTAATCCGCCGCCCGATTTGATTAAGAACCAGACGAATTAAAGGCTTGGTTCGTTCAGCATCACTCACGGGTATAGTGAAATATAAACTAACCGGGTTTTTTAAGTTCATCAGGTCTGAAATTGCAAAATCGGATTCACGAATATTGTTGGCAATAACAGGGTCACGATAGAGCGTTAAAAAGGATGTTGCGGTACTCAGAACTGCCGACAATTCATTCTCTGATTTATTCAGCACCTCACGGGTCATACTGGCAATAATAGGATGGGGCCGATCACCTAAATGCTTATAGGTCATCATGTAAGTTAATGTTTGTAAAATGTTTCTATTTGGATCAGTCAGAAAACTGGCAACACCTGGAATACTTTTATCTTTCTCAGCATATAAAACATGCAAAATAGCCGCAATAAAAAGCGCCTTGCTGGTTCTTTCCCAGTGATCATTCTTATGGTTCGGATCACCGGTATCAATGATCATTTCTGCTATGTTTTGTGCATCCCTGTATTCGTTATCGCCTTTTCTTATTTCAAGCAATGGATTAAATTTCACGGATGAAACAGATGTGGGTTCAAATCGTAAAACATGGGAGAATTTTTTTCTGAAACCGGATGTGATTTCCCAGTTTTCCCGCTTGATGTCATAAACAATAACGCTACCCTTCCAGGCCAATAAGGTTGGTATAACTAACCCTACCCCTTTACCGCTTCTAGGCGGGGCAAATACCAGGGCATGTTCCGGCCCATTATGTTGCAGCAACTGACCATCAACCGTTTGACCGATAACAATGCCTTCACCAGCGAACAAACCCGCCTCTTTCAGCTCTTTTTCAGTGGACCAGCGAGCCGTTCCATAGGCATCCCCCGCCTTATTTCGCCTTGCCCTCCAAACCGCAATATAAACCAGTAAAATAGCCTCTATTGCAAATGATCCATAAATGAATAAATAAGACGTTGCAAAAACACCTCTCGCATAAACTTCATAGTAATACGTCCATTCAAAAACACGCCAGGGTATATAGACGGGATAGCCAAATAAAATAAACCAGGGATCACCCAGATTTTCTTGATACCCTAGTTCATATGCACAGTATTGCGTTGCCCCCCAAACACCCAGCGTAATTATCAAAACACCCGATATTAAATTAATGTAATAAATTGAGCGAGAATCCTCTTTTATAATGCCCCAAGGGGCTTGTGTATTTTCGGTCATCGCTGTAGACCTTTTGCTAATGTTTTGACAATAGGTATATTCTGTTTTGAAAGGCCAAATGACACTGGCTTACCCAGCGAACGTTTCATATTATCTCGCCAGGGAACCAGAGAGAACTCTTTATCAATACCATTGTTATGTCCAGATGTAATCAAAGCATAACCTTGGCCGCTGGGTGCAGTGATTTTTTTATGCAGCGTACCGGTAAACATTTCCTGTTTTAACGGCTTGTAATGTCTTAATGAACTGTCTGCGTAATCTTGTACTAACTTTTGTCTTTCAATGTTATCCAGCATTTTTAACAGCCCTTTTTCATTCCCCTTTAAGCCCAATTCCTTTTGCATAAATTCTTGCCGTTTTTTGATGGCCTGATTTAACTCTGACCCAAAAGAATAAGGCGCATTGTTTTCTACATGAATGGTATCAATCCACGCCCTGCCTTCGGCCTTTATTTGCTGCTGTAACAATCTTTCATCTATCGTACTGATACGAACCTTTCTTGGGTTTGGTGATTCCTGGTCACGCCGTGACAATTCAGCCGTTAAGTTTTCCTCAATCTTCCACAAACCACTACCTAGTTGTTGAGCCAGCCCAAACCTGGCTAAGCGACTAACACGGCGGCTAATCGCATCGGTATATCCCTCCGGCGTGACACCATTCGGAAGTAATTCAGGGTGCTTTATAACTTGTTCGACATGCTTCTTTTGGTCATAAATACCTTGATTTGAATTAGCAAACGTTTCTATTACAGAATCACTTTTTTTAATCCATGAATCCTGATAGTTTTCAACCCTGACAATTGACCCGCGTTTGTATTCTGTAACATCAGTTCCTTTGTCCATTACAATGTAATTAGCACTTCCGTCCTGACCTTCAACAATCATATAAAAACGGTCGTTGAGTTCATCATGTAACCCACTTTTCACAAGCCGACCTGTCACAACATTATCATGATCATCTTTATCATATATTCTGTATTTTGTTGGATCAGCCTTAATTTCTTTGTGCAGCGTTTTTATGATGTCGCCACGCTCCCCCATTTCACGCAGCTTAGTATCCCATCCATCTTGTAATATATATTCATGACTATTATCTTTTATCGCTAACCCGTAACCTACAAGATGATCCAGTCTGGCAATCAATTTTCCGTGTAATTTACGCGCATCTATATCATCAGGATAGACACTCATATCAACAATGTTCCCATGAGAAAATTTATCAATTTTCCAGTCCAGTGATGTGAATCGTTCTTGCGTGATTTCCTTATTCAATGTTGTATCTATTTCATGTTCACTACGATGACCAAGTTCTTGTGTTGCCAGTTCTCTTGCTCGGTTCCTTATTCCATTGGATATATACTCACGATCAATCCAGACTTCTTCACCGTTTGTATCTAATCCACTAATCACTAAATGGGTGTGAGGATTGTCAGTATTGTAATGATTTGCTGCCGTCCATACCAGGTCACGGCCAAGGTCTGTTTGCACTCTTTCCATTAATTCGCGAGTGTATTCTGTAAGATTAAGTTCGTGTGCATCTTCCGGTGAAATGATAACCCTGAATTGGTGTGGTTCACCTTCTGTATGTTCTGCCCATTCAATGTTTTTTTCTGTCCATTCTGTCAGGTCTTTATTCGATGTTTTACTATCGAATAGTTCCGCCTCTTTTCCGTCTTTTCCGGCCCCATCTCTTTCAATATATTTCATGTGCAAACCGGCTGATTTTTTCCCGTATAAATTATTCATTTTAACAACACGGGCTTTAACGACAACACGCCTTGCTGAACTGCCTACGTTATAAACGGATTCTGCCATTCTTCCTCGCCTGGGACTTCCACCTCGGCTTGCACCTTTCCTGCCGTTTTTTTTCTGTCTCAAACCAACGCGCTTTGAAACATTGTTCCTAAAGCTTTTAATCATTGGAACAGGTTCTGATTTAGCCTTGCTTGTGGATGGACTAAAGATAGGCAGATCATCTAGGGAATCGGGGTAATTGGACATAATCACCAATGTATCTATAATATTATTATAATTATCAATAGTATATCACATTATTAGATATATATAAATAAAAATGGATACACACTTATATCAATGTAATCAAAAACCTGCAAGGTTTTAGATACATTGCTTTATCTTGCCCTATCTATTAAATACCTACACATGGCCACTTTCTCCTTATTACCATAAAACCAAGTAAAGTGTTTGCTTCGCAAATACTAAAATTTAATTGGGGCTTTGCCCCAAACCCCAAGGTATTTAAACAAGGATGATAGGTATCATATTTATTTATCATCTAACATTTCACCACGTTCTTTGTCTATATTGAAGTCTATAAAAACACTCTCTTTGCTTCTTTTACCTTTTGCTATATCAAGGTGAACTGATTGGTTTTTTATCAAAGAGTTTTCATTTTTTTTGTTACTTTTTGACACAAATTGGATGCCTTTATGGATCACTTTATTGGTAAAACTGATGGATTTTTGACCTGTGTATTTTGCATATTTTTTTATTGAACAGGTAGATATATCAATTTTACCTTCAGCTTTACAATGATCCATAAACATATCAATATTGGCTGTTCCTAACTGTATATTTAAACATTCATCCAGAAGATCATTAGCTGTATATCCGTTATTAATAGCATCACTTAAAGGGATTCCCATTAGTCCAATATAGGATTCCTTACCTGATTTCATAATTTCATCGATAGCACTAATTGAGTCCTCTTTGTTCTGATAACCAACACCAAATTTAGAACCTTCAACTCTAACGTATATTGGATTGTTAAAGCTCTCATTCATGATGATTGACTGAATCAAATTATCATCGAACTTAATTGATAATGAGCATGAAAGAATCAGACTTAGAATATCCATAGTGGCTTTGCTTTTGCAATTATCTCAGCAGCAGGTATTGGACCATAATATCGTGAATCGAAGCTCTTGGAATTATCTATAAAGACAAAAACCTCTCCCTTTTTTACTGTTCCACAATATTTGAACCAGGGCATTTCTCTTCCGTTTGAATCGTATTCTTCAATGGAACCATATGAAATTTTGTTAACGATTACAGTTCTATTATTCGTACAAAGAAAATCACCTGACTTTGCACTAACAGGCTTTGTCAGTGTATCACTTACGTTTAGCCACCTTCTATTAATGACCATTTCTTTTACGTGATCGGGAGCATCAAAAACAATCAGATCACCATTTTTTACAGATTCAATATCAATGTCATTATTCAGATAATAAAAACCTTTTGGTATGCTATCTGTATGGTTATAAACGAGATATTTTTTGCCAGAATTCATAAAAATAATGGCTATAAATATGAATGTAGACAATACCAATAGAACAGGAATAAGATTAACTGGTTTTCTTTTCAAGGAGTGATAATAGATGTTTTTTTCCATAACTTTTAGAATTAATGATTGCTTGAACCCTTAACCAGAAATCATCATCAAACTGATTTGGATCATAGCCATGATCCTCTAACCATTTCAGAGTTTTTATCAATTTGTTTTTTTGCATGATATTGTTCCCATGAGAAATCATATTGACTCCAGGACTTACAAATGGAATGGATATATCACCAACACCACGAAATAAATAAACATTTGTTTTTCTGACAACCGTTTCATAAAGAAATAATTCATTTTCACTCACTAGAGCAATTTTACCGTTATCATTATTAACTATTTTAGTTGGCCTTCCATAAAGTAATTGCGTGTAAAATTTGTCATCTTTTCTGAACAATGAAACAGAAATAGTCATCAAAAAAATATTTCTAAAAATCCCCAAACAACAATCATGAATAATAAAAATTGTACAAATTTCATAAGAGTGGCCTCACAAATTGATTTATAAAATAGAATGCTTAATCAGTAATTGTTGTTGAATTTTTTCAAATCTTTCTTTCAACTCGGGTGGAACAATGAGTTCTATTGAAGTCCACCCTTCAGGGCAATCAATTGATTCCAGATAACTTCGCCATACACGCAAAGCAGCTTTGTGAGCTGCTTGACGTGTGACACCAAACTTACGGCCGACTTCTTCAGAACTCATTTGATTAACGAGTATTTCATAAGCCATAAGTCGTGTTCTTTCGCTTATTTTTATGTTACTTATAACAGTATTAAACTTTTTCTTTGTTAACTTCATTGACAAAATTCATCCAGTCATCGTTAGATATTTCAATATCAATTAATACGCCATCATCAAATGTGAAAGACAGTAACTTTCTATCTTGTAATGACTCAACTTTAAATGAATCTGGTACACCACCTACATTTAATGGCTTATCCTTTTTTACCTTTTTAGGTTGATTTTGTTCTTTTTTTCCATTTGTTGTAGTGCTATCAGAGCTATCATTTAATACCGTTTCTATCGTATTAATTGTCTCAATAACATCATCATTAATTTTTACAGTATCAACATCATTTGAAGAATCAATATCAATAACATTGTTTTTCTTTGGCTTTGAAAGCCGTCTTTTTATATCCTCAACTTGCGTTCGCAATGATGTTCTTATTGTGGGTGATAGTATCCATGAATCGACTAATATTTTTGCTTCATCATGATTTTTACTGTCAAGCAAGGCCAACTCATAGAATGCAGCAAAGTCATTGCTATAGCCTAATTTTATAAAATCCCATAGATAGGAATTAGCTTTATATACGCGAACTCTTTTGCTGACATACTGGCTTTTTTTGCCTAACAATTCCGCCGTTTTTTTGGTTCCATGTACCTTTGCTATTTTGGCAACCGCTTCTATTTCATCAGCTAACGACATATTATCGCGTTGTATGTTTTCAACCGTTTGGATAGTTAAAATCATACTGGATTCAATATCTCGAACTATGCAAGGAATCGTATCAAGTCCGGCTTTTTTTGAACCATCATAACGACGTTCTCCACAAATTATCATGTGATATCCATCGTCATTTTCAGAACGTACAATAATAGGCTGAATCACACCCTCTTCCTTGATACTATTAGCCAGTTCATTATCTGCTTCCTTATTCCTGTCCCTTCTGGGTTGATCAGGATCAGGAATGACTTTATCAAGTAAAAGCAAGGTTATTTTTTCTCCCTTTTGAGGCTGATCAAGACTCAATGCGAGATTATCTATAGAACTAAGATTAATATTTTTCATCGTTAAGCCTCGTTCATTTCCATTTTATCGAGTAAGATTTTCATCGTATTTTTTATCTCTTTAGCGGCAATTCTGGTTGAACCTGATCGGGCCTGATGCCAGACAGGGCGACGTGAAAAAGCGGAGTTACTGATTGCTGACCTTTCAGCAATGACCTGGGAAATAACATTATTTCCTAATTGTTCTTTCATATAATTAGCCACTTGTTTTTGTAATGGGCTATGCGTGTTCAACCTGTTTATTACTAACCCAAGAAACTCCAGTTTTTTATTTTTTTCTTCCTTAATGGCTCTGATTTTTTCAAAAAGACTGGCAACCCCATCAGATGAAAAAGCGTCTGGATTGATCGGCGAAAAAGCATAATCAGAAGCCATCAGTGGAGCCAGCATACCAAATCCTTTTGTTGGCGGCGTATCGCAAACAACCAAATCAAAATATTCAGACAAAGATCGTAGATTTTTAGAAAAAATTGCTGCTGACTCAATCGGCAAACGCTCAACACTGAGCAACACATCATTCGCCGGAATGACAGAGAATCTATGCTTAACTGCATTATCTAATGAATCATGTAAAACATTATCCGGCTCTATATCGCCCTTTTTATTCGGCACAAAACAGACTGTTTTAGTCTGTAAATCCGTCATATCGAATAGATCACTGGCGCTTAAACACTCACCAACCTGATCAAGAGCAATAAACTGTTTAGTGGCATTGCATTGGCTATCCAGGTCAACAATAGCCACACTTAAACCCTGTTTTACGGCATAACAAGCCAGAGCAACACTGAGCGTTGTTTTACCAGTTCCACCTTTATGAACGGTGCATGTAACGATTTTACCCATTATAAAATCCTTAAAGAAAGCGATTAAAGCTGACACCAAGTATATAAATGTATATACCTAGTGTCAACCTTTATGTAATCATGTTACTGAAAATAATCCAAGAACAAAATAATTGTTCTCATGAGAATCTAATCTATTGCTTTGGCAATAACTCCACCTTCTGGGTGTGACCAGGAATATTCCAGAAGCCAATGATACAAATTAATAAATTGATCACCGCCACCAATGGATGCCATGTGGTTATAAGAAAACAGGCAAACGACAATACCGGCAGCTTCCAGACTTAGCGATCCATCAAAGTAGTTATTAGCCCAGATCAAATCCAATGAATCAGCATCAAGACTGGGAGCCATAAAGAACCCCCCGTTCGATAATTCATAGAAATCCCAATATCCCCCTTGGTAATCAGAGCAAAGTTTTTCCATGTAATGATAAATAAGGTTTTCACAAATAAGAAATTTACCACCGAAATATTCAGGCAGTTTATTCATACGGATAGATTCAGGAACAACAACTGAATTTACAACAACTTCAACTTCTTCACACATAATTTAATCTCCTAGTGTCTTAAAAAAACCGGTTGGGGCGTGGTGTCCCTCAACCTTGTATATAATTATATATACTTTTATATACTTCGTCAACCGATTTGTAAACTTTTTACCGTTTCACATGGAACAATATATTAACAAATACAACAACATAGGATTGACAAACCACCCTATAAGTGATGCTCTTGGCGAGCTGCCGTGGAGAGCTACGAGAACCAAGTCGGTTCTCGTTTTAAATCAGCACGGCTGCGCCGTTCCTTATTTGTCTTCGCTTTTCATACCAAGGGCTTTATTGGTGTTGCCCCCGTTTCGCCGCGTGATTCAATGAGACCGGGCAATTCCATTCTGCCAGGAGAAAAGCGAAGCGTACCTTGCAGAATGGATTTGATTGGGCTTGAATTCACGTTAACAGGCGAATGGGGTAACATTAAGAGCGGTCAAGTCAGCTGGCCGCGTAACCCCGCGATAGGGATTGCAGAGGAAATGAAAGGAAGGAGCTGAGTTAGAGAAGCTGCGGGAAAAAAGTGGAGGGACGGAACTTGCTTGGCCGTTAGCTAAACTTACTCAGCCGTTTATTTCATTGGAACGGAAAACCTGGCCCGTAGGGATCGCCCAAAATGTTCCCATGAGAAACTTTTAACCTCTAATTTTTGCTTTTTCCCTGATTAGATTTAGCCAAATTCACTAGCTCATTTTGCAGAGATTCATTCTTTTTGTTCAGCGATTCGATTGACTGGTTCAGGTTATCGCATCGTTCGTTAAGCCTGGCATTTTCTAACTTTAATTCGGCGTTTTCATGTTCCGTATCGGTGAATTTCTGGAACTGTTTTTTGTATTCTTCCTTTGTTTTTTCTGCCTGACGAGTTAATGAATCGACTTCATCTTTAAGAGACTGAATCAGAGAATTGGATTTTTCAGCATTAATTTCATCTGTTTGAATCTGATTTTGTAGTTGCTTGACAGTGGCTTCAAGTGATTCAATTTCTTTCATCTGTTGCTGATTAACAGCGCATAAATGCGCGTTGGTATCCGCCGATGATTGAAGTTCATGATTAAGTGATTTTAATGACTCCCCTCGTTCATCCGCGACAGCCTGGAACTTCGCAACATCCTGGTGTGCAATATCCAGTTTTTGTTCAAATTTTCTCACTCGTTGCTGTTGATTTTCTAGCTGACTGGTCAGAGAATCAATCTGGTTTTCCAATACGTCTATCTGCTCGCGGTCGTCCCGTTGTTGCATCAGAAACTCTTCTTTTTTCAACTCATACGCCTGGGTAGCGACTTCAATAGCCTTATTGATTTCGCCCTGAATGACCGGCCAGGTGGAAACCAGGGATTTCTGAATATTCTCACAAGTCGCCCCCACCATATCCTTGAACCAGGGTGACTGAGGTTGCTCAGTAGCGGATTCATCTTCTTTAATAAAGTCATGTTTAAACTTGTCAAGAATTTCAGAACAGCGGCTATAACGGCCACCAACGGCCTGCTGAAGTTTTGCTGGTTTAATGGTATCAATGGCTATACCATCCGCTAAAAGCTGATGGATAGCATCAATGTATTTTTCTTCGGGTATTTCGGGTCTAGCCATGAGAAGTCCTGCGATCTTAAAAGTTAGTTAGTTAATTAGTTAGTAACAAACTAATTAACTAACATATTAACAAATAACGAACAAATGTCAACAAAATGGGTAACGTGGCCAGATCACCTGGTTACCATAGACGTTACCTCTCGTTCGCTGCCGGTTAGCTCCGGCTCCTTACCTCATCACTCTTGGTTTAAATACCTTGGGTGAAGCCGAAGGCTGAGGGCAAAGCCCTTATTAATGAAGTTATCCTGTAAGGATTCCTTATAGATGGTGCTTGGCAAATTATTTAAAGGTGTTTGTGTCGAAAAAGAAAAAAAGGGTTAGTTTTTAAGTCATCTATTTCTTTGATAGGTATTTTATTGTTGCTTATAGAGCGAATAAGGTAAGTGATATAGGATAGAAGGGGTGAAGCCGAAGGCTGAGGGGCTTAGCCCCTTATAAAAGAAGTTGTCCTTTATGGACTCCTTTTAAGTTTTTGCCGATGAAGTTATCAACAGATTAAAAGGTAGAATAAATAAAGATTAAATATAAGAATAAAAAAAGAAAAGAATAGGGGTTTGGGTAGAGATAAAAAAATTATAAAAAACAATGGTATAAAGAATTCTAAATTTTCAAAGTCGCGGTTATAACTACCACTTTCTTTTAACTCGCGGTTATAACTACCACTTTAGAGGCGAACTCGCGGTTATAACTACTACTTCTCGCGGTTATAACTACCACTTCAAGTGCGAACTCGCGGTTATAACTACCACCTTTTGAAAAAAAACATGCTTTTTTGTGGCTAAAATTTGACCAATAATTATAACTCGCGGTTATAACTACCACTTATACGCGGTTATAACTACCACTTCTCGCGGTCATAACTACCACTTCCACGCGGTTATAACTACCACTTCTTTGAAGTTATCCACAGAATTAGCTATCTATTTGTATTCCAACAGACAAAGCTTTTGTTTTTCCGTCTTTACAGCGTTTGTTAGCGGCCTTTTGCTCAGAGACAAAGTTTGTTGTTGGTGAGACTGTGTATTTAACATCAACAATTTTCCGGCCTTCTTTCCGAATGTCTTCAGTGAAATTGGCAATGACTCCGCGATCTATAAGTTCTGTGAGTGATGATCTGACTTTCTGTCTGTTTTTGTCTTCTGTTTTTTGTTGTAACAGGCCGCTATCACGATAGACCTTGGAATACATAAAGTGATAGGTATTCATGAGATTTGCTTGCTTGAAACGATTGATTAACTGTTTATATATCCATCGGGTTAGTTGTTCATTACAACTCATTAAGCGTTCGTAGTTGAATTGCCTGTATTCTAACTTGTTCACGCTATGGCTGATAAAAAGGGGTAGGCGTGCAATGTGTTGCGAGTTAGTATCAGCTAAATAATCATGGCGATTTACACTCACAAGGTCTTGTAAAATTGATCCTTTCCAGATTTCTTTCTCTTCTTTATAGAGAGTGATTACAGACGAACTCATGACTTCTATGGCGTGTTTGATTTGTTTTTTATCGCGGCTGCGCCCCCTGTTTTTCAGTTCCTTTTGAATCATGCCCAGTGTAAACCGTACCCAACTTTCCGTTTTTTGGGGATTATGAATTCCGAATTGCTGATCTGTAAAAATCTTTTTTAATGCTTCTTCAACTAATTCTTCAGTAACACTGGGGAAAAAGGCTTTGTATTTACCGTTTTCCTGCTCAATTAAAGCAGGTTGTATTTTTACCGTACAAGGAGAATCATTGTATGAAAAATTCCACTTATAAGGCTCTGCAAGCCCCCCTTCTGTTCTTAATTGACTAATTTGTCGAGGGGTAAAGAAATACTTGGGAATACTTTCCCAGACCTCAACCATATTAGAGACATCGTTTTTATTATTACTTAAAAACTGGGTAAACAGGTCATATTGAACACTTTTAATTGATTCTTCGGGTGGTTCTTTCATAGGCATTTTCTTATCTCGCACAATATACCCCTTATCCTGATAGGAGTATATAATACTATATACTTTAGATTATAATATCAACTTTCTTCTTCCCCGAATGAAACATTAACAAATAGAAATAAAAAAGGGCAAACAAGAAGCTTGCCCTTTTGGGATACAGTTAAGTATCACCCTTGGCGGTCATCGGCTCCTCAGCCTGTACCGCATTTTTAATATTACGCCAGTTACCACGAAAAAACAACGGATTACAAAAAAAAGTAATAATTTTTGCATAGCGTGAATTTACCATTGCACAACATTAAATTAACTTGTAGAATATTCTCATGATAAAGAGTTTTAAACACAAGGGATTGCAAAAGTTTTTCACCTCGGGCAGCACGGCAGGGATACAAAGCAATCATGCTCCCCGCATAGAGGAACGCTTACAAGCTCTACACACTGCAAATACAATTGAGGATATGAACCTACCAGGCTGGCGGTTACATGCCTTAAAAGGCGATAAAACCGGCCTATGGTCAATTAATGTCAGTGGTAACTGGCGGATAGTCTTTGAGTTCAAAGACGGTCACGCTTATATTGTCAACTATGAAGATTACCATTAAAAAATATGATTGAACAACACAACCCCATGCACCCTGGGGAATTCATCAAACGGGTGTATTTAATACCCTGTCATATCGGCTCAAATGAGCTTGCCAGAAGCCTTAAAGTCAGTGATGGCTTGGTTAGCCGGTTAATCAATGGAAAAACGGACGTATCACCCGCTATGGCCCTGAAATTGTCAAAAGTGTTGGGACGCTCCCCTGAAAGCTGGCTGCAAATGCAGGACAATTTCAATCTGCATCAAGCCAAAAAAGAACTGGATTTAAGCGAGTATGAACCGCTTGAACTAGCAGGGTGACACCGAGAACCACCAGGCGAGCTGGCCGCGTAACCCCGCGATAGGGATTGCAGAGGAAATGAAAGGAAGGGATGAGCTAGGGAAGCTTCGACCAAGAAAGTGGAGGGACGGAACTTGCTTGGTCGTTAGCTGAACTTACTCAGCTGTTTGTTTCATTGGAACGAAAAGCCCGGCCCGTAGGGATCGCCCAAAATATTCCTATGAAAAACGTTTTAAATATTCTTTTTCTCATGCTCAAGCAACGAATCTATTTCTGAAGCTAACGCATAAGTATTGTTCAACCCCTGAAAACCGAGTCTGGTATTCGGAAGAAGATTAAAGGCGTGGACACACGCCTTTAATTTATCTTTATATACTTTTAACTCGGAATCACGCGCGAAATGTTCAGCTTTGCCGATAAAATCAGAATCCCACGTTTGAGCCAGTAAAATCGCTTCAGCTAATGTGCAACCATTGGGGTAAGACTCCCTAAGCTTTCCTGCCAAAATAACATTTTGACCATAAAAAGCCTGTTTCCCCGCCTCTGCTTTATTCATTTGTCTATTCTCTTAAATATCATGTTGTCATGCTTACCAAAAAAGGCGGCCTTTCGACCGCCGAGTTATAGGAGGATCAGGCGGCATCCTGAGACATAAAAGACTGGGTAGCCTGCTCTATCCATTCATGCGCTTTTTGTGCTTGTGCTGCGGCCTTGAAAATGGCTTTTTTGTCTTCTCTTAACACACCTAGCCAATGATCAATATAAGACGCATGATCTTGAACGGAACCGGATAAACCTAAACCGGCCATACAAAAATTAGCCCCAAGTTCTGCAACCAGCTCTTCAAAGGCATAAGCCCCTTTAGCCTGCTTGGAATCATAAGGAACACGATCACAACGGCTTTTATGTTTGGTTGCATGAACTAACTCATGTAATGCCGTGGCATAATAATCATTCGCCGAAATAAAGCGGGTTCTGTCTGGCATGGTAATTTCATCGGTAGATGGCCGGTAAAACGCCCGTGTACCGCCTTCATGAATCACCACACCTGAAGCCATCAAAACAGTTTCAGCGGCATCTATGGGATCAAAACCGCCCTCAAAATTGGCTTTAGGTCCGGGCAATTCAATCCCTTCTATCTGATCCAGATTAAAAACGGTGAAAGAACGCAACATCGGAATTTTTTCTATAATTCCCTCCCCATTTTCGTTGAATTCGCCGGTTTCTTTTTCCCATGTTTTATAAAAAATAACCGTGGTTCCCTTTTCGCCTTTTTTAACGTGTCCGCCTTTTGCCGCTGCTTGCTTATAGGTCATCCAGCGAGACGACGAAAAACCGCGCAACTGCTGTTCCATCCACAACAGACAAACATTAATGCCACGATAAAAATCACCGGATGAATGGTTAACCGGTAACGTCATTTCACCGGAACGATCCCAAGGGCAAACCCAAGGACTCACGCCTTGCTCTAAAGAATCAATAATTTTATCGGTAACTTCTTGGTATAAATCGCGCTTTGATTTTGAATAAGCCATGTTATGAACTCCTAGTGTCTTAAAAAAACCGGTTGGGGCGTGGTGTCCCTCAACCTTGTATATAATTATATATACTTTTATATACTTCGTCAACCGATTTGTAAACTTTTTACCGTTTCACATGGAACAATATATTAACAAATACAACAACATAGGATTGACAAACCACCCTATAAGTGATGCTCTTGGCGAGCTGCCGTGGAGAGCTACGAGAACCAAGTCGGTTCTCGTTTTAAATCAGCACGGCTGCGCCGTTCCTTATTTGTCTTCGCTTTTCATACCAAGGGCTTTATTGGTGTTGCCCCCGTTTCGCCGCGTGATTCAATGAGACCGGGCAATTCCATTCTGCCAGGAGAAAAGCGAAGCGTACCTTGCAGAATGGAATTGATTGGTCTTGAATCCACGCAATAGGCGAAACGGGGGCAACATCATTGTTGGAAAGGTGAATACATGATTTTAAAAAGTAAACAGTTGCGGTAGCATCTGTTTGTCCTTCTATCTTTTTGCCCATAATCTAAAAATCAGGATAGTTGCGATAGCATCTATCCCTCATCAGAATAAAGATGAATTATGAAGGGCTTTGCCCTCAGCCTTCGGCTTCACCCAAGGTATTTACAACAAAGGTGAT
>CAZUGA010000036.1:0-49253 GCA_964619885.1 uncultured Methylococcaceae bacterium
CGTCTTATTTTTATTTGCGCTCACTTGAAAGCCGAGTGTTTTGCAAGAGGCTCAAATCAAAATATTTTTCAGTGTCGTAGCCGCCGCCTTGGTGGTTATTTTTAGCGCTCAGAGCGCATTCGCCGGCGAAGACCCGGCCATTACCCGTACACGGGATCAAGTGCGCATGCTTGACGATTTGTACAAAACCGTCATTGTCTTGGTCACCGAACACTACGTAACCGATCCGTCTGTTTTGTCCGCAGCCAGCGCGGGTAAAGCCCTTTTCGCTGCGATGAATGACAAAGGCTGGCACGAAGTACGCCTGGTTGGGTTGACCGACGTGATCACCAATCCACAAAACAAACCGCAAGATGCGTTCGAAGAAGCCGCCAAAGCGAGTCTGCTCGGCGGCAAGAGCGTGCACGAAGAGGTTGTTGTAAAAGGAGATAAACGCTATCTGCGCATCGCAACCCCGATTCCCGTCGTTATGGAAAAATGTGTCATGTGCCACGCAAATTTCAAAGATAACAAAGGAATCATTGGATCATTGGCCTACACAGTGCCGGTCATAGAATAACCCACACCGATTGATACCGCGATTTAGACTTTAGGTTTACGTATCAATTAATCTTTTAAATTAATGCCGTCCCCGGCCGGGGACGGCATACAACCCACACCAAGCACACCATTCGCCGCAACCCTTGAAAAACTGTGGGCTGATATCCGCTAAATTCGGCGCAAACCAACAATGCACCCTCAAACAAAGATTGACACCCAATCAGTTCTGTACCAGCATCTAGCAGCTGGTTTCTATCATTTTATGAGCTTTTTTCATAAGGAGTGTCGCTATGAGCATCCTAAGACATGGCCTGACAATCGGAATCGAACGAGTTGGTAGCAATATATTTCTATCGATGAAAGCCGTGGGCAAACTAACCCATGAAGATTATCAGACGATTACGCCGATGATCGATTCGGCCTTGGCCGAGGTTAAACAGCCAAAGGTCAAAGCCATTATCGATGGTACAGAATTGGAAGGATGGGAAGTGAGAGCCGCGTGGGACGATTTCAAAATCGGACTAAAGCACGGCAACGAATTTGAGAAAATTGCTATTTACGGCAACAAAAACTGGCAGGAAATCAGCGCAAAAGTAGGTTCGTGGTTTATCTCCGGGGAAGTAAAATATTTCGAAAATATTGATGATGCATTGAGCTGGTTGAATGAATAGGTTATTGGCAATCTTTTGCAGGGCAGACTCAATAAATTTTGACCATTGTAATGTCGGCTACAACGGTTAGGATTCTGCAATCGGTCTCTATTCCCTGACAGGTAAACGCTGCACATCTGGATCTAACGTCTACCCCATAACACGCTAATCGAGATTTTTAACAAGTTTAGCGAAAGAACGAAGCGGACTTCGTTCCATCAGAATATTCAATCACTCTTACCGAAACTTTCTCACCGGGCGTTGGGTAGGGTTTCGGGATTGACGCGGTAAATGTCTTGCCATCCGCGAGTTCTAGTTTCGCGATGGCAAAACTAATCGCATTTTTGTTCCCGACTTTGTCCCGGTATTCCACTTCCTTATCGCTTATAGACAGGACTTTTGCCGATGTAACATCTTCGGCAATGATATCCGGTTGCGAATCCATCCAGAATTTTGCCAACATCGTCCCAGTCAAAAGCAGAACCGCAAGAACGATTATGGTCAGTGGATTTCTTGATCCGATATATACCATAGAAATAGCGCCTAACTTCGTGAATCCCAATATGCTTATGCAACGGTAAAAACAACTCTCGCTCAAAGTGTAGTTTATGCACCATGATTGTTTATATTGGACGCACCGATGGTGATGCGCTTTGGTCCCAGGCTATTCAATAGCCCACCGATTGTTACCATTTTTTACAATTTAGACCCCCCAGCATCGCTGAACCCCCATTTTGCGCGGCTTTCATCGTATGGCACGGTAGTTGCTGATAGCCGTAAACGCTAAAACCTGCCGCAAGGAGTTCAATACGATGATTGGCCTGCTCTACAAGATAGATCCTGCACGATATTTCTCGACGTTGTCGCGGACGATTATTAATTGGGTTCTTATCCGGTACAGCATAGACGCTCATCAAAAGACCGACGCCGGTTTCTCGTGTAATCCAAACAAAAACATTGAACCCCGCTTAAAAACAGGCCGATCCACGGGCGGACTTGCCAAATGTCAGGCCATCCTGATCCACAACCCACCTTTAACGCCAAAGGAGAATCTATGAATCGCTTATATTTTATGGATTCCATGCGCAGCGTGCTGATGTTGCTCGGCGTCATTCTTCATTCCGCGCAAGTATTCAATCCTGAAAAATCATGGGTCATTTACAGCGAATTTAGTCTTTGCACCAATTGGTAAATATCGATATCTAAACAACCAGGCCCTAGCAGAGCCATCCATCAAACACCGGTACACTGTTGGCTATAATTCTTCAACGTCATCCACATCAACCTGACCGGTAATGTTGCGCCGTATGTGTGACCAAGACGTCCCGATGGCCAGCAATGCCGCCAGACTGATCAGCGCCAGCCAAACGATGATGGAATCGGATTGCTTTTCGAATAAGCCGAATGAATCCAGCAGCCAAACGAAGGTGCCGATCAACGCGGACGCCAGCAGCAAACCCAGCGCGCCAAGCGATCGAAATGTCGCCCGGATGAGTATTGTCCAGCCGATCAATAACACAACCCCGACAAACGCGTGTTGCGCCTGAATCCCCGGCCCGTTTAGCGCATCACCCAGCCAGCTGACATAAGAATGGCCGGTCGGGTTGTAGGTGAGCAGAATGACCAGTAATGCGCCTATAAAACGGATTAATATTTGTATCATACAAACTCCCTGGTTGAAGGCTTTGCAGCGGCATTCGGTTTAATCGCAATCGGGTTGTTGCTCTGAAGGAAACCTTGCAGCATAACACCCGCAGGGTCTTATTAAAGCAAACCCGGGTTGTTAAGTACAAATCCGCGCGTTGACGCGGCCGTACCGACGCTTAGCGTTGAGATTTATCCGATTCAACGGCAAGACCTGCGTTTTGCGGTCAAATCCATGTCTTTGAGTAGCCAGTCCAGATTCATTGCATTCGCGCGCGGGCAAAATTCCGCTGGGTCGCCCTGATATTCGACGCCAAATACGGCTTTTCCGGCACGGATGAATGGCAGCATGGATTCACATTCGTCGTATTCGAAGCATTGCTCGTTCAGCGCCCAATCAAAGTCGGCGACCAGGTCCCTGATCTGGGCCAGATCGTTCTTCAAACCAATCGACAGACCGCGCGCGTGGGCTCGCTTGGCTAACCATTTATTGAATTTGAGTTGGTCTTTGTAGCTCAGCGGAAATCCTGAATCGTTGTCGTAACCGTCGACGTTATCCGGCTCTACCCCATCACAGCCTTTTTTGACGGCGAGCGCCAGTCTGGCGTTGAGGACCGGCGCCAGAGCTTCGATCTGACGGATATCCAGCCATTTTTCGTCCGGCCAATCCTGCATCGCCTTACCTCTCACCGATTTTGGGAACTGGCCGCGGTCATCGCGCCAGTTCTCCCAGGTACCGGCGCTGAAATAACAGATGACCACAACGCCTTTACTATGAAGCTTATCGATTGTCGTGGCCGGGGTTTCGTACAGATCGATATCGTACATTTGTGCGTCGACCGACGTATCGACATAACCGCTCAGCTGCCATTGCCAACTGGTTCCAGGGGACGGGAATGGATTTACCTTGCCTTGGGTACTATTCTGGTCCGCTTGAGCCGCGGAAATACAATTAAGCCCGGGGTTGAGTAAGCTACAAACCCACAGTGCCAAAAATATAGCCGAAGTTTTCATGGAATATGCTCCTCTCAGGAACCGGGACGGGCTTAGTCCGATGAAATCAGGTGCTGTCCGTCCTTGATATAATAACGGCCATAGGTTCCGGATTCCGGCAGATAAACTTCATCGATCTGGGTTTCGGCCATCGGATGGCGGGTAAACGAAAGATAATTGATATTGGCCAGCGATGCTTTGAGCTGAAACAGCGCAAAAATAAACACCGATATCGCGGCCAAGCCGTAGCCAAAACCCATAAATACCTGCGGTAGTTGCAAAAATATTAGGGTGCCCACCAAATTCAATGCAAAAAAAGCGGCGTATATCTTGGCCGTTACCTGGCGCAGATCGAAATACAATAAGATCACACAAACAATCAGAAACAGCATATGGAAAAACGCACCGATCAAGATCACGATAAACAGCTCGGTCAAACTGGGATCAATTTTGAAGAAGCTCAACAACTGGGATGAGAACAAAATAGCCAACAAAATGATCAGACCTTGAATCCTGACAATATTGGTCAACTGTTCCTTGATACAAATGACGATTTCATCGCGTAACTTGCGAAGGTCGTCCAACGTGGCTTTGTTGGTCATCGCTTTGTTGTACGCGTAATAACGTTTGTAGAACGAGGTTTCCATCGCGATAAAAAAAATGGCCATGATCGGCGTCGTGCAAAGGTAAGCCAGATAAAAGATATCGTTATAACTACCGTGAAAATACAGCAAAGGGCTATATTCTTCACCGGTCGGGCCGTACCAGTAAATGAATTTATCCACCCACATTCCGCCGTACAAGCAAAACCCGCTAACCAGCAGAATGTGGCAATCCTTGAAATTCTTGAAATAGCCGAAATCGACGCGGTCCGGAAATCCGAATATTTTTAGCGATTGAATGACCAGCACAATCGCGATGTAGGCCTGACCCATAAAAAAACCCAGAAAAAAACCGGCAAAATGCAGGCTGTATCCCAAACCAGTCCCCAGCGCGACCCCGACGATTGACCCGATCACATAGTGTTTGATGAAGCCCATAAACTCTTCGCTGGCGCTGATGTAGTTCATCAGTACCCAGGTGATGGTCATCGTTAAAAACAGGCTGAATACAATTATTTTGATGTTGAAAGCGATTTCCAGAAAGAAGACGAAGGGCGTAATCAGCAAGCTGGTGACCATCAATGCAAAAAAAAGATTGCTGATGATAACGACCGGTAACTCGGCACGTTCTTTGGAGTACATCTTGTCGGCAAAAATCCGCGTGAAGAACAATTGCACGGTACCGGTGATGATGATCGTAAACGAAAAAATGTGTACCAACAGAATATTAAATAGCGTGTTGTCCGCGGTACTGAGCAGAAACGACGATAGCACCGACAGAGACGCCAGCGAAATCACCATGATCAACCAGGGTCCGGAGGTAATCACCAACGAGTAGAAAAAGCCCTGGAAAAGAGACAGGTACATATCCTCGACCAAGAGTTTCTGCAGCTTAAATCCAATACCTGCCATATTGTTGTGATTACCGGATGGAACCTTAGTGAATTATTTTACGATCGCGTTTGTAACAGACCCTTCAGACCACGGCTAAATTACAGCAAAATTGTGTAAATTTGAAATCATTTACAGACCAACCGGCATATAGACCCAATAAAACCTGAGTAAATTTGGTTTACGACAAACGCAAATTATCGCTATACTGGTAAATGATCAATAACAAAAACGAATATTTGAAATAGCTGTTATCCGGAAGATTCAGCATTTTATAAAATCACAAAAATTCTGATACGGGTTCAATCCGGGGGGAGTTTGGTTTATGCGCCAAAGATCGTTCGTAGCGTTCTTGCTGTTGTTGTCGATGCTGCTGTTGACGGTAGTTCCCCTGGTCGCTTCTGCGGCCGAAAACCCCGGTAAAATCCTAGTCCTGTATAAAGAGCGCGATCCTGACCACAAAGGCATCGTTCAGCTGCTCACCGGATTTCTTGGCGAAGCCGGCTATAGTTTCGAAAGCCGCGATGTAGAAAAATTATTAACCGAAAAGCCGGATATGAGCGCCTACTCCGGGATCATGACCTGCTATCAGACCTCGCAGATGGTCGGCGGCGACATTTATCCCGAGTGGTTGGTCGAACAAATGGAGGCGGGACGCCGTATACTGATTATCGGCAGTTATGGCGCTTATCAGGGACTGATCAAAAAGCCCGACGGTTCGTTTATCGAATGGAACGAATCAACCCAAACCATCAATACCTTTTTTCATCCCTTTGGTTTGGAGTTCTATTTCGCTTTTACCGGCGACAATAGCAAATTGAAACTGGTTTCGGCGGACAAAGCCTACGGTCAGTTTCAAACCCCGATTTCCCAACCACAGTTGAATTACTACCAGCTGTACAAGAGCGTCAACCCGGAAAATCGAATCTTTTTCGAGATGGAACGCTCCGATATGCTGGATTCGCGCAGCGCGCTGAATGTTATCACGCCGTTTGGCGGTATGATTATCGAGGGCTACTCGTATTTCTGGGATCCAGGCCAGGCGAGGAATTTTTTCCGGGTGGATTTCCCATCATTTATGCGCGAAGTTTTCTCGGCCAAATCGCCGCCGGTACCCACCTTCGCGATCAAATCACACGCTGAGCTGGTCAAGGAATATCCACTACCCGAACGGGCACCACCGGCAGAACAATTGGATCTGCAACCCAACGAAATGTCACGCCGGGTTGTCGTGGTGTACAAAAAAAGCGAAGCACCTACGCTTGAAGACTTACCGTTTTTTAACCGCGGTGCGGTCATTCTTGAGTACTTGGGGCTGATACCCGATTATCGCGCGGTCGAAGACGGACTGCTCAGCGATAGTGAAATGGACAATTACATGGGCGTGGTAACCTGGCATACCAAACGCCACATGAAAAACGCCGAAGACTATGGCGATTGGCTGTTGCGGCAAATCGAGAACGGCAAGCGCGTTGCGATCATGCAAGAATACGGCGCAACCTATGATCTCGAGACCCAGGAGCCAACCGACAACCAAGCCGATGTAATGGCCGCGTTGGGGATTAAATATACCGTCCAGGGCGAACGCCGCGAAGAATACCAACCCGAAGTTCGCATCGTCGATGAAAACATGCTCGGCTTTGAACGCGACTTTTCGCCGTTGTCGGTGACCTACGATCATACCTATACATCGGTCGACCCGGCCAACAAAGTGTTTTTTTCCTTTTCCGATAAGGATTACGGTAACGTCGACCTGGGCGTAATTTCACCCAAAGGCGGTATCAGTCTGGAACAAACGCCATTTTATTTTCCGCCGCACGATGCCGAGCGCATCGCGTTGGTTCGCCGCGCCTTGAAAGGCGAAGTCGCTCCGGAAATCGCCGAACAACCGACATTGGGTGCTTGGTATCTGGATCCATACAAGTTTTTATCCGAATCTTTGGGGTTGGATGAGTTCCCCGCGCCGGATATCACCACGCTGAACGGTTCACGAATTTTCTACGCGCACATCGATGGCGATGCATTGGAGTCAGTGTCACTGATCGACGGCGCGCATTTTGCCGGTTTTTTTATCAACGAAGAAATTCTAAAAAAGTACCTGGATATTCCGACTTCGGTTTCGGTCATTACCAAATTTATAGAACGGATCGGCAATAAATATCATCACCCGGCAGTAGAACTGGCACGCGATATTTTTGCACTACCCAACGTCGATGTCGCTGTGCACGCGGCAACCCACCCATTTGACTGGGTCGGCGGAGATCCTTACATCGTCAATCCGGATTCCTATCCTTACGAAATTGGCTATAAGCCGCATGATTTGCTGGAGGAAATTTGGGGCGCCAAACTATTCGCCGATCATAACCTGACACCGCCGGATAAAAAGACCACGACATTGTTTTGGTCTGGCGCGACCAACCCCGATGAAAAGGCGCTGGAGATTGTCTGGCGGTCCGGGATGCACAATCTGAACGGGGGTGACCCGCGATTTGACGACGAATACCCGTCATTGGCCGGACTGACACCTTATTCCCTGCCCTATCCGCCTTATCGCCAATACTTGACCTCGGCGCAAAACGACTACATCTACACGCTGTTTTTGACCGGCGATTGGGGCGGTCAGAAGAAATTGTTGCAGCATTTTGACCGGACGGACAAACCATACCGGGTTTACCCGATGAACCTGTATTACCATTTTTACAGCGGTATTAAAAATGAGAGTATGGATGCATTGCGTTACATCTACGACTACATCCGTTCCATCGATGCGGCATCGATTTTTGCGACCCAGTACACCGAAATTGTCGAAGACTATTACCACACGCATGTCGGCTTTGACGGGCAAGCTTACTGGGTTGAAAACAATGGTTTTCTCAGAACCATCCGTTTCAACGACACGGTCCACGTGGATATGCAATCCTCCGAGGGCGTTGTCGGTTATTCTCACAATGAGAAGCAAACCTATATTCATCTGGATGGGCGAAAACGACGAAAGATCGTACTCGCCGCTGGGCCGCCCAATACGCCGTACATCATTCAAGCGACGCAATTTATCGATGAGTTGAACAGCGGCAACAACGAAGTCAAATTCGTTTATCGGGGTTTCGGTAATACAGTATTGAAAATTGGTGGTTTGAAGCCGGCAACCGAATACCAGCTGGTTTTGGCCGCCGAAGGCAGAGATACCATCGCAGCGGCGGGAACCACCAACGCGGACGGTGTATTCGAATACAGGACCCAACTCGAGGCGCCTCAGACTATTTACGCGGGGACCTTAAGATGAATAGGGCTAGTCAAATGAATACGCGGGTGTGGTTTAGGATTTTAACCACTGTTTTGTTTTACGCTCTGTCCGGCGCGGGATGGGCACAGGAAGGCCGGCCCACCGAAGTCAATCCGCTGGAAGCCGGTGCGGTATCGACTATTTCCGCGGAAGAATCGGAACAACGGTTGCAGGATGCGATGGTCTTGTTCGAACGTGGCAAGACCGATGCGGCGATCTACATGCTGCAGCAGGTCGAAAAGGCCGACCCGACCAATTACAAAGTGTTATTCAAATTGGGTGAAATGGCGATCGGCGCCAAAAACTGGGCTTACTCTATCGAGGTTTTGCGCAAAGCTTCTTATTTGCGACCGGAAGACATCGAGGTTCGGCTCATCCTGATGGATATTTACAAAGCCTATCAGATGCCGATCCAGGAAATCATCGTCGGTAAAGAAATCATTGCAATCGACCCGAACCATGTCGTCGCGACCAGACGGCTGGCCGAGTTATACCACGAACAGGCAATGCAGGATGACGAGATCAAGATGCGCCAACGCTTGAAACAGCTGGCACCGGATGATTATGCGAATACCAAACGATTGGCGGTCATCTTGGATGAGAACGCGCAATTGTGGGAATCGGCACGCGTTTACGAACAAATTCGTAAATACCATCCGAATAAGCTCGATGATATGCAACGCCTTGCAGCCATTTACGATACGTTGGGCGAGAGCTTCCGCGAAGCTGAAGTACTGGATGATATCGCTGCCAACGGAGGCGGCCGCAGCTGGCTGCAAAGCAACGCGGAGAACAATCTTCGGCAGGAAAACAATATCTATGACCCATTCAGTGCCGCGGTATTGTTCAAATACGAGCAAGAGCCAACCTTAGACATTCTAACCGTGCAACCGCAAGCATCGTATACCCGGTTGCGGGTGCGTTCTTCAATCGACTTTGGCGTAAAAGCCAGGTTTCAACACATTAACCATCAGGGTGTCGCTCCGTTATTGGGTGGTGAAATGGATATCAACAGCACCGCGGTCGAATTCAGTGCAATTCAGAACTGGTCGGGACAAGATTATGTACTGGCTGCATCGGCCGGTTTTCTACACGACGATGTTTCGGGACGCTTGATCGCTGGTGTTGACTCTAACGGCAACCCTGTCACCGCTGCCGATTTTCCGTTTTTGGCCGATCCTACGTTCAATTCATATGGTGGCACCATTCCGATCGGCTCGGTCCAGTTTACCGCCCGTCCGGGGCTTAATATGACCTATAGTGCGATCTATCAGCACAAACTGGTAGATGACACATCCGCTCGGTTGCGTCTTTTTTACCAGGACCGATTGACCTTGGCAGCGGCATACGAAGGCAACGACAGAACGCTGTTAAAACTGCAGATCGATAATTCGTTTATCTCCGACGGCAATTACAGATTACACGGGACTGCAGCCGGCTATTACAACATCTGGGCCGAAGAACCGATGTTCGATTATCGAGGCAGGCGAGAAGGCTATTTCCGGCAGCCACCCGCTTCGTTCGTGCGATTGGGTTATGAATTCGAATACTTTCGGGACGGGGGTTCTGCGCAGGATGGCACTTACCAAACTTTTCCCAGACCCGAATATCGTCATAGAGGCATGCTGATAGGACAAGCCTTGGTCCATCAAATCAGTCTGGACGAACAGCTGCTATTCAACGTTAAATTCACATATGGCGCGGGGCGTACACTGACGTACCTTAGAGGCGCAGACGTGAGATTGTTTTATTTCAAACCGGAGTCGGAAAACGAGTTCGGGATACGATATGGATTTGTAGACGAGGATTCGACGAACCAACCTTCAAACAACTTGCAGATCGGTGGGCGCTATAAAATCCACACGGCTTCTCTATACATTAAATGGCGTTTTTGATATGAAGATTTTAAACAAAACCAAGTTATCACCTCGCCATCAAGCTCGCATTAGCCGGCGGGAACTATTAAAAATCGCTGGGTCAGCGAGTGTCATGGCGGCTCTTCCATTGCCTATGATGCGCGAAGCCAGCGCTGCGTCTGGTGTGACGAATCAAGGTGTGGAATTGTTACAACGGTCGGGGATCGAATACCCGGACTGGATGATTGAAGCGCGTATTTTTGGTTTACCGATAACCGGACTCAGGGTCGATCCAGTCGAGCTTGGGATGGACCTGGATGCCGTTGTGAAACAGGGCGCAAACGTCGTAGAGGCCGACAGCAGACTGTCCGATTATATTTCGGACGAAGAATTCGAGGCCGAATTGCAGCTGATCAAAGACAGTGCAACGATGATCCACGAGCGCGGAATGAAGGTCGTCTGGTACATTCCGTCGCTGGAAGTGATCACACCCAACGGGCGGCTGCGTTCGGATACGATCGCCAAACAACACCCGGATTGGTTGCAATTATCTTTCGATCAGAAGCGCCGCGGCGTTTTTTACGGAAAAAAGGTATTTTGGGTTGAGCCCAATGACGAAAGCGCCTGGATGTGCCCGAACTCGCCGTACCGGGATTGGCTGTTCAACCGCTTGGCTAAATTAGCCGCTACCGGAATCGACGGTCTTTGGCTGGATGTCCCGCTGTTTGGGCTTGTTGTGGGTAAATGGGGTTGTGCCTGTGGTTATTGCCAGGAAAAATTCGGTGTGCAAACGGGGATGGAATTTCCGCTGAAATTTGATTTGACCGACGCTCGTTTCTGGCGCTATTTGCAGTGGCGGCATCAAACCCTGACAGAATTTACCGACGGTTGCCGCGAAGTCATCACCGCTGCAAACCCGCACACTGAGACGATCGCGGAAGTTGTCGCCCTGGATCATTTGGGCGCCACGGAATGGGGTACTGAGGGCAGCCAAATGTCCAGCCACTATGTGGTTTGGGAGCAAGACGGCGCGAGTGAATCGACCAGTATGGCCGACGCCACCTACGATGACTGGATTGCGCAATTCGCCTCTTACAAATACTGCCGCGGCGCCACGATGGATCGCCCATCCTGGGCATTCTCCTACGGCTTTAACGATGCCGATGCTCAATTGGTCATGGCCGAAGTTGTCGCAGCGCAGAACAACCCGTACGAGCTTCGTACGCCGAAGATGACCACCACGGTCGGTATGGAATTTAGGGGCATGATGTATAACTGGATCGCCAAACATTCCAAGCAGATGTTTAGGTCCAAGTCTTTGGCGCCCGCGGCGGTCATTTATTCGGCGCGCAACCGCGATTTTCTGGATGCTATGTTTCAAGGCGGCTTGATTGTCAGCGGTAATTCGCATCACCGCGATCGCCGCTGGCTCGGCGCTAAGGCTGGATCACCGTTATTCCAAGAATATATGGGTGATTATCGGGGCCTGAGCCTAATGCTTTATCAGAATCAGATACCGACCGATATTTATCCCATCGATCGCGTCGATGGAGATTTGCTCAGTAATTATCCGGTATTGGTTTTACCGTATATGGCACAACTGGGTGATGACGAGAAAAAATTATTGATGCATGCCGTGCAAAACGGCGCCACGTTGATTGTAAGCGGCCCTAAATCTGGCGAATGGAATCCAGACGGTAGCCGGCGTGAATCCAGCGTGTGGGCGGATTTACTGCAGGACGATACCGGCAAGCCAGTCAGCCGCAGCGTCGGCAAAGGACGGGTCTGCTTTTGGCGCGATGAAGTTGGCCGAAATTATCTGCGTTCACACTGCGAGGCGGTCACCACGCCGGTACTCGACTGGATCAAACAAGCTGGTGTTGAACCGTGGACCAGCGCCCAGCATAAAGTTGTGGTTCAACCTTATATTTACCGCAACCAGATGCTTGTACACGTGTTAAATTATGAATGGACAGGAAGCATCAAAAGCGAACCAAGTCCGTTGTGGGTTAACTTGACGATCCCGTGGCAAAACGGTGCTGCGATTAACGGCGTGATGCAAAGCGAACCGCAGTGGCAAAATCCTAAATCCGTGAAATATACCGTTCAAGGGGACAAACTGGTGATTCCGTTGAAAGTGGGTATCAATTCATTGATCGCCATCGATACCTGAATTTCTGCGATCAAACTGAACACAGTAAAATCCAAGGCCGCATTACACCGCGGCCTTTACGTCCTATAGCTGTTATTGGTAGCCCTTAGGGTTCATCGACTGCCAACGCCACGCATCCATACACATTTGATCGATCCCAATATCGGCAGACCAGTTCAATTCTTGTTTGGCATACCCCGGATCGGCATAACAGGTTGCAATATCCCCAGGACGACGTTCTACCGTCTTATACGCAATTGTCTTGTTGGACGCTTTTTCAAATGCCGAGATTGCCTCCAAAACGCTATAACCACGACCTGTACCAAGGTTGTAGGTGACAGCACCTGGATTTGATTTGAGCTTTTCCAACGCCTTCAAATGACCCAAAGCCAGATCGACGACATGGATGTAATCTCGAACACCTGTACCGTCGGGCGTTGGATAATCGCCTCCGAATACGGAAAGCATTGATAGTTTTCCAATCGCGACTTGGGAAACATACGGCAGAAGATTATTTGGAATGCCATTGGGATCTTCTCCAATCTGTCCGCTTTTATGAGCACCGGCCGGATTAAAATAGCGCAGAAGCGCAATATTCCATTCACTATCTGAAACATGAAGATCTTGCAAAATTTCTTCTATCATTAGCTTTGTGCGGCCGTAAGGGTTCGTTGCACCCACAGGAAAATCTTCTTTTATCGGTACCGTCGCAGGATCTCCGTACACGGTCGCAGAAGAACTAAAGACCATGTTTTTAACCCCGTGCTTTATCATGAGGTCGCATAGAATTAGTGTACCGGTAATGTTGTTATGGTAATAATGCAATGGAATCGAGACCGATTCACCGACCGCTTTGAGCCCGGCAAAATGGATAACCGCATCTATGGAGTGTTGTTCGAAAACGCCATTAAGCGCTTCTTCATCCAAAAGGTCGATCTTGTGAAATTGTATTTTTTTCCCGGTAATTTTCTCGACCCTACCCAACGATTCCTCATGGCTATTCATTAAATTATCAACGACAACGACATCGTAACCAGAATTTAATAGTTCAACGCAGGTATGACTTCCAATGTAACCCGCCCCACCAGTCACTAATATTTGCATCAGCTTTCCCCTTCTTCGAAAAATCTTTTTAAATGAGTCTTACTGTAAAAAGTTAACGTATCGCTCTGATTTTGACAAGAATAAATCAGTTGGATTTATAACAATTAATCTCAACCGTGTTTGATCGGAATCATATTTAAATTTAGGTAGACGGCCATTTCGCTGGCAAAATAAAATTTGGCATAAACGAGTACCGTGCGAGAAATGACCCGGCATTACCGCCCTTCTAACGTACTTCATGACAGGTTTCAGTACCTATACGGTTTGACAAATTGTTTCCGAAACCTGGGCCTAGTCGCTAAACTGCATTCACCATCCCAAATCGGTCAATTAAAGTGCGGTCCCATTTTTATCGAGATATATCTGTTAACGGTCAACTGGTGCAATACATCTTAAGTAGCGTGATATTTTTTTCTTGTCTAGGCTACATCCAAATCTGCAACGCTGAAACTGTAATGGCTAGACTGGAAGGTCATCCTATACACGTTTTTAACGGTATCCCCATAGAGGAAGGTTGGGGTGAGGACCTCATATACCAAGCTGACACCTCGGGCACAGATCACCGTACGATGGGTGCGCTGGGCGGACTACCCGTAGTCGATATCTGGAACGCAACGGGGGGTATTGCGGTTTTCAATACTCAGACATACCAAGAGCCTCTCTCGGTCAATTTACGCTACGACGCGCAAGGCGTAACAATCCAAGCCCAAGGCGCCAGCCAAATAGAAGTGTATAAGCATCGCGGCGATTATTACGACGCGGTACGAAAATTTGCAATGAAGATGCGAGCTCTAGGTCTTTCGGTTCAACCCGCACCAGATTGGGCCTTCCATGCAAATTGGGAAACCTACGGTTACGAAGAAGATTTTGATCTGGATACGATCCGAAAAAAATTACCGCTAATAGAACAACTCGGTATTAAAACCATCACCATCGATTCGGGTTGGTATGGCCGGAACCGGGGGGAACAATTCCAGTTCAATACCGGAGATTTTGCGCTCAACCCAAATATTGTCGGGACCGAACAAGACTGGCGCGCACTGATCAAAACATTGCATCAACGCGGATTTCGGGTCCGCTTGTGGTGGTCTCCAGGCGTCGCAGAACGGGACAGCCAACTTTGGGCTAAACACCCCGAATGGTTCGCCGACGAAGTCATTTCTTCTACCGGTGACACCGAAGACATTTATCTTCGTCCGGGCGAAGTACAGGTCAAAAATTGGAACAAGACTTTAATCGAAAGATTTTTGTCCTACGGCGTCGATGGCTTCAAACAGGATGATATCTACAACTATGCCGGTAAACGCCCACAGGACCAGATCAATTACGCAAATTTGATCAATTCCAACTTAAGCACCGCGCAAGCCATTAAGCCGGATTTCGCGATCAATAGCTGTAACTGCGGTCTGGCGCAAAATTTTTATTTGGTGCCCGGGCAAAACCAGCTCATTACTTCCGACCCGGTAGGTTCCAGACAATTCAGGCATCGCGCAAAATACCTCCACGCGCTAAACGTGAACGGCGCGGCAATACTGGGTGATCATGTCGAACTGACCCGGGGCGATGTCAGCATTGATGATCTAGACGAACCAAGTTTCTACAACACGGTAGATTTTTCATCGATCGTACCGTTAGGAATGGTTTTGCAAACCAAATTCAGAGACTCACCGGGAGATCACTACAAACACTGGTTCAAAATCTATAACGATTACAAATTCTATCGCATGGAATGGGTCAACATTCCGCTGAAACCGGACCGGCCCGAAAGCTACCTGTTACGCGACGGCACGCAGCTTTATTTCTCATTTTTCACGCAACAAGATGGGGCCAAGTTCGATGGACAAATCGAATTACTCAAGCTGACTCCAGAAACGGAATACCTAGTGTATGACATCGCCAATGATAAAAATCTAGGCACTTTTGTCTCAGCTGGAAATAGCCACCGCTTAAAAGTTAAATTTACCCACAGCTTGGTTCTTTGCGTTAGACCCAAAACAAATTAGTGGAGCACACAAAAAAGCCCGCAAAAAGCGGGCTTTTCCGTACAAAAAGAAAACTACTTAAGCAACGGCTTGCTTAGCTGCTTCCAATTTTTGCTTGAGCTTCTGAACTTCATCACGCAGTGTCTGAGGAAGACGATCGCCGAAGGTATCGTAGTATTCGATGATCGATGGGATTTCCTGCAACCACCCGTCTATGTCTACACGCAATAAATTAGCTTTATCGGTTTCGCTGACGTCAAGGCCACTGAAATCGATAGCATCCAGGGTCGGTACATAACCAATTGCTGTATCCACCGCGTCGCCAGTTCCTGCGCAACGTTCGAAAATCCACTTCAATACACGGCTGTTTTCGCCAAAACCGGGCCACATGAATTTACCTTTTTCATTTTTACGGAACCAGTTGACGTAGAAAATTTTAGGCAATTTCGCGCCTTCGGTTTTACCCATATTCAACCAATGGCTCCAATAATCAGCCATGTTGTATCCACAGAACGGCAACATTGCCATTGGGTCGCGGCGCAATTTACCGATCGCCCCAAACGCCGCAGCAGTCATTTCACTGGCGATGATGGTGCCCAGGAAGGTACCGTGGTTCCAGTCGCGTGCTTCATGAGCCAATGGTACAACCGACGCGCGTCGGCCCCCGAACAGGATCGCACTGATAGGTACACCTTTAGGATCTTGCCATTCGTCAGCCATAACCGGACATTGTGAAGCCGGCGCCGTGAAGCGGGCATTTGGATGGGCAGCAGGTGTATCAGAATCCGGCGTCCAGCGATTTCCCTTCCAATCGGTCAATGAGGCGGGTGCATCGTCGGTCATCTCTTCCCACCAAACATCACCGTCATCGGTTTCTCCAACATTGGTAAAAACCGAATTTTCAGTCATAGACAACATAGCATTCGGGTTGGAGAACATGCTTGTTCCAGGTGCTACGCCGAAAAAGCCAGCTTCCGGATTGATCGCGTACAATTGGCCATCGCTTCCGAACTTCATCCAGCAAATATCGTCACCGATTGTTTCGACTTTCCATCCAGGTACCGTCGGTGTCAACATTGCCAGGTTAGTTTTACCGCAAGCACTTGGGAAGGCTCCGGCGACAAACTGAACCGCGCCTTCAGGACTGGTCAACTTCAGAATCAGCATATGTTCAGCAAGCCAACCTTCTTCACGGCCCATGCAAGATGCGATACGCAGCGCGAAACATTTTTTACCAAGCAATGCGTTACCACCGTAACCCGAACCGTAGGACCAGATTTCACGCGTTTTCGGGAAATGCACGATATATTTGATCGTACTGCATGGCCAGGCAACATCCTGCTGACCCGGCTCAAGGGGCGCACCGACGGTGTGAATGCAAGGTACGAATTCGCCATTATCTCCCAACGCCTCTAGTACTTTAGTACCAACACGGGTCATGATGTGCATATTCGTCACTACATATGGCGAATCAGATAATTCAACACCGATGTGCGCGATAGGTGAACCTATTGGACCCATGCTAAATGGAATAACGTACATCGTACGACCTTTCATACAGCCTTCGAACAAGCCATCTAAAACGCCGCGCATTTCGGAGGGATCCATCCAATTATTGGTTGGCCCGGCATCCACTTCTTCATCGGAGCAAATGTAAGTGCGGTCTTCTACTCGCGCAACATCTTCCGGAACCGACCGTACGAAATAACTATTTGGCCGCTTGCTATCGTCCAACCGTTTGGCAGAACCCGCCTCAACTAGCAGCCCCCACATGCGGTCGTATTCTTCTTTAGATCCATCACACCAAACGATATTATCCGGTTGGGTATGAGCGGCCATTTTATCCACCCAGGCCTGCAATTTTTGGTTCGTTGTAGCCATGCAAATTTCCTCACTTTTTTTAAGGGTTTAAAGGATATATTTAGATTCTTAACCCCCTATCATATCGTATTTAGCAGTAGAAAATGCAATCTATTTATACGAAAAGCCACGCTAAAATTCTGTGGAAACCAAAATAAATAGAAAAAACAAATGCTTTTATTCAGATCAACCAAGTCTAAATGTCTCTGATTCGATAGAATATGAATGTGTCGCTGAATTTGATGAAGAAGACATCTTTATTGCGTACCGAATTCTATGAATCATGCGTTGAGCTATTTTATCCGCGCGGCAATATTGCCGTGCAAATACATTGCGAAACGGTATTCGTAGGATACTAACTATCTACCGGTTACGACAAATCCAATATCCCAACGCTTTTAGAGACCCGTTTACAGCATGGATACACCTCAGAGAGACGTCAAAATTTCGAATCTTTTTTCTAGAATCCGCTATCCGCAATAGGAATAATCAGATCGCAGGTCCCTACCAAAACCATGATCGAGGTAAAATTACTGCAATATTTTTAACCCAATATAAGGGGCCAGGTTGAATACGAGAATTAATATCTTGTATTGCGCCAAATATTGGAAATAAGCTTTGGAAAGTTCATCATCGCTCAAACCGAAAAGCTTGGAGTGAATATTTGTGATTTTATCTCGAAGTAAAATCAGCGAAAGAGTGGTGAAAAGCAGAAAACCAATATTTATAACCGAAAGCCATCCGAAGAATTCAGTAAGAAATTCTATGCTAATCATATCGAGCCCTCAAATTTAGAGTTGAACTATCCAATAATCCTGCAGTGACACGCTACTAGCCTTCAACCAATTCATAATCATGTGTAATTTCCGCGGATTTACCCAACATTATCGATGCCGAGCAATACTTTTCCGCGGAAAGCGCTACCGCTCTTTTGACCGCCGAATCCTGTAACCCATTCCCGCTAACCACGAAATGAACATGGATTTTGCTAAATATTTTGGGCACTGTATCAACGCGCTGGGCCGTAATTTCAACCTCGCAATCCGTGACCTGGTGGCGACCTTTTTTTAGTATGTGAATCACATCAAAGGCGGTACACCCCCCCATACCCAAAATCAACATTTCCATCGGGCGTGGCCCCAGATTACGGCCGCCATTTTCCGGTGGGCCATCCATCACGACGCTATGTCCGCTGTCGGATTCACCTAGAAATATCGCATTTTCTACCCACTTTATCCGCGTTTTCATACCATTACCTATAAAAATTGGCCGATTAGCTTAGCATACTTGTAGTCGTCAGCAATGATTGATCCATCTATGCAATAAATCCATCTAAAACTTTCTTGAAAACGCCAAGATTAACCAATCATTTTTAATATAATTCTTTTATTAACAATGACTAATCCGGTGACAAGGCATATCCGGTCATGGGGCGCCGACAAAAATAATTCTACCAATCCTCTGAAAACGATCTTGCAATTTTTGCCGGGCTGCTAGACTTAACATGATCTTTGAATATTAGGAACACCTGTGATAGTCGCAAAACCCACAACGCTAAAAGACGAAGCCATTGAACAATTTCTCCGCTTTTGCCATAAAAGACGCTACCCGACAAAACAGGAAATAATCCTACCCGGCGAAACCGGCGACAAACTGTTTTATATCGCAGAGGGTTCGGTATCGATCTCGATGCAAGACCCGGACGACCATGAGATTATCCTGGCTTACCTGAATAAGGGCGATTTCATTGGAGAAATAGGCGTATTCTACGGCGCCAACACCCGCGGCGTCACGGTGAAAACCCGATCCGAATGCGTATTGGCCGAAATCAGCTATAACCGTTTCAACTCGGTTCTGCGAAAAGAGCTCCTCGAACATTCCACCGATATTCTGTTCGCCCTGGGTAAACAATTGGCCGATCGTTTGCTACACACAAATCGAAAAGTGGGCCACCTTGCGTTTTTGGATGTCACCGGCCGTATCGCCAAAACATTAATCGACCTGTGTAACCAACCCGACGCGATGACTCATCCCGACGGTATGCAAATCCGTGTAACCCGCCAGGAACTCGGCAGAATCGTTGGTTGTTCTCGGGAAATGGCCGGAAGAGTTTTGAAAGATTTGCAAGAAGAAGGACTTATCTCGGCCCACGGCAAAACTATCGTGGTGTTCGGTACTCGCTAAACGCCGCACTCCTCAAGGGACTTGTTCTATGTGCAAAAACGAAACCCAAGGATAAACGACGCTACAACATTTGCAACCCTACCCCTAAAATCTACAACCCCTGTGGGTAATTTGTAATCTGCTCGCCCACGATCCATCACGCATAATTGACACTCGAAACGACCAAGCTTAAGGTATATTCAGCTTGATATGTGCGATTTATGAAAACGGTTGATCCCCAGGAAGAATTGAACCCCGACGAATCATCGGTGGCTCGATATTTAGAACAATGCCCGGATTTTTTTGTCCGTCATTCCGAATTACTGGAAACGCTTTCAATCCCTCACCATTTGGGTAAAAAAGTTCGGTCGTTGCTGGAATACCAAGCACGTCTTTTGCAGCAAAGGGTTCAGAAGCTACAGCAGCAACAGGATTCGATGCAACAGGACGAATCGCAGCACCGCTGCCTTATACAAGATTTACCCCGATTGATTGCAGAACTATTTGACTGCGCGACCAACTTTGAGATCTTGCAAGTCCTCGAGCATTTTTTGAGGACAGATCACGACGCTGACTGGCTACGTATCTTCTGCACGCCAAATAGCGATTATAATCCGGAAAAGCTTCGCGATCTGGTATACCCGCTCAACCCTGATCTACGCGGCATGTTTACGCTAATATTTAATAACCCCAAGCCACTCTGTGGAAGTTTACAACACGAACACATTGCGGCACTATTCGGATCCAACGTGGATGAAATCCATTCGACACTGCTAATCCCATTCGAATTCGAGAACAACGAAGCCTTGTTGGCTATCGCCAGTAAGAAATGGCAGGGCTACACACAATCGGTGAAATTGGATTTGCTTGTCAGCATCGTTGAAATAGTATCGGGTATGACAAATAGCGACGGCTAGTTAGTCGCCCCTGAGAAAGTCATCCTGACTTTTTTCATAAGAACACGTCAAAAAATGCGGGCGCAGATGCGCGGAGTTGCTGGGTTTTTTGACGCTGACTTAGGATTCTTCAGGGACAATCCCAAACAATTCGCCGAGCTTAGTGCCCGGCTCATCGGCTTTCATAAACGCCTCTCCCACCAAAAACGCGTTAACCCCGTGCTGACGCATTAACACGACATCCGCCGGGGTGTGGATACCGCTCTCGGTGACCACCAATTTGTCTGATGGCAAATCCGACAACAATTCTAATGTTGTGTCCAATCGCGTTGCAAAATTCCGAAGATTTCGATTATTGATACCAATCATTGGTAAGTCTAAGGCTAACGCCCGCTGAAGCTCCGCCCTGTCATGCACTTCGACCAACACATCCATACCCAATTGTGCGGCGGTTTCGGCTAATTCCTGCATCTGAGTATCCGTCAAGGCCGCAACGATGAGCAATATGCAATCTGCCTCGATAGCCCGGGACTCATAAACCTGGTACGGGTCGATAATAAAATCCTTGCGCAGAACCGGTAAATTACACGACGAACGCGCCAATTGTAAATAAACTTCGGAACCTTGAAAAAATTCCTTGTCGGTCAACACAGATAAGCAAGCCGCTCCACCTTTTTCATAGCTTTGCGCAATTTGTATAGGTTGAAAATCTTCCCGTATAACACCTTTGCTGGGTGATGCTTTTTTTACTTCGGCGATCACTGCTGGATAATTTTCATCAATCTTTTGCCGTAGTGCAGAACAAAACGCTCTAGGAGCTGCGGCAACTTCCGCCTGCTGCTCGATTTCCGACTGGCTCATGCGCTTTTTTCGATGGGCAATTTCTTGCTGCTTTGTATCCAAAATTTTTAGCAAGATGTCTGGCGCGTCGATGGGATTTTTCTTAACCGAAGCCTCTGCCATTTTTGTCTGCGTCTGGACAGCGCCAACTATCCGGGAATCGGTAGATTCAGTCTTAAATCCGCGGCTCATTTTGACCAACGCATTGAGCTTGCGCCTTGCATCACCACTATCAATAACCTGCAGCGCCCGTTCCACGCCCAAGCTCATCGATTCAGTTAATCCCGCCGTATAAATTGCCGCTCCGGCGTTTAATGCAACGATATCTCGAGCGGGGCCCGGGCTGCCGGCAAATATATCCAGAATAATAGCCAGACTCGCTTGAGCCCCATCGACCTGTAACGGCGCCAAAGACGATTGTTGGAAGCCAAATTGCTCAGGGGTAATCAAATAATTTCGGGTCCAACCATCTTTTAATTCGCTGACCCTTGTAGGTGCCGCAATGCTGATTTCATCCAAACCATCTTCGGCGTGAACCACCAACACATGTCGACTACCTAATCGACTCAACACCTCTGCCATAGGTTGCACCCAAACTTCGGCGAAGACGCCCAATACTTGATTCGCTGCATTGGCAGGATTGGACAGAGGACCTAAAAGATTGAATAACGTGCGAACACCCATTTCCTTGCGCGGCCCCACTGCGTGCTTCATCGCACCGTGATATAACGGGGCAAACAGGAAACCGATTCCAATTTCATCAACGCATTGCCGAACCTGATCGGGTATTAGATCAAGATTGACACCTGCAGCCTCCAATACATCCGCGCTACCGCAGTTACTGGATACCGATCGATTCCCATGTTTGGCGACTCGCCCACCCGCTGCGGCCACAACAAAGGCACTGGCGGTCGAGATATTGAAAGTCCCACTGGCATCGCCCCCAGTTCCGCAGGTATCGATCACATGGTCACCCGCCACTTCGACCTTAACTGCAAGTTCTCGCATAATCTCGGCGGCGGCGGTGATTTCATCTATGCTTTCGCCTTTACCACGCAAACCGACTAGAAAGCCGCCAATCTGGGCAGGTGTCGCACCGCCCGTCATAATCGTTCGCATGACATCATGCATTTCATCGGACGATAAATCTCGATTCTCTAAAACTTTCTTTATGGCTGTTTGCATATCTACCAATTGATTGTCAGCAAAAACTACGCTGCACCCTTTATTCGTTCAGAAAATTGCGCAATAAATCATGCCCATGCGCGGTAAGGATTGATTCAGGATGAAACTGCACACCTTCGACATCCATCTCTTTGTGCCGCACGCCCATAATTTCTTCAATATTACCGTCCACATCTTCAGTCCAGGCGGTAAGCTCTAGACAATCCGGTAACGTTTGCTGGTCAATCACCAACGAATGGTAACGAGTTGCTTCAAATGGATTCGCCAGATCGCTGAACACACCAATATTGTAATGGTGTACCATCGAAGTCTTACCGTGCATGATGCTTTTCGCGCGCACTATATCACCACCAAAGGCATGACCAATACTTTGATGCCCCAAACAAACGCCTAAAATGGGTGTTGTACCGGCAAACTCCAAGATTGTATCCACCGAAATTCCAGCTTCCAGCGGGGTGCATGGCCCCGGAGAAATTACAATTTTGTCTGGGTTGAGCTGCTTGATTTCGTCGACCGAAACCTGGTCATTGCGCACAACGGTAACTTCCGCGCCCAATTCACCCAAGTATTGGACCAGGTTATAGGTAAACGAATCATAATTATCGACCATTACCACTTTTGCCGCGCCCATTAGAACCGTCCTCCTTCCAAACCTGCTTCAGCCATCGCTACGGCTTTAAATATGGCCCGCCCTTTGTTCATGGTTTCATCCCATTCATTGCGCGGCACCGAGTCATGTACAATTCCCGCGCCCGCTTGAATATGCAGCGTTTCACCTTTGATAACCGCAGTTCTGATTGCAATGGCCGTATCCAAATTGCCGCTCCAACCGATATATCCTACCGCCCCTGAATAAACTCCGCGCTTGACGGGTTCCAGTTCGTCGATAATTTCCATTGCACGGATCTTCGGTGCACCACTTACCGTTCCAGCGGGGAAAGTCGCCGATAAAACATCATAAGCGTCCTTGCCTTGTTGCAACCGTCCCATTACATTGGAAACAATGTGCATGACGTGGGAGTAACGTTCGATGATCATTTTGTCGGTTAATTCAACGCTGCCAATATCGGAAACACGGCCCGCATCGTTACGGCCCAGATCAATCAGCATTAAATGTTCCGCCAATTCCTTGGGATCGGATAAAAGATCTTTTTCAAGCGCCAGGTCTTGTTCTCGTGTGACTCCCCTTGGCCGGGTACCGGCTATAGGCCGAACCGTGACATTACCGTCCTCCAATCGCACCAAAATTTCAGGCGATGAGCCCACCACTCGAAAATCCCCCAAATTAAGATGATACATGTATGGGGATGGATTCAAGCACCGGAGCGCACGATACAAATCCAACGGGGACGCGCGGAATGGAATGGACAACCGTTGCGACAAAACCACCTGCATCACGTCGCCAGCAACAATATAGTCTTTAACTCTATTGACAGCGGCTTCGAATCCCTGCTGGGTAAATCCGGATACAAAATCCGTTTCATCTACATTGCGGGGCTCGTGGCTAGTGGGCTTGGCCTGAGTCTCACGCAGCTTAAACTCAAGTTGATCGAGCCGAGATTCTGCAATGCCCAACGCATTCGCTTGTTGCGGATCAGCGTGGGTAATGATCATCAGCTTACCGCCAAGGTTATCAAAAACCACCAGATCCTCGGATACCATTAACAGGATATCAGGGCTGTTTAGCGGATCCTCTTTAACATTTGAACGCAACTTGGGTTCGATAAATCCAATTGTTTCGTAGCCGAAATAACCGACCAAACCACCACTAAAACGAGGTAGATTTGCAAGTTCCGGAACTATATAACCCTTGGAAAATTCCTGAATCCAGGTAAATGGATCGTCAGTACTTGCCGAATCGATAGATTGGCCATCGCGTTCCAATACAATGTCATTACCGCTGACCTTAACGACGGTTCGGCACGGTAATCCAATGATGGAATAACGGCCCCATTGTTCGCCGCCCTGCACCGATTCAAATAGATATGAATACTGGCCCTCCGCAAGCTTAAGATACGCACTCAACGGGGTATCCAAATCGGCGAGAATTTCACGCGCGACCGGAATATGGTTATATCCGTCTAAACGGAGCTGATTAAATTGTTCGAGGTTCATCGTTCATAAAAAATTTCAGAGTATTCTACCAATTGCGCGGAAAAATCCACTTGCAACACCGTCTTGCCAACCTATGTTAGCAACCGCAACGGCTACGCCATCGTTCTCTGAAATTTTGTGAGAGACAATACATCGCGTCTTAATCTAAGCGGCCTGGGCAAACAATGCGGGTAATTCGGCCAAAGAATTGACAACATGATCAGCGGCTAACTCATCCACGCTGTATTTTCCCTTGTATCCATAGGGGACGCAAACCGCTTTAAAACCGGCTGCTTTTGCCGCTTTAATATCGTTAATCGAATCCCCTACCATAACAGATGCGGTTGGGTCCGCATTAAAACGTTCCGCCGTTTTGAGTAGCGGCATCGGATGCGGTTTGCGCTGCTCGAACGTATCACCGCATACCACGAAATCGAAAAATTCCGACAACCCTGTTTTATCCAATAAACTGTGGGTAAATCGGGAATGCTTATTGGTCAGGCAGGTCAGGACAAAGCCTTCCGATTTTAATTGCCGCAACCCATCCAACACACCCGGATAAAGCGTTCCTCGATCACTAATATTCTGTTCGTAAATACCGCTAAACACCTGTAATGCTCGCTCAAAACCCTGTGGGTTTTCTTCTGCCTCCATACGCCCCGTCAACGCGCGTTTGACCAGCATATTAACCCCGTTACCGATCCATCCCCTGACCTGCTCATGGGTCACCGCCGGTTTCTCCAATCGCACCAACATCTGCTCTACCGCATAGGCCAAATCGGGCGCACTATCGACCAATGTACCGTCCAGATCCAACGCTATTAATTCTGGCCGCTGCATCAATTGGCAACCCGTGAAAGTTCGCTACGCATTGTCGCTATTACCTTTTTATAATCTTTTTGTCCAAAAATGGCCGAGCCGGCAACGAAGGTATCGGCACCCGCTTCAGCGATTTCCCGAATATTGAATTCGTTGACCCCACCGTCAATTTCCAACCGTATCGGCAACTTACTATGATCTATTTTTTTTCTTGCATCGCGCAGCTTATCTAACACGCCGGGAATAAACGACTGTCCGCCAAAACCCGGATTAACCGACATTAACAATACCATATCGATCTTATCCATCACATAATCCATGTAATTCAACGGGGTTGCAGGATTAAAAACCAATCCGGATTTACACCCATTATCGCGAATTAGCTGCAGAGTTCTGTCCACGTGATCCGAAGCGTCAGGATGGAATGTGATGTAATTAGCTCCCGCGACGGCAAAATCCGGGATAATACGATCAACCGGCTTGACCATCAAATGGACATCAATCGGCGCTTTAAGGCCATAATCACGCAGCGCCTTGCAAACTGCCGGCCCAAAGGTCAAATTGGGTACGTAATGGTTATCCATCACGTCAAAATGGACTATGTCAGCACCCGCGGCTAGTACGCGATCCACTTCTTCGCCCAATCGGGCAAAATCCGCGGATAATATGGACGGCGCAATCCAATGCTTTAGCATAAGCTGCCCTTTAACCGAAAAAGCAGCGCATGTTAACGCATTTAGCCGGAAAAATCAGCTACCCTGGTGGGTTTATATGATATGCGGAAAGAAAACAGGAGACACAGCTCCGTTAAGATTATTGCTTAGCATTGAACAAAAAAACTTTGATATAAGCAGGTCTAGAGCCGCATTAGATTAGCGATTATTCAAGGCGATTATATTGCCATCATTTTTTCACATCCCAAACCAAGCCGCATTTTTCAAAACCCAATATCACCCAGTGTATAGGATCGATCTCCCACCAAGCTATTTTGCGGCTCGATCTACCGGGAGACTGATGGTGGTTGGCGTGCCAATTTTCACCCAACTGCAACGGAAGGCTCCACCAAACATTTACCGCTTTGCAATCACCGTCGTCTTTCCAGGTATAACCAAACATATGATCGATAGAATTCACCAATGCGGTACATTGGTATGAAGTTACGCGGGCCAGCAGTCCACCGAATATCAATCCTTCAAAGCCACCAAATATCAACCACAACAGCATGTATGCTCCGGCAATGTGCTGATCATATTTTTGAATAAAGCAAAGCTCTTTATATTTGCTTAGATCATCGATCAAGCGGTTGTCTTCCCAAAGAAATAAAATCCTGTGTTGCGACAACCAACCAATTTGCCCCCAGTAGAAGCCTTTCCAGGAGAGGGGTTGGGGCGAATGCAAATCGACCTCTTGGTCGCAATGCGTGTGATGGTGCCGGTGCAGCGCCGACCAGAACAAAACACCGCCCTGCAGGGCGCAAGTACCCCAAACGGCAATTACCGCCTGAAATATCCGTGACGTCCTGAACGATTTGTGGGAAAAATAACGATGGAACGCGATACTCATTCCGATATAAAGAAACAAGTGGGAACCGAGCCACATTATCATCCGTTTTTCGGTAATTCCCATTACCGCGATCCAAAAAATACTGGCGCCTAAAAAGGTGAGCTCCCAACGATCCGCCGAGCCTATAAAAATTGATAAGAATTTCCAGGTTTTCTCTTTTATGCTTTGGATTGGCTCGGGCGATATTTGCTTATTGTTTTCCACGACCGGTTTGGACGTGATGTTGTGATGAACCATGCTCTTATTTTCAATCTTTTTATTTTAGAGTTAGTTTTTGCGAATAAGATTACTGGAAATCAAAATAGATAGATTGACCAAAATTTCTGCACACAATTGAGGGTATTCGATACAATGCGTAGAGCGTATTTGTTGTCAAAAAATTACTGATCGTAGAATCAAAAAACCTACCCGCGGTGGATCCGCATTCTATTTTGTTTTGTCAATAGGGTCCAATTCCCGAACGTCCAGTGATGCATGACGCTTCTATAACTGTTAATCGAGGAAATGGAAAGACCCAGAAAACCAGTATCTGGCACCTGCTTTTACGACACTTCGAAAATGTACGGAGAAATCCGGGCCATTGTTGGCAATTCCATACTCAGCTTTTTGCTCGTACCCTAGGCAAATCGAAGCATTAATGACGCTCAAGAAAGCAACAAAATGCGAACATCTCCCAAAATACCCAACGCAGCGAGATTATAAACGGCTAATATTATGCTGAGCCGGTATTTTAAAGCCTAAAACAGTTGGTTGGTCCAAATGGAAAATCAACGAATGGCCTCGGCACGAAAACTTGTTTCCTGAAAAATTCAACGATTGTGCAATTCCTACCAGCATTTCAACGGTTGGGACTGCGGTCAAAAAGAACTATGATAAACCTGTGCAAGCGTTTCGCTGAACAAATGTTGCAACCGTTGACCGCATAAAACCGGTGCCGCAACAATACCACCTGTGTACGAACGGCAACGAATTAGTGACTTTTACGTGATAAATGGTTTTGACCGGACAGGTTCTTGAGTATTTGAAAAAGGAATAATATATGTGTGCGATCTGTGGAATCATAGATTTTGATTCACGAAAAATTGATCAAAACAAACTGATTGCCATGCGCGATATGATGTTTAATCGTGGCCCCGATGCTGGCGGAATTAAAATGGTCAGCGAGTCGGTAGGACTAGCGCATCGCAGATTAAAAATCATCGATATTTCGGACGCAGCTAATCAACCAATGGCGAACGAAAATCAGAGCGTCTGGACCGTCTTCAACGGAGAAATATACAATTTCATTGAATTACGGGAAACTCTAATTGAACAAGGACATGTTTTCCAAACCAAGAGCGACACCGAAATCATCGTTCATGGGTATGAACAATGGGGCGATGACATCTTTACGAAATTGGATGGAATGTTTGCTATCGCCGTTTGGGATAGCAAAAACGAACGCCTGTTATTAGCACGAGACCGCTATGGAAAAAAACCGCTGTACTACCAATACGATGGTAACCGACTTAGTTTCGCTTCAGAAATAAAAGCGCTATGGAAGGTTTCAGATAAAGAATTACAAATCAACGAAGCCGCTGTTGATTGCTATTTCCATCATTTCTCCACCACTCAAGATCATTGTGTCTTTCGGGAAATTCACAAACTCGAACCGGGCCATTTCGCTGTTTTCACAAAATCGAATAAAACGACAAATTGCTATTGGAAGCCCTCTTATCAAAACAAAATATCGTTAGCGGAATTGGAAGCGATAGACGCGATTGATCAGTCTCTGCGAAAGGCCGTTTCCAAACGATTGATCAGCGACGTTCCATTGGGCGCTTTTTTAAGCGGCGGGATCGACTCGAGTCTTATTGTAGCGATGCTCTCTCAAGTCTCCGAAAAACCATGCCAAACATTTTCTATCGGATTTGAAGAACAGGATTTTTCTGAATTGAAGTATTCAGCAGCGGTGGCAAACCGTTATGGAACTCGGCATGAAGAGATCATTTTAAAACCTGACATTATTAAAATTCTTCCGTCTCTAGTTTACGAATACGGGGAACCCTTTGCAGATTCATCCGCCATCCCTATGTACTACGTGTCAAAGGCTGCACGATCGCACGTCACTGTGGCATTAACCGGAGATGGTGGTGATGAGTTATTTGGTGGCTACGATATCGCGAGAGCTTCATATTATTCAAGCTTGATGATGAATATTTGCCCCACAACAGTCCGGAACGGATTAGAGCGCTTGTTGTTTAGCTCTTACTTTGAGAAGAATCGTTTTAGCGTGATACGCAAAATGAAAACCTTGTTAACCCACGCCAGTAACAATCCGAAATACCGTCACTCGATTACGATGGCCTTCAATCAACGGCAAAAACAGGATTTGTACCGAAAAGATTTTACATCTCAACTTAACAACCATAGCCCTGATCATATTTTCCTACCGTTTGCCAAAGATATAGAGGGATTGGATGTCATAGATCAAAATTTATTTTTGACCATGGTTGGCCGCCTGCCTAACGACTATTTGATTAAAGTCGATGTTGCGTCGATGAAGAACTCTTTAGAAATTAGAAGTCCTTTTCTAGACACCGGGTTGAGCGAATTGGCACAATCCATCGAACCTAAGTTAAAGGTACGCCATGGTATCCAAAAACATCTTTTAAAGAAATTAGCTGAACGCTATCTTCCTCACGAAGTTATCTACCGCAAAAAACGTGGCTTTGAATTGCCGTTGACCCATTGGTTTAGAACCTCTCTAGACCCCGTCTTTCAGCACCTTGTGTTGGGTAACGGATGCTTGCAACGGCGAGGTTGGTTTCACATGGATTATATTAGGAAAATATTCGTAGAACACCAGAACCATACTCATGACCACACGCATCGACTATGGAGTTTGTTATGGCTAGAAATATGGTTCCGTTTATTTATCGAGCAATCATTAATGCCAACCGATTCATTAGATTCCATGTAAATGCAAATAATACTTGAGTACGGTATAAGCTGCATGGGCCCAAGCAGTAACCGCCTAGGCTATCTAGGCGTATATTGGAAAAACTATACCATCGGCCACTAGTTTTTCGCGCGAATGTTTATCGTCGATCAAGTTTTCAAGACCCGAATAAATTATAGGGGGATTTAACCGAAATTAACGGGTATATTGAGCAAGCTCTCGTCTGTGTATCATTGGCATAATCGAACGACCAATATCGCTCATGTATCATTATTACCGTTGCTTTAATCTAGACCGGCCCAACCTATTAAGTGCGCTTTTTCTAGCACTGATAATTCATCTTGTACCCGCAACCGCAGACTCCAAGGCAGACCCTGCAGCAGCGGAAAACTCCCCTCAGATATCCGCAATCCCCGTTGGTAGCCTTACCACTCGGGCAGAACAACTCCGCGATCATTTAGCCAGTATAGAATCCGAATTGAATGATAAAGATTCGCTGAAGTTACGACAATCAGAACTCTCCGAGATGATTGACCAAATAAGCGCCGCGGGTATACATCTCAACGCAACGTTGGCCGGTTACCATAGCGGAGATACATTGCGTAGACTTTCGAGTGAATGGGAAAGCTATCAAGATAATCTGGTCGAGCAAGGCCAATCGCTAGAAACTCAGTTGGTTGAATACAAATCTTGGCTCAATATGATCCGCGAACAAAGTGCAATTTGGAAACTAAGCTATAGCGAAGCACGTAAAGAGTCAGCGCCTAGCACAATCATATTGGGTATAAATCAAGTACGCAAAAATTTGCGGTCACTCGATGCTAAATTGATTCAAAGCCGCAACCAGATCCTCAATATTCAAGTTCAATATTCAGACCACCTGAATCAGGTCCAAAACGCGTTAAAACGAATCAAAACCGCTCAAAACGAATTCGGTAAGGGCATGTTGGTTCGACAAGATGCCCCACTGTGGCGTAGCTGGCCAACATTGGAATCTATAGAGCAAGAACTAACTGGCGCGAAATTGCATTTGATCCAAGCGATTGACGATTTTGTACAATTCGTTCAACGGCAGATTGAAACATTGATTGGACAAGGAATTTTCATCCTTGCGTTGGGCTGGTTTCTGAGTGCACGGTACGCAATTTTACGAGGTCACGAGGTTGATACAGAAAACAAGCTCGTGCCCGCTATTAAACGCCAATCGATAGAGGCGCTTGATCACCCGTGGAGCGCCGCGATTATCAGTGGATTACTGCTTAACACCTATCTGTACGAACAAAAGGCGATTGGACTAACGATACTTTCAGGCCTGGTTGGTTTGGTTCTGTGGATACGTCTGATTCGTCCGATGGTTCCCCGGGCGCTACACCCTATTCTCTTGACCGTGGCGATGCTCGCATTTCTGGATACGCTACGGATAGGTTTGGGCGGATTCGGATTTATAACGCGTTGTCTGTTACTGCTCATTTTGACCATGGGCTGGGTTGCTGTCCAATGGCTGCGGCATTCGCAATGGCGCAAGGATATAGCGGCTGCGCTTGGTAATGGGTTATGGGCAAATTTGCTCAATGGATGGTTATTTATCACCTGGCTGACTTTTGGCGCCGGTGTGATTGCTTTGTTGCTTGGCTATTCGTATTTAGCGGACCAGATCACATTTCTAGCCGTTTGGGGGTCCATTATCGCGACCGCTATCCTCGCGATCGTCCGCATAATTGAAGCGGTCGTCCAAAGTATGGTTGAAGAAGGCAAATTTGATCGATTGCACATGATCAAAACCAACCATGACAAATTCATGAACGTGGTCAGAAAAACTCTGCGCGCCGTTGGTTTCGTCATTTGGATAACAGCGATACTGGACGGATTGCAGATTCGAATTCCGGTCTTAGAATTGATCACACCAATTTTATTGGCTCAAGTGGGTCACGACCCGGTAACGTTCTCGCTGGCTGGATTTATATCATTCGCGATTACGCTGTGGCTTTCCTGGTTGATCGCGCGTTTCCTAACCTTCGTATTGAACCAAGAAGTTTTTACCCGTCTACGTTTTGCACCGGGTATACCTTTCGCGATCACCACCTTTACCCGCTATACCATATTGGTTATCGGTTTTTTAGTAGCATTGACGATATTAGGGATTCCTCTAGACAAAATCACATTGTTACTGAGTGCTCTGGGTGTTGGGATTGGATTTGGATTACAAACCATTACCAATAATTTTGTGTCAGGAATCATTCTGTTGTTCGAGCGCCCAATCCGGGTCGGCGATAAAGTACAACTTGGGGATTTGATAGGCACGGTTGCATCAATCGGTATCCGCGCCAGCACTATTAGAGGTTTTGATGGTGCCGACGTTATCGTTCCCAATGGAGATTTCATTTCCGCCCGTGTGACCAACTGGACCCTTGCCGACCAAAAACGGCGGATTATTCTGCCGGTTAAAGCAGCTTACGGCACGAATCCCAGAACCGTCCTCAAGCTGCTTGAAGATATTGCGCACAACCATCCCGAAATTTTGGATGAGCCTAAGGCAGAAACCTTGTTCCGCGGATTTGGAGAAGGCTATCTGGATTTCGAATTGCGCGCATGGACCGAGAGTAATCGCGGTTGGATGGCGGTTATGAGCGATCTGGCGGTGTTAACCAATGACGCATTGACAGACGCCAATATAGAAATCCCGCTACCTCGGCGCGATCTTAGTTTGCGTAACATTGAGGAGTTGACGAACGCATTGCATCAGATGGGTAGTAAGAAAGGCTAAATCGTCATTCAATAAACCGACTAGAAGGCCGGTTGGAACAAAAATCGACCTCAGATCACCATTCCAAAGCACCGAGGCATGTAAATTCACAAGACAGCCCCGTGAACCGGAAACCAGCACTACACACCTGAAACAATATTTATATTTACTGAAACAATTCAGAAATAATTCCGATACAGTCGATCACTAAGCTACTGATGTGACTATACCTTTCCGCAGAACAAAATTGGTTTCGTTCCATCTATTGCGCGCTAGAATTTAAGCCGCGATAATTAAGACGTTTACATTCTAGTTCAGTCGAACTTCGAAATTGTTAATGTTTTTTTGCGTACTGTGAAAGAATTGTCGGCGCAATCCTGACCAACGTTCACACATGAACCAAACCCGCAATTGATTTAAACAATCGCTTCCAGTGAATCAAACGATTAGCACAGCATGCTATAAGACAATCCTCGTCTTATTCTTTTTTTCCGGGCTGGCGACTTTGATGTATGAAGTTCTTTGGGTAAAGGAATTGGGTTTATTGTTCGGTAACACCGCGCACGCCACCGCAACAACCCTCACCGCTTTCTTCCTAGGCCTTGCGCTAGGCGGTTATTATTGGGGACAGCGCGCGGCAAAATTGGATAACCCATTACAAACCTATGGCCTGCTGGAATTGGCAACGGCCATCAGCGTGGTTGGATATTTCCTGTTGCTAGATGGATATTTCGCACTCTATCCCACAATGTTCGCGAAATTCGAACACGCAGAATGGCTATTTACCCTAGTCAAATTCGCACTTGCGATCACCGTGTTATTTCCCCCCGCTTTTTTCCTTGGCGGCACGCTGCCGGTAATCAGCCAATATGTCGTCCGGGGAACGCGAAACTTGGGGCTCAAAATTTCGATATTATACGGTCTAAACACATTGGGCGCGGCCACAGGCGCACTGCTCGCCGGATTTTATTTGCCCAAAACCTTTGGATACATGCTTTGCTACCAGATCGCGATGGCATGCACTGTAAGCGTAGGACTGGTTGCAGTGACGATGGCTAACAGGATACCGGCTGAAACAGCGCGACTACTCGACGCTACACCGGCAAAACCTAAGACTCAAAATTCGCCGTTAATTCCACTGGGAACGATCAAGGCCCTGGCATTTTTTTCCGGCTTCGGGACAATTTGTCTACAGGTTTTGTGGACCCGAATGTTGGCCCAAGTGCTTCAAAATTCGGTGTATACGTTTTCCAGTATCGTGTTTGTATTCCTACTGTTTCTGGCCATTGGCGCAGGACTTTCATATCACATAATTCGCCGTGGCATTTCCCAATTTTCCGGATTATTTGTACTTTTATCCGGCGCAGGCATGACCATCGCATTGACCCCATTTGTTTTTAACTATTGGACCGATGGTCTCCGGTATACCGGAGCGAAAGCCGGTTGGAGTACTTACCTGACCGAAGTATTTCGATTGGAAATAGGTGTCATGGCGCTACCATTGGTGATTCTGGGCGCGGTATTCCCGTACCTGTTGAAGATTGCTGAGCCTTATGAAACAAGCTCGGGACGATTGGTCGGACGCCTGGTCCCTTGGAATACAGTAGGTGCCATTGCAGGATCTTTAGTAGGCGGATTCGTGTTGCTCGACACACTGGGTGTTTCCGCAAGTATTCGCTTTGTGGCAGTTATTTATTTGCTGGCTGGGTTATATTTCGTTAACTCGAATGATCGACGCGATGACGGAAAAATCGCGGCGATCTGCATAGGCATTCTAATGATCGTTTCGGTATTTGATACATCCCGTTTACCGGTAGTGAGGGTAGACCCGATTACAAGTCGCGAAAGCTTACTGGAAGTGTGGGAATCCAGTAGCGGGACCGTCGCTGTTGTCCGACGCGGAGACTCCCTCAAGATCAAAGTCAACAATTATTATACGCTGGGGGGAACAGGATCGCGTGAGTTAGAGGAATTGGAAGGTCACTTACCGGTCCTGTTGCATCACCGCGCTGAATCGGTATTTTTTTTGGGTATGGGAACGGGTATTTCAGCCGGGGCCGTGCTGCGTTTTCCGATACAACATCTCCAGGTTGCAGAATTGATTCCGGACGTAGTTGAAGCATCAAAAAAATATTTCGGCCGCTTCAACAATCGATTGTTTTTCGACCCGCGAGTCCAGGTGATCAAAGCTGACGGACGAAATTATTTAGCGGCCAGTTCGAATCAATACGACATCATTATCGCAGACCTATTCGTACCGTGGCGATCCGGTGCGGGAAGCTTGTTTAGCCTGGAACACTATCAATCGGTGAGGAACAGTTTGCACAACGACGGCTTGTTTATGCAATGGTTACCCGCTTACCAATTATCCAAATTTGAATTACTGACCATTGCCCGAACCCTATCCGAGGTTTTTCCGCAAATTACGCTTTGGCGCGGTGATTTTTCGGCACGAAAACCGATAATTGGGTTATTAGCCCAGCTAGAACAAACCCCGCTTGCGTCAGACGCACTAATATTCGCCAGAAAAAATGAACCCGAATCAGATGACAAGGTTCCAATGATGGCGCATTACATCGGCAATTTGCGCGCATTATCCCAAGATTTGCAATCCTACCCTATAAATCAAGACGACAAACCCATCATTGAATATCAAGCACCGGTTACGCAGCAGCTTCAAAAAATAAAACAAGCCCAATGGATTGTTGGAGAACCCCTAATTGAGTTGATGGAACACATCCAGGCTGCGCAGCCACTCGAATTTGATCCGTATTTGTCACATTTGGGACGCAAACAACGCGACATTGCCAAAGCTGGAATGCAATTACATCGAGCCCAAGTGCTAAAACAAACCGGACATTTAACGGCCGCAAAAAAAGCTTATTCGGATTATAAAAATACACTGACTCTTACAAAAACGAAATAGACCTATTTCTGCCAAATACCTGTTCCCGAGTACATATGTATTCCAATGCTAATTTTAGCCTCAATTATCTAAATATATTTCAGTTAATCCGCACGCTAAACGATCCGGATAAGATGATGCGCAAAATTCCAAATATCCTTGTATTATTGCTGGAAAAATCGCCCCCGAATATTGTGAAACAAAATCTGTTATCGTTAGCCAGTATGACAATGACAAGTTTGGTCGAATGGTAACAATTTTTAATCTGAAGACGATAAAAAACGAGGCTTTACCATGCTGAAACTATATCAATTCCCAAGCGCCTACGGGATTCCCAATTTGAGCCCATTTTGCGTAAAGGTGGCGTCGACACGTATTTTACCGGGGTCAATGCGCCTGTTATTGCAAATTCAATTTATCAAGAAACAATCAAGATCATCCGCAAACGCAATTCGCCCGGTAAAAGAGGAGCGCAGAATTTCCTTAGTCGAGTCTTCTTGACCAATGGTACGACGCATTCGGTGGGACAATACCAGTTGCTTGGCTTTAGCTTTACTGGCAATTGTACCGATCATCGAAGGTGGCATATGCAATTTACGCGCAACCCCAGTGGCATCTTCCGGTATCGCGTGGTGGGCAACTAAGAGTTCGGTTCCAAGCGCCAGATCATCCAAAGTTCCATAGTCCCCATTCATGTCACCACTAATGGTCACCGATTTGCCTTGAGACTCGATCCTCCAAGCCAATGCGGTCAGAGGACCATGGTGAACAGCAATTGTCTTAAGAGTCACTCCATCCTTAGAATAAACCGTCTGCACATTGTTCCGGTCGGGTTTAACGATAACGGGTTTGATTTTAAATGGTGCAGATCCTGGTTTACCCGGTAAGAAATCATTCAGATAGGGCCAAACGCCCCGCATACCAAATAACCGATTTACAAACTCGGTTATTGACGGCAGTAGCGCGTTACCCGATGGACCAAATATCGGCAATTCAACGGAACGAGAGCTGAAATAGGCGGCTTTGATCAAAACCGGAAAAGCTGCACTATGATCAACATGCAGATGCGTAAAAGCAACGGCCTGAAGGGTTTCAATCTGCGCACCGGATTGTTCGAAGCGCAAACTTGATCCACCGCCCGCATCGACCAATACTATTGCTTTGCCGTTTTTCCAAACAACGTAACTGGTCGACGCCCTACCATCAGACATTTCAGGACCGCCAGAACCCAACACTTGAAGAACAAAAGGCACCTCTTGGCAACGGTTCTCAGCATGAACGGCCGAAATGACAAAAAGGGATAGCAACGGAAGGATAATCCTCCATTTTGATTTGGTTATATTATCCAAAAGGGTTTCTCTTGTGTTCATATTCCCTGTAACCCGTAAGCGGATCGCTCAGTAATAGGATACAAAATCACTAAACAAGTTATTTCAATCATACCGGAGACGAACACAATCAGTCCAATGTCACGGACGCGCATATAAATAACGAATGTGTCTAGGATCCAGGCGCGGTTCCGGCGTTTAAGGAAACGTCCATGTACCAACTGCCATCTCACCAAGGTTTTCGCGGCAACAAATATTCCATTAAAATAGCAAAATTCAATGTTATTGGTTAAATATTATGTGGCCCAATACAAAAATTCTTAATTTGTTGGGAATAGAACACCCAATAATCCAGGCTCCGATGGCCGGTTCTACTAATCCGAAGCTGGTTGCTGCGGTGTGCAATGCGGGAGGACTTGGAAGTTTTGGCGCGGCTGGAACACCACCCGATAAACTCAGGACCACGGTAAAAACAATCCGGCAACTGACCCAGCACAACTTCAATATCAATCTATTCTCAGCCAATAGCGAAAATTTCGACCGCAATGCCCGTCCCGGCCCAAGACTGACGGAACGGTTACGAACCTATCATGAACAAATGAATCTCGGTCCGGTACCCGACCCGGAACCGATGTTTGGACCTGCTGACGAACAACTTGATGTATTGATCGAAGAAGCAGTTCCGCTGATCAGTTTCCACTTCGGTGCCGACGAAACTGCGATAGAAAAAGCGCACAAAGGTGGCGCTAAGGTGATTTGCTCAGCGACCACAGTCGCCGAAGCTAAACTACTCGAGCAAGCCGGTGTCGACGCTATCATCGCCCAAGGCTCCGAAGCCGGCGGACACGGCGGCACTTTTGCTAACGACTACAAACAGGCATTAATCGGCACTCTCGCGCTGGTACCTCAGATTGTGGACACTGTCTCCATCCCGGTAATTGCAGCTGGCGGTATTATGGACGCGAGAGGCTTGGTCGCTTGTCTGGCTTTGGGTGCCTCAGCAGTACAAATGGGTACCGCCTTCCTCGGCTGCACGGAAACACCGATCGCCGAGAGCTGGCGAGACGCTTTAAAAATGGCGGATGCCGAATCAACTACTGTCACAGAGGCGCTTTCCGGTAAACCGGCCCGAGGCATCCGCAATCGCTACATTGACGAGATCGAAGCCTTGGACGAACCTTTGTTACCATATCCCGCACAGTACTCCATATCACGAGATTTGCGTAAAGCCGCTCTAGAACGTAAAGATTCAAGTTTTCTTGCTATGTGGGCCGGCCAAGGCGTGGGGCTGTTTCGCGAACAGTCGGCAACAAGTTTGGTTTATCAGTTAGTATCTGAGTCGCGCCAGCTAATGCAACAGCTCGCCGGTAGCAAATAACTCGAAGCAATGGATCCCCGCAGTTCGAATGCAAGCTTGGTAGTAACCGCTCTTAGCCTGAGACAGCACTATCCTTCCGGAATGTTGGACCAACGTGAACGAAACTTAACGCCATTTCCGTATTTGACCGAAACTTGCACCTGATCTAGATCAACTTCCGGTATGCTACATATTCCGCCGGTTCGACCCGAATAATCCTTTGGCTTTAACTGGACGGAACGGGTTGTCAACGCATCTTTACGCCTGAATACGCATCGAGCCGATTTTGCGGTTTCGAAATAATACGGAATCAGCAAGGTCTTTTCGCTCAATCTAGCCGCCTTGAATTCTTTCAGACCTTTAGTTTCCAGCTTCATGTGATCATCCAATCCTTCATACGCGGCCCCTAAAGTCGCGGTGGTTGCATGCAGTACTTTGTAAAAATCAACCTCGGCTAGATCTACCTTGTAAAACAGAAACTGGGCACCTTCATAGTATCCATCTCGGTCATGCTCTTTGCCTAGTTGTTCCAAAAATTCTCTGACTTTTTCGCGGCCGTAGATCTTCACGAACTCGCCCCAAAACACATAACCCAAGCTGTAATTCAATGCATAATCATAGTCATCGAAATAATCCAATTCGGGAATTAGATTGAGTAACCGTTCATCGAAAACCTTGTAATGAAGCGCCGCTTCACGAATCAGTGCCGGATCATCGCTTTGCCAATTGTATTCGACCAGCTGGGCCAATCCTTCGTGCAAAAAGCTGTGGAAAATATCGGTCCGGGATAAAAATTGGAAGTCTGAAATTTGATTTATCAACACATGAGCCAGTTCATGCCGCAAAGTGTTTTGGAGTACTGTTTTACTGTTATTTGAAGCCGCAATAGTTTCCGCATTGATGACGATAAAGGACCCGCGCGTTGAACCCAGCATATGTTTCTCAGAAGCCTTTATAAAAACGTCAATATTCAGATCACTTCGCAAAGGCATCGAAAATTCATCGTGTAACTGTTTCCATACAAAATCCGACGTTGCTGACAACTCCTCTTTTATCCATTGATTTTGCGTTGCGTACTTAAACGAAAAATGGTCCGTATTGGAGCTTGATTGGTCTTCTAAATGTCGAACCGAGTCCATCAGGCCGGCTTTCATTTTTTCTATCGGTGAAATTTCAGTTTCATTCTTTGCTAAAGAGAAAGAAGCGCTTGCTGTCGCTGCGGCAAGAATCACAGGAGTCCACCGTAACGCTCGTACTTGCTTAATCCGCTTCCAACGTTGCCCCCAGGAAGACGCTATTTCTCGCGGGTGTTCGGTCATTCGTGCTTCGAACAATAATGCCCCGAGTAACCAGAAAATAAAGCCCCATAGCAAATTCGGAAAATAGTCCTCGGTAGACAGCGGGACCTTACTTTCAATGCTCGGCCAGGTCTGAATAGCATAGAATGAAGCGGATTCTATTCCGATAATTAACGCATAATGCAATGGACGAAACAGCGAGATAAATAGAATAAAACTGGCTGTAAATATCGTTCTTGGGATTTCCTGAAAAAATTCAGCGCTAGTATCGTAAACGTTCAAGACCGTCAACGAGTTTGAATAATAAAGATCGTGAGATAAGCGGATTCCAAACCCTATCAAATCCCAAATCGTGATGACAAGAAATATATAGACGCACTTACCGGTAAAATGATATCGATAATTCAAAGGGTGCTGATTGAAATATTCGCGATTGTCCATATCCCGCAGTACAGTTCGGGAAAAAACCGCTAAGACAATGCACCACTGGACTAATATTGCAGCGAGTTCGGCAATATCCGATAAATCTTCGGAATCGTCCGGCGTGAACGGGAAGTCGGTATAAGTTGTAAAAAACAACACTAAACCGATTATAAATACGACCAGAAAATCTCGTGTAAAACAGATTTTGGCTTCCATCCAACAAGACAGACCTACCTCCTTTATAATTCTATATAGTTCCACGATGCATAGACCCTGCAAGCTAATGAATCGTCATACCAAGAAACCGTCCCGGAAACCCTTTGTTTGTCCAAAATCAATCGCGGTGAATTGTATTCTTCGCCTCCGCTTCGATTGGCATTTAAGCTGTGCGTCAATACCTCGGGAAAACTAATCTGTTTTCCGGGTGATTCGTGTACATATAGATGCACCCATACCGCTTGGTGCACCGTGATTTTTCGATTGACCTTAAAAATCGCCTGGTAAATCCCAGGAAAAATTTCGCGTGGCTCCATATGGTAGCTGGGTATGCCTTGATTAATTTCATCGGCTCCCAAAACCTCCTGCCAATCCATTAATGCATTTCTGGTTGATTTAATTGCTCGTATTTCACCCTTTGACGTATTGCTGAATACATCGCGTAGCAGATGAAACGGCACCCATGTGTGGTCCAAATTGAGTCTCGTCGCAATGAACTCACGCCATTCTCCCGCCGAAACCGATGCCGAATGATCGCGCACGACTGTCATAGCAAGCGAATCGAATAGACAAGCACCACTGGATTGCAACAGATTTAGCCATTGAGCGTTAAATATCTGATCGTCAACGTCCGGATAAACCGACAGCAACTGCAGACGTTTTTCGATCAAGTCAACGTCCATATTTCGCCAACTCCAGTGAGCCGCCAATCCCCGAAGGTAAATTAATTTATCTGCCTTGCCTAACCATCCCCGGGATAAGAATCTAAGCTGCTCTACAAAGCATTGTTCAATAATCAATGATTCCAATTTGGTGGCAATTTTCGTACAAATCATCGACGATATGGGTTGAAAATATCAAAGATTTACCGACCGAAGATTCTCGTCGAATCAGGTCAAGTACAATACGGCGAGAAACCGGGTCAAGCCCGGATGTGGGCTCGTCCAAGATATATATTTCGGGGTCGCAAGCATAAGCCAACGCAACAGACAGCATCGTTTTCATGCCCACCGAGAAACCTTCTATTTTCCTGGTCACTGGAAGTTGGAACGCGCTGACCATCGCCTCGAAACGGGCATCTTGCCATGTTGGGTATAGTCCGGCTAAGAAACGGGCGGCCTGGGTAGACGTCAAATTTTCTGGAAAAACTGGCATCTGAGGAACATAGCCAATCTGCTTTTTCCACTGACTTCTTACATATTTGGACTGAACCGAATCAAAAACAATTTGACCGGATTGAGGCCGGGTTACGCCACTCATTACCCTTAAAGTTGTAGATTTTCCAGCACCGTTGCGCCCCAAAAAACCATAAACGCTTCCCTTCTGAAGATTGAGGTTTAGGCTTTTAATACCAATGTTTTTTTCGTAAAGCAATGAAACGGAAGATAATTGCATCGCGTATTCAATCGATTTCATTAAGCCCCTATAATTTAGTTCGACAATCCATTTGGAGTTACCACCTACACTGCAAGAATCTTCGATATAAGATAGAAACTGGAAGGTTCGAGGGTAAAGAAACAGTGTGTGTGTATCTGCTAAATCATCAACCTTCTGTACCGGTTCTGTTCCATTCTAAAATAAAGCTTTAAACAGGCAGGCAGTCCAAAGTCTAGCCCAAACCATAAGTTCTACGAATTGGATTCAAACCACGCAAAGCTGGCCTACAATTAATTCGCTGTTGTCTTTAGAAATTTCACGATAATCACAGTTCAAACATGAAATATTTGATAGCACTGGTAATTTTGGGGTCCTGCGCGTTTGCAGGCTACGTTTGGTATCGCCGAAGCCGAACCGCCAAACGCGCCGCTTTGATCGACGCTTACGAATTTCCGGCCAATATCTCACAAAAAGTGTTGGCAAAGTATCCAGACTTAAACCCACATCAAATCGACCGGGTCATACGCGGTCTTCGGGAATATTTTCATATTTGCAATATTGGCGGCCGCCGAATGATTTCGATGCCATCACAGGTTGTCGATGTCGCTTGGCATGAGTTCATTTTGTTCACCAAGCTTTATAAAATTTTTTGCCGACGATCTTTGGGCCGATTCATTCATCATACCCCAGCGGAAGCCATGGACGGTGCGACAATCGCGCAGGATGGCATCAAACGGGCCTGGAGGATTTCCTGCGCTCGTGAAAAAATTGATCCCAAAACACCAGCGCGACTACCGCTTTTGTTCGCACTGGATGCAGACCTGGGTATTGCCGATGGATTCAAGTATTCATTGAACTGTCGATCACCGGGTCACGATGGTTATTGTGCCGGACATATAGGGTGCGGGGGCGGCTGTGGAGGAGATAGCGGTGCTGACAGTTGTAGTAGTGGCTGTAGCAGTGGTTGTGGCGGGGGCTGTGGTGGTGACTAAATTGAAAACGCGTGAGTTTTATATTCGGATAATGTGGTTATAAACAAAAATGGCATCAAGTCCCATTAATTCCCATCAATTCCCATCAATTCCTTGGAGAAGTGAATAGATATTCTCCCCCAACACGAACCATTGAGTCCTGCATTCGCAGAAAAAGTATTTTCAATTTACTCCGGACTCCCACCCATCGTTGTATCTCCTTCGGTGACCTGTTCTGTCAGAGAAATCACTGCATGGTTCGAGGATCGAGTAATCGGACAATCTGCCGCAATCCAAACGGTTGTTGAAACTATTGCGCTATACAAAGCAGGATTGCAGGATCCAGACCGGCCTATAGGATCTTTTTTATTCGTAGGTCCAACCGGAGTCGGTAAAACTGAACTTGCGCGAGCGCTAGCCAAATTTTTATTCGGTACGGAAGATAGAATGCTGCGATTCGACCTGTCCGAATTTAAAGACTATCAAGCCTTTCAACAGTTAATCGGTGATCCGTCACGCCCTAGCCAACCGGCTCGATTGATTGACCCGGTTCGAGCCAAACCATTCCAAGTCATTCTATTAGACGAAATCGAGAAAGCACACGCCAATATTTGGGATCTGTTACTGCAACTCTTGGATGAAGGCCGGTTAAGCCCCGCCATAGGTAAACCGGTTAATTTTCGCAATACCATAATCATCGCAACATCGAATGTCGGTGCCCACGAAAGCGCAAAATCCGAAATCGGATTCGTTTCGGGCGGCTCTCAAGCGTCATCGGAAAAATTGCATAAAGCGCTAGAGACGACATTTCGTCCTGAATTAATCAATCGCTTTCAACATGTGGTCCAATTTTATCCATTAGGCAAGAGTCAAATCAAAAGGATTGCACGCATGGAGCTGACTAAAATCCTTGCCCGGCGGGGAATTAGTAATCGGCAAATAATTGTTGATGTAACCGAACCCGTATTGGATTTAATCGTTGACCAGGGTTATAACGAAAAATACGGCGCCCGCGCATTACGTCGCATGGTCCAACGTCACGTAAGTTCGCCGATCGCGACTCGGCTTTTAGAAAAAACTGTCGTAGATGGCTCTATCTTAAAACTTTCTCGTACAGTAGATAACGTCAAAGTGGAGGTCATTGATACACCCGCAAGCCGCAAGTCCAATAAAGAATCACGTCCAATCGCATCAAAGTATGGCAAGCTTATTTCGCGCACTGATCTTGAAGAACGATTCGAATCACTCCGAAATCAAAAAGAAACTCTGCTTCAAAAAGTCGATGCGAAGCATGTACCGCAAGAACCCGATGATGCCGATGTGCTGCCACAATACAGCAAACAATTGCTAAACTCTCAAGCCTTGGCGTTGAAATTCAATCCGCGTGAAGCGATTCTTGCAACAACACGAAGGTTGGAACAAATACAGCAACGAGAATTGGAGGTTGAAGAATGGTTCGCGAGGACCGTATCTCGGGCCGAATACATTCGATTGGCGAATGAGCTATATTCGTACGAATTAGAGCTCCAATCGGCCAACCGAGAATTATTGATGATGCAAGGAGATTCCCTAGCCGATGCCATCATAGAACTCAGTCCACTAGGCACAAACAACCAAGTCGCGATAGAACTGTTCCAGATATACCAGAATTGGGCGCAACGGCGTGGCTTTTCCACCAATATTATATTTGATCCAATTTCAAATAGAGGACCGATAGTAGCAGCAATTTCTGGTCATTATGCATTTGGTTATTTGCGTCTTGAGACCGGTCACCATCGATTCCGTGAAGATCGTCAACATTCAGTCGTCCGAGTCCGGGTGTTACCTTGGCTGGAGTCAACCGAGAAAGTACCGCTTGGTAAACAAAAGGCACTGAAGAATACCGGAATAATTGGGAGGCGCATACGCTCACGCATCGAAATAGACGGCAGCGATTTGATCATTCAAAACGGCCGGACCCTAGTTGAGAACCGCAATCTAGCAAGAAGTATCTCTCCGGCATTGATTGCGGAACGCCAAACCACCGATCAGGTTGTAAGGCGATACGATAAAACTCCGTTCTTAATGCGTGATCATCTTACGGGCGTAAGTAGCGGTCGGTACGACTCGGTAAAACCTGAAAAATTTCACGACCTGCTTTGTCGTCGAGTGGAATTAACATACCAACAATCTGCAAACGGAAAATAATACGATACATTGAGTGGTAATAGGTACTAAGAGCCCCAGAACTATAAGCCGGCCCCCATCCTCAACATCTTTTCCTATTCTTAATCTTTCAGTACGCATACCACCATACGATCAAGCAGGCGGTAGAACAATACATGCGCCAAAAATTTAGGTTACTCTGGCCCCATGATTTCTAAAAAACACCAAGTCGATTTCAGACTCCGATCTAACGCCCCTAACAGCGCGATGATACTCTCGTATATCTCGTCGCACTCAAATGAACGCTGTAGTCTAAGAGTTCGCCAAAATTTATGTATCGCCTAGTTTTGAGTAAATAACGCGTTAGATATTTTGAGAAAGGGAATCAATCCCAGTTTTCGTCAAATATTTTATCATCGGCAAAGTACGAACCACCTCCACCAGTATCATCAGAGTAGAGAGAAGTCTCAAATTGATTGTGAGTCATTCCGGTGCAACCCGCAATAATCAAGCAGGCTATAATCAATCCAAATACGCCAATTCGATTCCTGTCTCGCATGGGACACCTCCAATCACAAAATTTGATCCTCCCCGTTAATACCCCCCATTTTTGTTAAAAATTGATCCGTAACTACATTTAATTTGAGTGGCAAATGTTAAATTAGTTCCGCTGCCTGGCCATAATAATGGATCATCCCGAGGTCCTGCGAGTATGCGTATTACGTTCCGTAGAATCAGTGGATTTAAATTTTCACTGAACTCCGATTCCTCGGAAATGAAGTTTTTGTGCGGGACTAATAGGCCGCAGAGGCGGCTGTAGTAGCGATTGTAGCGGCGATTGACTTGGATGCAAATTGGCTGAATTTTACGAAATCGAAATCATAAACCAAAACTAGCTTCAACCACGCCATCGATCGATGGTGCCCGGGGCCGGAATCGAACCGGCACGGTTGCAATAACCGGGGGATTTTAAGTCCCGAAAAAGCCATGACCCACAACTGCTGACAACAAATAACAATAAGTAATTTCAATAGCTTATCGATACCGCAATAATAGCCAACAACTGGCAATATAGCACATTATTAAATTTTAGTGGACCAAATTTGGACCAAATTCAGCCGGGGGATTAGCTGAAATGAACAAAATCGTCGGTTCATTTCACAAACAATCCGGATAGGTTGCGCGGATAAATCTCGACAGATTATTTCCGGCTAATTGCATCTGTTCTTTGTTAAGAATTTTTGGCAAGTTTTCTATGAACTTCGGCAGCGCCTTAGGGTTGAGCACCCATACGGGATTCTGCGGCTTATTGTCACGACTTTCGACAAACCATCCGGGGAAAACTACAATCGTTCGGACATCAAATGATCTTCCTGTCAATTCGTTGATTGTTGATCTGAGCCAACTTGCTTCTGCTTTGGCCTGTGTGACGATGTCGCTTTTAGATCGAACGCCATTGACAGTAATTTGACCGTCTTTATAACAGATCTCAGACTTTCCTTTTTCAGGCTTAGAATAAGTCTTAGTTTCGATAACGAAAATTCCATGTTGGCAGATTATCACGTGATCCAAATTGAATCGCTCGCCCACAACATCATGAAAAACACGAAACCCCTTTTCCCGCAGCGTTTCCAAAAACTGACCGACAGCGCGTTCGCCATCGCGACCTAATTTAAGTTTCCTGACACGCTTTTTATATGAGTTAATACGGAAATAGCTATAGACAGATACACCAATGGAAATCAGCGTGAATAGCAATGGTGCCGGTGGTGGATTCGTGTACCAGCGCAACCATTCCAATGCCGCGATGACACCTAGCAACACAGGCGCAAAAATATAAGAGAGTATTTTGTCATCGAATAACTCTCTAATATGTTGGTCGATCGATTGCCCAGGATTTCTCAGCGGGTTTGCTTTTAACGGGGAACGTTTCTTGAGCTTCATTGGCTACATTTTTGGCAAGCTGATACTAAAGACTAGCCCAAAATAAGCACCAAAGTTAGGCGAAAAACAAAACCCCGCCGAAGCGGGGCTTGTTATCGTATCTTTTAGTGTTAATGCATCAGGATTTAACAGTCGTACGTTTTTCAGCATCAGCAATTTTGGTAAATATTTCACGCAGTTCGTTTAGATTATTAATCACGTAAGCAGCCTCAGATATAAGCCTATTAGTCGGCGGCGCATCTTCGTCAGATGTCATTATGGATAACATCACCGATACGGATTCAATATCTTTGCCAAGTAGATCCCGGCAATCTTGAGCACTAGGGCAATTTTCATCAGTGGTCCGAGCGCTTCGATATGGAAATCCCTTGATCAACGCGTTTTCAAATTGGTTCATGATTAATCTCCGGTTTGGGTTTGGTTATCCACCACCCTAAGCTTCTAAATATAAGGGTGGCAGGCCGTATCAGGTTAGTCCTACCGCCCAGAGAACGGCCACCCAAAGGTGCCCAATACGGCCCGCCATAAACTGCGGGCACAAAAAAAGCGCCATCGAATGAGCGCTTGTGCGCTCTGGATTCGGGGGACTAATCCCGGCACTCGTTTTTTGCGAGTGCAGTTTCACTATAGTCCTGACGGAATGAAATATCAAGGAAAGCTGAGATTAAGGCCAGGGCGGCAAAATCATCGACGGCAGACATCGTTATTTGGCATGTCTGGATGAAGGCGTACCGCCACAGTTCCAGGAATGGGGTGGCGAGGATCCCTACGTATTCGTTAAGCGTGTTCACGAAGCAAGACGGTCTTGGTTGTCGCAAGAACAAAAAGCTCTGGTTATCGGAAACCTACTGGAACAATCGGGTGTATGGCAGGCTGAACAACAACGTATTCAAGGTGAGGCTAATCGGAAGCGTGCTGAAGCGGCGGATAAACGGCGCGGTGAAGATGGAAAATTAAAATCTAAACCAGTAGTCCCACAATCTGTGGGGACACTGGTTGAGCGAAAAAACAAAGGCCCGGAATCCAAAGCCAATCTAATAGGCGTAAACCGTGGTGCCATCGATCGCGCGGAATTCATCAAAAAACACGACCCGAATCTAGCACAACAAGTCGCCCAAGGTGAAGTGAACGCGACCATGGCTGTTAAGCCGGTATTACCTCAATCTGAGGTAGCACCGGTTGAGCCGAAAAACAAAGGGCCAGAAGCCAAAGCCAAACTAATTGGTGTAGATCGCGCTGCCTTAGGACGATTTTTCATTTTGCGGATATAAAAATATTACTTTGGCGTCGTTCGCGAGAACACGACACAAAGATAAAAAGGTACCCCCCTACCGTAGTAATCCCCGGCCGAAGCCGGGGTATGTTACTCATGCCCGGTGTTATTTCTATCGCGACACCGCCGGGTGGCCGCTTTAAACTAAGCTCTTTCTGCGAGTGTTACGCACCACGACAATGAGTCGCCGTTCCTCGGTGTAATCGGACGGTCCCACAGTGGTCTACCATCAACCCGAGCGATCAAACGCCAGTCGATTGAATCGTCCTGGAAGCCGCTATGGATTGAACTTTGAATAGTTAAGTCGCGCCGTAATCCAACTGCATATTGCGATAAGTTGGCCAAAATAATATCACCTCGGTCACCCAATGTTGCGGCTTTCTCGCTCATGAGCACCGGGCGACCCATTAAAGTTGGCGTTGGTGATTGGCCAATACCGGCTGAGGCTGGCAAATATGCAGGAACCGAAGTGCTCGTGCCTTCAAACGACAAACTAAACAGTTGGGGTAGCACGGTCGGGGAGATGATCCATATTGAGTTGGAGGAAAGACCTGGATGCAGTCTCGACCACATTTTCACAATATTGGAATACACGATTGTGTCGGCCGATTGGCCTGCTTCCTTGGCAATTTCGATGGTAGATGCTGCATTCAAAATGCCCAAAGGCTTGGCAACGCCGTCGCCGTTGATGAGGGCATCGTCCAAATCGAAAGACAATGCTGCTGTCATGGCTTGTGTAAGTTGGCTTTCGAAATTTAGCCCATCTTCGGCCAGCTCAGATGATGAATTTGTGAACAAGCCGAGCTTGTGCGCTCGCAACGTGATCTCCCGAAACTTTGATGTTTGGATCGTGGCACTTTCCTTTTCGCCCATCCAGCGTCCTTGCAGGTTTCCAATGCTAGATGAGTGGTCCAAATTGTCGATTCCGGCGATGTTCAAAGCATTTGAATCCATCGGGAACACACGCGCCCTCGGCCGAATAATTTCAGATTCTAACGCGCCATCGAATAGGTCAGTTGCCAAACGCTGAGGGACGATAAATCCGCCATCAGCGCCTGTACCTTCGACCTGTGATGCTGCGATCAGATGCGGGTGAAATTGGTGATTACCGACACACTGCAGGAATTCATTTGAACTTTGGAAACCGGCCAGCGAATCAGAATTGCATATTCTGGCCCAATCTGAACACTGATTCTGGCGCAACGTGAACAGCGA
>CAZUGA010000037.1:0-48819 GCA_964619885.1 uncultured Methylococcaceae bacterium
CGCGATGCCTTCTCGCTATATAGGCTTCCCAGTATGTCGAAGTCACGGATTCAGGATTAATATAATGACGTTCGTCCTCGACTATCAATATCTTCGGTTTATCGGGCATAATCTTCCGTTCCTAGCTTTTATTTTGGGATGAATTCTCGGTAGCCAAGCTACTTAATACCGTCAGGGCATCATCAAAATCGTAATTTTCTGCAAACTTTAAAATTCTATCCCTGGCAGGCGAAGACCGGAAAGAACGGATCAACTGTATAGCCCTCACGTCGCCTTCTATCAACAGTGTTTTTACTGCATCCAGCTGGTTAGAAGTGGCTAATTTCCCACCAACTGCTGTTTGATCGACCGATAAACTGGACATTACCGGAGCTAGACCTAAGCCATCAACTATATCAGTCAACCCCTTGGACATTCGATCAAATATCAACTCGAGTTTCGCCTCATCCAAAGTATGCATTTCGTTATCTAGTATCTTGATATCAGCACACAAAGCTATTGCGCCTAAATTTCCCGCTACGCCGTAAAGTGTATGAGTTATAGTCTTGGCGGCTTCTATGTCGTTCGCAGCGATAAAAGACTTTATCGTGTCTACATCTCCGCCGTGGTCTTGGCAAAATTCGATAAGCAAACGCAAATATAATCGCTCGCCCCCACCGGTTCGAGTCAGGCCCGTAGCGTAATCGATGCCCGGGATAGTGTCGGGCAACACCGATTGGTTGGCAGTATGAGTTGTATAAATTGAATTCGAATTGAGTGCTTCGGATGCCAAATCGAGATAGCGAGCCAACACAGCGTATAAATGATCTGGATCTATGGGTTTGGCCACATGGTCATTCATTCCCGCAGCAAGGGTTTTTTCCTGGTCGCGCTTCATCGCGTGTGCGGTCATAGCGACGACCGGAAGATCATCGAATTGCGATTGTTTACGAATTTGCCTGGTTGCTTCAAGACCGTCCATCTCAGGCATTTGAATATCCATCAGAACCAAATCAAATTCGTTTTTCCGTAACGCGTCTAACGCATGCAATCCATTGATTACAGTGTAAACCGTTAGACCAAATTGCTCCAACAATTCCTTCGCGACCTGTTGATTGATTGCGTTATCCTCCGCGACCAACACTCGGCCGGCAAAGCAAGGTCGCAAGCGCGTTTGTCCAGCTATTGTCGGGAACTGCGATGCAACCGGACCGATATGGATAGCTTCAAAAATGGCACCCAGTAATTGCGAAGTACTTGCGGGTTTACTCAAAACAACGGAAAACAAATTTGCCACACCAGTTTGTATTGCTTTGGCTTTAGTCAAAGCGTTGCACATCGCTACGACCGGAATGCGCTGATTCGTTCCACCTCCATTCAGTTTTTTTGCGAGCTTAGCAACATCCATATCGGGCAGAGTCAGGTCCAATAATGCGACCTGAAAAGTAGACTTTTTTTCACCTAGTAAATCGATAGCTTGTTGCCCCGATAAGGCAGCAACAACCTCGTAGGAAAACGATTGTAGGGTTTTGCTCAATGCCCGACGCACTACCTTCTTTTCGTCAACGACTAGAATCTTCAACCCTTCAATATCCGAATCATTCGATCCGCGCATCGACTCATCTACAGAAAGATCGAAGGGTAATTCAAATTTAAATTTACTGCCTTGACCCAAGGTACTTTGTGCGGAAATTTGCCCGCCCATCTTCTCCACTAGCTGTCGGCATATGCTCAATCCCAACCCGGTCCCACCATATTTTCGCGTCGTCGATCCATCAGCCTGCCTGAATGGTTCGAAAAGGTGGGCTAATTCCTCCCCGTCTATACCGACACCCGTATCGGTTACTAAAAACCTTAACCAGACCTGTTCAGCCGCTAAATCTTGCCGTTCAATATGTACAACAACCTCACCATTACTGGTAAATTTTACTGCATTGGATACTAGATTCGAGAGCACCTGACCTAGCCGTAACGGATCTCCATACAGATTATTCGGCACATCCGCAGATCGATAATAAATCAACTCCAAGTCTTTTTCGTCTGCGTTGATAAGGGCCAAATCGGCCATATTCTCCAACACTTGATCCAGGTTGAATTCGACTCGCTCGATATTCAATTTTCCCGCTTCAATTTTGGAAAAATCCAAAATATCGTTCACAACACTCAATAGTATCTGCGCGGACCCCTGGATCTTCTTGTTATAGTCGCTTTGCCTTGGACTGAGCTTGGTTTGCGATGCCAGGTAACTCATTCCGACAATGGCATTGAGTGGGGTCCGAATTTCATGACTCATATTCGCCAAAAACTCGCTTTTTGAACGACTGGCTTGATCGGCAAGTCGCTTGGCCTGTTCAAGCCCCTGTTGTACGCTCTTCTGTTCGGATATATCTGTAACCACGACGCCTATATAGATCGGTTCACCGTTTTTATCCTTGATCAAAAAGAAACTTTCTATCGTCGGTATTACCTTTCCGGTGGCGGTAATCACATCCAACTCTCCGGCCCATTGGCCTTGCAAAATCGTTCGCGGAATAATCTTATGTTCGACCCGTTGGCTAATCTCCGGCGGGTAATAATCGGCAATTTTATCTCCATCCCTTTTGCTGTTGCTGGATTCTTCCAGCAATTCAGCAAGGCGCTTGTTACGATATTTGATGGTCGCATCCAAATCTGCGATGACGAAACCCTGTCCAGAAGTTTCGGCAAATCGCTGAAATACCATTAAGCGTTCTTCCGCCGCTTTTTTATCGGTTATATCTTTTTGTGTACCTACCGCGCGCAATGGTTTTCCATCCTGGGATTGCGACACGACCGATCCTATAGAATGAATTTGCCGGTATCCTCCATTCTTTACTCGCAATCGAAACTCATGCTCATAATTTGAACGTTTCTCGTGAATTGCCCGGTCGACGAATCCCACCGCCGTTTCTCTATCCTCAGGATGCAGCAAATGTTCCCAAGTCGAATGCCGAGCCTGCATTTCGTCGGGCTCGAAGCCCAACATCCTCATATAACCAGGACTGAAATACACCTCGCCAGATTCGATATTCCAATCCCAAATACCTTCTGAAGAAGCATCCATTGCCAACCTGAACCGTTCTTCGCTGATGCTTAAAATATGACGTTGACGTCGAATATGATTATTCCAAGCCAAACCGCACAACAAAATGAATGCGGCCCCAATAACAATTTTCCAAAACAACTCGTAATCAAGGCCTTGGGTACCCTCATAATCGATTGCCAACCAGTTCTTACGAATCGCCAATCGTTGCTTTTGACCGATGCCATCAAGCGCCTTTTGTAAAATTGGAATTAGCTCAGGCCAGTCTTTTCGAACGCCGATTCCAAGCTCAAACCCATGCTCGGTAATCGCCGCAACTTTGATATTATTAAAGCCCTGCTCCTGAATTAGATAGCTGCTTACGGCTAGACTCCCAACATAAGCATCGACTTTACCTTCGGATAGAGCCTTCAAGCTTTCGGGCGCAGATGGAAACGATTGTAAAACAATATCCGGATATTGCTGTTCTATTGTTTCCTTAGTGACGTATCCCTCCTCAACCGCAACCCGCTTACCGATCAAATCTGAGATTTGACTGACATAACGCAAGTCCTCCAATGTGAAAATCGCAAACGGTAACTCAATATATGGCCGGGTAAAGTTTAGATAGGGCAGCCGATCCGGGGTTTTAGCGATTTCCGGCAATAGATCGACTTGCAATCGTTTGGCACTTTGCAGCGCTTCATTCCAATCCGCCTTTAACACGTATTTAAAATCAGTTTTCAAAGCCTGGGCGATTAGCTGCATATATTCAGAAACCATTCCCTGATATTTTCCCTCCTGGTCTGCGTATTCGATCGGAGGCCAATTAGGATCACCGCTGAACTTAATGATCGGGTGTTTATCCAGCCATGCCTGCTCGTTTCGGCTTAATTCTATATGCAACTCAGACCCATTGGTTTGCCCGATCCAGCGACGCTGTATCCGTTGTTTTTCATTCGGCGAAATAGAAGCGAGTACTTTATTGATCGCCGGGATCAACGGAGCCAATTCTTTTCTAAGCGCGATTCGAAAATCCAGATCAGGCAATCCCGATAGACCTTTGGCGGTAATATCAGTGAACTGATATTTTTCAATTTGTAGCTGTGTTACCGCGCGGTTCCCAATGTAGGCGTCGGCTTTACTAAAACTAACCGCCTCCAGGGCGGCACGGGTATCCTCTACAACAATCAATTTAATTTTTGGATAAAACTCCCGTAGTTCTTGCTCGACGGAATAACCCTGCTCGACAGCGACACTAATTCTTGATTGATTTTTGAGACGGCTAATCGGATGCGTTTTTTTGGCGAAGATGGATTTGTGACTATGAAAATACGGCGCGCTGAAAACCAAATATTGGCTTCTCAGTTCATTTTTTACGATAGATCCGGCGGCATCCAGCTGGTTGTTACGCAGCATCGACTCTTTTTCAGCCCATGATGGTTTCCAGACTGGCTCGAATTCGATGCCCAAACGATCCGCTATGATATCAACGTAATCCGAGGTCAATCCACGATAGTTTCCGGTAGAATCTATAAAATCTATGGGGGCCCAATCAGCCTCGACTGCGAGACGTATTACCGGGTATTTTTCTAATACCGCTTGCTCTTGCTCGGTCAATAACAGAGCCGGTCGACCCGCGAACACACTCGAAACAGTCACAATGGCGACTACTAGCGCGCCCACTAAATCCCGCATCAACAACGTTAATGGGTACCAATCTATCCCTGTGCGATGCGATTTATTCATCACAACAGATATGGTTTGACTTTCACTTGTCTACACCCACCCGCGACTCCGTTACGGTACCATGATGCTGACTTTAGCCTACACTGTAATAATCTATTGCAGCAAACCCGGCCGACCTAATTCATAGCCTTGCGCATAATCCACACCCAACGCTTTGATTCTGTCAAGAATCGCATCGTTTTCGACAAATTCCGCGATGGTTTTTTTCCCCATGACATGACCAATCTCATTGATCGATTTGACCATAGCCAAGTCAATCGGGTCGTCGATGATATCCCGCACAAACATCCCGTCAATTTTTAAATAATCGACCGGTAAATTTTTTAAATAGGCAAACGACGACAAACCGCTTCCGAAGTCATCCAAAGAGAATCGACAGCCCAACGATTTAAGTCTATGGATAAACCCCGTCGCATCTGAAAGATTCGATATTGCAGCCGTTTCCGTTATTTCGAAGCATACCTTCGCAAACGGAACAGCGGTTTTTTCGAACATCTGTAGAATATATTCCAAATAACGTCGATCACCCAAGCTAAAACCGGACAGATTGATTGAACAAGCAGGTCGCGACGTGGCAGGACACGAAGCCAGCCAATACAAAGCTGAGCTAATAACCCATCGATCGATTTTACCCGACAAACCATAGCGCTCTGCCGCAGGCAGGAAAGCACCAGGTGTGATCATTTCCCCACGTTCCCCCATCATGCGTAACAGCAATTCGCAATGAGCTTCCTCATTCTGAATAGGATTTAATGGTATAATCGGTTGTGAAAATAACCTAAATCGATTCTCATTCAACGCATTATGTATTCTGGAAACCCAATACATTTCTCCGCTACGCCTGGCGACAGCCGCGTCATTTTCACGGTACACGTGAACCCTATTGCGCCCGGCATCTTTAGCTTCATAACAGGCAGCGTCCGCCCGCTTGAGTAAATCCGCGCTATTTTCAGAACTCGACGATATGGCGACCACACCGATACTTGCCCCAACATTGTAGCTTTTGTCTTCCCACGGAAATTGAAACTGGCCAACCGCGTGTAGGATGACATCGGCGGCTCTAACCGCTTGCTCCAATGAACAATGCTCCATCAATATCGCAAACTCGTCTCCGCCCATCCTGGCGACGGAATCGCGTTTTCTAATACTCTTCTTTAAAATCCCGCTCAGCTGACGCAGTAGTTCATCACCGGCAAAGTGACCTGCGGTATCGTTGATAGCTTTAAATTGGTCCAGATCCAGATAACACAAAGCATGTCCCGTGTTATCTTTCGTGCGCTATCCACCACGCGCATCAAGCGCTTTTCAAACTCATGCCGATTTAACAATCCGGTGAGCGTATCGTGCTTGGCATGGTACGCCAGCTTTTGAGATATCTTTCTCGCCTGGGTGATATCCTGCTGAATTTCGATAAAATGGGTAATGAAACCTTGTTCATTCTTGATCGGAGACACCGACATCTGCGCCCAGTAAAATCTACCGTTTTTCTTTTTGTTTTGGATTTCGCCACGCCAAACCTTCCCAGAAGCGATACTCTGCAATATGTCTTCGTGCACATCCGGATCGCGGGTCCCGGACTCCAAAATTGCCGAGCGTTTGCCAATCACATCCTCTTCGTCATACCCGGTAATCGCGGAATAGGTCGGATTGATATACTCAATGATCCGTTGGGTGTCGGTAATCAGAATTGCATTGGGACTGTGTTCTACCGCACGGGATAGTTTGCGCAATTGTTCATCGGCTTGTTTTCGGCTCGTGATATCTTTGGTGACCATCACATAACCCACCGGCCTTTTTTCTGCATCCTGCATTTCGGTGATACGCACTTCCAGATAACGCAAATCGCCCAATTTCGAACTTTGCATTACGAAATCGGCGACACCGGTTTCGCGGGCCTGAGTCAAATATTGGCCTATTTGGTCAGCATCCAACTCCCCTAAACCCATAATCCAATCTAGTGTAACTTCGACAGGATTACGCTCTTCCAACGTAAATAGATGGGCCATCGCCTGATTACGATAAACGATGCGTCCATCAATATCGGCGGCCATGATTGCCAAATCTGTTATAGACTGCAAAATGTTCTCCAGCACAACCCCTTTATGGGCGAGCTGTCGTTCGGCCCACTGCAATTCGTCGGCCTGCTGAACGATGATGCCCTTGTAATAATCAAAAAATTTCCGACTCAATCCCTTGAGTATATCGTGTTGTGTAATTAGGCCTTTTATTTTGCCGTCTGCGCCGGTCACTACCAAACGCCGGATACCAAGATTGTTCATCACCTCGGAGGCATGGCCCGCAGAATTTCGGATGGGATATGTGCGGACCGGCGATGCCATGACCTCACGCAACGGCAATGTCGACATTTTTTTTCGTTGCTGAACCATGACGACTATATCGCGTTCGGTAATAATTCCACCGGGCATTCCATCGACCTCGACTACGGCGCAATCTGTTCCTGATTCGTACATCAATGCCACGGCATCAGCCACATTGTCGTCCGGGCGCAAGGTAATCACGTCCGTAGTCATAATATCGATGGTCTGCTTTAATCCAACGAAATATTCGAAACCAAGATTTTTTCTGATTTCATTCTCACTCACCGAGCCAACTAAATTTCCGTCTTGATCGACCACCACTAAATGTCTGATCTCATGATCGATCAATAATTGATAAGCATCATGAAAATCCATCGTCAATGGCGCCTTGATGACCGGTGAACTCATCTGCTGGTTTATCGAGAATTCTTCCGGATTAAGATTGTTGTAGGCGATACGAACGATATCCCGCTCGGTCAAAATACCAATCGGTTTATTTTGTTCTGCGACAATTATCGAACTGATTCCTTGTTGCTGCATCAGATCGATGGCATCCGACAACGATCTCTCTAGGGATACAATACAGGTTTCACTCGATATGATATCTCCGAGCGGTTTGGCATATTCGCGGTATATTGATGTACTCATCGAAGCAGATCGTTCTCAAACAGCCTTTGGACACTCATTTTGTCTGAAATGAAACACTGTCGCGCATTCTCCCCAATAATCTGTATCCAGTTTCCAGCTTGGACAGTAAATTCCATTGAATATCGAGGTATGTTCAATCATCTTAGCCTCTGGCGAGATATTGGGATTAGAGAATACAACGATGTAATTTTTTTGAACTGAAGGGAGCGTATGATTATTATTGAACTACTGTTGTAGGTCAATCGAATCTCGTTGCTAGGATGCTTTTTGTGATAGATCTATCAATACACTAACCACTAGTGAAAATCCCGGGCTTTTATGTTCAGCTTATCCAAACCGGCTGAATAATCCTGAATTTTTCCAACAACGACATGCACAACATCGTATTTTTTCTGCACGATCCCGGTAACCAACATAAGCTTCGCCGATAATAGTGGGATACGCTGGGCTTCGGCTATTTTGGGCCAGACAATTAGATTTGCCAAGCCCGTTTCATCCTCCAGGGTTACAAAAATCACCCCGGATGCGGTACCGGGACGCTGCCGGTTAATCACCAATCCGGCAACCTTTACAATAGAACCATTACGGCGGTCACAAATTCGCTCGGCTGTACATACACCGCGCTTGAACAAAGTTTGCCGTAACAGTGAAACCGGGTGGCACCTAAGCGATAAACCGGTCGTTCGATAATCCGCGATAACATTTTCCGATTCGGATAACTTGGCGATCAACGGTAGCGCCTCATTGAAACGCGGTTGACCAAACAACGGCAATTCCTTCTCTATTCCAGCCACCTGCCAGTGCGCCAGATGTCGATCACTGCTCAACGCCGCTAATGCTCCGCCGGCGGCCAAGACCTCCAATGCCTCGCGACCAATCCGGCATCGCTCGGCAATATCCTGTACCGAAACGAAGGATTTGACAGCACACTGCGCAACAATTCGATCGGCAACCGCTCGCTTTAACCCTTTGATCCGATGCAAGCCTAAACGGATGGCAGGTTGTTGATCGTTTGCCTGTATTTCCAAATGACTTTCCCAGCGGCTATGGCAAACATCCACCGGGCATATCCCTACACCGTGCCGGCGTGCATCCTGGACCAACTGTGCCGGCGCGTAAAAACCCATGGGCTGGCTGTTGAGTAATGCGCAGGTGAACGCGGCGGGCTCATGGCATTTGAGCCAACTCGACACATAACTCAGCAATGCGAAGCTGGCGGCATGGGATTCAGGAAAACCATAACTGCCAAATCCCTTGATTTGTTCGAAGATGCGCTCGGCAAACGCATTATCGTATCCCCTTTCAAGCATGCCTTGCTTAAGCCGTTGTTCGAACGGTTCTAAGCCGCCTCGTTTTTTCCAAGCCGCCATACTGCGCCGCAATTGATCTGCTTCACCCGCTGTAAAACCCGCTGCCACCACCGCAATTTGCATCACTTGTTCCTGGAAAATCGGCACACCCAGAGTCCGCTTTAACACACTTTTCAGTGCCTCGCTTGGATATTCCACAGATTCGGGATGATTTCGGCGATGCAGATAAGGATGTACCATATCGCCCGCGATAGGTCCCGGACGAACGATTGCCACTTCGATCACCAGATCATAATATTTGGTCGGTTTCAACCGCGGCAACATGGACATCTGCGCGCGGGATTCGATCTGGAATACGCCAATCGTATCGGCGCATTGAATCATTTCATAGGTCGCCGGATCCTCGGCTGGCACAGTGGCCAACTCCAATAACCGACCGCTATAAGCTTCGATCAGTTCAAAACATTTGCGGATCGCGGTAAGCATACCCAGGGCCAGAATATCAACCTTAATCAACCCCAAAGTCGCCAGATCGTCCTTATCCCATTGTATTACGGTACGTTCAGCCATCCTGGCGTTTTCAACCGGCACCAAACACGCCAATTCATCGCGGGCAATGACAAAACCGCCAGTATGCTGCGACAAATGTCGGGGAAAACCCAATATTTGACTCGTCAACAGCATTAGCTGCTTGATTTTCGGATTGTTAGGGTCAAATCCGGCCTGCGATAAACGTTGCACCATATCCACCGGTTTATCCCAAAAATAAAGCTGGCCGTTGATACGCTCTATTTGGTCCAGGCTCAAACCCAAGGCTTTACCTACATCCCGCACCGCGCTACGCCAACGGTAAGTAATCACTGTCGCCGCGATCGCGGCTCGATGACGCCCGTAACGTTGATAGATATATTGAATCACCTCTTCCCGGCGATCGTGCTCAAAATCGACATCGATATCGGGGGGTTCGTTACGCTCACGCGAAATAAATCGTTCCATCAATAAATTTATACGCGACGGGTCTACCGCGGTAATACCCAGGCAATAACAGACCGCCGAATTCGCCGCCGAACCGCGCCCCTGGCACAAGATCCCGCGGCTTCTGGCAAATCGTACGATATCAAAAACGGTCAGGAAATAAGCCTCGTACTCCAGTTCGGCGATTAAGGCCAGTTCGTGCTCGATTAATTCTGTGACTTTATCAGGTATGCCCTGCGGCCAATGCCGTTCAGCACCCAGGTAAGTTTGCTCTCGCAACCAGGTCACCGGCGTATGGCCTTGCGGCACAATTTCATCCGGATATTCGTAGCGTAACTCATCCAAGGAGAACGTCGCCATCGCCGCGATGCGCTGAGTTTCATCGAGCAACGCCTTGGGATACAACTTCGCTAATACTGTAAGCGGCCGCAAATGCCGTTCACCATTCGGAAATAATGCATAGCCCAATGCAGATAAGGGCTTCCCCAATCGAATCGCGGTTAATGTATCCTGTAACGCCCGGCGGCCACGGCGGTGCATGTGCACACCGCCGGCAGCAACCAAGGGTATACCGGTTTGCCTACAAAGCTTTTCCATTCTTTGCATTTCGATCGCATCATCAGCACTGTAGTGCAGCTCAACCGCGATCCATACCTTCGCGGCAAACAAATCTTTGAGCCATTCAGCATCATCCATAGAATCCTCAGGGCCGGGCAACCACAAGGCGATACAACCTGTCGGTGTGTATGCTTCCAAATCCTCCCGTGTCAAACAATACTGGCCTTTTTTAACCATACTGCGGGCTCGTGTAATCAAACGGGACAAGCGACCGTAACTCTCTCTATCCAAAGCCAATAACACCAAGCGCATACCATTATTGAATTGAAACTCACTACCAACGATCAGCTTTAACCCATGCTGTTTTGCCGCTGAATGCGCGCGTACCAATCCAGCAAAAGAGCACTCGTCGGTGATCGCCAAAGCGCTGTAGCCCAACTCCGCCGCACGCGCGACCAATTCTTCCGGATGCGATGCCCCTCGAAGAAAACTAAAGTTACTCAGGCAGTGGAGCTCGGCATATTCTGGACAGACCATGGGAAACACCACTATTCACTACGCGAATACGCCGTGTAAAAACCAGCCTTTACTACGCCGGTCGCGGTAAATCCAAAGCTTACTACCCCGAATATTATGCGCAACGCAGTAATCCCGACATATATCCTGTTGATCCCACCAACCTTGTTCGATACGTTCGTAGGACCGAGTCAAGCACAAAACTCCATGCCATTGTGGCCAACCTTGCACGACCATTAACGCCTGCGGTATTCCCAACAACCATAACGGTCGCTCGGCATACCCAACAGTCGAATTTTCAGTGCAATATTCCGACATTGCGAATGCGTGCTCCGGTCGGTGATCTGAACAAGCCGCCAAACGCTTCAAACAGCTTTTTCCAAAACGAGCTTCAAACTGCTCTGTCAACTGGTGCCAACTTTGCTGATTGGTGGTTAATGGATCCAGCAAATCGAGCTGCCCCGGGGTAAAAGTTTCGATTCGACTTGCCTCGATAGCTACCGAGACCGCATCCGCTTTGATTTCCAGTCGCTGCAAATGCTCTTCCACCAGCATAAGCATGTGTTCCGCACGGTTAGCATAGTGGCTGCACCCAACATCGACCTCGCTAACCGATCTATCTAAATGCACCAACTTGCATTGGAAGCGCTGGATTGCCGCTTGCCGCTCGAGCAAATAACCCTGTAATTTGTTAAGCAATTCGGTAACTGCTGGCCTTATCCTATTTAAATCCCGCGTGGGCAGATAAAACTCGCGTTCTTCGTGGAAGCCTTCCTGTGGCTTATAGTGATTGACAAGCTCCGGTACCTTTCCCAAAGCCTGATCCAATATTTCCAGTACTGGAGTGCCAAAACGGCGCGCCACACCATCCCGCGGTAAGCGCATCAAATCCGCCAAATTACGGATACCGCTGCGTTGCATCCTAAGTAGCTGCTTGCTATTCTGACTGACCAACTGAACGGGTAATCCACCCAGTGCCGAAACCAACGTATCCTGCGCATAAACCATGCATTCTTCGGGGCTTTGCGCCAACCAGAACGCGGCACGTATGGTGGGCGCAAGGCCTATCTTATAAGCATAAGCTGCCTTATTGAGCTCGAGTTCTAAGCGACGCAGCAACTCATCCATGCCGCCAAACAAGCGTAAGCTCCCCCGAATCTCAATCACGATGCTCGATTCCGTGTACAGCGCAACCCGGTTCGAAATTTTACTTAGTCTTGTGGCCAGGCTTTCCTGTCCGCATCGTTCACTACGGGGATCTCGCGGATAAACGCCTAGACTTTGATTTAACGATAATGCCATCGCCAGAGTCATCCCGGCTTGAATACCGGATTCCGCAGCCGACAGACTGGCAGAAATCACCATGAGTCGGCCTGATTTCTCCTCGATCACAACCGCGGGCTGGTCGGCAGCGGCTGCCAACACGTCCAAAGGAAGCCGGAATAAATACACGCATAACCATAGCTCCACACCCTGCCCTGCGCTCAACGGACGCATAGCATCGGCTGAAGTCAACTGGCTCGGCGATATTCGATGCCAAGCTGACGACTCGGGTTTCGATAAAACCTGTAAGTTTTGACGCGACACCATGCCTTACACGCGTGCAGATTCGGTTATGCTCTCACCCAAGTCCAATTCGACGCAAAACCGTTTATACAAACCACGAAACTTTAATACGTCAAGCAACAAATTCTTATTTTTGGCGAGTAACCGCAAACGGACCGCAGCCCAAGGCATTTGTTGGTCTTGTGGCGACCCTTTGGTAAAACGGTACAACACCAAAATCGTTTGACCCGCTTGCGCTGCAACCTGCAAACGCCGAATGGCCTTGTTATCATCAAACCCGCCCCCGCCAATGAGTAAATTATCCGCCCATAGTACTACCATACCGCAGGCCGGATTCATCAAAGCTTTTTCTGCGGCCCACAAAGCGTCACGCCAATTGCCCGGCATCAGTAAAAGCAGATAACTTAAATCCAGCCCAGCCTGTAATAAGGCCGGTGCATACGGAATATAAGGCGCATTGATCATGAGCACTTGTCTCTGGTTTTGGGTTAAGTATCCCACTGGGGGCAAAAAAAGACGCAATTCACCAATTCCCATTGATTCGGGCAATAATTCAACGACCACGCCCAAAGGCCAACCTCCACCGGGAAAAACACGATCTAATTGCTGATAACCGGTCGACAAAACAGCCGATGACCGCTGAACCGATCGACGTCCTTTCCAAAGACAAGGCGTCGAACTGATTAATTTGTCCACAGCATCAGACATCGGTGAGTACCGCGAAGAACCTATCTAGGAGACCATCTGGCGTATCAACCCCGCCATAATCCCTTCTATAACCAACTCATGCTTGCGCAAATCGATACGCATCGGCTCAAAACCTGGATTCTCGGGCAATAACGTGACAATGTTGCTGCGCTGGCGGAAGCGCTTGACCGTCACCTCATCGTCGATACGGGCAACGACAATCTGATTGTATTCGGCGACCGGAGTCTTGTGTACCGCGAGCAGATCACCATCACGAATACCGATATCACGCATACTCTGCCCTTTGACCTTTAACAAAAAATCGGCTTTTGGCCTGAACAAGCCGATGTCAACGGGTAAATATTTTTCTATATTTTGCTCAGCCAAAATGGGAGATCCCGCCGCAACCTGTCCAACTAACGGCAAACCCGACGGCGACAACAATTTTATTCCGCGCGAATAACCGTGCAGCTCCAGCACGCCTTTGCGGCGCAATGCACTCAAGTGTTGGTACGCCGCGTTGTCCGACCGGTACCCCATGTACTCGGCTATTTCATGCATAGTGGGCGGCATTTGCCGCTCAGTAATTGATTGCTTGATAAAATCGAGAATCTTTTGTTGTAGATGGGTTAGCTTTGGCATGAGCACATACATGTAATTTTAAACATATATGTATATTTATGCATGCTGAATAAAAAAGCAAGCTCTGATTTAAAATTGGAAACAGCGGTAGGTTACGCAAATCAAACATAGCAGATTTTCTCTCCACAGAAAACCCTTAAGATTCAGTAAACAACCGACAAGACTTCAACCTGAATGGGCGAACCAAGCCATACACTGTTTAACGGCATGCAACAGAAAGCTAGCCGCAAAAAAAGCAGCTCTCGTACCAATCCGATGAATTACAAGAAAATTAAGCAACCGCACCAATGCAGCCCACAGTAAAAGTGGGTGAAAACACACAGCATATCGGTATATGAAACATTTAACGACCACGTTTAACAGCGTGAACGTTCTTCAGCGCAACCTAGAACAACTTCTTCGTGCTACAAAAGCCCTACTTAAGTGCTATTTGAAATTCATTAACCGAATGACTAGGACTTAAGCACCGAAACGGCCTTCACAGATTCAACGTGAGCTGAATCAGCGGATGATTCGACCATAGCCGTAGCGGCCGTATAAGCCAAAAATAGAAGCGAAAATCCAAATATACGTAACATGATATTCCCTCATTAGTTTCTACCACATATCATGACGCAATATTTATGCCTAGACTAACAAGCCCGTTATTTACGGGGCAATCACGATGTATTAATAATATATACGCCCAAATCATCCAGCATTTGCACTCTCATCAAACTTTCGCAAGAAAAACGCCCCAATTTAGTGCGATAAAAACAGGTGAATTATTTCGACAACCCAAAGCGCCTTCGATTACTTTCTTTTAGTTTCCTGCTTTTGCGTAGCAACACGTAAACGCTGCCCACACCCCCATGAAAATTCTGCGCGCTGTGAAAAGCCATGACCTCGGGTAAGTTCGGCAACCATTTAGCAACATAACTTTTGAGTACGGCCGGCCGCTGCGCCGAACGAAACCCTTTGCCGTGACTTATCAACGCGGTTCGTACATCCAGATCCACACAATCGCGAACAAACCTAAAAATTTCCCGTCGCGCCTCTTCTACGGTTAACCGATGAAGATCCAAGGTTGCATCAATCGTATAGCGGCCCTGCTTCAACCGGCGAAAAACACCTTGTTGGATTCCATCACGTTTAAAACTCAGAATATCCAGGGGATCGACCAGGTCGATGCACTCGGTGGATAAACGGTTTTCATCGACAGTTTCATTTTCGGCGGCGTTCCTACGATAAGATTGCCCAATGGTTGATCCACGTTTTTTTTGAAAAACAACTTTGTTCGCGTTCTTCAACTGCTGAACACCAATCATCTGTTGCCGAAATAAATCCAAGTCGTCGTCGCTCACACCGCGCCACCAATAAGCCAAAACATCCGCGGTTAGTCACGGACAACTAAAAACTTGTCTTAAAAACGTGCATCGGCCTGATTTCAAGACAAACGCCTACACGGGTTTCGAAGCTCCTCCACGCACTCTGCAAAACCCTCATGTAAACCTACAACAGACAACCCAAACTTATCAGTTCCGGCAGTCCAAAATAATCATTATCGTTGCGCCCACTGATCCGGAGTAAAAGTTTTAACCGTAATCGCGTGCAATTCACCCGTTGCCAGCGGCTCTTGCACGGTCGCGAGTACTTTCTGTTGACTCTTCACCCTAGGAAGACCGTCAAACTCGCTACTAACGACCGTTACTGAAAAGTTACAACCCTCACCTTCAACAAACACCTCAGCATCCGTTAGGCCACCTTTAATTAATTCTTGTACCGTAATTGCTTCCATCGATAGTTAGTCAAAACCTCTAATTTATAAAATTTTTCACGTCTAAATTAACCGACAAGCGAGTCAACCCAAAGTTTAATGTCGAATCCTACAACAAACAAGTTACATCCCGCCGCAGGCAATGCATAGCAGTCAAATATGATTATTTCAGGTCACACACCGCTGCATACTGCTCAAAACATAGTAATCCCAGCCCTGAAGGCGAAATTCCGAGGAACACGAGTAATCTATAAAAATCGCCAGTGACTATCCAGTACCTCAGTAAAAGCAAGGATGCATGTTATGCCAGATCAATTTTGACGGTGCTCATTTTGCTCCGTTCGCGCCGCATTTTGTTCTTTCAACCGCTTGCGCAGCTGTCGAATACTTTCTTCGCGCTCAGGATCATTGTTAACAGCCATATACACAAGACCGATACAAAGCACACCGAATAAAGCGATTGATAATTTAATAATCGTTGTAGTTGCCATTTTGACTCCTCCGTCGGAATGAAACAGAGTGGCTGTCTGAGAACAGAGAGCCTCCTAGAATGAACAAATCCAACTCATTCATCTTTTATTCTAATGTTAAACCCCGTACCAGCCTACGATGTCAAGCGAAATCTCGAGTATCTAATCAGACTGGTGGCTTGCTCATTTCGCTGAGTTGTTATGAGAAGGAGGCTCCAGGAAAATTCCTCTATGACGCCGGATCCGGCGAGGATAGACCCGCCAGTACATTCAAATAATTGAGCATTACTGTTAAAGCCTTGACTGCCTCTTAGTGTTTCTCAAATATTTTTTTCATTTTCTGTTTAAATTTTTCTTTATCCTTAACATAAAAAACCAGCAAAAAGATAACCGGCCAAATCAAAAAAAATATAAGCTTACTGACGGTTGCAACATCCATCATGATCTCCGTAAAAGATTTTTTCCAATCTATAGACTGCGTTTTTCAATCGCGCTTAAACATCCGGGTATTGCATCGCATTGATTTTTCGTCCCAGGGTGTGGGCCTGGTCGATCGTCAACAAAAACGTTCCCGGGTGCTGCCCCGTCCAGCCCCGCCCCGCCTCTTCCGACTCGAAAAAATGAACTGAACAACAAAAGTGAGTCACCACATTTTCTTTAACGCGGGCGGCATTCGGAGTTAAAAAAGAGATCACCGCATTCTTAGGTTGAACGTGTTCCACGCGGTTTGGGCTTAAATTCAAGCGTATTTGAGTATCGGTGCTTGCGCACAGCGATTCAATCCGTGCATGGGTTTGCAGAATTTCTGGTAGAAATAAGGTGTCCCAGGCGCACCAGGTATATAGGACTTGTCCGTTGACCTCAAAGCGGTGCGACGTGGGTCGAATGCTAAGACCCCAATAAGCAATAATCCGATTTTGCTGATCGTACTGTATTCCCCACCAGCGGTTCAGCATTTCATTGATGCGTTTAACGGGTATTTGCAAGCGATCGGCGACGAATTGTCGTTCTAAAGGACATCCTTTAGCCAATAATCGATGAATTTGGATAGAAACCTTCTGCTCTACCGGGTTAAGCCTTGGAAAAGCCGGCTCGATAATTTCGACCAAATCATCCAACGTAAGATCTTCGATTGCTTTCGGTTGCATTCGTAACGTCCGCTACATACATTAAAGACCGTAATATAGACGACGGCCTTTCAGCAATTATTTGCCGGACAGGCTCTGTATCCTACTTTCGCGTTTTAGGCGAAATGCAAAAATATAGGCTGTTAATTGGTGAAGGAATTACATTCCATCGATAGGCAATTTTAATTTCTTGCCCTTTCAGCCTGCACAGCAAGACAATTGTTTGACATCCTTAGCAAAGGTCTGCGCACAAAGCTTAAGGCCTTCAACCATGGTTAAATAAGGAAACAACTGTCCCGCCAGTTCCTCGACTGTCATTTGGTTACGGATTGCCAGCGCGGCGGTCTGGATCATTTCGCCGGCTTCCGGAGCGACGATCTGTACGCCGAGGATGCGGCCACTCGCCTTTTCCGCGACCAGTTTGATAAATCCGTGGGTTTCAAAGTTTGCCAACGCACGCGGCACGTTGTCCAGAGCTAAGCTTCGGCTCTCGGTTTCGATGTTCTGTGTATGGGCTTCGGCTTCGCTCAAGCCTACGGTAGCCATTTGCGGATCGGTAAACATCACCGCCGGCATCGCTGAAAGGTTCAGTGAGGCCTCACCGCCGGTCATATTGATCGCCGCCCGGGTTCCGGCCGCCGCCGCGACATAGACAAACTGTGGTTGGCTGGTGCAGTCACCGGCGGCATAGATATGTCCCACGCTGCTGCGCATATGGTCATCAATCTGGATGGCACCCGAACGGTCGGTTTTGACACCGACCTTATCCAACGCCAAGGATTCGGTATTCGGCGGCCGTCCGGTGGCCATCAGCAAATGGTCGCCTTTGATGGCACCGTGTTTGCAGTTAACGATGAACTTGCCGGCAGAAAACAAGCTTTTTTTGTATTGGACGGCGTCCGCTTGGCTATGGGTTAGAATGCGCATCCCTTCCAATTCCAATACCTTTTGCAATGCCGCACCGATGGCTGGATCTTCGCTGTACATCAGCGTATGCCGGGCCAACAGCGTGACCTTAGATCCCAACCGCAGAAAAGCCTGTGCGAGTTCCAGTGCGACAATGCCGGCACCGATGACAATCAGGTGTTCCGGCAATTTTTCAGCCACCAAGGCTTCGGTAGACGTCCAATAGGGCGTTCCCGCGAGTCCCGGTATCGGAGGAATGGCCGGCGACGAGCCGGTGGCGATCAGGAAACGGTCGGCGATAATCTCGATATAGTCGCCGTGTTCCTGGTCTACGATCAAGGTATGCGCATCGCTAAAGTGGGCATCACCACGGACCAATGTCATTTCAGACTTGGCATCGAGGATATCTTCGTATTTGGCCGCGCGCAATTCATCGACCCGCGCTTGTTGTTGGGCGACCAGTTCGGCACGATCGATCACCGGTGTGTGTTTTGCCAGTCCTTTGAACGCATGGGATTTTTGATGTTGGGCCAGGTGTGCGGCTCGGATCATGATTTTTGAAGGTACGCAGCCGACATTCACACAAGTTCCACCAATCACCGGTTCCCGTTCGATGATCGTCACCCGGGCGCCTTCTTCAATGGCTCTGAGACCGCAGGCAAAGGCCGCTGAGCCACTACCGATAATCGCAACATGGAGTTGATCACCACCGTTACTTTTTTGAGCCGACGCTGCACCGGTGATCACCGGTTCATCGTCGTTAAGCGGATCGACTTTATAACCCTTCCCTTCGATGGTCTCGATCAATGAATCAAGTGTGGTATTACCCCTCACCTTGAGATCGCCCTTCGCCTCCGGATAAGAGACCTTGATCTGAACGCCTTTGAGCTGATTCAGTGTTTTTTCTATTCCGGCCGCACAACTGGGGCAGGTCATTCCTTCTATTTTAAGTGCTTTGGTCCACATCGGTGACTCCATTTTTTTTCGAATACTTGGATTCTTTTGCGGCTATTGCTGATTACATCCGTCGCCTTTGCAAGGTGTTTGGGTTTTGCAAGCATCTGTACAATACCGGGACAATAAGACAACCGAGAATCAACAAAACAGGCAAACCGGTCAGCCAACCGAAGACCGTAGCAGCGCCGCACGTGCTCAGGTAGATCAATAATAGAGGCAGATAACACACTACGAAATGCCATAGAAAAAACTGTCGCCGCAAATCCTTCATCATTTTATTCTGGCTTTAGCGTGGACGGATACCCCGCATTCGTCGTTGCCTGAGTCAAGGCATCAATATTGGTCATATTAACGTCAAAGGTTACACTGGCCGTCTTAGCGTCGTAATCGACTTTGGCATCTTTTACACCGTCCACTTTCTCAAGTGCTTTGCGGATGGTGATCTTGCACATCGGGCAGTCCATTTTCTGCACATCCAACGTGACCGTTTTGAACATATCTGAGGGGTTGGCGGGCGATTCCGCCGCACTAACTGACGCCAGAGGAATCAAAACCAATAACGTCATCACTAATCTATTCAATATAATTCGCATGAAACATCTCCTATTCAATAAAATATGGGGCATACCACGGGAACGCCAGCAGCGCGAGCAAAATCACGGAACCGACCCAAAAAATATTGCGCTGGTTGTGCTTAACCGACGCTGAAGCACAGGCTTCACCGGTTTCACAATTATCCGGCACCAGATACAGCTTACGAAACCCAAGCCCGATACAAACCAGGGTGGCAATCAAAAAAATAGGGCGCACGGCTTCCATCGACGTTAACGTGGTCATCCAGGCACCGCCGATGCCGAGTGATAGCAAAACCAAAGGCCCAATGCAGCAGGCTGATGCGCCAATGGCTGCCAGAACCGCGCCAACCCCGAGCCAGCTTGGCCTCTTAAATGTTTTTTCAATATCGCTTGACATGGCTAAGCTCCTTCAATAATCGCGTTAAACCCAGTTTAAGATCCGTACTATAGTCCGGTGTCAAGTGGGTCTTTAATATATTTATGTCTATCTCAATAAGACGGTCAGTCAATCGGTTAATTCGGGTCGACATTTTCCGCGCCACGCGCTATCCATCGCTGGTAACACTCGTGGTCGCAAAAGTGATAAACCGCATCACCGATCTCCCGCGTCCGACTGGTACCCGGCTCGCTTGGAATGAGTTCACAACATTCGGTACACCGCCGGCCGGTATTACAAATTTCATCGCTTTCTGGGTGATTATGTTGATTTATCATGAGTCTACCCCGTAATTTTGGATTCGGTGCAAGTATTTATCCAGTACTATGATACGGAGACAAATTGGCGTCTGTAGAGAACCGCTAATATTAAACCTGAATCCGTGGCTCCACTACGGCACAAGGCACAAGGCACAAGCTTTTGATTCCACAGCGGTCAAGAAATGCTCGCTTAACAGTGGGGTGAAGCTAAAAATTATTATTCTCCCTGTGAAACCAATATCTTGCACCTTGTTAACCGCATTGAAGTCACGGATCCAGGTTAAAACCTTAGAAACACGAGAAATTTGTTTTTAGAACGATTTCGCATGGTAAATTTTCTCCTTTTTTAGTCAGGAGAAATATTTATACACTCCGTACTGCGATACGGTGTCAAGCCCGATGGTTATCCACCAAAATTACGAAGATATGTCGATCGCATCGGACAGTGCATCTATAATCGAGCAATGCTCGGTAGAGTGTTCTTTAAGGCAGGCATCGATGAGCTGACTAAGCGCTCTGTCAATAGAGTGAAGGTCTGCAATTTGCCCCTCGATTCGGGCCTTTATTTGTTCGGCTAGCACTCTCACATCACCGCAATGACCGTCACCCAGCGATAAAAGCTGTTCGATTTCCTTGAGCTTGAAGCCTAATTGCTGTGCTCGTTTGATAAAATGCACGCGGGCAATATACGTAGCCGGGTATTCCCGGTATCCATAATTGGGCTTGTTCGGCTCTTCAAGTAAGCCGATACGCTGGTAGTAGCGTATCGTTTCTACATTAACGCCCGCAGCGCGCGCAAGTTTTCCAATGGTTAAGTGCATTCGTCGATTTTAGAAACGATCTGTTAAAAGCAGCGGTTTGCCAATCGGTTTTTCGTAGCATTGCTAATTCAAACTATATCATTGATCGATCTACACCTTAATAAAATAGACTGATCCCTTCTTGGGTTTTTCGAGATCTAATTGATCCGATGTTGTCTTTGCGTTTCGTCGTCAATATATTCGAGTATTGCTGTTGCCTCCTCTAGGTTCAAACGCATATTAGGCATAGCCAGATTGTTATACTTTTTGTATAGCGCCATCGCCAACGGATCTTTTTTCTCCAACATCTGATCCGGAGCCTTCAACCAATCTAGCAGCCATTGCCGATCTCGAATTTGAGTTACAGCGATTAGATCCGGACCCAACGCATCATCTGGCTCATGACCGCTAACCGAATGGCAGGTCGCGCAACGTGTACGAAACAGATCTTCACCTCTGGAAATACTGCGTAATTCTGGCGCATGGCTATAGTCTCCACCCCGCTGAGCCACCCGCCAGTCGGTCAGCCAATTAGTCAGCTGATCCGCCAGTACATGAGGATTCTCAAACGGCGACCGCTTCATCCAACGCCCGGTGCTCTGGTTGCCAATGATTAAACTGACATTATGGTTATTGGAACCATCCTGGATTTCCTCTACGTATAGTCCCAACTTTCTGCGCAGCAGGACGATATCGCTCTCAGTACCGGTCAAAAAGGTCCAGTTGGCACGAAATCTTTGCTTGTACTGCTTTAAAATTTCTGGCGTATCGTTTTCGGGATCGATCGTAATTGAATAGAAGAATATGTCCTTTCCCAAGCGATTCCCCAGTATATTCTGCACACGCATCAATTGAGCGGTCTCCAGTGGACATGAATCCTTGCAATGGGTATAAATGAAATTGATTGCAACGATCTTGTCTTTTATCAGATCGTCAAAAAAATGAACCGTTTCACCTTGTTCGGTAATCAGCGGGACATTGGGGAAATAATTAGCCCCCCAAGGTGAAGCAGCACTAGCGATATTTAGGTTTCCGAAAACCAATAGGGCGATGGCCGCCACCCAATTGTATTTGCGCATAGTCATTCTCATAGAAAAGTTGTATTTTCTAAAGAGAATCCGCAGTGAACAAACTTCTGCTCACCGCGGATTCATTCCTAATGTTTTAGCTCATATGAGAACTACAGATTTTCACCTCCTTGATCGAGTAGTCCACGCACCCGATGGATCGCGCTATCAATCGTAAATGGTGTTGGGCAGTTGACGACGTGCGGTGATTCTAGGTTGTCAAAGTTATAGTTGTTATTGCCGATATTCGGCGCGGCCACCGCGGGTGGCCATTCTATAACTTCCAGAACACCATCAGCACGTAATTCTTTAAGCTGCTCAAGGCCCTTAACAACCCCGACACTATCCGTCGCCGGCGTCAGCCAATGCGCGAAACCGATGTGCCACATTGGGCTGTAATCGTCTTCAGGCATAAAGTAGGAAGGAACTCCAACCTGACTACCGAACGGTCCACCACCCAATATGCCATTGCCATCCTCAGGTGTCCTTGGATAAGAATCGCGGATCGGTTGAGGTGGCAGGAATTGAATCAACGGTACAGCAGCAGCCGCCAAGAATTTATGCTTGGGTACATAAGGCACGCCCATTGCCATCGACGGTCCAAACGGATAAGTATCCATGACGATGTAGTACGGCAGGTAATCGCCTTCTCCAGACCAAGATTTGTGCAACTTCATCGTTACATGAGGATTTTCTCCTTCGGTCACCAGCTCAAGCACATGCCCTGAAGCATGTAAGGCCCCCCATTCTCTTCCATTATAAAAACACTTCGTATTTGCCGGAAGATCTGGGAAACTCAAACAACTTTCGTCGATCCTGTTATGTTCCCAAGGGTTGTCACCCCACTTGATGATGATCGCGTTAAATACCACGTCTTTCCCGCCAAAGTTAACGCGGCGAAGCGGCGAGTAGGTATTATTGTCATCAACATTTGGTATACCCTCAGGATTCTCGTCCCTGGCCCATACCGGATTGGGTAAATCGCCTATGAAGGTCCAGTCTCCATTTTCCGAAACTTTGGCTTCGGAGGTCGCGGCTTCAGGCGCTTTGGCCAACGCACCGGCCCAAGCTAGCCCCAACTCATCCGCCAACTTCTCATCACTCACGTCATGCAGGAAAAACCATACATCTGTTTCGTTTCCTTCAGCATCAACATTGGTTCCTTTGGTGAGCGGGAAAGTCACGGTACCACGTTCATTATCCGGCTCTGGAATAGTGAGCGCGTCACCGATTGGATTGTCACGAACATTGTCCAATTCACCGATCACTGCATCCCTGACCCACACCGATACGGGATCCAACCTCGGACCGTACTGTCCAACGCCATCACCTAATCTTGCGGTCGGCAGCGCCACCGTATCCACGTAGCTTACACCATCCCAACTGGGCAATGGTGTTGGCATCAGCTTAACCTGCCCGGGATGCTCGATATCCCAACGTAATAGCATGGCATGGTCTTCGTGCTGGGTATTGTGGCAATGCTCCATAAAGGTTCCGGCAAATTCCCGAAAGCGCAGCGCCAATTCAACCACGTCGCCGCTGTCAGGCTGAGGCCCGATACGGTACACATCCTTTCGCGCCCATTTTTCCCATTCCGGTGGTTCTTTGCCGTTTCGTCTCAGCACGATACCCTCTTCGAAATGGATATGGACCGGATGGCTCCATGTGCCACTGTTGACCAATCGCCAAACCTCCAGGCCTTCTGAGTCTTTACTGGGCGCAGACGAAAGGCGACGAGGATCCATTCCAAAGCCTTTACCACCATCGGTTTCCATAGACCATGGCGCATCATCCGTTGGTTGTTTTTCAAACTCGAAAGTCCGATGAAGGGCGTTGGCAAGCTCCTCTTCGTTGGGTCTTCGCAGTGGAATCATTTGCTGCTTTCCAGCCACGTACTCAGCAGGATTCATACTGCGATCCTTACCATTGTATTCATGTACCCGGAATTCCATGAATTTACCAACGACCGGATCACCACCGACCCAGCGATCGGCTTTGCCATCACCGTCATCGTCCTTGGTCTTTGGTGAATAGTTGCCACTTGCGATATCCGCCATCGCAATCGCCCTGTCCGTCGCTTGACCATCCTTATGCTGCAGCAAATTGACCATATAAAGCTTGTCGCCTGGTTTGAATTTGCTGAAATCGATAATGATGTCATAACGTTCCGCGATACCCTGGGTTGGCAATTCACCATTCTCAAAATAGACGGTATGTTCCATAATATTGCCGTCATTCGCGATCATATAAAAAGGTACAGGATTACCTCGTTCATCCATCAATCCCACTTTGAAATAGCGCGAAACCGAACCGTTCAACAAGCGAAAACGATATTTGCGCGAACGAACATCCATATACGGTTTGAATAACCAATTGACCGTCATCACGTCGCCGATGAAACCATTCTGATTAAAAGGATTGAACCAAAGTTGACCTTCACGATCCCAGGCTTTTTCCGCCAAAACCAGATTGACGTCATAATCACGATTTCCCCAATCCAACGCGGTACCGCTGGGAAAGCGCAAATTAACCCCATCATCGATAGATTCATTACCGCGATCCAGCGCGCTGTAATAGTTCATCATCGCAACATTGCCTTTGTAGACATTTTGCGCGGTGAAATCCAGCATATGGTCGTGGAACCAGTGCGTACTCATAGTTTCGCGCCAATCGCCCGGCAATTTCTTGATACCACCGCGACCATCCGGCGCACCCGCTCTGGGATCACTGGCATCGGTATTGATCGAGTCATTACCGGCAATGACCATGGGCCACCGATAGTCATAATACTGCCCGGGAAAGTAAAAGCTATTGGCATAACCATCGCTTTCTGCGGGGTTATGACCGTTATGCTCGTGAGTGGTAATCGTGTGCACGCCAAATCCTTTGTTGGCGGCCACATCAATCGGTAGCGCATTGTAATGACGCATCAATACCGATTCTCCGTAACGAACATTTAGAAGCTTAGGCGGGAATGTACCGTCGAAGGTCCAAAGGGCCGTCGATTCCTGAACCGGCATATTCGGATGGAATTTTACATCGATACCATCGGTCGTGCCGTCAAAACCAGGAGCACCGGCGGTATTATGGTATAACCCCTTTTTACCAAACTCGCCTTTTCTATATTTGTGTCGTTGCTTTCTATCGCGCATTCCACCATTCGTCCGCGCACCAGCCTGAGCCGTTTGAAAATACACTTCCGGTTTAAATTCATCCCAACGCTGGTGTGACCAACCCTGACCAGGGGGACGTCCTTCAGCGGGAGGATCATCCAAACGACGACCCAAAAACGATTCGATCTCGGATTGCCATGGATTGAGATCCTTGGTATTCGAGAACTTCGTCGGTGTAGGCCAAATGCGCTGTTTGAGAAAGCGGTCAAGCTTTTTACTTTTTGGCGCACTCTGAGCGTCTTTCGGAGCGGGTAACGACCGCCATCTGCGCGGGCGTCGTTTTTTAAATTTCAATCGCTTTGTGCCAAACTCCTCAAAGCGTAACATCTTTTGGCTAAATGCTTGTGCGCCAAACAATGGACTCGGAGCACCGTTGGTTGGAATATTAAATTTACCGTCATCGCGTTGTTGTTCCTCCGGTAACACGTTGTTGTGTTCCGTATCGGCAACGGATTCGGTAACACCTCCTTCGAATGCGGCTTGGTTTGCATCGGGGAGTCCTTCGGGTAGATCTCCTGTCACTAATTCAGTGAACCTTGACGGATCATGGTCGGGTGGGAACGGGTTGCCGGAATCAGCATCCCCATAAACATTGGTGGCACAAAAACAGGCCGCCAACAGTGTGGTTCCTAGACGTTGTCGAAATCGCTGTGAAGTATCATAAATACTGGAATGATATCGTTTTGCCATAAGAAACATCTCCTTTATAGCTTAGATTTGATGACATCCTGCCATCGAGGTAGTGACGCAATCCAAATAGTTTGCAGAACGCGGAGTAACATGGATAGCTGGCAGTTACAATATCGTTTATGACGCAGACTATCGGTGAAATGATAAATAAGAAGATGGTGTAAAATTACCGGGACAGACTACATCTTTGAGAAAGAATATTTCGCCTCATGGTAGATGCAGAACCCTTGAACCCTATAGATTGTCCGTTGATTTCGCGCAAGCACGCAGATTGGAGAGTGCCTATTAGGGTTGTTTTTTTGCTTCGGCGAATGCCAGATACAACGGTGGCACCAAAAACAAATTGAGTATCGTCGACGTCACCAGGCCTCCAACAATGACAACTGCCATTGGGTATTCGATTTCATGACCCGGCAAATTACCTTGGAAAATAATCGGTAATAAGGCCAGACCCGCAGTCGATGCTGTCATTAATATGGGTACCAAACGCTCCTTCGCACCACGAACGACCAAACCCAAACCAAAGCGCTCATCTTCAAATTCTTGCAAATGCTCAAAATGGCTGACCAACATGATTCCATTGCGCGCGGCAATGCCTAATACCGTCACAAAACCCACCAAAGAACCCAGCGACAAAACACCTCCGCTTAAAAATGCGCCTATCACCCCGCCGATCAATGCAAATGGCAGGGTCAAACCAATCAACAGGACCAATCGAGTCGAACCGAATTCGACGTGCAGTAACGCAAGAACCCCAATCAATGCGATCAACGATAACATCATCAACCTTTGACTGGCTTGTTTGCGTTCCGCATATTCACCTAATAGTTCGGGATGGTAGCCTTGCTGGAAAGAGATCGATTGCAATCGTTTTTCAATCTCCGCAGCAACCGAACCCAAATCCTTACCCCGAACATTACAGGTCACGTCAATACGCCTCGAGGCACCTTCGCGCTTTATCGTATTCGGTGTTGGGACAATTTCTATTTGGGCGACCGTTTTTAGCGCAACCGGCGTTCCTAACGCTGTTTCAATGCGTAATTCCTTGAGCGCGTTCAAGTCAGACCGTACTTTGGGCTCGCCCCATACCGAAATACCAATTACCTTTTGTTGTTGGTAGAGCTCGCCGACCAGACGACCCTTGACTAAAGTGTTGATCGACTCACGAATTTGCCCCGGAGTTAAACCAAATTGAGCCGCGGCATCGTTATCCACTCGAACTTGAATTTGTGGTACCAAGACTTGCGGTTCGACCTTGAGATCCACAACCCCATCCACCGATTTGATCGATGTTGCTATTTCTTGGGCTTTTTCACGAAGCACCTGCATATCCGGTCCAAAAACCCTAACCACTATGGTCGCGCTGGCACCGCTTAGAACTTCTTTGATTCGTTCTTTCAGGTAGGTCAATACATCGCGGTACAGTCCTGGATAGCCGTCTACCACCTCTTGGACTTTTGTCAGCGTCGAATCATAATCCACGTCCGGATCAAGGCTGATCCACAACTCGGTAAAATTTGGCCCGACCACCTCATCGGCGACTTCCGCGCGCCCGATGTGAGAACCAAAATTGCGTACCCCCGGAATGGCTCTGAGTTCTTTACTCGCGCTAATGGTGATTCTACGCATGGCTTCGAGTGAAGTCCCTGGTTTCTCAACCCAATGCATCAGAAAATCGCGTTCTTTAAAATTGGGTAGAAACTCCTCTCCCAATTGGGTCAGCGCCAGACCGGTCAAAACGAACGTCGATGCCAATAAAATTACTGCCCAACGGACGCTCCCCGCACAGCGCGGTAAAACCGCACTGTATCGGTCCTTCAACCAATTGACAACCGGAGGCTCGCGCCGACGTTTCGGAGCACCTGGCAGCAACCACAAGCATAGCGCCGGTGTTACAGTCAGGGCGACACACAAGGATGCAATTATCGCGAGCACATACGAGAAGGCTAGCGGACGGAAAAACGTACCCGCCAAGCCCCCCATAAAAAAAACCGGGAGAAATACCAACACCACAATCATACTGGCAAACACAACCGCACTGCGAACCTCGAGTGAAGCTGCCAATACGACTTTAAACGGCGATTGCGGAGAATCTTTAAGGCGATTTAAACGCAAACGCCGCGAGATGTTTTCGACATCTATAATCGCATCATCCACCACTTCTCCGACAGCAATAACCAGTCCGGCTAACACCATGGTATTCATCGTACTACCCCAGAGGTACAACACGACCCCAGCGGCAAGCAACGATAAGGGAATCGCCGATAAGCTGATCACCGCCGTGCGCCAGTCATACAGAAAAATAACCAGAATGATCACAACTAGCACACATCCGGCCAACAATGCATTACCCAGATTATCAATCGATTGCTCTATGAATGTCGCAGGACGAAAAATTGTCGAATCCACTTCAACATTTTCGAGACCCGGTTTCAGGGTCTCAAGCGCCGCCTCTACATTGCGGGTGACATCCAGAGTATTACCCCAGGGTTGCTTTTCGACGATCAACAGCAAGCCAGGACCATCATTGATCACCGCATCTCCAATCGGGGGAGGATACCCTACGACAACATCGGCAACATCGCCTAAGCGCAGGGGTATCCCGTTGCTAAAACGAACTACAGTTCTTGCTAGTTCCTCGGGTGATTCGATTGTGGCCTGATGCCTTAGCGCGATACGTTGATTGGGGGTATCCATGAAACCACCGGCGGAAATCACCGCCGCCCCACCGGCCGCGTTAATCACTTCAGTCAAAGATACATTCAACGCATTTAATCGATCCGGATCAACCAATACCTGGAATTGACGGTCGCGCTGTCCCCAAATAGCTACATTCGCAACCCCCGGAACCGCCATCAAACGTGGGCGTATGGTCCACAAAGCCAAATCACTAAGCGCCATTTGATCCAATGTCTCCGACCAAATTCCGATCTTTAACGCGCGACTGGTAGACGATAATGGCGGTAAAATAATCGGCGTATTGGCAACCGAGGGTAAACGTCCGGCTGCAATTGCAAGACGTTCTTGGACCAGTTGCCGGGCTCGCATTAAGTCGGTATCACGCTGAAATATCAATTTTATGGACGATAAACCCAGCACAGACTTTGACCGCATGGTCTTTAACCATGACGTGCCATTCAATGCATACTCCAACGGCAAGGTGACTAGGCTTTCAACTTCTTCAGTCGACAGCCCAGGTGCCTCTGTTTGAATTTCCACCAAAGGAGGGGCAAACTCCGGGAATACATCGAGCGGAATCTCACGAACCAAATTGGCACCGACAAAGGTTAGTAATATTGCGGCAACGACGACCAATACACGCAGGCGTAACGCAGCGGAAATTATCCAGCTGAGCATAATTATTTACCGACGCCGAATTCGGTTCCAAACAATTCCGCCGCACCGGTCGTAACCACCGGTGTACCGATTGCTAGACCTTTGTCCAACACGGCTAGACCGTCCTGAATGTAGAGCACACGCGTCCGTAAGCGCGCGTATGTTAAATCGTCTATCTTGGCATACACCCACGAATTTCCGTGTACATCGCGCAATATCGCGGACCATGGCACTACGTTTCCATCGGTTTGTTTGATCAGTGGTATCTCCACCCCAACCCGTTGATTGGGTCTGAATTTTCCATTTGGATTACTCACTTGGTAAAAAACATCCACGGTAGAGGCATCTGCGCGGGCAAATTGTGGTGCGGCAGAAATGGGCATCGCTTGAAAAGCTGTCGCATCCAAGTTCGCCCCCAACCGCCCCAAACGTGCAGGTGCGCTTAAATCCAGATCTTCAACGTCGTTGACGAAGACCGATACCCTAAGCCACAAGTCCTCTCGAGTATTTGTAGCTAACGCAGGCGGCCCCAGCAATGCTCGGCGGTTTTTCATGGTTTGTAAATCTGCGGCCGCTATGGCGTAGTCGGCTCGCGCCTGATCCAAACTCTTCTGACTCCCTGCTCGATCCGCGACCAGTTTTTCCGCCCGCTTAAGTGAAATCTTAGCATTGTTTAACCGCACAACCGCCGCATTGACGCGGCCATCGGCATCGATCTGGGATTCAGCAATGCGCACCAGCTCAGAAGGATTCATTATTGCTGTAATGCCTTGGACCGATTGGCTGTCGTTACCCTGTTTTGAAAGGTTATCCGCACTAATCGCGGGCAATAAAATTTCCCCAGAATACTTTCGATAACGCAGCACCGGTTGCTGCACGACAGGGACAGTTTTAATCCCCAAACGCTGCTCTGCTTTTGTAGTCAGTTTTATTCTGTTTAAGCTTAATTCATCACCCGGTTTATCAACCACGGCTGGGGGATTTGTTTTGCTATTTGACGCAGCTTCCAGCGCCACTGTTTTGCACAAGAATAGGATGAAAATCATAATGACAAATCGGTTCATCTGCTTCATTTTTCGATTTTAACTCCTATTTTTGTACCAAGATTAAATCCAACCGCCCACCCAAACTTCGCTCCAATTCAGCAACGGCTCGCCTTAATGCAGCAATGGATTCCGCTTCGCGGCGCTTGGCTTCGAACAAATTCCAGGTTGCATCTAATACTGGGAGCATCGACGTCTCTCCTGCTGCGTATGCTTTATTGGCCTGTTCCACAGTCCTTTCCAACGGCTTCTTCATTTCATCACGCCAGGCCAGAATACTTTGTTTAGCCTGTAGATATCGCGCGAATGCTTGCCTAACCTCCATAGCAATTTGATCGCGTAGCGCGGCGTAACGATGACCGGCTCTTTGTAGTTGAGTTTTACTGCGCGCAATCCCGGCTTGGTTACGGTCAAATATCGGTATAGGGAGCTCAGCTCCCGGCCCCACCTCAAACATATTTTCTGAGCCTTTGCTATTCGAATCAAACATACCGGTCAAAGTATAAATTTCGGATTCAGCCAAACCTGCATTTTCTCCAGCAACTTCAATTGCAATTTCAGCAGCGCGCAAATCCGGCCGACCCGCTAGGGCATCCTCGAGTAATTGAGCCACAGTTCTGGATAAAACGGGCGGGTAATACGAATCAGGCTGGATAAATTTGACCTCCGAAAACGCTAAACCTGTAAGCCGCCGTAAACTTTCATGGGTCACGGTAATTTCATAGACGAGTAGGGATGCCTCCAGCTTGGCCTGTAGCGCGGTGTTGGTGGCGGTCGCTACATCCAATTCGCTCACTTCGCCAGCTCGATAACGAGCATCGGCCAACGCGGCAGACTGCGCGAGTACATCGGCTGATTGATCAGCAATATTCGCGCGCATTTGGGCAAGCTGAAGTTCTGCAAAAGCCAATTTGACGTCACGAATTACATCCAGTCCATTTTGCACCAAATTTTTCGTGACCCGCTCTAATTCTAATTCTGCAATATCAATACGTTGTGGTCTAAGCCACAATGATTCGAGTGGATAACGAATTGTAAATTCCAGTTGCTTGGGGCCAAGCGGAAAAAAAAGGGACAAATTCGGATTGGGTAGAATCTCGGCGCGTAACAAATTGGCATTGGCCAAACCCAAATCGGTCAATGTTTCCTGAAAAACCGCATTGTTCCATAACGCTAATCTGATTGCATCGTCCTCGGTTATTCCTTTAGCCAGATCAATTCCCGTTGGCAATTTCAATGTTTTAGGTTCAGTTTTCTCAGTCAACTGATAACCGCTACGGGCGTTTACACTATCCGATACTTCATCGAGTGAAATAGATTTACCACCGCAGCCCGACAGCAAAAAGCCGATTACGAAAAAGGATAACGCGTTTTTGGCATTAAATTGACGCAGAAAAATACACGCGGTGCCCAAAAAATTTTTAACCCAAATTGCTCTCATCTTTCAAATTCACGTTCCAACCGGACACCTTCGGACAATCAAAAGCATACCCCTCTAAATTAAGATCGTTTGAAGGTTTTTCGGAAACCTGCTGCCAACCAACCGCCTTTTTGCCGCTTGTTCAGGGCTTGCAATTCCAATACCGCTCGATCATGACTGATCCGTTCGGCCGCCATGTCTTGATAAATTCGGTTGGCCTTTTTGCGTCGTTTCACCGCGTCACCCGCGTCCAAAAAGGCCTCCAGAAATTCTATTATTTTGGAAAATTTGTTATTGCTTTGCACAACCGTCATTTGCGAACGTGCCTTTGCCAAAGCGTTATCCAAATTTTGGGTAATCAATTTTAGTTCTGCCTGATAGCGTTCATTTTGAGCAATGGCACTATCCTTTACCTGGGTTACGGTATCACGGACAGTTTCCTCGCATACAACACCATATTCTTGGAACGATGCCAACGCGCGAAGCCCCTTATCTGCAATTTTAGAATCTGAATCGGCTAATTGTTCACAAGCTCTATAGCAAGCTTCCCAGGCTTGCCACCGATAGACAAAATCAAGACCGGTACCCTTGATATTCTGCATTCCGATAATACGATTGTAAAATCCTGGTGGCGTTTCATCGCAAATGTGTTCTATGACTTTGTTTCCTGTTGCATAATAATCCTCCACGGTAAATAGTTTCCGTTGAAACCAATTCCAAAGCAAGTCACGAAACTCTTCATTGAGGCCCGTAGAAATATTTGCCGATGCAGCATCAAGTTTATTGACAAAACCCTGATAGCTTTCCAATAAATCAATATCGCAACGTAAATACTTTAATATCTCCGGCGCACAAGTTATCTCCGCCTGACTCAATCGTTGTTCCAGTTGTTCACTTTGCTGCCACAATTCGCATAAACTTTCGATATCTTCTGAATTACAGACCGGTTCTAGCATGGTCCTAAGACGCGTTAGCAGCAAATCCTCCCGGAATGGCACGCGAAAACGTTGCGCCATTGCATGTAAGATTTCCTTGGGTGATTCGTCCTGATCACCAACCAAGTTAACTTCTGCAATCCATTCAGCCCAAGACTCCCGAATATATCCGTTAAGGCCAGCCAAATTATTCCCTATCAATATACACCGGTCGAAACAAATATCTTTGGCCACTATGCTGCCGAAAACACGGGATCTTGCGATACGATCGGCTCGATTGTTGATCACTACAGTAATCCATAACCCCGGGTCTTTTTCCAGATTGGTCTTATCGAATTTCAAGCGGGTCCAATTCCCCAAACAACCAAATCGTTCATTCGCCGACATCCCATTTACAAACTCCAATTTCCGGGTACGCCAAGCTGCACACGGATAAGTTTTGAGTACCCCCAAATCGGCAACCACACGGTCCGCCATCTCCTTTAAGGCAAAATCCCGGGGGATCTCCAATTCATCAGCCATAGACAAAACCAGTGCAATATTGCAAGGGTGTTCATCGTAGGGAAATCGATCCAAAACATCCGGTGCAAGTATCCCGGATTGTAGCCAATCTACTCGATGAATTTCTGTATTAAGCTCTAGTGCGGCGAATTCCAGAATCGGGTACATCTGTTCCTCGCTGGTCAGCAAGGTTGAATTACGCGGAATAAAATTGGTCATCACTTGCGGAATGTTGATTCCAGCCGGTCCCTGCAAATCTTCGTGGTCCGGGTAGGTATTGGTGATGGTTGCAATATCATCGCGCATCCACTGCCGCTGTAATAATTCTACATAAGACGGTGTCAGACCCATACATTCCCAAAGGAATACCTCGCAATCCAACTTTTCGGACAGACATACCAAATTGTGCTGCTCCCATATAGTCGCTTTGTCGTACGGACGAAACAAGAACATTTCTTTGACATCACCATAGGGATGCGCATGCAAAAACATTGCTTCACAACCCGATGTTTTAGAAACCATGGCATAACCCAGCGCATTTAATAATGCAGCCTTGATCCGTTCTGTTCCCGATTTACCCCGTGTACCCCATCCCCCTACAACTAAAGGTATGCTGCGACGCGCGACCTGAATTTTACGGTATTGATAAATATGTTTTCCGACAAAATAGGAAATAACCACCGCCAAAAATATAGCCAATTCATACAGCGAATTTTCGTAGATGGAAAAAAAATAATCGCGGAATCTAGACCAAACTTGCTCATCCGGTAACAAAAATCCTGCCGGGAAAAAACGCCTAACCGCAGGGTCTTCAGATACGGTACCTGCATCTGTCGCGTGCCCCCTGTAAAGGATCTTGATTCCGAGCGCATGCAAAGCCTGTAAATAGCTATCGGGCGAATCCTGACCATCCTCTTTCCAATTGCGCAAATTAGCGTAATGGCGAAAATTCAAGGTCAACTGTAACCATGCCCGAACCCGAGTAATGCAAGAACGGGGCGGTACGACTTCAGTGACGCCTTCACTGCTGTAAAGATAGATCGGTTGGCCGGAAAAATTTCTGGGAAGCGCGGAAATCACTTCGTCTACCAATGGGAGATACCCCCGCCAACCATCTTCTTCCGAAATATAGAGTGGTTCTCCGGGTACTCTGGTTTCGGCAAGCTCGGATACGATCGTAGATGGCGCACGTATGGCCCCATAAAATTGCCTGCCTGTAGTGTGTGAATGGGCTTGTCTTTTATCCGGCGATGGATTGCGGCACTCATAGATCAGGCGCCAAAACCTGAACCCAAAAATGTGTCCACGCGTCAAAAACCGTCCAAACCAACTAGTTTCGACTTCGTATCCAAAATCATCTTGTGCCAGCACGGACATGACCCGTCCCAGGGTTGGATCGGCCACATCTGAAAATTTCTTCGGCAAACGACGTGATCGTCCAGGCTTAACCTGCCCAACAGTTGCTTTTAATTCTCGATAGCAGGTTCGCGCCTCGGCATTATTTAAACACCAAAGCCTCTCTCTTGTTTGGCTAGCCCATCGCCGAACAGATAGAGAATCGGCTTTCTGATGGAGTATTTCTACCCGCGGTAAAATTTCGCGGTAAAATAAATCAATCCGATCACGACGCCCTGTTTTCAGTAATCCCGCAAAACATCCTAGCGCAGTTTTTAGTCCAACCCGTAACGCGAAATCGTCAACCTCCTGGGTTAAACTATCGAGTAACAATTGCAGCGCAAATTCAAAGCTAGAATCATGGCTGATCAACCTGACCAAGGACAGCAAACCTGCTGCTCGAACTTGCACAATACTATCGTCCAATACGAAAAGCCGAAGATAGCGCTGCATATTGGTGAATGACGCTTGCGGAAGGATTTCTGCGACCGCTTGTCGTACAAACGGGCTAGGATCATCACAAACGATCGGCAAAAGATCCTCCAATTGCGCTAAATTGGTAAAATTGTCACCCATAATTATTACAGCCCGGCGGCGAAAGAATATATCTTCGTCCTGCAAAGGTTGTGACAGCCGTTTGTGCAAAGCACGCTCCAAAGATTCCGGAGACAAACTTTGTAGTAACTGTAGAGCTTCGCATTGTATCCATACCAACTGAGTAGGTTGCAGAGCCGATCGAAAAATATATTGCAGCGTGTCTTCGCCAACGCTTTTTTGTTGGTATTCGCGGGGCATACCCATCAACGCTTGACTCAGGCATCTAAAAGCCTCGGTCGTCACCCGTTGATCGCCCTCATAACTAAGAATCGGTTTGACGACGGGCTCCAAAGCCATTCGTTTCCATAACCGTTTATATTCCATGATCTCGCCGTCTTCGCTCAGCACCAATGAGGCCATCTTCCCCATGCACTCAAGTCTGAAGCTGACGTGTCTCTCCAACGCTAAGTGACGACGTTGATAACGGTCGCAAACAGCGTCATGGCCAAACCATCTTGAAAATGCCCGTTTATCCTGTCGAAGCTGTTTACGGCCTGCGCCCAGGTTCTTGGCATAATCCAATATCATCTGGCGCCGTTCCTGTTCGCTGGCCGCTCGCCCGTAGGCCGCACTATATTGGGCATAATCGCGCTTCATTGCGCTAATTTGTTTCAGTTTTTGTTCTATATCGTATACAAAAAACTGCACCAAGCGCTGACCTTGTTGACCCGCCAAAGAGCGCCCTTTCTCAGGATCTGGAGCGGGCGGCGCGGGCCACTGTGTAAAATCTTCGCAAACTTGGTCCAATAAGGTCGCATGCAACCGCAGCCAATATTTATCATGACCGGACTCCAGTAATGATCTGACCGATTTACGGCTAAGTTCCAACATCTTCGAGAATATTATTAGGTTGCCTGGGAATACGAGATTTCAACAACTGTCTAAAATTTGGCGTGCCAGGACGGAAGTCTCGGTAGCCACGCCCCTCGCTTGGGAACCAACTGACCGAAAAGTACCCCAGATCCGCACTTCGTTCTATATCACGGCTGTATTGCATGCCAAATCGAATCAAGTTTTTCTCGTTGAGCCAATGATCCCAATCCAATGTGAAATTCGCCAGGCTCCGTTGCGCCGCGCGCCGCCGGTCACTATCGATATAGAAAAATTTTCTACGATAACTAAGATTCGCGACAACCGGGCCCAATAATTGGCGCCACCCAACCTTCACAGAAGTATGATCGGGCTCGATCAAATTCAGATCTTCGTTAGATACCACAGCACCTTGTACCAACCATAAAGTGTCCAACCACGGATTGTGCTTCAATGCCAGCGATAGTGTTTGCCCGAATTTGTGATCACCCTTGTATTGAGTAAAAATATCCTGATCTACACGGCGCCGCGCCTGTGGCCCAAGCCGGGCCCACTCGGCGTTTGATATGCTTAAATATCGCACAAACGCCGACAATGAAGGATGCAACGATGTGCTTGGCGTCACTGGTATTTTTTTCGAAACCGCTCCGCGCAGCAGTCCACTCGTTTCTACCTGTTTATCTGGAACTTGTAGATAAAAATCACCCTGTAATTTAAAGTTAGGCAACCAAGAATCGCTAATAAAGTCTAGCCGTTGTTTCAAGCCCAGACTAGGGTTTCCCCGCTCACGATAGCGGGCCAGAAAGCTTGATTCAGAATAAAAATCACGATATTCGGGCTTAAAATAATAAGCCGCGTCGAGTTGCACAAATTGTTCGGGCTGCGTACCTCCATTGTCTTCATCGACATTGTTACGCCTGACCAAGGCTGTGCGTACACCTAAAGTCCCATCTTCTTGCGCACCAAGCTCAAAGACATCATCAATACGAATTTCATCCGCAGTCGCTGCGTCGGAAACATTTATAATGGTGGTCTGAGCAACATTCGGTGTTTGCGCTTCGATTCGGCTAACATTTTGTGGTCGGTTTGAGGTTCGCCGTGTGAATAACCGAACCAATGATTCTTTTTGACCGGCAGTCGGTTTAATAGTCGCTACATGCCAACCACGCCCGACCTTTTGGTAACGTGTTGAAACGACACCGCCAAACCGTTCATCAATGCGTAACCACGCTGGACCCATCACATGAGCGCGCAGCGGATCACCTACTCGGGTTTTATAATAAGAGCGTTCGTAATCTTTGACCAAACCGGTCGGACCGCGTGCAGAATCCTTTATACGCACGCCCAAAAACTGATTTTGGGCGGTGGGTTGGAGCAAAGACAAGCGCAGTTGATGCTCACCGGTGGGTATCGCTACAGTGACTTGCTTCGATCTGGCTTTACTATTAAGTACAATGCGCCGCTCGATACCTTCGTCCAGCCGATATAACACCGTCATTGATTGTGGCGGCAGGAAGTCGGGCATTCGTTGCATCAAATCCAACCGAATTTTGGACGGCTGAGTATTCATGAAGGCCAGTACGAGTTGACTCGCTCCCGAAACCACATGCTCATCTTTTGAAATTTGCCCGAGCAGGGCTTGGCGTTTTTTCAAATACGGACTTTCAGGTTGCCAGCCTTGGATTTTTTTAAATTCCAAACCCGGCCCTTCTGCAACTTCCGTCACGATGACCCATTCGCTACGCCTTGAAATTCTCTTCCATAGCGTTTGAATTTCGCTAGAACCTGGAAAGGTTCGGGCAATTTCTTCGCCTACAAGCCAAGCGTCTTTTTCTTGTTTGGGATAGTTTTCTACTAGCCAGGTTATCGCAGTAATCTGGGACAGTGCTGCTTCTTCGGTTTGATTGGAGTCAAGTTTTAATACGCCATTCCAGTCTTGTTTATAGATCAATTCGAAAATATCTTGGTTCGTCTCTTGTGGCAAGCTGCTCATATACTCCGACCCAATCTGTTTCGTCGGGCGCTGGTCCGGATTTAGCAACAAATGGTTGGTCAAACGGCTACGTCCATTCACTGTTTCTAGCACACTGTATTGCTTAGATTCAGCATCGCTTGCACTAGGTTCTAACGGCGCCATTCGCAGTGAATCCAGGCTAGCTCGAGGAAATACAGATAATGGTAAACGTGCCTGCGAGGTGTACCACTGGACAACCAACGGCGTTGAGTAACCGTCAACGCTAATTTCATTCAATCCGGGGCTTAAGTTATGTTCATAGTTAACGGTCTGTCCAGGTTTCAATGCGTCGTCCAGCAGAACAATATTATTGACCGGAGCATTTCCAGAAATAGGAATAAATTTTTTGCGGCCATTAATTTTAAATCTGATCCATCCATTGAACGGCTGTGTATCGGCTGATCTATGCAGTGGCCGCACTTTTATCTTTATCCGACCCGGTCCGATGACTTTGAATGACACCGGACGTTTTCTGGTCGCACGAACAGCGCGTTCGAAAATATCGAGTTCAATATTGTGCAGGGTTTCACCCTTGGCATAATCCTGGACAGAAAAGGTTGAATTACTCCATTCATATGATCCAGGCTGATTCCAAGCCAACCAATCATCGATTATTTTCTTGTTGTTTTCGTTAGCTTCGACCAATTTTGCTTTGTTAACACGTAAATTTAGACCTCGATCCAGTGTTTCCAACCAACTTAAGCCCGATTGCCCTGCTTTGGTCCAATTGATACGCGCAGATGAATAATTTCCTCGACGCTGGTCTAGAAGTCCGGTCCAAAAATATCGCTTCTGTTCTGATACTTTTGAGAGATTTTGCTTAAACACCTGCCACCAGCCCAAGCGATATGAAGCAAGCAATAATTGCTCCGGATCCCTTTCAGATTGTGGTAATAGCAAACCAATTAACAACGCCTCTTGGTATTTTCCATCGGCGATATGGCGGTTAACTAGTTCCGTCAGTGTTTGCTTTGACGGACGATGTATAAACATTGCGGCAGCAAGCATACCAGCCGCTTCGGTATTGCCACTCTTTTCATAATTAAACCGGAGTTTATCCGCAGCGGCCTTGCTTATTTCGGAATATTCAGATAAAGATAAATAGCGCCACAGGCGATCTGCCAAGTAAACTTCACCACTGTTAGATAAACAGGCTGCCACACGGAGTTGGGCAGTTTCTTTATCTTTACCTATGCTCGATTCGACAATCCCAGCCCAAATTCTAAGTGCGCCTATCCAGTTGCCCTTTCGTTCTTCCCATAACGCGGATATTTTTTGCTCCTGCAACCCATCATTATTGAAAGTTTTTCGACTCGGTAACTGATATGTCGCAATGGACGCGTTATAGCGCAAAGAACGCGCTCGCAACCGGCGAATCAATGGTAGCCAAAGGTTCTCTAGCACCCGTTGCCCCATATTGTTATCTTCGCCTTTCCCGATCAACGCCGCATAAAAATATTGGTATGCGGTTTGGCGACCGATCTGCTCCAATAAACCCGAATATGAGGATTCACCGACGCTAAACGTTTTACCGGCGCGATATTGCAGAGCAACTCTCACCGGAGTTTTCGCATTTACATCTTGCCAAACTCGAATCTCGCGAGTTGCTGCCGGAACAAACAATTCGAATGTCCCAGCAGAAATCAATGGAGCCGGTTTCCGCAACGCAGCAAAGGCGCCACTCAGCGTCGGCTGCCCTGTAAGATTATGCCGCTTCATTAATTGATCCAACGCGGCATCGGCTGGATTAGTTTTCAGTTCGTAGATAGCATTTTTGTCTGCATTGGTAATTCGAATCCTGAGTGGCTTGAAATTATCCATCTGCAACCAAAATATGCCTTGATCTTGTTGAAAGTTTTTGTCTACTGCAATGCGCAGTTCGGTTGATGCGGTCCTCGGTGGCAATCGGTAAATAAGTACGTCATCGCTTTTTCTGTTTGGCAGGGTATCAAAATGCCCAAGCACGCTACGCGATAACCATTCTTCCAGGTGTTGCTCTGATATTGTTGCAAGCTGCTCTGATTGGCCTAAAGCCCTAAGCTGTCTAGGTATAAAATATGCTGTTTCGTGCGAGCGGTTTTGCAATTTTTTCAGCGGTAAAAGATTGCGATAGGAGGTTCTAAATCCAGCCAAACGATGGGCTTGCTTTTGCACCTCCTGAGCCTCGAATTGTGTCAGGGCTGAATGCAACAGGTAGCTACTGCCGACTAATCCGCCATTGCGAAAACTATTATCACGAACCATCCGCTCGGCGACGAAAAGCCGGTCAACCAGCGCTAAGTCCGGCTTCTGACTAATTTGTTTGAGCTCTTTATCATTAAGTGACCAAATCGACAGTCCCCACTGACCGGCAAAGTCCCTGTTATCATTAACCAAAGTTAAATTCGACTGATTCAGATCCGGTAATAGAAAATCGGATTTGGCCAATTGCACCGGACGCACAAGTAAGGGGCGATCTGCGCTAATAGACACTTGGTGCTTCCCGTCAGGCACATCAAAATAATCTATTTGGCGATGTCCCAACACCGTGGGTTGCCCATCTACCCAAATGGAAAACGATGTTTCGGCGCTAGTCGACGATTCAATCCATTTGTCATGCCAACCATCCAATTTAACCTGGATTCGATAATCTTGAATCAATCGTTGCTCTGTACCCGGATATATCAGATGGCTGTTGAGTTGAATACTGACCGGACCTTGAATTTCGATACTGTTTTGCGAATATGCATCTAGCCGCCAATATTGTTCTCCGACAATATCCTTGCTCCGTCGCAACGAAACTGCCGATTCGCCAAGTGGCAGCGGATAGGTATAATTCAGGTGGGGCGTGACGTCTTCCCGCCGCGCCAGGAATACCGCAAAATCGATCGAATTCGATCGCGAAGCGGTTGTAGAAATACGCGCGAGCAATGGTTTGTTGTAGTGTGATCGAATTAATAAGGATTTACCGTCGATAGCACGCAACGGCTTATGCTCTATCCATAATCCACTACCGTCTGACAAGGAAATTTCCAGGCTTTCTTCCTTCAGTCCATCATCTGGATTGAACAAACGTAATTCACTGCTTATTGGTAACCGCAGCGTTATATGACTTGTCGCGTCAAGATGCACCGAATCCATACCCCAATCGCTATTGGTTTCTGGGGAGATACCATCGATCCACACCGGTTCCGCCGAGATATTGTCCCAACGTAATGCGCGATCCGATTGTTCACTTAAGGCCCTTTGATTCTGATCGATACCCGCCGATACCCCTAGCGGGGTAGCGAACAGGATAACTAGAATGAATCGGGTAAAAAATTTCACAGCATGAAATCCGCTAGCTGCCGGCGCAATCTAATGTAGATCTACCGAGACTGTAGTATCTTTATAGATCCAATGCTGTTGGCCTGTTCCCGCTTGTCGGCTTGCCAACGATAAATAACCGTTCGCCATATCTGGACTCGAAAATGACACTCGATAATCCCCGGGCGGAAGATCTTCAGCGAATGGGATAAAGAACGATTGTCCGGAATTTAATGTTCGAGGCGTCCCCTGTAGAACATACGCAGCTATACCTTCTACTGGCCCGACGTCAAAATGCCGCTTTTGGAAAGTCCAACCCGGATACGGGTTCATTACGGAGCGCTTGATATTTTCGATATCGATATCAAAAACGGTTCGCGCGGTCGAGTCATTTTCGCTATAAATGCGCCCAGAAAGAACTTCCTTTCCTACGGTTTTTTTATGAAAAATAAATTTTAGCCCTCGACGACCAATACGGTGTACTCTCCGCTTTGAGTAAGAAATTCCCTTACAATTCGCTATATGATTCATAAAAAAACGGGACGAAGAATCGGTTTCCAAATGTAGCCGGTGCCCTCCGGTGCTCAGTCGGGGTAAATAGGTGATACCGTGTCGTGCGATTCGATTGGTATGATGAAGTTTTTGCGCATCCAGAAGAACATTTAATTCAAATCGCTTCACCGAATTCTGAAGATGCACAAGCTGTGGCTTAATCGATCTCAGGCCACCATGTGCTTTCAGCTTCACGGAAACATCAACACCAGAGGGAATCTCACAGAATATCGATGCCAAAGCCTGATCCCGATTAGGATCAGATCCACTCGTTACTTCAAGCGGTACGAACAGAAAATCTGAACCCTGATTTATCTCTGGTTTATAATATTCCCATTCATCACTATCATTGAGGGAGCCGACTCGCTCCAGCGGCGGACGACTCTGACCCAAGAGCAAAACGGATTGCTGCGCGATGGTTAATTCGCGTGCGTTGGTAGGCTTCAATAAAAACCATGACGGCAGGGGCTGCGGATCAGCCCAGACTGGAAAAGCATCCTCTGGAACCCGCGTAATTTTGGGCAGCAAGTACGGACGGTTGTATACATTAACCATTGCAGATGCCGAATGACTCAATCTTATCTGCGAAGCATCAGGAGGAATAAGCAAGTAATGGCGTATTGGATCGCTAATACGGTATTCGACAGATCCACCGCGTAAACGGTCAAAGAATGACACCTGATCTGGTAATTTTAATGCGCCGGTTAATATAACCCTATGTTCCTCATCGAGCAATTGATAGTCGACCTGGGAATTATCAGACTGTTCGTTTTGGTTTATCTCGAACGACCGCCGTAGGTCAATACGAAGCGGTGTCGGATTGCCACCACTGTGATGAATTGAATATTCAACCGGCAACTCGGGTGTGCCTATATACAGCCTGTTTAACAATAACTCAGGCGTAATCTCCGCTTCACCGTTATACGTTCGCAAGTAAGCACGCGCAATTAACGCTATCGGTGATTCGATCAACAGGTAACCGCCCTCTACCTGACCGACCGTTGAAAATTCCGACTCTCCCGGGTAGGCTATGGAATTCTGCCAATATCGTTTGGCTGTTCGTCCAAACCAGCTGAGTCGAATAGTCTGATCCTGATCAGGCAAATTTTCGGCTACGACGCGGAATTCCAGGCGCAACTCTCCACCGTGTTCCGGTATAGGAACAACCCCATGGTGAAAAGTATCTATCTCCAACCCCACTGGCAAAATTTCCTCTTTGAAGTTTTCTTTTTCCTGCCCACTAAAAGAGTAGAGCATCTTGGGAAAATAGTGAGTTCCATCCACGCCAACAGGCCCCATAGGCCGCCATTGTTTGTGCAACAAATTCCGTTTTTCCACGGTTGAGAGGAGATGCGACGGGTACACATTGCCTTTTGCCAGATTTTCTTTTTTCCGCTCACTCATTCGCTGCCAGGAAGCCGCCAATTTATGTCCCGCTACCTTTTCCGGGGCATAGGCTCGAGCGACTACAAAATGAATATCCTCAGATCTACTATGTAGGCGCAGGCGGAATAATTTAACGTCACTGCGATCCGCTATATCGAGCAACATTTGTCGGCCATCGGCTATAGAAATAGACGGATCGAGAAAATAAGAGCGTAATTGACCACCGTCACCAGTCTGGTTGATATAACGTGTAATATGAGAACGGTGATGGTAAATCTGATCGTCCAGAATTTCATCGCGAGTACCGATGATTTGGAATTGCAAAGCATAATGCCATTCTGCATCTGCAATTTCGGCCACCACCTGTGGGACACTGGCGTTGCTAATGACCTTTATCTGTTCGCTGGCAGCGGGCACCGGGAATTCTAACCATTGATCCTGGCTGAGACGGTAGGCAATACTCGTGTGAGCCCCCTCTAACGCTACCTCGCCTATTGCGATTGGCTTGTATAGTGTATCTTCGATTACCTTCAGAAAATGAGGCAATCTATACGCTAGCAAGCTAATCAACAGTAGCGAAAAAACAAAATATTTACGATAACGCAGCATTAGCCATTGATCCAATGCAACCACGTCGCACGAGATTCGATAAACTCAGCCAGCCGGTTGCCGAGATTCTGAGCTTTATCAATAGAAACAACTTGACCCGATCTAGGCAGTAAGTTCACCACCGAAATTAGCTTATTGCGATGATCCGACACTGTTAAAAACGCTTGTCGACTGCTCACATCCATTACACGTTTATAGACATAGTTTGGCCAGGAAGACCGTATTTTGTGCAACAGAACTATATCGTGATGCTTTAAATAGGATTCAATTTGACGCTGCAATTCTGTCGGCAATGAATCTGAATGTGTCCAACTTTGCTCCACACCAACAACTTTATAGATATCAGCTTCCTGATTGGCTATCCCTAAAGACCTAAATTGGTTTTCTTGGGTCTTATTTTCGGTTTGTTGCCGATAACCGCTCCTGGCAAGTGGCGACAGCCACATACCGATGAATTGCTTATTCTGCGTTGAATTCAAATATAGGGCTTGTCCGCTTCCAGCAACTTCGTAGCCAGACGTTTCCTCCGACCCATCGACATATTGAAGGCTTAATCCATCGTTACGTATCGCACGCAACAAATTCAATTCAAGGTGCGATGGTTCTCCACCGATTCCACGTCCGTGCGCTAGTAAAACATCGCTTTGGGGAATCGGTTGGTCTGGGCGTATCGCGAATGCGCGACTTTGAATCACGATAAATTCTGCGTCGTTTCGCTCTCGTAGAAAAACCTGATTAACCAGGTTAAAAAAATTGACCTTATTGTGAAAATCGACAAGGTCTGAACTGCGATCACGATTAGCCAATGGATGTGCGCCAGCCACCATCAAAACCTTGGCTTGGATGCGTTCAAAAAGGGTTACTGCGTATTCAAAGCTATTAATTTCGTACAGTGGTCTTGGAATCTGAACCGCGTAGTTTCGACTGTCACTCAACCTGATAACGTAAGTACCCCAATAATGGCGCTCATCCAATGGCCCTGTTTCGGCCAAAATCAAATAATTTTGTTGAGTTGATCGATGCCGGTATCGGACCACGCTATAGCCGAATACACCTGCGGCATTGACGATCGCGCGTAATTCATCCAGCCCGTCTTCGGTCCAACCGGAAGCGCCATACTTATTTTCAACCAAGTGGAATAGTGGCGTAAGCACTTCTTGATCCAAAAACAGCATTTCTTCCGGCTTTGGCACGACATAAAGATCACTACCTTTTTCGGCCATCTCGCCCTTGCTATTCAGCAACCATTCCTGCAGGTAGCCATCGATACTCAAATCCCGCTCTACGTAGGAAATATCGGATTGCAGCTGCAAGCGGCGAAAAAGAAGTTTACGCATATCCGCCGCATTCAAAATCAATTCGGCAAACCCCCAACGCGAAGATTCGCGCTGTATATTGGTTAACGGCGAACGACCCCACGCTACGTCATATTCATCTAGCAGGGTTTTTAGATGAACCAGATTCAAGCTCTCTGGTGGTCGTTCTTTGATCCACAAGACACTTTTCACGCCCTTCAATTCAAAATCTGTCTCAGCACGCCGAACGCCGCCCAATTGACGTGCAGTTGCCGACGTATAACCACGCAACTGTAGTACATCATGGCGATTCATATTGCGATGGAAGACATGGAAAAATGACTGTTGATTTTGCAAAACATCGCCGGAACGATCTGCGTTGACGGTACGAGCAGTACCAGCAATGGACAAAGCTTGCGCTCCCAAAGTTTTGAAAAGTTCAAAGCCTCCATCAACCGTGCCGCGTTCCTCCAACGGCGCCGGTATTTCTATGCCTAACCGGGTCGGAGAATCGAGGTCGACCAGGTAAATGCCCCAACCCCGGATCGGTGGCTTTTCAGAAATATAAAGATAACGTTCATCGATCAACCTAACCTGGTAATTGAGTTTGTCGAGGTAGTAATGAATGCGCTTATAATTTTGAACCTTGCGCTGCACTGTATAAATTTTGATAGATTCCAGAGCGCGTATAAAATCATTGATTTCCCCTGGCAGCGGCGATCCGAAGCTATCGGCAAAATGGCTTTGATAAAGGATCAATCTATGGTTACTAAATATCTCATCGAGGGAACCATCCAGAACCGGCTGAGTCTCCGTAAAAACTGAGGGGTCTTCATCGTCTCGCCAATCGGAATCACGCGGAATCAACGTGAGTGAGAAACCAATAACACTGGCAACGATAACTGCGGATATTGAGGTTTGCATAGTTGCCCTCGATAGCCTTGGCAATATGTTTTTATCGTGGATTTTAAGTGCCATCAAAGTTGCCAATAAATAACCAAAGCCATAGGAATCGGTCACCTTGAATTCGGGTAAAAACCATAGTAATGCGTAACCGAGCAACATCTTGTAAGCAAAACTGATATTGAAAAACAATAACAACTTGCGTGCGCCTTCAATCGTTGCGTTTTTAAAAGCCGGTAATTGCAGCAGTAAATTCGCCAGAATCAGGATGACCCCGGCCTCAATCATGGTCGCCAATATTTTCATTGGCTGGTACCACTGGAGCGCAAGCAGTGAAGGTATTAATATTCCGTTGTAATCCCATCCGTAGTACAGATTCATGCGCGAAGCCATAAATGCTGCCGAGACTAAGATGATGTAAGCCTTTGGACTCGCAAGAATAGAGGCGGCCATATCCTCATATAGATAACCCAAAGAACTAATACTAAAATTGGTCAGCTCCATGAGACCGAATCGGATGATTAAATAGGTGATTAATAGCGTCGTGAAAAACGGCATTAATCCCCGAATCAATCCGGTTTTCCACAGTTGATTGCCGATCAGTGCAACCATAATCAAGCCGAAGCTGTGCAAATTGTTTCGGTAATCAAACGGTAAATGCCAAATTCGGTCGAGTGTATCGCCCACATACGGTAGCAACCACCCGTCAAACGAAACCCGCACGACGATGCTGCACAACACCAACGCAAAAAATCGGTCGCGGCCGAAAAAGTTACTCCAACGACACCAACGGGATAAAAACTCCGAGAAAAACCAAACGATAAAATAGGTTACGAATCCTTCGACGATCACCACTGCCGCGGACCAAGGCTTGACCAACATCAAAGGAACCAGGTATCCAGGAACTACCAAACCCGACATCACCCAACCCAATCGCAGGTTAAAATACGCGATCACAAAAACGCCAACCCAAACCGTCGTAATTACGGAACTGGATAGGCTTCCCTGCGGAAAAACGTGCAGCGGAAAAATATCAGACATGTCTCAAATTACAATCGTTGATGCGGGGGAATACGCACAGAGCCAACTTAAACCCGTCTATAGCGGCGGCTTTTTAGAGATATTTGAACAAAAAAAAAGTATGTGTAGTGTCGAATGTGAAAAAGTTTCGGTATCTAGCCCAAACCCGTGTATTTCAGATGCAAATTTCAACAGGATCCCCTCCATTAACGTTTTTAAACAAAACGTTGTAAGGATAGATCAATACGTAAGCCCTCACCGACTTTGCTATTGATATCTATACTCCCGCCCCACCGATGCACTTGCTGTTTTAGCTGCTTCAATCGTTTTAATTCCTCTGACACCGCTTCCTCATCGTGGTGTAAATACTCCTGCAAGCGCTCGTTGGGAATACCGAATCCTTCATTGCTGAACTGAAAAAAAATGTAGTCGTCGGTTTGTTGAACGACCGCATTAATCTTGCCCTGCTCGACCGTATCTTTAGCCATCAACATTAAAATAGCGTCAAATCCATTTTTCAATTCCTTTGGTGAAGCAATGACTAAACACAACAACTCCGGGGTATGTATCCGAATCGAGATGTTTTGCTGCTCGACTTCTTTACGCACTTCATCCGCGGTTTCCATTAGCGAAGAAGCCCCATCAACCGGAGTACGCTCATACAATTCTTCGTCGGATGTCTGGCTAAGATTGGAAGCGGCTTCCGTTTTTAAATGTTTTAATACCTGGGTCGTTTTGGCGAGTTTTTGTCTAATGGTATCGATAAAGTCGGTGCGTTGATGGTCAGACACGCTATTCACTTTGAAGCTATTCAATTCATCTATCACCAAATCTAAATCGTCGACCGTAACTTCGGAAACCCGTTCATAGACCTGTAGCATTACCGATACCGCGGTTGTAATTTCTGCTACATCGACCAATTCACAGAGTATCCCTGTCAGTCTGAACGGGTGCGCCTCTTCAAGTTCCTGCGTTGCATAAACCGAATCGGTTTGCTTTTTTTGCAGCGGCTTTAAATGGAGAATATGACTTTGTTCTCCATTACTATCGATTACCGGAACACTAACGTCTTCATGGTCAAAAATCGCGTATTGCAACAGACGACGGCTATCTGCGGCGTTATATCTTGTCACCCCCGCGATAAACTCCAACAACGACATGTTATAAGGTTTGAGTTTTGAGATAAGCGCAAATTCTTCCATCTGTTTGTTGACCAAAACCACTCGACCGAATAAGTCGTACAATATACTGGCGGAAGTAAGGTGGTTGAAGACCTCGAACATATCTGACGTCCACCGCTCACGCTTGGTTATAGATTGCTTTAACAAATGCGATGGCGTGTCGCCCCCTTCGAAACGCATATAACTGAGCAACCTGTTTTCCTGTTTGTGGTGATAATCCTGCCAAAGCCGCCGATTGTGCAAAATTTCGCTGATTTGCACCGAAAAAATTTTAGTCAATAGAGCCACTTGCAAAACTCATCAAAGCGAGTGGACTTAGTAGCTTGAATAGC
>CAZUGA010000038.1:0-45749 GCA_964619885.1 uncultured Methylococcaceae bacterium
TCGCTGTTCACGTTGCGCCAGAATCAGTGTTCAGATTGGGCCAGAATATGCAGCGAACAAGACTTTTACATCCCCAAACGAGAAGACGGTTCCTTTAAAGCGTTTAGATCTCCGCTCGCTGCGATGCCAGAAACGCTGGATGTTATGAAGACCTTGGCGCCAAGCCACGTGGTCTTCAACGGCGCAGTCGGGGCGTTGACCGGCAACAACGCCCCGACTGCGAGTGTCGGCGAAAAGATTTTGTTGATTCATTCGCAAGCCAATCGAGATTCGCGCCCACATTTGATTGGTGGACATGCCGACTTTGTCTGGCAGGGTGGATCTTTTTCTACCGCTCCAACTTCAGATTACGAAACCTGGTTCGTTCCCGGAGGATCCGCGGTTGCCGCACTATACGAGTTCAAACAACCCGGCACCTACGTTTACTTGAGCCACAACTTGATTGAAGCCGTCATGATGGGTGCAGCCGCACATATAAAGGTTGATGGTGAATGGAACAACGACTTGATGATGCAAATAAAACAACCCTAACTCACTTTAATCTAGATCGGGGCACAAATCCTCAAATTACTGGACGATATGAATTTTATAAAAACCCATTAAACGCACTGTGAACCTTTTACGTAAGACAGGGGGCAATTGAATTTAAAGCATCTGGTCAAAACAACATCGGTCAAAAGGTAATTTTTCAAAACTACCATGACGATTAGTGGCTCAAACTAAGGAAAAGGAAGAAGCCCATGAAAAAATTACAACTAAATTGGATAACCATAGTTCTTTTAATTCTTATCTCAGATCTTGCTGCTGCTGAGCCAGACCGTTCAATCGCAGAAAAATTGGCGGCTTGTGCAGGCTGTCATGGGCCGGACGGAAATAGTTTGGATTCGGACATTCCAAGATTGGCCGGACAAAACGCTGAATACCTCATAAGTCAGCTCAATGCATTCCAATCTGGGGAACGACTAAACGCGACGATGCAGGCCATGGCAGCCACTTTAACTACAGAAGACATCGCTGCAATTAGCCAATTTTATGCCCAGCAGACAACACTCCCGAGCATCGTAGACAAACAATTGGCGATAAGCGGTAAATCACGCTATACAGCGTGCTGGGGATGTCATGGAATGAACGGGGAAGGTAACGAGGGCTATCCAAGACTGGCGGATCAGCACCCTGCATACGTGGTTAAACAAATAAACGATTTTAAAAACAAAACCCGAACCAACGCGGCCATGAATAGCGTTGCCAATCAATTAAGCGACGAAGACATTGAAGCGATTGGCGCTTATTTGGGTTCGATAAATATACCAGCGATGACCGTCGCCCGATAACTTGACCCGCTCGGGAAATAGACAATAACTGGCATAAAATCACGAACCGGCGAAATCAGACAACATTATGAATTAATTGGGATCGTTTGAATCGGGGAATATTGTCGCTAGGCTCGCTATTTATGGTTGCCCGTCCTATTGAATTCACCCATGCTCTATGGAAATTTAATACGTCTAGCTTTTGATACCGACACCTTTATTCAGAAAAATCAAACTGGCAAAAGCCAACACCAGATTAAAAGCGATTATGATCAAAAATGCGCTACCGATTTCAATGTCGCTGACACCCAATACGCCATATCTGAATGCGTTTACCATATAAAAGATAGGATTTACCAGTGACACGTGCTGCCACAGCTCGGGTAATAGACTAATCGAGTAAAACACGCCTCCCAAATAAATGAGTGGGGTTAATACGAAATTCGGGATTATAGAAATATCGTCAAAACTGTTAGCGAAGGTTGCGTTTACAAAACCCGCCAGTGAAAACAACGTTGCGGTCAACAACATTACGCCAAGCGCAATGCCATAATGTTGAATGTGCATTTCGGAAAACAAATTTGAGATTATCGCAACAACGCTCCCCACCATTAACCCACGAGCGACCCCACCACTTACGTATCCGGCAAGGATAATCCAATTTGGTACCGGGGCAATCAATAGTTCTTCAATTTGGCGTTGAAATTTGGTCGAATAAAACGATGACACTACATTCGAATAAGAATTATTAATCACCGCCATCAAAATAATTCCCGGTACGATAAATTCCATATAAGGGTGGCCATCCATCAAACCAATACGCGACCCAATCAAGGTACCAAATATCAAAAAATAAAGCGACGTAGTGATAACCGGCGGCAACACAGTTTGCGGCCATATGCGGGTAAAGCGGCGTATTTCTTTGGTGACGATGGTTTTATAAGCAATCGAATATTTCATGATCGTATTTCCAGATACCCAGCTTTACATGGTATCCGTCAGGTTGGAATCTATCAGGTCCATAAACAATTGTTCCAAACGATTCGATTTATTCCGCATACTGACAATTTCTATATTTCGCTCGGATAATTCTTTAAACAAACCATTAATTCCTTTTTCCTTCGGAACCTCGACGACGATAGAATTATCGTCAACGCGCTGCACGGGATAGTGTTCCAGCACCGGTAGATCGGCAACCGGGCGTTTCAAATCCAATACGAAACTTTCGGTGTGCAGCTTAGCCAACAAAGAGGCCATACCGGTCGATTCCACGATTTGCCCGTGATCGATAATTGCAATGTTTCGGCATAGACTTTCCGCTTCTTCCAAATAGTGCGTGGTCAGTATAATGGTGGTTCCTGCTTGGTTTATCTCGCGCAAAAAGGTCCACATCATCCGGCGAATCTCAATATCGACACCGGCGGTTGGCTCATCCAGGATCAGTAACCTGGGCGCATGCACCAATGCCCGGGCAATCATCAACCGTCGTTTCATCCCACCGGACAGATTCCTTGATATAGACCCGCGTTTATCCCAAAGTTCTAATTGGCGCAGACAAAATTCGGCTTTTTCCAGCGCCTGATTTCTTGAAATACCATAATAGCCCGCCTGTGTAACAACGATATCCAATACATTTTCGAATTGGTTGAAGTTTACTTCTTGAGGCACGAGTCCAATACAGCTTTTCGCAGCCTCGCGTTCCGAAACAAGGTCATGCTCGAATACCGAAACAGAACCACGGGTTGGGTTGATCAGTGAACTGATGATGCCTATCGTCGTCGATTTCCCAGCACCGTTTGGCCCCAGCAGCGCAAAAAAATCACCCTGATCAACGTCCAAATCAATACCTTTTAATGCTTCAAAGCCATTGGCGTAGACTTTTGTAAGCTGTTTAATCGATAGTGCCTTCATACTGCATTAATGTAGAATACGGTCGGTGGAAAAAATCAACGAGGCGATATTGTATCCATTGATGGCAGCGCAGTTTACCAGAAATAGGAAGCATAGGTCTCAGGCTTGAGAGATAACTTTACCCAACGATTCAACGCTGGCAACTCGACGTCATTACATGTGGAATAAGGCCCCGGAAATTGTAGCAGCGGTAGATTTGGGCTCTAACAGTTTCCATATGATCGTTGCGAAGCTGAATGACGGTCAGCTGCAAACAATCGACCGAATGAAAGAAATGGTCAGACTTGCAGCGGGGTTAGACCAAAACAAACGAATTAAACAAGACGTTCAGACACGGGCATTGGACTGCCTAGAACGATTTGGCCAACGCGTTCGTGAATTGCCGCTAGGTAGTGTGCGCGCAGTGGGAACCAATACACTGCGCAGTGCACACGAATCGGCTGATTTTTTACAAAACGCCGAGATCGCACTGGGACACCCCATCGAGATCATCTCTGGGATTGAAGAAGCCAGATTAATATACCTGGGTGTCGCCCGCAGCTTAGCAGCAGTGGAATTACGCCGTTTAGTCATGGATATCGGTGGTGGCAGTACCGAATTTATCATCGGCAGCGGATCTACGCCATTGCAAAAGGAAAGTTTGCATATGGGTTGTGTCTCCATGAGCCGGTCACATTTCTCCGATGGAAAGATTAGCAGTAAACGCATGAAGCGGGCGATACTCGCGGCCAATCAGGAGTTGGAACCGATAATCCCGGCTTTTTCCAAATCCCAGTGGCAACACGCGGTAGGCGCATCGGGGACACTTCGCGCCATCAATAAAGTGTTGGACGCGACCAACTGGAGCAACAACGGCATTACGTTGGATGGCTTGGAGCGCTTACTCGAAGCGGTGATTGATGCCGGGCATACCGACCACTTGGATTTGCCCGAACTAAGCGAAAACCGCAGGGAAGTCTTTCCCGGGGGCGTCGCAATCACCTACTCGACATTCAAATCTCTGGGTATAGAATCCATGCGGGTTTCCGATGGCGCATTACGCGAAGGACTGCTGTATGACTTGATGGGACGGATATACCACGAGGATGTCCGTGAGCTAAGCGTACGAGCGCTGGCCGAACGCTACCATTACGATCATGAACACGCTGATCGGATCATAAAAACCATAGAATACTGCTTAGACCAAATTGAATTACCAATCGATTTAATTCGCAAAACAGCGTTGCAGTGGCTAGATTGGGCGGTCCGACTTCACGAAATTGGAATTGCGATTGCCCACAGTCATCATCAAAAGCACGCCGCTTATATCATTGAACACGCCGATATCGCCGGATTCTCCCGCCAGGATCAGAAACTATTAGCCACGTTAGTCAGGATCCACCGGCGTAAATACGTAAGCAAATTGCTTGATGAGCTCGCACCTCCGTGGAATACAGCCGCCAAAAACTTATCAATCATTCTTCGCCTGGCCATATTATTGCACCGCAGCCGTCATACCGATTCCATACCCAAATTCAAGCTAAACCTTGATAAAAAAGGCTTAGACATCCGCTTTGAAAAAAATTGGCTGGACAGCAATCCATTGACCCAAGCAGACCTCGAACAGGAAGCAAGTTACTTGGAAGCGGCGGGCTTTGGATTGCAGTTCAAATAGCCTACCCCCCCATTTATCAATAAAATCAAAGACCAAAAGCCAGCCTAGACAGCGTTAGCCGCGAGACTCGATGTTGCCCTCGAGCTCCACGGATTCAACAGTGTCGTTCCCGACGGATTCGCCACTATCGTCAACAATAACATCGCCTGAATTTTCCGAAATCTCGCTTGGCTTTTCCTTTGAAATTGCCCAGTAAACATAGCCGAACAATCCGAATACGATCAACAGGCCCAAAAACGGGAATGAACCGGAATTCGACGCCGATACCCGAGAGCTAGCCGCATCAGGCCAATCATTCGCCGAAGATTTTTTGGTATTCGACGATGAGGTAGCTGAATTTGCTGATTTTCTTTTAGATACGGGGACAGATTTTTCCGATGCGATATAGTCCGAATCCTGAAACACTATTACCGGCTCGAAATAAGCTGCCGGATATCTATTATCTTGTTCTGGCGCGCTATCTTCAGTCGTATTTTCAGAGTCCACTTGCGCGGGTGCGGGGGATTCGTCAGCAACTGATGAAATTAATTCTGGATCTTGATAGGTTATAACAGGTTCAAAATAGGCTGCTGGATAATCCGAATCGCCGCCGGCGTGAACTTGCACTGCCAAGCAAGATAGCATCATCATACCAATGATCTTTAAATTTATTAGTCGCATTACAATACCTTTAACTCTGTTTAAAAAATGAATGATCCCGTCTATTCAACCCGACTGGTAAAACCTGCGGTGAAAACGCCTTTGATCTACAACCCCGCAGTATAATTAACCATATTCGCCCCGATTGGAAGTTTGTTTTTAAAATTGACTCTATTCGAATATTGGTCAAACTATTTTCCCAACTCTTCCATTAGCTGGGTTTGCGCTTTGAAACCCACGTCTGATTTTGAAGTCACCCGAGTATACGTTCCATTACTCTGCAATATCCAGGCGTTCTCCGTATCGCTGAGGTAAAGCTCCAGATCGTGGAGGATACGATCCCGATGCTTTGCATTTTCTATCGGAAAACATACCTCCACGCGCCGAAACATGTTTCTATTCATCACATCTGCGCTCGATGCAAATATTTCCGGGGTACCATCATTCTCAAAGTAATACACCCTGGTATGTTCCAGAAACCGACCAACGATCGACCTCACTTCAATATTATTGGAAAAGCCTTTAACCCCCGGTCTTAAGCAACAGATCCCGCGCACAATAAGTTTTACGTCAACACCCGCCATAGACGCCCTAATCAGTGCCCGGCTTGCTTCCGATTCTACCAAGGAATTAATCTTGATTATGATCCTTGCGGGTTTCCCTTTCTCCGCATTCATACGTTCCCGATCAATTTTTTTTAGTAACGCATCGTGCAATGTGAATGGAGATTGCAACAATTTTTTCAACTTACTCAATTTACCCAAACTTGTGAGCTGGACGAAAACCTTGTTAACATCATCCACTAAATCCTTGTTACTGGTAAATAATCCGTAGTCGGTATAAAGCCGGGCTGTTTTGGGGTGGTAATTACCGGTCCCAAGATGCACATAATTGACCAACTTACGCCCTTCCCGACGCAATACCAAAATCATCTTAGCGTGGGTTTTATATCCCACCACACCGTAAACGACATGCACTGCGGCTTCCTGCAAACGAGTCGCAAGCGAAATATTTTCTTTTTCATCGAAACGGGCACGAAGCTCGATAATCACTGTCACTTCTTTACCGGCTCTGGAAGCCGCTACCAAAGCGTCAACCACCGGCGATTTTGGACCAGTACGGTATAGCGTTTGTTTGATTGCCAATACGTCAGGATCCGTAGCGGCTTGGCGCAGAAAATCAATCACCGGCGTAAACGCTTCGAACGGATGGTGTAACAAAATATCCTGCTTGCGGATCGCTTTAAATACGTCCTTTTTTCCACCTATAGTACTTGGAATACCAGGTGTGAAGGGCACAAATTTCAAATCGGGTCTATCGATCAAATCGTAGATCTGCTGCAATCGATTCAAATTTACCGGCCCATCCACTGCATAAAGACGATCAGGAGTCATGCCAAACTGAGTCAACAAAAACTCTCCGGTTTCGTCTGGACAGGTATTTGCGATTTCCAAGCGGACCTCATCACCATAATTGCGCATCGCCAACTCACCCTCTACGGCTCGCAACAAATCGTCGATTTCCTCTTCACGAACAAACAAATCACTGTTGCGGGTTACGCGAAACTGGTGACAACCTTTGACCTTAACTCCTTGAAATATCTCATCCACAAACGCATGTATGATCGACGATAGAAAAACAAAATCATTGGGTCCACTTTCCGATGCCTCACCGGGCAGTTGAACAATCCTAGGTAGCGCTCGGGGCGCGGGTAATATGGCCAACTCCATGGATCGCCCGAAGGCATCCTTACCGGACAGCGCGATCATGAATGTCAGCCCCTTATTCAAAATACTGGGAAACGGATGGGCGGGATCCAGGCCAAGCGGCGTGAGTATCGGCAACAACTCCTCTTCAAAATAATTGTGTAACCACGCCTTCTGTGCTTTGCTCCAATTCAAACGTCGAATGAATCGAATATTTTCCTTTTCCAATAGAGGGATCAGGACTTCATTCAAGACCCGATATTGCTCCTCAACAAGCTGATGCGCCCTGGAACTGATTGCGGCGAGCACTTCGTTGGGGCTTAGACTATCTGGCTCCGTACGGGTCGTTCCTAGCTCCGCCATTTGAATAACCCCGGCAACACGCACCTCGAAAAATTCGTCCAAATTGGAACAGGAAATGCACAAATAATTTAGCCGTTCCAACAACGGCACCTGATCATTTTTGGCTTGCTCTAGAACTCTGCAATTAAATTCGAGCAGACTGAGTTCCCTATTGATAAAAAGTTCGGGACTGTTTAGTTCAGTATCATCCATATCACATCATTTCTTTTTGGATTTTTTGTCTTTTTTCGATTTCTTTGCAACTTTTTTGCGTTTATCTTCTTTTTTCGATTTAGTTTTTTTGTCGGATTTTTTGTCTTTTTTAGCTTTCTTAGCCTTTTTGCCCGATTTTTGTTTAGTTGCAGCTGTTTTCTTTGCCGGCACCTTCATAGCAGTTGGTCGAGCGGACTTAGTTGTTCTCAGCAAAGCTTTGGCATCTTTAATCACCTGCTGTGCTCGCAATCGACTGAAACCAGGTACAGTGATCAATTTCGCCAAAGTAGTCGCCGCAAGATCGGCCGCCGAACGAATCCCGTGCTCGGCAAGAATTCCTACGGTTGCCGGACCTATACCTTTTACATCCGTTATAGCCATTACACGCTCCTTATTGATTTGAATAGAATAATGTAGAATAGCACCCTGATACCCGTTTATACTATCCCTTTATTGTGACAACGGATAGCGCTCGAACCAGCGGAAATAGATACCACTATCAATCGAAAGTTAATTGATTGGCGACCACCTTCCTTGCCAAAACGATAACGTCAAATGGCGGACCCATCGAATGAGACCATGGCAAAAAACAAGAATCAACAAACATTCCAAACCCAGGCAACCCAGCATACCGACGAAGAAGCTTTGCATATAGCCAAAGCCACACAAACACCGGGGCAAACCAAAGAACAAACCAAATTAATTGCCAAAGGAATTGCCAAAGGCGTCGCGCATTATAAAAAGCAAGAGAAAGTCAAACAACGTGAACGCAGCAAACAGCAACGAAAATCCAAACGCGCTACTGAAATCGATACGCATGAAAAACCCGGCGATTTAGTCTCTAAGCCCGAAGCAGAAACTTTCCGAGGCAAATTTCCATTGCGAATTGCCGCCAGCTTATTCGGTTTGGCGGGCTTACTCCATTTAGTCCGTTACTTCTGCAATACCAGCATCATCATCGACTCCTTTACGATCCCGGTCAATTGGTCACTACCCGCCGCCATCGTAACGCTGGCCCTGTCGGCATGGCTGTTCCGCCATTCATAAAAATTTTCAGGCGTGATCGCACCTACGCAATAAACGTTGATTTGACAGCCCCGGGATAAACAGAGCATATTTTTTAAATTTGCTCCATCACGTCTCAATCACTTGCTATTTTCTACACCGGGTCAAACAGATTAGCCTTCGGTCCGTTCAACCTTCCCACTCGCGTTTATAGTACATGCATCGGTCATTTGCTCGGCAATCAAATAACCCAACTCCCTATAGGCTTCAAACTGTTTTTCGTCGAAGAATTGGTCTGCTGTTGATTGATCCGGAAAGCTAATATGGGCTTTCTTATAACAAATCAGGTCAGCCGGCATACTTGGGATTAGGGTTGTCTTGATATAAACCAGCGTACCGATTAAACCATCCGGATACGGTAGACAAATAGTCAATCTGCGCCAGCCACTTGGCCCGCGCAAGTTTTTGAATGACCCCCAAACAGAAAGTTGCGGATCTTATTCCACCACCCGATAAAGCGAGACCAATTTTATTAGCGGGTACCCATCTGTCCGAACTTCGACGTCTAAGATATTCTTCTTCTTTTTTAAGAATTCTTTCGATCCCACCCCGACATCCGGCCTCATCGAACGCAATAAAATCGGCGGCATCTCCAGTTGGATTTCCTTGACGCGATTTCTTCTTCATTTCGTGTCACTCCTTCAATATTTCCCTATAAAATCCCAATCTCAAATCAGGGCATCAAGCATTTAAGTTGACTATTAACCCCAAACTTTCTATTTGATCGACAAATTGATTGATCCATTTTTCCGGTACTTTGGTCAACCTAGGCGCTTCCGGCTGCAATGAAGGTCGTGCTAATCCGTACAGCAATACACCCTTGAAAGCATTTGTCTGACCAACCACAGATTTTAGCAACCTGAGATAAGCGTCCTGTTCATCAACCGACATCACTTTTCCATCCAAGCTAAATACGCTGGTTTGAGCCCAGGTCTCGCACAATTCGGCCGATTTTATTAAGTTTTCCCGTACCCGCTTCACCGACAAACCGGCATTATTGATTTGGGCCAAACCTTCATCGGTTGCTCTATCAAGCTTGAACCACACCGCCCCACCATACCGATTGAGTGTCTTCAAGCCATCTTGAATCACCGATCGATGCATTAAGCTGCCATTGGTAATCAAAACTAGATTGATATCTCCACGCAACTCAAATTTCTCTATCAATTCCCCGACAAGACCAACGATCAGATCGAAGTTCGCAGCACTTGTAGGTTCGCCGTTCCCAGAAATAGCGACATCCCGTATAACCCTATATCTAGGTTCAACCTCAAACCTATGGAAAAAGTCAGCTTGGACAACATCAACTAGAAAATCATTCAATTCGGTTCGCAACTGATTCAAATCAATGACTGGCGCACTACCGCGCTGGAGCCCCGGAACCTGACAATAAATACATCGCCAATTGCACGCGTTGTTCGGGTTAAGATTGATCCCAATGGACAGTCCACCAGCCCGACGCGAAATTACCGGGTAAACATAGGTTAGGCCTGCACTGTCGCGGCTATGGTCCTGTGTGGTTAGGACTTTGGATTGTGCCATGGGATAATTTCGCAAACCTATTGGAAGCTAAATTCTATCATCATTGAACTTGTAGATACTCAGATTCACGCCATGGCATTCCAGTACAGACCTATCCCGTGGGTGGTTTTGAATCGAACTACAGCAAGGCTCCTTTTCAAAGAAGATCGCAGGTTGACACTCGAGTTAGCGGAATGCTTGGTTTCGTGTTATGGTGCGCGGTCAAAATTCGGTAGGATGCATTACAAACTTTAAGAGAAAAAGCCCGGGCAATATGAGTAGGCTTGGACAAAGCCATATACGCTCATATTTAATCGACCTATAGCACAATCCGGTATGTCACACCCCTACGATTATTGTGATTGCAGGTTCTCTATCGATCATCAAATCTTTTAACCCTTATCTAAACTAAAGTAGGAGAAACAATCCATGAGCGAAAGAATCATTATGCAGACCGGCGAAGCATTGGTAGCCGGTGGCCCACCCGGCACAGCTGCCGAACCGGAAGTCATCATCGGTGAACTGGATGGTCCAGTAGGGACTGCGCTGGCAACATTAACCGGTGACCAGGTCAAGGGGCACTCGCGTGTATTTGCCATCCTAAACACCGACATCCAGGTCCGTCCGGTCACTTTGATGGTGAGCAAAGTCACTGTAAACAACAACCGTTACACCAACATATTGATGGGAACTGTACAGGGCGCCATAGCCAATGGCGTACTAGACGCAGTGCGAGCCGGTGACATTCCCAAAGAAAAAGCCAATGATTTGGGTATCATTGTGTCAGTTTGGTTGAACCCCAGCGTCGCGACTGACGACAATTTGGATCACAAAATTTTGTTCGAGATTCACCGCAAAGCGATGGCTCAGGCGATCCATAAAGCAATGAACAACCAACCGGATATCGACTGGTTGTTAGAAAACCAAGACAGTATCACTCATAAGTATTACCAAATGGGAATAGACGGCAAGATTTAACACCGTCCAAAATCAATAAAGCCTGTTTCAAAAATAAAGAAACAGGCTTTATTCTACAATTTCTCGGCATCTAACCCGCAAGCGTATTCAATCGCAATCCCAAAAGCCAGACGTCCTGGCGTCATATTTATACCGGTATTCAGGAAATTTCGCAGCTATTGAACCTTAACCAATATCTCTCCACGTCCAACACCAGACATATCACCACCATAGCGGTGTATCCTGTTAAACACAGCAGAAGGTTCTGACATGGTACTATCCAGATGCCTTATCGACGCGAAGAAAAGCGCCAGAAACGTCAACGTATGTAGCCCGCAGTCGTTAAACGTCGGGGGGATCTGTGGTTTATTCCACAATAGAATTGTTCCCCGGCTCATGCTATAGCCCAGATAGCGACCCGTTTCACCCATCACCGCGATAGTTCCGGCGGTCATGCGCGAACCGCAGTAGTCAGCCGTGTCGCCTTCGACCAGAATAATTCCACGGCGCATACGATCGCCCAAGCGCTCTCCCGCATTTCCTTTGACCAATATTATGCCCCCAGACATACCCTGTTTGTTCCCCGGCAATGGAGCACCTAACAACTCACCTGCGTTACCGTTGATTACAATCTCACCACCCGACATTTCGCAACCGGCAAAAATACCAACGTCTCCATTTACGGTAAGCGAACCTTCCTCCATCTGCATCCCCATATACGCACCGACATCCCCATCGACCGTAATCTTGCCGTGCGTTTGACCGCGGCCGATATAATCCAATTTGTCACAAGAATTTTTTATAACCAGGCGATCTCCCGCCTGACCGCTCACGTCAAATAACTCATCAACACGCAATGACCGCTTACCCGAACGTAAGCTTATCGCCTTGATATCGTCGATTGAATTCTCGGCAACCTTATCCACGGTAAGCGGAGACATATCCACCCGTTGTGTCAGATTCGATTTTAGCGTCAGTGTGAGTGTCAATGCGCTCATGCCATGATCTCCCGAAGATGAAAATGATAGGGACCCAATTTCCCGCCATAATTACCCGCGGTAATCCGTCTCACACCGTTTCCGGTGCCTAGCTTACAAACCGCTTCAATACCCACCCGCATCGCTTGATTAATGTCGTCCTCGGTCAATCCGTCTATTACAATCTCCATCACCGATTCAATCTCCGGTGCCAATGCGGTATTCGTTTTACCCTTCAGCGTCGGGCAAAATGCATCGTTGGTCGAGGCTCCTAAAAATTTGTACTTGGACCCAACCTTGGAACCCGAGCCAACCACGCCACCCGGGAACGGCAGAATCACGTTGGGCAACTTTTGCATAACCTCGGTTGCGGCATCACAAGCCGCCAACGCCTGTGGTTGAGAGTCGGCAAGGATCAAAAAATTACCCCCTCCAACGGCTTTAACCATATCGGTAGTTTCCTCGGCAACGAATTCACCATCCATAACCGGTATACGCCAATAACGCTTATTTCCGACCAACTTCGAGGTTTGAAACCCATCACCAAAATAGCGCAAATTTTTTCCCAATGGGATGGCCTTACCCCCGTCCACTCCGGCATAAATCGCTGACGATGGAGAAGTCAGTACGCACTGACCAACTCGTGTTTCCAACTGCTTAGCCAAACCTTTACCCCCCATCGCGAAAACCATGACCGAAACACCTGGCCGGCCGTCCGGTGTTTCGAATGGGTCCAGCTCTCGCTCAATTCCGGCCTCACATCCACACCCAATAACCGAAGTTGCAAAGCCGGTCATCGCCTGAGCTGAAATCATCGCCCATTTCGAATTTTGGGCAGTTATGATCACTCGAGTCGCTTTCATAGGAAAGGCTTCGGCGAAAGTTTCGTCGATAGTCACTCCATTTATTATCATGCTCGGCCCTCGGCGTTACAGGGATGAACCATAATCCGGCCACGGCCGTCTTCGGTTAATTCGTCGTCGAGAATTTTGAAATTGGCTAGTTTCATCGTCATATATCGATCAAAATACTCCTCCAAGGATTTTTCGATACCGCTATCGAATTCAGGACGCGAAACGTGAGTCGTTCCCCAAGTCACCTTCACAACTTCACCATTTTTAACAACCAATTCACCGTCTTTGAATACATAATCCGGCTTCTCAAACATTCGTTCTTTATCTTCTTGTTCGGTATAAACAGTTATGTCCGCAGCACCACCCACGCCGAGGTGGCCACGGTCGGACAATCCAACCAAACGCGCTGCTCCAGCGCGCGTCATAATCGCAATTTCGTACAATGAATATTCCCGGTCGATGGATCCCAATGTTGTCATCGCAGCTGCGTCAGTATTAAGCGCCGAAAGTTTATCATTGCGGAAACTTCTATCCATCAATAATTTGATCAAGTGCGGATAACTCGTGAACGGCGCCCCGTTAGGATGATCCGTGGTTAAAAACACCCGCCACGGGTCGTCGGCCAATAAAAAGGTTTCCAGGCCAATTGCCCATTGCAACGCATTGACAAAATTTTTATTTTTATATTTAAATGGCACTACACCGCAGCCGGCATCGCATTCAATATCCATACACACCCATTTTTTCGGATTCGCATGCGCGTGGTTTGCATGCTGTCGCATATTATCGCCGGACGCTGTAACAGTTTGACCAAACATGATCTGCCCGACATCCACAGTAATATTCTTATTCGCATTCACCGCTTCAGCAATGCGCGCGGCACCCGAAGAAAATTTAAAATCGCCCTCAGTCCCGTAACTATGAAACTGAATATGTGTAAGGTGCATCGGCAAACCTTCGATTCCCTGGATGGTGTTCAAGGTTGTTTCGACGTTTCCGGGCACGCCCAAATTGCAACCGTGCACGTGCAATGGATGGGCTACACCCAATTCGTAAATTGCAGTGGCCAAACACTTCAAAATATCGCGCGGTTTTGCACCGTAGTGTGGGCCCTGCTCGTCCAAATCCAAACTACGCTGATTAAACTTGAAGGCGCTAATGCCACCGGGATTAACAACTTTAACGCCTATCGCTTGCGCCGATTTCATAGTCCACGCAACATAATCGTTGATGGCTTGTTGGTCATGGTTAGCCGCCATCATGCGTAACAGAAAATCGTCACTGCCCAGCATCACATAACCGCCTTTATCGATTATTGGAATATCGCCCATCTCCATATGCGCCTGGCGGGCATTTATTGGTAATACCGCCGGCTCAAAACCGGCGGTATAGCCCATTTCCGCGTAACGGTAGCCGGTTGTCAACGTACTTGGCGCCGCCCGACCCACCCCGGAACGCAAAAGTTCTGTCCGGTATACCGGGTCAGCCCGGTGATCTTCCGGTAACATTGTTCGTGCGATATTGACCTTTCCACCACCGATATGGGTATGCATATCGATCGCGCCAGCCATTACCACCTTACCGCGCAAATCATACTCTGCATCGATTTTGCTATCCGCTGGTGAGTCAACAATGATCCCGTCACGAACAAAAATATCGCGTACCATACCATCAATTCCATGTTCAGGGTCGTACACCGTTCCACCGGTCAATTTAATGAGCATAAAAATTCCTATAAAGCTTGATGAATTGCGCTGAGTACATCAGACGCACTGGGTAAACCGGCGTCTCGCAATTTGCGCAGGCGTACAGCAACAACGTTGTCGTTACGGTACGCATGGCCACTATGATCTATACCTGGGGTACCAATAGGAATAAAAACATCCGGTTCTTTATCAAATGTCATTCCCGAACGCCCCAGCACAATCGTAGAAATATCCGTAGGGGGTGGAGTATTATCTATATTGAACGACGAAACCCAAAGCAATGCATCAGCAGAACCGTCGGCCAAGCGCTGCTCCGTGGAATTCAGATACGGATCGTAAGCCGGAAAACCGTCGGAAAAATTCACCCTTGATGGATAGCCTGTTTGCCAACCGGAGACTTGAAACGAAGTTTGGTCTCCGTTCTTACCACCAAGCGGTAAACCCGAGCAGCGGGTTTCTTTGTTCAAATCTTTAACCATTTCACACATATTCTGTACGGTGAGCTCCGCTTGACTAAATTTAAATTCCGAAGCAGCCCAAGTCACCACACCATATGACGCCTGTTTAAGTTGATCTGCAAGAGTTTGCAATTCGGTGACCTGTATCCCACCGACGGAAGAAACCTTGATTGGGTTACCATTAACCAATGCGCGCAAAACCGCAATCACTTCGGGTAAATCCGGTAATTGACAGGCCAATACCCGTGCTGCGTTTCCGTTCGGGGATGTACTCGCACTACCGGAGGGTCCCTTACCAACGTATACGACCTGGCGTTTGGATGTATCTTGGCAGAACAAAGCGTCTTCATTCCAGACATAATTTTCAAAAAAACGTGGAAACAGCGCGTCAATATCAGTCCCTATAATGACCAAAAGATCTACCCGATTTTTTACTTCTGCCAACGTCGTATTCATCCACCCGCTATCCTGTAATACTAAAAGATTACGCATTGCCGCGGTGAAATTCATGTTATCTGTAATCGCGCCAATGTTATCCGCCAACTCTAACGCGGCACGCATTCCATTAACGTCGGTCGACAATCCCGAAACCAACGGTAACTGACTACGCCCAAGAATTTCTGCAGACTTGTCTACCGCTGCCTGAAGATCCACAGGTTGCCCCGAGATACGGGGAGACGTATCAGAAACGGGTTGTTCAAACGCGGGCGTATTGACCGCGCAACCATTTTCTAGCAGCGTAATACGCTTCCCGTCTACCTTGATTTTTAGATCGTCGGTACCAACCCCACAAAATGGGCTCGGGACGTTAATGCATAGATCTGCATCACTGATTTCTGTCATATCGGTGTTCCTTTTAACAGTCTCTAAATTAGGTACCCTCTACTACGGCGGCAAGGAGTTGTCGCTCAAATATCTGGTGTATACGCCGGGCGAACGTTGAAAAATCGTCGATATAGACCGATTGGGTAGCATCTTATTTTATATCGATGTTGGTTATTGCGCAATCAACGACTCGCCTAATCTGCCCATATTAACCCATCAAAATCGGTAAACCCATTTCGTATATCACTCAGTTAAAAGAGTCAATACGACACTAAAAACCTTTTCAAGTTGCAGATTGGGTTCGACTCCAAAATTAGGAAATTGCCATCCGTTTTATGCCACTTCAACGCTACAACGCTACAATGCATAGCTACAACGCATATTTTAATATCGTTTTTGTCGAAAACTTAACCGAACCCAATTTTCTATACTACGCTAATAGATAAAAATATGATCAATCACTGAACCAAAACCATTTGATATTAGAATTTAATACACCAGGTCAAGAGGCATACAATGTTTAGCAAATTACTGGAAAACCTTTCCATACCCCGACAAATGTATTTACTGACCGGAATGGGAATTTTATCGATCATCGGCGTAATTGCTGGAATCATTTTGTTTGCCGAGAACACCAACCAAATGTATGTTAGTGGTGGAGTGGGTATAGCAACCATGCTTTTTGTCGCCACGATTATGGGCCGACACGCGGCCCGCCGCACCGAGAAGATCATCGCCGCGCTACACGCATTATCCGAAGGTGATCTGGTCCATAAATGCGCTATCCCCGGCAAAGATGAATTCGCCTGGATGTCTTGGGAATATTCCTGCGCACGCAAAGCTTTTAACAAAATGATCAATGAAACTCGGGAACACACAATGCAATTGGCTTCGGCTTCCGAACAATTGGCTAGTATTACTGATAATAGTAAACGCAATCTTAACCAACAAAACGCACAAACCGAGCAGGTCGCTACGGCCATGAACGAAATGGTTGTAACCATCCAGGAGGTTGCCCGCAGCGCAGCGAGTGCAGCCGAATCGGCAAACAGCGCGGATACCGAAGCAGCTACCGGTAATCAGGTAATGACCGAGTCGATTACATCAATCAATACCCTGGCCCAAGAAGTCCAAAGAACGTTCGATTTCATCACCAAGCTCAAAGAAGAAAGCGATAGTATTGGCGCCGTGTTGGATGTAATTCGTGGCATCGCAGAACAAACCAATTTATTGGCATTGAACGCTGCGATCGAAGCGGCCCGTGCAGGTGAACAAGGTCGCGGCTTCGCGGTGGTTGCGGACGAAGTTCGTACACTGGCGAGCAGAACGCAGGAATCGACCCAAGAAATTCAGGACATGATCGAACGATTGCAAGCGGGTGCGAATGACGCTGTTACGGTCATGCAAGAAGGCCGCAATCGTGCAGACATTAGCGTAGGACAATCGGCTGAAGCCGGCAAAGCCCTACAGGGTATCGCCAGCGTAGTCGACAATATTAAAAGCATGAATATGCATATCGCGACGGCTGCCGAGGAACAAAGTGCAACCGCGGATGAAATCAATCGCAATATCGTTAATATATCCTCTTCTGCTAATGAAACTACGTCGGGGGCTGAGCAATCCGCACAAGCCGCCGAAGAATTATCCCATTTGGCTACCCAACTGCAGGATATCGTCCAACGATTCAAAGTCGCTTGAACGATGTCATTACTCGCGTTACCGTACTAAGCTCTGATCCTTTTCCAATACCCCTAGTGATCAGTTTGACCTCTAGACAATCCCAATAAACCGGCACTGCCGACCCGCATCGATGCTTGACGAGTCAATAATTGGCACGGCCGTCGTCTAAAACTTTTTTGGCTGGGTTTCGCTTAGTGATCTTGTTATACTGCTTCCCCCCGTTGGGCTCATTTCTTATTTCTTAACCTTATTCATCTAGGCCAAGCCGATGCCTGAACATCTGCTGTTTCTGACCGGGAAATTGGCCGAAAAACAATTGCATCAGGTTCTAGAGGCGATAGGACCCGACGATTTTAGCTATACGGTGCACCAAATTGGCGTTAGCGTAGCGGCGCTTATGACTGCAGATATGATTCAGCGCCGTCTCAAAGATACCTTTCATGCGGACCGAGTCATTGTCCCTGGACGCTGCCTGGGTGACTTGGATTCTCTCTCCAATTCATTTGGCATTCCATTCCAGCGGGGGCCAAAAGAACTTAAGGATTTACCCGAATACTTTGGCAAAGCGGGTCAAAAACCTGATCTGAGCCGATATCAACTCAAAATTTTTGCTGAAATCACCGATGCACCACAAATAACGATGGATGAAATAATGCAGCAAGCGAGGGCCTACAAGGAAGATGGCGCAGACGTAATAGACATTGGTTGCCTGCCTAACACTCCGTTCCCACATCTGGAGGACACGATAACAAGCCTAAAATCAGAAGGATTCAGGGTCAGTATAGATTCATTGGAAACCAACGATTTGCTGGTGGGGGGCAAGGCCGGTGCGGACTTTTTACTTAGCTTGCACGAAAACTCGTTGTGGGTGGCTGATGAAATCGAATCGATTCCTGTTCTAATCCCAGCGGAACATGGCGATCTTGATTCGCTCGATAGAGCGATTACCCAGATGGATGCCAAAAATAAATCCTTTCTGCTGGATCCGATACTTGACCCGATACATTTTGGATTCGCCAAGTCTATCGCACGCTATATAGAAGTACGTAAACGTCATCCCAATAGAAACATGTTAATGGGCGTAGGTAATCTAACAGAATTGACTCACGCTGATACCGCTGGTATGAATGCGGTTTTATTGGGGATATGTTCGGAATTGGAAATTGACAATATACTGGCTACTCAGGTCAGCCGACACGCTTGTAAAGCAATCAAAGAAGCAGACCAAGCCAGGCGAATCATGTTTGCCTCTAAACAGACGACCAGCTTACCAAAACACTTCGGCGATAGCTTGATGGCGCTGCACGAGTGTGCACCTTTCCCGTATTGTACCGATGAAATTACCGAGCTAGCGGATCAAATTCGGGATCCGAGCTACCGAATTCAAACTAGCGAGGACGGTATACATATTTACAACCGCGACGGCATCAGTACAGCGACCGATCCGTTCGACCTGTTCCCCAAACTTAATCTTGACAGCGACGGCGGGCACGCATTCTACATAGGTGTGCAATTGGGTAGAGCACAAATTGCTTGGCAACTGGGAAAACGTTTTGTGCAAGACGAACCGCTACAATGGGGTTGCGCAGTTGACCAGACGCCGGAAGACTTGACAGGCTACAAAGAAGCAGGATCTACCTTGAAAAAAGCTAATAAAAAAAATCAATGATCAGAGAAACCATCATAACAACACAAAATCAGGACGGCGAAGTACATATAGCGCCAATGGGAGTGCATGTACTTGAAAATGAGTTTTTGATTATGCCCTTCCAACCATCGACAACGCTGGACAATATACTGACCAATGGCCACGCGGTAATCAATTATACTGACGATGTCCGCGTATTTGCTGGGTGCCTGACCGGCCGCAGAGATTGGCCGTTAACCCAAACGGAAAAAATTTCGGCAAAACGGCTGGATTGCGCTCTTGCACACGCAGAATTGAAATTAGTACGCAACGAACCTGATGATCAACGTCCCAAACTATATTGTAAAATTTTACACCAAGCGATACACGCACCTTTTTTGGGGTTCAATCGCGCCCAATACTCGGTTCTGGAAGCAGCCATTCTGGTGAGCCGCCTGAAGCTGCTGCCATGGGAAAAAATTCAAGCAGAATTAGACTATCTCACTGTTGGTCTGGACAAAACCGCAGGACCCAAAGAAAGGGAGGCGTGGACCTGGCTGATGCAAGCCGTGGAAAACTTCAAACAAACCAATCCAGCTAAGGTGGCAGGCTAATGACAGGCATGCTGGCAAGTGTTGCTGATCTGGACGAAGCTATTCAGGTGGCTGGGACTGGCGTTGACATCATTGACCTAAAAGCACCGGCAGCGGGCGCGTTGGGTGCACTCAAAATTTCCGACATCACAAAAATCAAACATCGACTGGGTCAGGGACACGTAGTGAGTGCAACGATCGGAGATCTACCCATGGATCCAGAGACTGTTACCAAAGCCGCAGCCGATATGCAGAGCACCGGGGTCGATTACATTAAAATTGGCTTTTTTCCTGGTGGGGACTGGCTTGCCTCGATACAAGGCTTGGCCAAACTTACCGATAAAGGTGCCAGACTCATCGCTGTACTTTTCGGGGACAACGAATTTGATCTGCATTGGATTGAACGAATGGCAATGGCTGGCTTTTCCGGCGTAATGTTGGATACCATGAATAAATCGAAGGGGGCATTGCCCCAGGTTTGTTCCGTAGTCAAACTCAAAAATTTCATCGCTGAAGCGAACCGCCATCGTTTATTGGTAGGACTGGCTGGATCACTGCGAATCGACGATATTCCATTGCTTTTGGACCTCCACCCAGACTATCTCGGATTCCGCGGCGCACTATGTAAACACCAGCGTCGGGTAGACCAAATAGATCCATCAGCGGTTAGATTAATCCGGGAAAGTATCCCGGTAGAAAAATACCAACAACTCGGGTAAATGAATAAACTCTACTTGAGAAATAGACGCGTATTTCTTATGCTTGGCCCTCGCGGCTAACTAATTAACGGCCCTTTCGGAGATAATAATGGGAAACAGCATGATCCTGGTACCTGTTAGAACCAGTAAACAAGGTACTTCACTTAACGCGGGAAAATTAAAAAAAGATTACCGTGATGAAACTTCTACCGTAGAGTTTCACATTGACGATATGGCGCGACTTGGATTAAAAAAAGGGGATTCGATTCGCATGAAATCTCCCAGCGGTTCCGAAGCAATCGTCAATTGCAAAGAACGAAAAAGCGAAGATGCCGAGCCGGGAATGGTATTTATGGCTTACGGGCCTATTTCCAGTCGATTTATGGAGGACGACACGGCGGGTAGCGGTATGCCAATTTCCAAACACCTTCCCATTGAAATTGAAGGTCCGCTGTCACCGGAAGGCAATGTCGCCACGCCAGAAACAATGCCCGCGCTCAGTGGCGATACATTTAATGGCCAGTTGGGCAGCCCGCTATCTCAACAACAATCTGAAATGTTGAATTCGATCATCGGATCCCCATTGACAGCAGTACAAGCTGCATGGCTCAGCGGCTATTTCTCAGCGATGAGCGGTGGTGCGGTGGGCGCGACATCCGCAGGCACAGGGGCAGCACCCGCAGCGCAAGGATCGACATTGCCGTTGATGACCATCTTATTCGGGTCGCAAACAGGTAACGGAGAAGGTCTCGCAGAGCAATTGAAAGATCAAGCTGCCGCACGAGGGTTCAATGTAGCGGTCCACGATATGACCGATTATAACCCGGCAAACCTGGCTTCCGAAAAGCTGTTATTCGTAATTGTCAGCACACACGGTGAAGGGGATCCACCAGTCGCCGCCGAGGAACTTCACGAATTTCTTCAAAGCGATGACGCACCACGCTTGGAAGAACTCAAATACGCGGTTTTTGCGCTGGGGGATACCAGCTACGAGCAATATTGCCAAACCGGCAAAGACTTTGATGCCTTTCTGAACAACCTGGGTGCATCGCGTCTGATGGACCGAGTCGATTCCGACGTGGACTTTGAAGAACCCGGTGAGGAATGGGTTGGGGAAGTACTGGCGCAGTATCAAAAAATCGCCGACGAATCCGGTGGCACAGCACAGGCCAGCGCGGATATCCTCGAATTTCCAACCAAGGAAAAGAGCAAATATTCGAAAACCAATCCATACCCCGCGGACGTATTGCTCAACATCAACATCAGCGGCGAAGGATCGGCCAAAGAGAATCGACACGTCGAATTCGATTTTGGCGATTCAGGACTCACTTACGAGCCCGGTGACGCGCTTGGCGTCTACCCAAAGAACAATCCCGTGTATGTGGATGAATTATTGGCCGCACTCAAATTCGATGGTTCCGAATCGGTTACCATTGGTAAAGAAACGATGACATTGCGCGATGGCTTTATCGACAAACTGGATGTTACCGGACTCAGCCGCGTGCTGGTCGAGAAATATGCCGAACTGGTAGGCAGCGATGACTTAAAAACGTTGCTGGACGATGCGCACAAAGAAGATTTTAAAGAATACATCTGGGGGCGGCAGCTTGTCGATTTGGTCGAAGACAGCCCGGCCGACGGGATAGCACCGCAAGATCTGGTAGGAATATTGCGCAAAATGCCGGGCCGGCTTTATTCCATTGCATCGGCGCTGAGCGCACACGAAAACCAATGCCATCTATTGGTCGGTGCGGTTCGCTATCATTCGCACGATCGTGACCGCGAGGGGGTCTGCTCGACGTTCCTTGCTGGACGCTCTGATGCAGAAGACAAGCTGCTCATTTATATTCAACCCAATAAAGTATTCCGTATGCCGGATAACCCTGACTTGCCGATGATTATGGTCGGCCCCGGAACCGGAGTAGCGCCTTTCCGAGCATTCCTGCAGGAGCGTGAAGCAACTGGCGCAAAGGGTAAAAACTGGCTTTTCTTTGGCGACCAGCATAAAGCGACCGACTATGTCTATGAAGACGAATGGGACAAGATGCTGGAAAGCGGTGCATTAACGCACATGAACGCAGCTTTCTCCAGGGATCAGGAGCAAAAAATCTACGTGCAAACCCAACTTTTAGAAAACGCCGAAGAAATTTACCAATGGCTGGAAGAAGGCGCGCATTTCTACGTATGCGGGGATGCAGAACGCATGGCTGGAGACGTACACAAAGCACTGATCGAAATAATCTCGAGTCAAGGCGGAAAAAGTCAGGAAGAAGCCGAAGACTATATTAAGGCTTTAGAAAAAGCAAAACGTTATCAGCGGGACGTTTACTAGAGCCCCGACCTATTTTTAGCAACATTTCATCTGTTGGCCAGCACCGTGCTATTTGGTGCTGGCCAACGATAACGACATCACGAACGAATTTGCTATAGGTCGAATACCGATACGATAAACTTCCGTCAATCTACGGAATTTAAAACCCTTTAACACGGTCCATTGCGACTATGCAGCGTGCGAGATATTGTGCTCAACGGGTTCCTTTATGGCTTCCGGAAGCGCCTGAATAGGTCTATCTTCTAATTCGGCCTCACCATCATTCCACGGAAAAATAAGAGAATAAAATTCCTTATGCGTTTCAAATGCTTTCCCAGCTCGATTTTCCCAGTGATCGAAAAATCGATGCGCCGCTTTTGTACCGGCTTCACTGACAATTCCTTCACCGGGATCAATTTCTTTAATCGCATGGAAAATAGCGATTAGAAGTTCCTGTTCGATTTCCGTCCAATTTTCCAACTGCTTGTGGCTAAATTCGATCCATTGCGAGACCAAACCTCCATCCGATTGCCCAGGATCTATGCATTTGAGTCCTGACCGCAAAGAATTCGATTGGCTATGTAACACCTCGATTAAAAATTCTTCCCAGGCATCCAACTGGGCAATATAAAAATCATCGATACTTAGTTTCTCTTTCATAACAGTCTCCTGTATAAAGCGTTTAACGAAAACTCCTTCTATAGGCCCTCTGCTTTATTTCTTGTTATGTGCCCTGAAAATATCCAATTTTACGATTGAACCACCATCACCTACATGTTTTTGAATCTTCCTCTAGGAATAACAGGGCAATTCTGAGCGTCGAAGCGACATCGCGACAAACCATTCCCCAGAAATAAGCTACCGTCGAGTCAATAACTCATAATCCACTCTGATCTCCCAAAATAATGCAAATATCAGACCCATTCTATTTTGTACCACAAAATTCAAACCTTAGGGTTTTGAGACATTCCTACAATTACGATTAGAACCCAAAAACTGTGCGATATCGCAGATTTATGCACTAATTCAGCGAAGATATAGAAAGCAATCCTGCCAATACCGGATTCTCACGGAAACAACAATGCAGCGTCTTGGTGGAAATCCTAATGAACTATCACAGATTCAACATTTGGAAGATTCAATATAGAGGGGAAATGTGACCTTAGTATTACGACCTGAAATTCTGTTCAAAACTCCAAAGAAACAGACGTATTTGCATTGACCGAAATAGGGAGTAACAACGAAATGCGGACATTAGATTAAAACACAGATATAATTTATTACTGATAAAAAACACGCTATTAGAGCGTGGTCAAAGTTGCACAACTCTGCCGTTGAGCAGTCCTTCGTGAAAGTATCGTTTGACTAACAAACGATTTTATTAGCATAGGTATTGTTATGTTTTGTAGAGATAGTATTACCCGTCAATTAGAAAATAGACCCATATCAACTCGTCATGGACTACGAGCCAAAAACGCGGGGGAAGAATTCAGTTATATATTTACAAAAGATCAATCGTATATAAATCAATTTGTTACTCTAAGAAATTACCTGTCGCGGGTTGATAACAGATTGAAAGGATTTCGGCACTTCAGCCATTGTGAGCAAGAAGACTATAGTAGTTCGGACAAGCACACATTACTGATAATTAAGAATTCTCGATGCGTTGGAGGCGCATGTTTGAATGTTTCCACGCCAAATAATCGAGTCTTGCTACCGATAGACGAAGAATTTGCGACAACAGAAAGCAAAGGACCATTCCTTCTGGATACTTTTCCAGAATTACACTTGGAAAGCGAAACCTATTGCGAAATTAGCCGTGTAATCCTACACCCAGATTTACGAGACGGGAAATACATTCGAAAATTGTTCTCCCACTTTGTCGAACTTACAAGAAAACAATCGTGTAAGTATATTTTTGGAATGGGAGATGCCGCTAGATTACGCAATAACAGAAATATATTTTTTCGTGAATTTGGAATGAAATCTAAAATTTTCTTTGATCTCCAAATACCACAAAAAAACGATTTTGAAGGTAGAAAAATGTATCTAATGGTTGTTTACACTCAAAATGATGTGTCAACATTTTACCGGACACAAAGTTGTGCAGATTCTTGACGATTTTCATAGTCTACCGGTGACAAATAATCATCGGCAGAATGGAGTCGTATACGATTGTAAAATACCTCGAATTTGTCAATCAGCTTGTAAAAATTGCCAGTTTTTTCAAAAAAACAGCATCCAATTTTACCAGTACAATTTTGTAGGCCATTGTTTATTATAACTTAACCTCTATCAATATTAACGCTGATACTGGAAAAAATTGGATGCTGATTTCCACTCAAGAATCACGGTCACGGTTATGCGGTGAGTTACAGCAAGAATCGACCGCCAGTTCACGGATTTCAACCCGAATATTCGCAGCCCTATCGAAACCATAACTGGTTAGCCATTTGGAACGCCAAAACGCTATGTAAACAGGTATCGGATTAAAAAAATGCCGGGCATTGTTAAGTCAGCATAGCCTTTAATTCTCCGTTCCATTTGAGGGTTTTGCCAGGCTATTTTCGGCAGGTTAAAAATTCGATAATGTTGTGCTTTTAACCGATGACGGCCAAGGTTCAATAGATTGTGAGACTATTCATACCGGTATTATGGCTGAGCAGTGCTCAACCATGACAGTGCCCGCATTTCTCATAAATCAATGCTCGCTCCCGGTTTTAAAGGGAGCTAGCGTTGAAACTTCTATTAAAAGGCACCCTCAACGAAGAATCGTAGACGCTTCCATCATCACGAATTGAGCGCTTAGAATTTGATCTCTTCGGATTCGTTGTTGATACGGGCAAGAAAAGCAACTGGAAGTAGGATCAGCGCAAAGCTGAACAAATGCGGCAGAAAAGGTACGATTTGTATTTGAAATTCATTCCACAATGCTTCGAACATTTTGATGACCTCGATAATGGGTTATTGAAAAACATCTTTTCCCGATGTCGATTCTAATAAAGCAGAATGAATGCCAAATCTTGATAGATCGTTTAGAAATTGCCACGGCCTCCGCTAACCATTTGTATTAAAAAAGTAATTACAACCTTACTTTATTTCACTGGGTGGCTTTCGACAAGCCCATTGAGTCTTATTTGGGATTGCAACTCCTAATAATGAGAGTCCGGATGTATAATCCTCTTAAATTTGACAGTTAAGTCAATACTAATCCTGTGGAGCATATGACTGGCCCGGTTCAAAAGATCCCTCATGAAGTCGCCGCCGTTTTAGATGCTTATCCGGATCCGGCAATTATTTTGGGTCTTGATTACCGCATTTTGGCATCCAATACTGAATATCAGCGAACCTACGGTGACAGTACACCGATTCGCGGGCGCAGTTGTTACGAGGTCTCCCATGGAATCAAGGTTCCGTGCGAAAAAGCCGGTGAGTCCTGTCCGATGATGGACGTTCTTCAGTCGATGGAGCCGCGCCGCGTACTTCATGTCCATCACACGCCACGAGGAAATGAACATGTCGATGTTGAAGCGAGACCTGTTTTTAACGAAAACGGCGAGATTTGCTATCTACTGGAAATTATGCGGAAAACGCGAGTTTCCAGTGCCACACCCAGTGATCATGGCTTGGTAGGCAATTCTCCTGGATTTATCAGAATGCTCGAACTCGCAAAACGGGTTGCCGATAGCAACGCATCAGTATTGTTGCTCGGTGGGTCAGGTACAGGTAAAGAGCTAGTTGCCAAGGCGATTCATGACGAAAGCCGACGCCACAATAAAGCGTTTGTTCCTGTGGATTGCTCCAGCTTGACTGATACCCTGTTTGAAAGCGAACTTTTCGGTCACGAAAAAGGTGCCTTCACCGGTGCAACCAACCTAAAGATCGGTCTGGTTGAGGCGGCAGAAAGAGGAACGCTTTTTCTAGATGAAATAGGCGACGTACCACTGACATTGCAGGTAAAATTACTGCGTCTTCTGGAAAGTGCCAGTTATCGTCGGGTCGGCAATATAGAAGTCAGATCGGCTGATTTTCGCCTGATCTGTGCCACACACAGAAATCTCTCTAAAATGGTCAAAGATGGCGATTTTCGGGAAGATCTTTATTATCGTATCAGCCCCTTCCCTATTGAAATTCCTGCGCTTCGGGAGCGGCGAGATGATATCCCGCTTCTGATCGATAGTCTGTTGCAAAGACTCTCACATAGACCGGCAACCCCCAAAATCGATGCAGACGCATTAGATTGTCTTATGCATTATGAATACCCTGGTAATATCCGGGAACTTAGAAATATCGTTGAGCGTGCTCTGCTCTTGGCCGACGGTGAGTGCATAACGTGTAACGAACTACCCAATGACCTTCTGAAATCGGTATCTGAACAATTCAAAACACCACCGAGGCAATCCGACGAAATTATTCCGCTGAAGGAAATGGAGCAGCATTATCTGCTTTCAGCTGATAATCGGCATAAAGGAGACCGGAAATCGTTATCAAAAAAGCTGGGTATTAGCGAGAGTACCCTTTATAGAAAACTGAAGGATTTGTATGATGCTAGATGAATATTGGTTCTCCTATCCCTCCAACATAGGGGGAAGTTGAAAAATAATGTCTTTAGATTATTCCATTTTTTCCAAATCCAATGGAGTTTGCATTTAGCTCGAAAATTCAATCGCGCATAGCAACCGACTTTGATCGTAAGTTTTTTCGGTGTGGGAAACGTTTCTGAGTCAGCCTTTCACGAGCTTGACCAGGAATTCTCTAACTGATCATAGACTCGCTGGCACCGCTCATACAGTTCTTGAAGCTCTGGAACCGAATCAAACGACCGCACCAAACCCTCGAATTCACACCCGGGCATAATTAACAATGTGAGTTCTTGCGATGCCATATGGTCAAGGACGTTATACTTTTTTGCGGAAACCAAGTAATAAAGGTAATGTACGGCACGAATCACGAACATCGGATGGTTAAATGTGTCCAACACCGGTGTCAGGAGCGCTCTTTGCAATGCACGTGACCGATCATCCAATGAAAATCGATTATCAACGGTACTCGAAATGATGGGCAAAGCGATTGACGTATGCTCTTCTCCGAAACCGAGATTCGGTAAAGACCCTGAAGGTTCCGGTGCCCCAAACAAGGCGGCAAAAGCTTTTTGATAGCACCAGGCAAGACTTGATACCACCGGGTCGTCTAACTTAGTTTTATTAGAACTGGAGAGTTCCTTGAGCTTAGGCAATAGGTAACGCCGTAAATCGCTACGCGCGGTATCCTCTTCGTCATCGACGAGCAATCGATAGCCTAATCCTCCGATGAGTATAATACGAGAAAGTCCATCTAGATTTTGCAGTTCATCCAATAAATGCTGGATCGCTTGAGGTTCGATCGGAGTCGTGGTCCAAGATAAAAAACCGATTAAGTTCCCGGTGATGTAGCGCTGGTCTGTGTTCCGCCAAGTATCCAATGCACCTTTAACGTGATCGTTGGAAATCGATTCTCCCTGGTACAATTCGCCGGCCATGCGGTAGATTCCTGAATACATTTTGGCATTCGCCAACTCGTTGAAGCAATGTCCCCTGATTGAATCGATAAAGAATTTTGCGACTAATAGTTCCTGCCAGGTTCGGTGGATGAATCTGAACCGACCCGGACCTGTTGAAATAAAAACGGTTCGTTTTAATAAGGTACTTCGGATCTGTTTATTTTCCAGCAACGAACAACCGGCACGTAAATCGTGACTGACCCTTGTGTGATCCGATCTCTCGGCAAGCAACTGCAACCGCTGCCTAAGTACCTCAGATTCCTGAACCACTTCATCCAGACTAATATCTCCCCGTGATTTATAGAACAATAACCAAGCAATGATTCCAAGGGACGTAAATAGATGCTCTAGCTCAGCGAGGCTACCCCCCGCAAGTCGGATACCCACTAATTGGGTTTCAATCAAATAATTCTCTATCACTTCGGATAATATTTTGGTTTGAGTCATCGCCTGGTTTGTCGATTGGTCATCAACCGACGGTTGGTAATGCGAAAGCACTAACGGCGTCATTATCTGCTCAATAACCGGGGTATCACGAATCGAGGATAACCATTCACCGCTGTGTGGAAATTGCTCTATCGCTTGCTCGAAGGAAAGCGAAAGGATTTCGAAAATCGCATTCGGATTACGAATTAAGGTTGGTAATCCCTGGGTATCCTTGCGGACGCTAACGATCACTTTAAATTGGTTATTCGCTGCATAACGGTCAACCACTCGGTGTAAAACATCGGCGAAGGTGGAAAATCCAATTTCCGGATGATTGACCAGGAAATCATCAACTCCATCGATGATGACGACAACCGGATCCTGCTGGAATTTTTGCTCCAGCCACTGAATAGTGGTGGTATCGTTGAAAGATAATGAATGCGCCCATTGGAGCCACCAGGTCCACATACTTTCCCAGGAATACGTTGCGGCTGAATGTGATGAAATAGTCGCCTGTTGCAGAGGCACAAACAAGGGTAAGGGAAAAGTTCGCGGATCGGCCAAAAAGCGGCAGCTTAATTGCCCGGCCAGTGCGCGCATTACAGCAGATTTCCCAACGCCGGCGGAACCCGTTAGCAGTAATTGTTTTGGTCCAGCCCGGCCTTGCGATACGACCGCTTGTAAACGATCGCAAACCAATTGCTGGCTGCCGGCGATACCATTTACGGTTCGGTCAATGGATTCTTGGGAACCTCTCGAGCCACGAATACCGATCAGCGACGAAATCGACGCAGCCGCGTTAACCTCATTGATTCGGGCCAAGGTTTTAACTGCGATCGCAAGCGAGACATCGGTGGGATACCTCTTAATGATTTCGGCAACGATACCAACGATAGGCCCCTTCGACCGATTCGGAATTTTCACGGATTTGTGTGTACCACGCACAAAGATTTGTTCAATCGATGGATCACTGGCCGCCACCGATTGATCGGATTCAGCACAAATTTCATTGATGACCGGTGTCGGTAAGCCGGCATTCTTGGATTCTTGCAAATAGCGTTGGAATCGATTTTCCATCCGTATCAACCATCGATTTTTCCTGCGCAAACTGGTAATCATCCGATTTCTTCCCCAGTCTTTCTCTCCCTGGGTCAGGAGTTTAACCAGTAACAACCAAGGTGCGGACAGCAAATAAAAAAGTGGATAAACGATGCAACTCAGTAGGTTCATAGCCCTCGTACCACCTTCATGAGGAACAGCGATATTGACGATCCTGCGGGTACGCGTCCAAACCGGCATTGAAGATGAGATGTCGAATTGCGCTGTTTGTTCGTTCCGATCAATAGATACAAAGCTCTGGTTGAGCAAGTGTTTGACTACAAGCCCACCGGAACTGTGAGTTACAAATATAAGATTACTGTATTCGGCGAATTCGGTTTCCAACCAGGTTTGCAGGTGATAGGTAGCCTGGGCAATACTGCTTCTTTCCCAGAATTTTGAGGGGTAGGCGAAAGAAATAACATCGATATCCATCCCGGCGTTTTCCAGAACCCAACGTGGCATTTCCCCCCAGGTTGCTCCCGCATCACCAAATAGTCCGTGGACATAGACGACCAGACAAAGGGATGATGGGTTGACCGACGTGCTCCGCTTCGAGGAATGAATAAGACCGTAACGGCTTTTTGTCTGCCAGAATTCTCTCCTCTGGCCTGGAGCTGATTCAACTATTGACATATCCTGCCATATTGTCGGTTTGACACTAGAATCGATACCCGCCACCGAAGCCGGCAAAGACGTCTTCAGCGCCTTTGGTTAGGCCCTCTCCAAAACGCAGATCCAGAACAAAACTCTCAGTAAAATAATAATCCGCTCCGAGGTTGAAAAAAATCTGGGTATTGTTGACTTCCGGTCCATGACTGAAGAACCCAAAAAACTCTGTATACACGGTAATATCCTCAGTCGCTTCAAAACCCAACGCGATCGATTGACTCAAGACGACAAAATCACTTTCTGACGCAATTTCAGGAAGCAATGCAAAATCACCGAGGCCATTGCTGCTAAAACCTGTTGATCCGTAGATTTCCATGACTTCCGTCAACCGCCAACCGTAGACGTAGTCAAAGCCGAATTCGACTCGTGTCGTACTCCAGGCCTCGCCGCCGGTCGGTACAGCCATTCTCAGCTCCAATGCAGACTCCGGGATCCAGCACGATTGATCCGTGGTTCGAACCTTCAACCCCAGGCGGGTATCTTCACTACCGGATAGGGATTCGCCCTCGCCACCAAAACGCCAGACATGATTCCAACGCGCGCGAAACTCGATATTTTCTGTAATGCCGACGCGCAACATTAATTCGGGTCCGGTATGCGTTTCTTCCTTTTCGCCATCCTCTTCGTCATAAAAGTAAGTATAACCGGCTTCAAACTGTGCGATGCCCTGTCCCACGGTTTCCGTTGATTGGGTGAAATCATGACGGTCCGTTTCGATTCGTTGCGGTTTTTCAGTTTCGTCGATTACGCGGTCACCTGAAACAAAATCGTCCAGAAAAGGAGATTTTAGTTCGGTATCGCCGCAATTGAAAAGTGTGTTCGTTTCTGCTGTGCAATTTGAAATGATAGAAAGGAACACGGCAACATTTACTGCCATTCGTTTAAAAATGAGTCGGGCTATCATTACTTTGAAAAGGTTAATTGGAACAGGAGTTGCTCAGACCGAAAAACTAATAACTTGTGGAAATACGGGGACTTCTCAAGCCCCCGTATCCGTCCTCAACAGGATCATTTAACGATTTTATCAGTCCTGTTCCGGCATATCCTGCACGATTAAGACATGCGGTTCCCCAAGCGGAAATTTGTCTCCCAGCTTTTGAAAATACATGACTTTTCCGTAGGTTTCATTAATAGCAGGGATCAATTTGGCGGCTTCGTCACCGGTCAGATCAGGCAAGGACGCCTTCGCCCTGGGAATTTCAGATTTATGATAATGCCAATATTTCTTTTCTTCTTCCGGTAGTGTGTTGTACTGCTCTGCGGTAATAATGTACTCAAACCCAATCGGTTTATCCTGATCTTTCATTCCGGTAGGAAACATCAGGCAAATCAGGGTGCCATCGTCATAGGCCTTGCAATGATGATGGACGATAATCTGCAGTTTGGGATCGTGAACCGAATCGGTGTCCGGCATGATATGGCGAATCGCCTGAATGTGCAGGTCGTTAAATCCGAGATGATTCGGATATTCCTTTTGCCGCGGGTTAAACGTTTCGTTATATAACTTAGGTGCATCAGCTACCGGACTCTTTATTTCGGCCTCAGTGCTTGCTGCAGTCGCACAACCGATTAAAAATAGAAGAACTAAATTTGCAAAAACAAGTGTCGTTCGTTTAAACATCGTATACCCCTTATAAAGTTAAGTTTTATGCCGAATCGGACCGCTGGTATGCAAAAATAGGTATGTCACCCCTTCAACTGGATCCGACAGGCATAAGTATATATCATATAGTTATATTCTTATAATATTTTGTTACTATAAAGACGCCCTTTCATATTCTTATTTGGAATGATTACACGATGAATACATTTTTCAGGTTCCTTTTTACGGGTTTCATTGTTATCACAAACAGCGCGATTGCCGAACCAAATAAGCAAAGTTTAGCGGTGTCGTTTTCAACGGCCGACCAGGGCTCGATTCACGCCTTGCTCGGTGGCGATGGAACCCGTGGCGTGGTATTGGCGCATGGGGCGATCTTTAATAAAGAAAGCTGGGAAGATTTCACGAAATTGCTCGTAGCCGAAGGCTTTCGTACGCTTTCACTGGACTTTCGCGGGTATGGCAAGTCAAAATCGGGAACCCAACCCGACGCATTGTTCGAAGATATTTTGGCCGGCGTTCGTTATCTGCACCAAATCGGTGTTAATCAGGTATCGGTCATCGGCGCGAGCATGGGTGGCGGCGCAGCCGCAGAAGCCGCAATTCAGTCAGCACCTGGTGAAATTGATAAATTAATCTTATTGTCTGCGGTTCCGGTTAAATATCCGGAACAGTTAAAAGGAAAACTTTTGTTTATTGCCGGTCGTTCGGAATCGCTGGCTTCGGTCGTCAAAAACCAATACGAACGAGCCCCGGACCCCAAAAAGTTAACACTGATAAAGACAAACGCCCATGCCCAGCATATTTTCAAGACCGACCAAGCGGAAAAACTGAATCAGGCGATAATCGATTTTCTGGTCGAATGAAGCTAGTATTGCGAAATTTCCGGCGGTTGGCGTCAAAAAGAGCTTGCACGGATAAATATAGCGGAAACTGACTCAACAAGGTGGTTGGTTGGACGACAGCCTTACAGCAACGGATTCGGCGAAGCGTTGGCTTGAATTAATCACAAATAACTCGATATCTTTATCATCGTAGACTCGCTAAAAATTGATTTGTCATGGACAACACCAATAACGAAAAACTCACGCTTAGGGAAGTCACTGCCATGGGTATCGGCGGTATGGTCGGTGGTGGTATTTTTTCGGTACTGGGACTGGCAATAGCACAGGCGGGACACGCGGCGCCGATTGCCTTTGCGCTTGGCGGACTCATCGCGCTTTTAACTGGCCTTTCTTATGCACGATTGGGTCTGGCCTATCAGTCCAGCGGCGGTAGCTTTACGTTTATTGAACATGCTTTTTCCAACCGTAACGTTGCCGCCATGGGTGGCTGGTTACTGCTGGTCGGATACGTCGGTACGATGTCTCTGTATGCCTACACATTCGGCGTATACGGCAGTGCCATGCTGGGTGATGACGGTTCTAACGTCGCGATGCAGCGCCTGTTGCAGACGTCGATTATGCTGACTTTTCTCGGAATCAATCTTTACGGTATCAAGGCCAGCGGTAGCAGTGAACTATTGATTGTGACCGTCAAAGTAATTATCTTGTTTTTGTTTGCGGTAACCGGTTTGTTTTATGTCCAATCCGATCATATTCTGCCGGTGTTTAATCAGGGCTATACGGGCGTCATCATGGGCAGCGCTTTAATTTTCGTCGCCTATGAGGGTTTTGAGCTGATTCCCAATACGATCAATGAAATGGAGGATCCGCAACGCAATCTGAAACCTGCGATTCTCTGGTCAATCGTCGTTACGATCGCGATTTATGTGCTGGTGTCCCTTGTTGCCGTCGGTAATTTACTGCCGGAAGAGATCAGCCAATATCAAGAATATGCGCTGGCCATTGCCGCCAAGCCATTTTTGGGTCAGGCCGGATTTCAATTGATTGGTCTTGCGGCACTATTTTCCACAGCATCGGCCATCAACGCCACGATGTTCGGCACTGCCCGTTTAGGTATGATTATGGCGTCGGAAAAAGCCTTACCCAGCGCTTTCGGATTCCGTAGAAAACGAGACAACATTCCCTGGGTCAGCCTGATCGTCATCACCTGCCTGACCCTGGTTTTCGTGAATCTCGGCGACCTGGGGATCATCTCGTCGTTCGCCAGTTCAACTTTCCTGCTGATCTTTGCACTGATTAATCTGTCCGCCTGGCGTTTGCGCAGACAAATATCCGGTTCCAGTCTGCTACCGCTTGCGGGGCTTGCATCATCATTTTTTGCCTGGCTGGCACTGATCGCTTACCTGTGGAAAACGAGTATAGAGAATTTAATCTGGATCGGCGTGATCTACCTGACAGTCATCATCGCGGAACTGTTGATTTGCCGCCGTTGCCTTTTTCGGGAACGGTAGGGGCTTCCAAGATATGAATGTGCAGGGGTTAGGGCAATTTTGCCGGCTGCGTGAATACGAAGTCACTGTTTCGGACTTTGGTGTGGCAGGCAAAGCACTCGCTTCCATCGTTGTCGTACGGTTTTAATTCCATGCCAACCCATCTTGCAAACCCCCACCCGCCAGTATTCGCATATTTATTGCTGTCCTTCACCATAAATTCAATATGAGAGACGGCACCTGGCACGATCGCATCCGGCCATTTGGCCAGCGTTCTGTCCTTCCAAACCAGTTTTGCAATCACTGAGCCTTCGGGCCATGTATTTGCGCTAGTTTTGCCAGTGTGCCGATGGGCCACCGAATTAGCCAGGATGGCGCGAATGGAATTTTTGTCCAGTCTGTGCGAAACCGAGAGCAATTTCCATGTTTTATAGTTCCTCGGCACCTCAATCCCATTTGCCGGAGCCGGTTTTTGACTGTCTGCCAGTAAACTGCCGGCAGCTAGCAGGCTCAATGCAATCAGCATAAATCCAGTATAACGATGCGCCATAGAATTCTCCTTTAGTGTATTCTTTAGTATTCAGAGTGTTTGTAGTCCTCATCGGAACCTTATCCGACAACCGTCATCATAAAACCATACTGCTAATCACGGAACCATGAGTTGACAATTCGTTTTTGCAATAACATGTGCCGGTACGTTCGAGCATCCTGGATCCCTGGACCAGGCGCCGCATTATCGTATCGGCACGACAGCAATTCCCCTTTTGACTATTCTGGTTCGTTATTGAAGATTGAAATCTAGGACTGCAATTGATCATGAATCGAGATTTGAACGAACTTAAGGATTTTCGAGGCCCGGGCTCGTTACGCTAGACAACGGCGACCCATTATATTCGCCCGTTAGAGTTTTAAGGAAAGCTACTATTTTATGGATTTCATCCTGGGAAAAATGCTTTCCAACCTGAACTTCACCCATAATGAGAACAGCCTCAGACAGATCTTTGGCCGAGCCATCGTGAAAATACGGGTATGTCAGCTCGACGTTACGCAATAGACTCATTTTCGCCGGGGAGGCCGAGTATGTTGGAAAGCGCGAAAATCAAATATCCTCCGAGCAAAACAACCGTCATCCACTTTACTATTTTCATTTAAAACCTCCGTCCGTAGGAATTAATTAAAATCATTACAAAGGCCCCACCTAATAAGCCCAGGTTATTCTACAGCTTTAGTCGATCGGTCCTGAATCACTAGTGTCCCAACCGCATCTGCATTGCGAAAAAACACTTTGCCCGGCGAAAGCTTTTCCAAGAAATTGGTTAATTTCAGGTGATCCATGACCGGCCCTTTGACTTCACTCAAGTGTACAGTCACCGATTGAACACGTAGGCTTTCCACGAGATTTTCCAAGGCTTCCAGCGCTGTTGCATCAATGTGGCTCACAGACGTAAAGAGTAAAACCAGATGTTGAAGCTTTGGGCGGCCGGCGATTTCAGTTTGTATGAAATCGTCTATAAATGCGCTGTTGGCGAAGCTAAGATTTTCATCAATTCGGACCATCAACAATTCCGGCCAGGTTTTTACCGAGTGGCGTTTTATATTTCGAAAATGTTCAGTATTCGGTATTTGTCCGACAATCGCGATATGGGGTTTACTGGTACGCCAGAGGTGACTTAATAAAGATACCGTGATACCCAGTGCCAGCCCTTCTTCAATTCCAAATGCGAGTACGCCCAAAAACGTCAATCCTTCAGCGACCCCGTCCGCTGGGTTGAAACGCAGGGTTACCGGAATTGCGGTCAATTTAACCAGGGGGGCGATTGCGACCAGAATCACGGCAGCCAGCGAAGTCTTGAGAATCAATTCAAATGAATCCGTGAAAAAAATGACCGACAACGCCAGTAGACCTGCAGCAATGATTGCGGCCATCTGGGTCACGGCCCCCGCGGAATAATTCACCATGGTGCGGCTGAAGCCACCTGCGACCGGCATCCCGCCGGTTACTGCGGCAGCCAGGTTCGCCGCGCCCAATGCGCCAAGTTCCTGGTTGGGATCGATGCGCTGCCGCTTGAAATTCGCCGTTACTTTGGCGATTGCAATGCTCTCAACATAGGCAATCAATGCGATAAAAAATGCAGAGGGTAATAAAAGCCGCCAGGTGTCTGCCGTTAAAACATTCATATTCAGAACCGGTAACCCCGACGGTATCGCGCCCACGGTTGCGATTACTCCGCTTTCACCGAGCTCTGAAGCTGCAATCAGCCAGCCACCGGTCAGGACCACCAGAAATGGACCACTCCTGGTGATCGCAGTGATCACATTTGGATGCACACCGATTCGCTGCAATAGTGGAGTTACCCCAAACTTGAAAAACAATAAAGCGACTATACTGGATATTCCAACAATTGTTGTCGACAGTTCGACCGACCGAATAGCATCGAAGTAACAGCTGAAGTTACCCGTACAATCCGAAATATCGCCCAAACCTAACAGAGAGCCGATTTGGCTAAAAATAATCAACAGGGCTGCACCACTGGTAAAACCGGTCAGTACCGGATGGCTGATAAAATTCACCAGCGTGCCGCTTTTGAACAAAGCCATGATCAGCAGGATCGCTCCACTTTCAGCCGCGAGAACAAGGCTGTTGATGACAGGATCACCCTGTGCGCTGATTTCCGGGGCCGATAACGCGCTGGCGATCATAATGGCCGCGATGGAAACAGGGCCGACCGACAAAACCCGGCTGGTTCCAAAAACTGCGTAGATTGCCGGGGGTAGAATGCTGGCATATAAACCCACATGCGGCGGCAATCCCGCCAACATGGCATAGGCAATTCCCTGGGGTACCAGCAGAATCGCGGTAATCACTCCGGCAAAAAGATCGCTGCTGAAATCGGCCCGGGTGTAATGCCTAAGCCAATAGATTATTGGCAGTCTGCTGGCTATTTTCGAGTCTTTTACAGGAGCTTTCGACGCAGTCGTTTTGGTCATTTTGCGGATTTCATTTACCAGGCGGTGGGATTAGTCCTCTAGAAGGTGCTTGACGTATGATTCCTTGCTCGGAATATCAAAGTCATATCCTTTAATCATCAGATCCCAATACAGCCACGGAAATCCAATTTTTTTACCGATCCACCAGATGAAACTGTTATTTCTCGGATCCAGAAACGGAAAGGATGGCGTTACCTTTCCAGCGTAGGAAAATTCCGCGAGCATGACTTTACCTATCGCGGTCGTCAGCGGACAGGAACCATAACCTTCATAGCCTGGGGTCAATTCCTGTCCATTCATTAGTGCAAACAGATTCTTTACGACCACCGGTACTTGTTTACGAACCGCCGCGGCCGTTTTTGCATTCGGCGTGGTGGTGACATCGCCTAGTCCGAATACGTTCTCAAATTGGGTATGCTGTAGTGTATTCTGGTCTACACTGACCCAACCGGATTCCGCGGCCAAAGGGCTTTTTTTGATAAAATCGGGGGCGCTTTGAGGCGGTGTCACGTGGATGAAATCGAACGATTTGGTCACGCGTTGTTTTTTCTCATCGGCATCGCTGAATTCGAAGGTCGCTGTTTTGTTGTCCCCGTCAATCGCAACCAGGTTATGGCCGAAATTAGCTTTGATACCGTAGCCAGAGACAACTTTATCCAGCGCCTTGGAAAAGAAGGGAATTCCGAACATGGCGGGACCTGCGTTAAAAAATTCAACGTTGATCTTGTCCGCAATGCCTTTTTTGCAAAAACGATCCGCCGCAAGATACATGATTTTTTGCGGGGCGCCGGCGCATTTTATCGGCATGGGCGGCTGGGTGAATAAAGCCGTACCACCTTCCAGGTTACTAATACACTCCCACGTGTACTCGACGCTATGCGGCGAATAGTTACTGCTTACACCATTTTTCCCCAGGGTCTCCGGCAAACCTTCAATTTTGTCAAAGTCCAACTGCAGGCCAGGGCAGACCACCAGATAATCGTATGCGATCGTGTCACCGGACCGCAGAGTGACGGTGTTCTGATCCGGTTGGAATGATTCCGCGTACTCCCGGATCCAGTGAACATTTTTCGGCATCAAATCGGCTTCCGACCGGGTAGCCTTCTTAAGTGAATACTCGCCACCACCAATAATCGTAAACCCCGGCTGGTAATAATGTACTTCGCTGGGTTCTATGATCCCGATATCCAGATCTTTGTTCTTGCGGCGGATATTGGCTGCTACCGAAATACCCGCGGCCCCGCCGCCAACTATCAATAAAGTATGTTTTTTGTCTGACATAATCACCTCACTTTCCGCGTTATAGTTTAGACGTTCGGTTTACCCGAACAAATTGAATTATTCCTTAGTCCATGCTTCATAACCACCCGCCAGCGATTGTACATTAGAATAGCCGAGTTGCTGCATCGACCGCGCCGCCAGTGCGGCACGGCCGCCGGTCCGGCAATAAACCAAAATTGAAGCGGATTTGTCGGCAAACTCGCCGGTGGTTGGAAGTTTGAACTCCAACGTACCGCGTGGCACGTTGACCGCAGCGGGGAGCGCACCAGCTTCGTATTCCGATGGCTCGCGAACATCGAGGATGACGTAATTCCCGGCGGAAACACGCTGTTTCGCCGTCGTGACATCAACTTCGATTATATTGGCTTTTGCCTGGTTGACTAGACTTTGAGTCGTCACTCCCACTGCCGCAGAGACGGTATCCTGGTGATATTCCCCGGTTTCAATATTCGATGATCGTGTAATTGCATCGTGTCGCTCTCCATCGGGTAAACCGCAGGATCGATTGGCGGGCACCGATTGTTCAATTAACTTGGGTGCCGGCAAATCCAGCCCGTTCATTATGTCTATAAATTCCTCCCGAGAACGGCCGGCCAACCGGCTATTTGTCTTGCGTTCCTGGGCAACATTGCTGACCCAATGACCATTATAATCGTGCCCGGGATAGACCAGTGTGTCATCCGGTAAGGTAAACAACCGTTGTGTAATGGAGTCATATAGCGCTTCGGGATCGCCACCCTGAAAATCGCTTCGGCCGCACCCGTCGATGAATAACGAATCCCCGGTAAATAACCTATCCCGCCACAAAAACGAAGTACTTCCTGGTGTATGACCGGGGGTCGCGATCACATTAATTTGTTCGTTCCCGCCAAACCGGAACACCTCGCCATCCTGAATTTGAATATCTGCGCACTCGGCGCCACACAACTCACTTACCGCGGTTTCCGCACCGGCCCGTTGACGCAACAAACCGCCTGCGGTGACGTGGTCTGCGTGGACATGTGTTTCCAGAGAATATTTCAATCTAAATTTATGCTCATTCAGCAATCTAATATAGAATTCGATCTGTGTATTAACCGGATCGATAATAATGGCTTCCCGGGTTTTATCATCGGCAATTAAATACGTGTATGTCCAGGTTTCTTCGTCGAACAACTGTCGAAAAATCATGTCATTTTCTCCATAAATTGAGGTAAATTTCGGTGCCAGGTCGAAATGACTACGGCGATTGAGTATATTCCGGACTGGTGAGTGCCTTTAGAAATTCTACGAGGTCTATTTTCTCCTGGTCTGTCAGGTGGAGTGGAAAAATAGCCGGGTCGAGGAAGCGGTTCTTGTCACCACCTCTATTGTAATATTCAACCACTTCATTTAAGTTTTTTATACTGCCATCATGCATATAGGGCGCGGTTCGTTCGATATTTCGCAGGGTCGGTGTGCGGAATTTCCCTATATCTCGAATAACTCCGGTTACCATAAAACGGCCTAGCTCCGAGCGGTGATTCTCATCGAAAAACGTCTTCGTTGTGCCCAGATAATCTGCTGGAATACTTTTTAAAGATTTGACAAAGTTTGCTAATTTTTCATTGACGCGCGTAAATCCAATACCCAGATTGTAAAACCGGTTATCGGTAAATAGCGCTTGATTCCAGGTAATCTCATGGCAATTGGCGCAGTTCCCCTTACGCCGGAAAATGTTTAAGCCTCGAGCCGCGCTTTTCGACAATGCCCCTTTATCGCCTGCGAAAAAGAAGCGGTCAAACGGTGAGTCCCCCGCAAGCAACGTACGTTCGTAACTGGCAATCGATTTAACAACATGGTCAATCGTAATCTTGTTTCGATCAATACAAAAAACGTCTTTAAACAATTCCCCGTAAGTTTTATCGCCACGAATGATCTTTATGATTTCCTGATGATTCTCCAAACCGTGCTCTATGTCATTCACTAATGGATCCAATGCCTGGGTTTCAAGGCTATTTCTCCGCCCATCCAAAAAGAAACTGGTATAGAAAGCTGCATTCACGACTGTCGGTGTATTACGGGGTCCAGAAATACGGTTAATACCCTGTGCAACCGGTAGTCCATCCGTAAACGCCTTGGCTTGTTGGTGGCAACTGGCGCAACTTACAGTACCATTGGCGCTAAAGCGAACGTCGTGGAAAAGCAGCCGTCCTAGCGCGATCTTTTTCGGTGACTGAGCGTTATTTTGAGGGATCGTAATCGGCGGCAGCCCGAGCGGGGAACCCGCCGCTAAAGGGGATGTGTACGCGATCAGAGTAACAACTAAAATTTTTAGCACTTGCTTAATTTTCTCTCGTAACGACGACGATACATATACCACCGCACGTAAAACTCCGAATTGAATCCGTTGGTCCATTTGTTGAATGATCGCTAAATTAATTCCTGTTCACTCGAATCCCGCACGATAAGAAGATGCAATTCACTAAACAGACATTCATTCGGAATAGAAGACTACGCCGTAGAATTAACTTATCGGCCTGTTAAATTTTCGCTTATTATATATCTATTTCGCATAACGTTATATGTTTTATTTATACATTTTTCTCATATAACCAGTCTTACATATGCCGAATTCAACCATAAGAATCGATCAGCCAGGCAAAATACATAGTGAATATTACGGTGTAGCGATTGTGAGAAGTGGGGCCGGAAAATCAGACAGTCGCGTAAGTGAACGAACTGCTTTATTGTAACCTTTAAAAAAAGGTCTAGTTCTCAACACCACTTTCAGCTATAGATCAAAATACAAAAAAATCAGTGCCCTAAAAACTCTCCAACAATCTCGATAGATTGAAAGGGTGAAAGGAAAAGAGGCTCGCTGGTAAATTCTTCAAGATTTCTGTTTTCGATATTTGGATCCATCAAATCCCACGGCTCAATCAAAGCGATCGCAGTGACATTACTGGCGGTTTCATTATAAACGGGCAAGCGTGTTTTACCCGAAGAGCGAGCGCGTACCAGTGCTTCGCTCATAGGATAATCTGCATTGATGCCAAAGACCTCATTCATCGGCACCATCGCTTCTGCGGCAGTGGTGTCGGCGAAACGAATAATTCGGCTAATGCTACCTTGTTCAAAGGCTTTAAGAGAATGAGATTGTTCAGCCATATCGACAATTGTGGTTAGCTGTTCACGACTCAGAAAAAGCCCGGAACTATTTTTACTGCCAGCCAGTTTTGCCGCAAATCGGGCGACTTTAGAAAAACACCAGACGATCGGATAAACCAGTGTGCCGAACCATTTCAATGGATGAATAATGATTGGCGTGACTTTATCAGCAACTTGTTGCATCACACTTTTCGGAACGATTTCTCCGAAGATCAACAATAACGGAGTGAAAACAAAAAATGCGATTAAGTCTCCAGACTCTCCGAATAAATTGATCATTAACATCGTACCGATAGTGGTTAATGATATTGTGGCGAGGTTGGTGCCGATCAAGGTGATCGATAATAGTTTATCAGGGTAACGAAATGCGTGTAAGACTTTTTGTGCGCCTTTGTCGCCTTGTTTTGCTCGATAACGCAGTTTTACTTTGTCAGCATTAACCAGGGCAATTTCAGAGCCAGAGAAAAAACCTTTAAGTAAAAGTAACACCAACATGATGGGCAGGGCGATCCAGATATCCATTATGCAACCTCCTGGATTTTTTGTTCATTAATTGTATTTTCCTCAGCGAGGTCATCTTCATCTTCTTTATCAAAGGTACTTTCAACGCGTAAACGTTGAATAATATTCCCCTCAATTTGCAAGGCTGTAAATGTCAGGTGTTCGACGATGATTTTTTCGTCAATGTTAGGTAGTCGATCAAGAAACATAAAGATGAAGCCACCAATCGTTGTCATGCGACGATCACCAAGATCAACATCAATAAGGTTCTGGAAGCGATCAAGTTGTAGTAGACCGCTCACCTCATAAGCACCATCTTCCAGTCGTTTAAAATCCGACTCCGCCAGATCTTCTGGGCCAGTGATATCAGCAAAAATAAATTTAAAAACAATCTGCATGGTAATGTATCCATCGACACCACCGTATTCATTCATCACAGCTGCAGAACGTACATTGTTAGTTTGAAAGAACTCAAACATTTCATTGATACGTTTGGTTGGTGGGATTATCACAGCTGGATGCAAAATATCTTCGAGCTTGCTGTTTTCTATGCCTTTATCTGATTGGAGTAGTTCTAATAGTTCTTCCATGCGAAGAAAGCCGATAATGTGATCACGATGTCCACGATAAACTGGCGCGCGTTCGATTCTGTGTAAACGCACAAACTCGACAATGTCTTTTAAAGGCAGATCGCCATCGATAAAATCAACTAAGGGTCGAGGGATCATGACTTCTCTTACACAAGTCTCATTGGCCTTGATCAGGTTTTCTATCAATGTTCTTTCTGTGTATGAAAGAATGCCATCTTCGGTACTGTCTTCAAGGAGGCTGCGAAATTCATCCACCAGGACAAAGTTATCCTGAGAGATTTCTTTACCAACAATCAGGTTGGTAACACGCTCTGCGACTTGTCGAACTAACCAGCGAAAAGGCGCGACGATTTTTACCCAGGCTGTCATGGGGCGAGCAGTGATTTTGGTTGTAAGGGCAGTCGGGTTGCTGATCGCAATGGTTTTGGGAGTGACTTCTCCCAATAATACTAAAAGTGGAAAAAGGATGACTATATTTGCCAGCGTTGCGAGATTTGCATCACCATAAAGAGCCAGCAGTATGCCTGCCATATTCACCGAAGCGGCGATATTAAGTAATTCATTGCCACAGAGTATGGAAATAATTAATTGGCGAGGTTCGTCTAACAAGCGGCGTATTTTTCCGGCAGCAGGATTCTTTTCCAGATCGAGTTGTTTCAGATCGGTTGGAGATAATGAAAACAATGCTGTTTCAGATGAAGAAAAAAATGCCGATCCTACAAATAAAATTGCCTGTAGAACTACTCTGATCATAATGTCCCAGTCGGATAAACGAGAGACATCAATAGAAAAGAGACCGGTAAGGGTAGAGAGTAGGTCACCCATAATTGTATACGCCTATGATGTAATTCAGGTCGAGAAAGTCGTGTGTCTTGCCGGAGATATTTTGCTCATTGCCTAAGCGCCAGGTTCAGGCCATCAGAACGAATGCTCTGATTTGAGCAACAAGAATAACGCCAGTTTGTCACAAAATATAACAATTAAATATTTCAGGATTGTGATGGTGATTTGGAAACGGGATATTCCCAGGAGGTGGCTGAAGAAGCAGTACAGATTTGTGTAGATCTAAATTTACCTGATCTGAATATTATGATATCTGACTAATGTGACAGATCGATATTTTTTCCGAGAAATAAAAAAGATAGCCTGGATTTTATTCCTATTCGTTTGGTTTTTTTAAAGACCCCTGAATCGTTATTTTTATTCTGGGGATCAAGCTCATAAATTTCCACCAATTTAAGTCTCAATCACCTCGAAAGACCCAGTAATATTGATAATTCACAACATGGCGCCGATAAAGGTATCGAGCCGCTGTATCTGCTGCGTCAGTTTGAGTAAAATGCGCGCAAATACTGAACAAATTGACTAAGTTGATCAGGGGATAAGCTGGTCGTACCCCATATCCATTAGTCTCTGGTTTCATCGTTTTTTTGCAAGTGCATCGAACAATATCCCGGGCGTGTGAAACAACCGACCTCGTTCTGCCAACGAGATCACAAATTCCGACAACATCATTCAAGGCTTAGTGAAAACAACCGACAGTTTGGGAACGAAAACAAAGGTTCCCAAAGATTATGTCGACGGCTACACCGGGTCTCCAATCCCGCCAACAACCCTTGGATCAAGAGGATCAGCCCGCAGCGGCTGGAAAGCCTGTTCATTATGAACGACGGCGACCGGAAGATACAACGTTGTACCCGTTGGTGCAAGAACACGTCGAGACGTTCTTTACCCAGGTTGAAAATGAAATCGGACCGGGGTTACCCGATTTTGTCAAAGCTGAGTTTGATGCCTTTCTGGAATGCGGTGTTTTAGCTCACGGGTTTCTACGTTTGCGTTGTAGCGACTGCGCGCAATTGTCTGTTCCTTGATGGCGTTTATCGGGTCGACGGGGAGGTGCCGGTGTTCCAACCCGTGCCTACACCGACCAACGAGCAGTTGCAGATCTTACTGAGCCGGATCGTAAAACGCATCCTGCATTTTTTGACGCGAAAAGGTTACCTTCTCAAGGAGGAGGGGATGACCTACATGGCTGAGATTGAACCGAACACCGCCTTGGCTCCCCTGCAATCAGCAGCTTGCACGTACCGAATCGCACTGGGCCCTCGAGCCGGGCAGAAAGTGCTGACGATGAGCACCGTTCCTACCGCAAAGATGCAGGCGTCGCTGCAATCCTCAAAATGCTGTGTCAACGCGCAGGACTTTAGCCTGCATGCCGAAGTGCGCTGCGCCAGGAATCAGCGCCATAAACTAGAACGGTTGTGCCGCTATATCACCCGACCAGCCATTGCCAACGAACGGCTCATGCGCAACCGTGCGAGCGACGTCATACAACTACAACTCAAAAGTCCCTACAAAGATGGAACCACGCATATCGTGATGTCGCCGCTTGACAAAATCGCCGGGAGCGATTTTGAACAACCGCAGGTTGGTCCGAAGGGCCGAGGGCAGGATGCCCGGAGTAATTCATGCAACGCCTCGCCACGTTAGCCCTATATGTCAGGCTAGTTGTCGCTTTTTCTTTTTCCCCCATGGGGGAAATT
>CAZUGA010000039.1:0-42855 GCA_964619885.1 uncultured Methylococcaceae bacterium
CACCTGACCAATACTTAATGTTCAAAGAATTGGGTTTCGATTATTTCCAGGGAGAATACTTTGAAAGGCCAAAATTGATTGGGGGTACCGTGATTCCGGCGAATCGTATTGCTGTGATCGATTTGTTGGCGCGCCTGCAGGACCCGGATGTAAAAATTGAAGAGATCGAGGATATCGTTAGCCAAGACATTACTCTAAGTTATAAGCTTTTGAGATTGATAAATGCGGCCTATTTTGGCATGCCGCAGCGTGTTGAGTCGGTTAAGCGGGCTACGGTTTTTTTTGGGTTGGAGCGAATCAAGAATTGGGCCTCAGTTATTTTATTTAACGCGATCGATTATAAACCTAGAGAATTATTGGTGACAGCATTGGTGCGCGCAAGGACCTGCGAAATACTTGCGCAACATCTGGGGCTGGAAAATCCAGGCTCGTATTATGTTGCCGGGATGTTTTCTACGCTGGATGCGATCATGGATGCACCGATGCCATCAATACTTGAGCGATTGCAATTGGTTGATGACATTCGAGTCGCACTGCTGGAGGGTTCTGGGCCTATTGGGGAAATGCTGACCAGCATTTTGGCAGTTGAAAGCGGAATTTATTACGAGTCTACTCGTAAATTTCTAGACAATGGGGTCGCAATGCATGCTTATACCAATGCGATCGGATGGGCATCTGAAATCAATCAAGCGATAGCTGCCTAGCTCATTCAAAAATTTGCTCTCATTTCTTTACGGCTAGTTTGGGAATCCCTTAAATATTGATGCAAGGGACTACTAGGGTGTGTAAGAACCAAGCGGACTAGAATTAGTTTAGGTGCCCAATTCGAGTACAATTCAATCAACGCTTGACTTGATGCTTGTGAAGTAGAATTCTCGTGAGAAATGCAGGCTGGGTTTTAATTCCGCTATTTTGAGTGGGATTCACGTCGTTTATTTTATTGCACTTTCTACGCAATAGTTCCATTCTGGTCTTCTATTTGATTTCGAAATCAATCAATTGCTCTGCCGTTATTCGGGCGGTAACTAATTGTGATTTTTCAGTTATTCCGGAAACGACGCTGTGATAGCCTACAGATGGATAAACAAATTGGTCATGCCGCATCGCATCGATTAAGATTTCAATAAAATTATAAGGGCGCTGGGCAAAAAGTTTCTGTTTGCGTAGCGGTCTATCCTATCTCAACCTGGGGGCTCTATGCTGGATATAAAAATATTAACCGCTACGCAAACGATGGAGAGGACGTTGGGGTTTACGTTTTATCGTTTGTTCCTATGCTTTGCTGTTAGCTTCTCGTTTGTACTGGCGACTTTGATGGGGTCTGGCATAGCAATGATGATGGGTTCTGCAGTGGACAAGATGGCGGTATGGGGGGCATCCGGTGCTAGCATAGGATTTGTTGTCTGCGGCGTGATTGTTTATTTGGCTCGTGGAATATGGCTTTATAAGGTAAAAGCGCGGCATATTGCGTTATTGGTAGATGCTGTCGCGGAGAAAGTTCTTCCGCAGGGGTGGGCCCAAATCGAATACGGTCGTCAACAGGTTGGCAAACGTTTCAATCTATCGCGCGATCTGGTAGGACTGGATCGACAAATACGACAAGTACAAATTTACTTATTGAGGACTTGTACCAAACTGGGGGTGCAAATCCCAGACATTCCAAATGGGTTTGTAGCAAAATCCATATATGGGGTGATCGCTGTGCCGTTGACTTATACAGACGAAGTTATATTGGCTCAATGTTTCAGAGGCGATTCCAATACACCTTGGGTCGAGGCTCGAAATGGCGTTGTCTATTATGCACAGAATTTCGGATTGATCTGGCGTAACGCATTGCTGCTGTTTGTCTTAACTTATGCTGGATTGTTTTGTGTATATTTGCTGATGTTGGTTCCGGTTGAATGGGTGGAAGGGATATTGCCGATTCCGATCGGAAATTGGAAATATGTATTTGCATTGGTGTTTGCGTGGCCAATAAAAGCAGCAATATTCGATCCCATCGTCATTGCCGGTTTGATCTTGTTGTTTTTTGAAAAAATCGACGGCACGATTCCAAATTCTGATTGGGTCAATCGGTTGAATAATTCTTCCGACGAATTTAAGGAAATCCAACGCAGAGCCGAGGCCGAACAAGCACCGATAAGAGCGGGCGACGCAAAAAAGGCTCCGATGGAATCTAGCGATAAAGAGTCGACCAACCACACATAAGTGCAGCGCAGCAAAAAGCTTTTTTTTAGCGAATGATAGATGATCAGATATACGTGAGAAGAGGTAGTTATTGATTTCTCTTTATGCATTCAGCCCGTATAATATCAGCTATTTTTGAAGGGCAGGGTTTGGTATGCGAATCGATCAGGAAGCGCTTACATTTGATGATGTTTTACTCGTCCCTGCGCACTCCAATATGTTGCCGCGGGATGTCAGCTTGGCGACACCGCTGACACGAGATATAAAACTCAATATTCCACTCGTTTCAGCCGCAATGGATACTGTTACCGACGCGCGGTTGGCTATCGCGATCGCGCAAGAGGGTGGTATAGGTATTGTGCATAAGAACATGACAGTGGAGCAGCAGGCCAGGGAAGTGCGCAAGGTTAAAAAATTTGAAAGCGGGGTGATCAAGGAACCGATAACGGTTTCGCCGGAAATCACCGTGCGTGAGGTTATGGAGTTGACTCGGGCGAAAAACATTTCTGGAGTACCGGTAGTTGATCGGGATGAATTGGTCGGGATTGTGACCAGCCGGGATCTTCGATTTGAAACCCAATTGGATGAGCCGGTCACCAAGGTCATGACGCCTAAAGATCGTTTGGTTACAGTGCATGAGCGTGCCGAACGGGACGAGGCGATTAGATTGTTGCATCAACACCGAATCGAAAAAGTACTGGTCGTCAATGATCAGTTTCAACTGCGCGGGATGATTACGGTCAAGGATATTCAAAAGGCTAAAGATTATCCTTTTGCTTCGAAAGATAGCCAAGAGCGCCTCCGTGTTGGTGCCGCGGTAGGCACCAGTCAGGGCACCGAAGAGCGCATAGCGGCATTGGTAGATTCTGGGGTCGACGTTATTGTCGTTGATACGGCGCATGGTCATTCCAGAGGCGTGCTAGACCGAATTCGGTGGGTCAAACATAGCTATCCCAACGTACAGATTATCGGTGGAAATATAGCGACGGCTGAAGCTGCTATTGCGTTGGCGGATCATGGTGTGGATGGTGTCAAGGTCGGAATCGGTCCGGGGTCTATTTGTACGACTCGAATTATTGCTGGAGTAGGTGTACCCCAGATTTCTGCCGTTTCAAATGTATCTGAAGCATTGAAAAATAAGGGGATTCCTATAATAGCGGACGGTGGTGTGAGATATTCCGGCGATGTTGCAAAAGCGCTTGCAGCCGGTGCATATTCTGTAATGCTTGGCAGCCTTTTTGCTGGTACTGAAGAAGCACCCGGTGAAGTGGAATTATACCAAGGACGGTCGTATAAATCGTATCGTGGTATGGGTTCGCTGGGGGCGATGGGGCAACAACAGGGCTCCAGCGATCGCTATTTTCAGGACGATGTAGACGCGATTGAAAAATTGGTTCCCGAAGGTATCGAAGGGCGGGTTCCTTACAAAGGTAGTTTGGTTGCGGTAATTCAGCAAATATTGGGAGGCATACGAGCGAGTATGGGTTACACCGGGTGTGGTTCTATCGAGCAAATGCGTACGCAGGCTAGATTCGTTCGGGTCACCGCAGCCGGAATGCGTGAAAGCCACGTACACGATGTTGCTATTACCAAAGAACCTCCCAACTATCGGATAGATTGAAGATGGTGGATGGATTAGATTCCGATATTCATGCTGACAAAATACTGATACTGGATTTTGGCTCACAATATACCCAATTGATTGCAAGGCGGGTACGCGAGTGCGGTGTATTTTGCTCGATATACCCTTTCGATTGGGATGATGATTCTATAAGAGAATTCAATCCGCGCGGCGTGATTCTTTCCGGTGGACCGGAAACCGTGATGTCTGCCGATACACCGCGGTGTCCCGATTTGGTATTTGGTTTGGGCGTCCCGGTGCTCGGTATTTGTTATGGTATGCAGACTATGGCTTTTCAGTTGGGAGGTCAGGTTGAAGCATCTTCCCATCGTGAATTCGGTTTTGCCCGGGTCCGGGCGAGGGGACATTCGCATTTGTTGCGCGAGATTGAAGACCACGCGACGCCCGAGGGTTTTGGCATGTTGGACGTGTGGATGAGTCACGGGGATAAGGTCAGCCAAATGCCGCCGGGATTCAAATTGATTGCCAGTACCGAGAGTGCACCAATTGCTGGGATTGCCGACGAGCAACGTAGCTTTTACGGTGTGCAATTCCATCCGGAAGTGACTCATACGCGCCAGGGCAAGCGCATATTGGAACGTTTTGCGCGCAATCTTTGTGGCTGCGCTGCGCTGTGGACTCCTCAACGAATTATTGATGATAGCATTCGGTCTGTTCGGGAAACCGTGCGCGATGAGCAGGTTGTACTTGGGTTATCCGGTGGAGTGGATTCTTCGGTTGTTGCGGGATTATTGCATAAAGCTATCGGTGATCAATTGACTTGTGTTTTTGTCGATACTGGTCTGCTTAGGCTCGGCGAGGGGGATCAGGTGATGACAACTTTCGCTGAGCATATGGGGGTCAAGGTTATCCGGGTCGATGCGGAAGATCGATATTTGAAAATTCTTCAGGGCGTTACCGATCCTGAGCAGAAACGTAAATTGATAGGCAATTTGTTTGTCGAGATTTTTGATGAAGAAGCTGCCAAATTGAACGATGCGCGATGGTTGGCCCAGGGGACTATATATCCAGATGTCATCGAATCTGCGGGAGCTAAGACCGGTAAAGCCCATTTGATTAAGACTCATCATAATGTGGGCGGCTTGCCGGAGAACATGACATTGCAGCTGATTGAACCCCTGCGAGAATTGTTCAAGGATGAAGTTAGAAAGATTGGCCTGGAACTAGGGCTTCCGTCGGAAATGGTATTTCGGCATCCGTTTCCTGGGCCGGGGCTAGGGGTTCGAATCCTAGGACAAGTCACTAAGCAATTTGCTGATTTGTTGCGTAAAGCGGATGCTATTTTTATACATGAATTGGAGGAAAGCGATCTGTATGACAAGGTCAGTCAGGCGTTTGCGGTATTTTTGCCGGTCAAGTCTGTCGGTGTAATGGGTGATGGAAGGCAGTATGACTATGTCATCGCATTGCGGGCCGTTGAAACCGTGGATTTTATGACGGCAAATTGGGCACGGCTGCCGTACGACTTTCTGGACCATGTTTCGCGACGGATTATCAATGAAATTCCCGGAATATCGAGGGTAACTTATGATATTTCCGGTAAACCCCCCGCAACCATCGAGTGGGAATAGGCTATCGACTTTTGCACTAAGAACCTATTCACTGATTAATGAGTGCCACGCACGAAGAATGGATGAATCATGCGATTGGATTGGCCCAGCGCGCCGAATCATTGGGTGAAGTGCCAGTAGGCGCAATTGTCGTCAAAGACGGAGTTTGCATTGGAGAGGGGTGGAATCGCCCGATTGCAGCTAATGACCCGAGCGCTCATGCGGAAATTGTTGCTTTAAGGGCGGCAGGACAAACCGTTGGAAATTATAGATTGGTCGGGACGTCGCTATACGTGACATTGGAACCGTGCATTATGTGCATAGGGGCTATAGTCCAGGCGCGCGTTGATCGTTTGTTTTTCGGTGCGTCTGATTTGAAGCGCGGCGCTGTGTGTAGCGCGTTGGAATTGTCCACTTTGGATTTTTTTAATCACTGTTTGGCTTGGGAGAGCGGGATTTTGAAAGATGATTGTAGTGAAATTCTAAAAAAATTTTTCAAAGAAAAACGGAATTAAGTCTGCATTTTTGGGAAGTTTGCTTTCTCATTACAACGCCATTCTTTTCTGATCAAGTTCTGTTCTAATCTGTTCTGAAGAACGGTTGCTGATCGAGTCCACAGCCTCTTTCACATTGCTTTCCGGCGCTTGAATTTGTAACCCATCGTTATCCGTTAACCAGACCAAAAGGTCGTAGTAGTTGCGAATATTTTCGACATAGACTACCGGCTCCATACCCCTGGCATAACCATGCTTGGTTTTTCTGTACCACTTTTTGCTCGATAATAGCGGCAAAGATTCTTTTACATCCATCCATTTATCCGGGTTACCGCCGCGCGAAGCAGTCAATATTCGGGCATCCTCTAAGTGACCGTAGCCTACGTTATACGCAGCAAGTGCCATCCAGGTTTGATCGGGTTCCAAGATGCGCTGTGGGATTGTTTTTTTGCGTTGAACAAAATAGCGGGCACCACCTTTTATGCTTTCCACCGGATTGCTCCGATCACGAATGCCGAGTTGCTTCGCTGTTTTCCGGGTTAGCATCATGATTCCCCGAACACCCGTCGGAGATACTGCATTTTTACGCCAATGTGATTCTTGGTAACCAATCGCAGCTAGGAGGCGCCAATCGAGCCCGTGCTCTATTCCTGCTTGTTCGAATAGAGTTTGATAGACTGGTAACCGCTTAATCACATGTTCGCGGAACGTGCAATTGCCGACATAACTCAAAGAGCCAGCGTGTCCGTAATGGCGCTCGATCAATTGATCGAGGGTTTTATCGGTTTTTATAGTTCGAAAAAATTCTAATGTGATGTTATACAAGCTGTCATCACTTGATTTGGGTAGTGCCCAAGCCAGGTGACGCGGCTCCGAGATGTCAAAAGCGACATATAATTTGGGATAAAATCGGCGTATCAGAAGAACTTGATTTGAATCCGCGATGGTATAGTCAATCAAGCCTTGATTTACAAGACTTAATAGTGCGTAGGAGGATAGCTCGGTATTTATATTCCAGTCCAATTCTGGGATCTGATGTTTTAGCGACCGCAGCGTACCCAAATGGCTGCTACCGTTGACAACCTCAAGAATACCGTCGCTGAGGTCGGTTAGTTCCTTCGGCCGTTTGGTTCCCGAGCGGTAGATGAGTTGTTCTGTGATGCGGCGGTACGGTAGCGAGAAGCGCATATTCTGTTTGCGTTTCTCGGTGATTGTGAGGCCCGCGGCAGCAATATGTGCCTCACCTCCAGAAATCAAAGACAGAATTTGATCGAAGCTATAAGGCACGATAAATTCAACTTCAACCCCAAGGTGCTTGGCGAACAAGCGCACAAGATCATACTCCAAGCCGGTGAACCCTTCGGGGCCTTCGTAATAGGTGGTTGGGTCGTAGCGCGTCAGAACCTTTAGTTTGCCCGATTCTTTAATGCGTTCCAGTAGTGGCTTTTCTTTCCAAATCCACTGAGGGAAACCATCGCATCCAACCAAAAATACAAAAAGTAGAAACACGATCAGGCGACGGGGGTTTATCACGAATACAGCTGTCCTTTATTCAAATTGGTAACTTCGACCTTACACCTGAATGATAGTTCTAATCCAGTCGATAAGGTAGAATGCACAGTCTATACCAGAATTTAGTATTAACTAAAGGAGAGGTACCGAAGCGGTCATAACGGCACCGATTCGAAATCGGTTGGTCCTTAACTGGGCACGCGGGTTCGAACCCCGCCCTCTCCGCCACCTCCATACAATGCAAGGCACCGGAAAAATACTTTATTTTTGGGTCATGCCAGTTTGTCGTGAAATTCGTACGAAAGATTGCCTTTTTTCGTGGATTTATACGGGAAACCAGATGAAATTATTTGCGATATTTACCCTCATCGATGGTTATACCGCGAACCCTGATGAGAAAAGTATATTGTTATTTTAATGTTATACATGATTGGATTTAAGATTGGCTAAATGAAAAGAAATTCTTATTGGGAGCACCAACATATGAATCGAAAGTGCAAAAATAATCTTTTTCTTTTCGGATTTGTCTTAATGATAATTCAGGGTTGCGCTTATTCCGGAAATATTGGGGAGCCTGGTTATATGGATGTTGATTTAGATCCGCGTGCTGTTATAGATGAAAACGACAAAAGCCAGGATGAACGAGCACTTGAAGAGACTGCCGATCTTCCCGATACGCGTTACGAAAGAGCCTATATTGATCAGAATACCGATGATGGTGTTAATCTTGGCCCTAATTCACCGGGCTATATCGGGCCGGACGGCCAATATAATATGTACCCTGAAATTGACCCTAGATAATTTTTTCCCAAATAACTTTTCGGTTTGGCCGTTAATTTACCGTATATCCACGTCCCTTCATACACACACCATAGGTTTTGTCATAGGTTTTAAGTTTGGCAGCTCTTTCATTATGGGCTTGCACGTATTCCTGGTGCTGTTTTTCCATTTCTTTTCGATGGCGCCGCAAAGTCATTAGCGCGCCGATTCCCGTCCCCATCGGTACGCTTTGAGCGAAATTACCACCGCGAATTTCTCCTGCGATTAGGCCATGAAATAGTCCTTTTTTCGCGCCTGAAGCAACGCTATCGCTTGGAGATTCAGGTGGTTTGATTTCTTTTTCCGCCATGGAAATTGGATCGATCCCGGTTTGCTCCGTGGCCCATTGGTGGCATTGCCATTTGTCCTTGTTTTGTTGCTCGTGCGTCTGGCCTTTAGAGGGATAGGCGTGGATGTCGGAGTGGGCGGAATGATTCACAAAATAAAAAATAAGGGCTAAAACGATGAATGATTGTTTTCTGATGGTAGGCACAGCGGGCGTCCTTGGATGGCTAATCGGAAAAAAATTCTCTAACGGGCGGTGCGAAGTTTTTCTGATCTATCAAAAATGAGTCGTGACCTTGTATAGAGTCCAAAGGCGCAAAACTCGTATTCAACTTATTGCTTTGCAACAGATCGACAATTTCTTTCTGCTGAGTTATGGGGAACAAAAAATCGCTTTTTACGCCGATAATGAGGTTCGATTCGGTTTTTATTTTGGCTAGACCGGCCTCTACGCTTCCGCCGTGCATGGCGATATCGAACCAGTCGATCGCGCGGGACAGGTACAGATAGCAATTGGTGTCAAACTGATCGATGAAATTGTTCGCGTTGTAATCCAGATACGATTCAATATCGAATTCGGCAGAAAATGGTGGTGAAATGGGTTGTTCTTTGAATTTCCTTTTACGGCCAAAACGTTGATTAAACTCTTCAGACGATCGATAAGTAACTAAGCCCAATTTTCGAGCGAGCCGCATACCGTTTATAGGGGGCGAGTTTGAGTCGTAGTTACCATGATTCCAGGCGGGATCGCTGCGAATAATTTCGCGCTGAAGCGAACGAATGGAAATCGCAAAGGGTGAACTGTGAACCGCAGCGGATATGGATACCAGCTTTCGAACTTCTTCAGAGAACATTATGCAATAAACCAATGCGCTCATGCCACCGAGCGAGGCGCCTATCACCGTGTGTAACCGATCTATACCCAGCGCGGTTACAACTTCGCGTCCCGCGGAAGCGATATCTTCGACAGAAAGTTCGGGGAAATCCAGGCGGTAGGGGTGGCCGTTATTCGGGTTGATCGATGCAGGCCCGCTGGAACCGAAACAGCTTCCCAGCGAATTTACGCAAACTACAAAAAAGCGGTTTGTGTCGATGGGTTTGTTTGGGCCCACCATAAACTCCCACCAGCCTTCGTTAGGGTCGTTGGTCGAAGACGCTACGTGTGCGCTTGGGGAAAGCCCGGTAAAGATCAATACCGCATTGTCCTTATTGCTTGATAATTGCCCCCATGTTTCGTAAGCGATATCGGTCTGCGTGAGTACGCCTCCGCGAAAAAGCGAAAATGGTTGGTCGAGTCGGAGGACATTAGATGTATTTGTTGCCCGTTCTTGTTTTGCAAGCATATTGATTACTTTTGCCGGGATACCAACCGATCGGTGGTAAGAGTCAAAGGATTCACGAGTCTTAGATCGTTAATTTTTGTTTTAGTTGGGTTTTTGTCGAGTGAGTACCCAACTGTTTAAATAGCTGAGTATGATTTTACCAGTATCCATTGATTGAGTCTGCGCAAAATTTGGAGATTGGTCTAAGAGAGCGTACTCAATTTAGTTGTGGGACGCTTATTGCCTGTATTGATTCGTGCTTATCCAATTAAGGGTTGAGTCTGTATATTTGAATATCAAAATGAAAGTCGATGATAGTTTTGCAGGTGGTAAATCGAGATTTACTTGGAGATGATTGAAATGGATAGAACGTGTTTTGTGCGGCGCAATATGGTATACTGATCTGCTGTCCAATATTCCGGGTCTTGTTCTTTCCCGGTGCCCAGAAAGGTAAACTGCATTATGTCTGATGTTTCTAATCCCCTAAACTTTAGCGATTTGGCGTTGATCGATCCTGTACTCAAAACGCTTAACGACGTGGGTTATGAAACACCCTCACCGATACAGGCTCAGGCCATTCCTCCATTGTTAGAGGGGTTGGATGTGCTGGGGCAAGCACAAACCGGTACAGGAAAAACGGCCGCATTTGCCTGTCCACTTTTGTCGAGGATCGATCTGAAGCGCAAGCAACCGCCGCAAGTCCTGGTATTGACACCGACTAGAGAACTGGCTATTCAAGTTGCGGAAGCGTTTCAGCGTTATGCCGCACGGCTAAAAGACTTTCATGTTTTACCGATTTACGGGGGGCAAGAATATTCTGGACAAATCCGTCAGCTCAAGAGGGGTGTTCACGTCGTAGTGGGTACCCCAGGGCGGGTCATGGATCATATTCGGAGGAATACCCTCAAGATTGATAAATTGGACTGCCTAGTGCTCGATGAAGCGGACGAAATGTTGCGTATGGGCTTCATTGACGATGTCGAGTGGATACTCGACCAAACGCCAGCCGATCGCCAAACTGCATTGTTTTCAGCGACCTTGCCGGAGCCGATCCGACGAATCGCTAAGCGATATTTAAAACAACCGCAAGAAATAACTATAAAAGTACGGACCTCGACCGCCGATACCATTAGGCAACGGTTTTGGATGGTGAGTGGCGTGCACAAGCTGGACGCTTTAACGCGAATCTTGGAGGCGGAGCCGTTCGAAGGAATGCTTATTTTCGTGCGCACCAAGATTGCAACCTTAGAACTGGCGGAAAAATTAATGGCTAGGGGCTACATGGCCGCGGCGTTGAATGGCGATATTGCGCAAAAACAACGTGAAAAAACCGTCGAGAAATTGAAAACGGGTAAAATCGATATAGTTGTTGCGACCGATGTGGCTGCGCGAGGGCTCGACGTTGAACGGATTAGTCATGTTATTAACTACGATATACCTTATGACACGGAAGCCTATGTTCACCGTATCGGACGGACAGGAAGGGCAGGTCGTTCCGGTGATGCGATATTGTTTGTGGCGCCGCGCGAAAAACGCTTGTTACATTTAATTGAAAGAGCAACCAAACAGAAGATAGAGTTGATGGAACTCCCTTCCTCGGAGGTTATCAACGACCAGCGCATTGCCAAATTTACCCAACGAATTAGCGATACTTTGGGTCATGGAGAGTTAGAATTTTACCATCAGTTATTACAGCAATATCAGCAAGAACAAAATATCCCAATGCTTGAAATTGCTGCGGCTTTGGCGAAATTAGCGCAAGGTGGGAAACCTTTATTATTAGAGGATAAACCAGTCAAGCAATCGGGACGGTCTAAAACGAACAAAAAAGACAAGGATACGTTGCGGAGACAGAGTAATACGCGGTCCCCGGGGGAGGATAAACCTCGTTTATCTAAAAAGAAGCCGAAACGCAGTCATGATGGCGAGGGAATGCCTGGGATAGAACGATTCCGTATAGAGGTTGGGCATAGCCATGGCGTTAAGCCTGCAAACATTGTCGGAGCGATTGCAAACGAAGCGGGGTTGGATAGCCAGTATATAGGCAAAATTGATATTAGCGATGATTACAGCGTGGTTGATCTTCCCGAGGGAATGCCTAAAGAAGTTTTTAAAGATCTTAAAAAAGTGTGGGTAGCCGGCCAGCAATTGAAGATTTCCCGGATTGACCAACCTAAGCCAAGTGCACAGGTGAATAAGGCGGCAAACAAATCGCGCAAGAAAATTAGAGCTAACAAATAACACCGGCGCATAGCGCTACGGTTTCAAATAATAATTCACCGTTTTGACCTGGTTTTGGTGTAAATTAATTCGATAATCGATTATCGAAAATCCAGAAAATTTGCCTTAGGCTCTGTGAACGAGGAAAACGTCAATGTCCAAATACGAATATGTAATTTGTGCTTTGTACAAATTTGTCCATTTGCCGGATTACCAATATTTGCAGAATCCGTTGTTAAGTTTAATGTTGAAACACGAGATCAAAGGAACCATATTGCTGGCCGAAGAAGGTATCAATGGTACTGTTGCGAGCGATAGTGATGGAATCAACAGATTATTAACATGGTTAAAATCTGATCCGCGTTTTAGTGACCTTGAACATAAGCAGTCGGTTGAGGATCAAGTACCCTTCAAGCGAAGCCGGGTCAAGATTAAACAGGAAGTCGTGACTATGGGGGTTGACGGGATTGATCCCACTACACTGGTTGGCGCATACGTCAATCCAAAAGATTGGAATGATTTGATTTCTGATCCGGATGTTTTATTGGTGGATACGCGTAATGATTATGAAGTCAATATTGGAAGTTTTGAGGGCGCGGTCAACCCAAATACCTCCAGTTTTCGCGATTTCCCGCAATATGTAATCAACCATTTGGATCCAGCCAAACATAAGAAGGTTGCAATGTTCTGCACCGGAGGGATCCGTTGCGAGAAATCTACTGCATTTCTGAAACAACAAGGTTTTGAGCAAGTTTTTCATTTACAGGGCGGAATTTTGAAGTATCTGGAAGAAATACCCGAGGAGGAAAGCTTGTGGCAAGGAGAATGTTTTGTGTTTGACGACAGGGTTGCTGTGAATCATAGTCTGGAAAAAGGCCAATACAAGCAATGTCATGCATGTCGAATGCCGATTACGGACCTCGATATAAAAAGCGGAAAATATGAAAGAGGCGTTAGTTGTCCGCATTGTTACGACAAAGTTTCGCCAGAGCGTAAAGCGCGGTTTAAGGAGCGGCAAAAGCAAGTTGATTTGGCTTCGAAGAAGGGTGAGCAACATATTGGCTCAGAAGTTCGGAGTATTGCTGAGCACCGGCGTCAATCCAAAATCAAAGCAAAACTTGCTGATAGAGAAGCAAGCGAAGCCCGATCGAATACTGATATTCGACAATAGGTTGCGATATTTCGAGAGTTTTATGTTTTACGGAAGCGAACAAGTTGTATTTAGAAATTTTGGAATTGAACTATAGTTGTGGATATTAACTTGGCCGGGGGCCAATGTTAGCTGTCGATTTAATTTACACAATTTGAGACACCACGAAATGGAATTCTGTTTGGTAGCGTAGCGTATTGTAAATTATTGTGAAATACTATATGGCGTTATTATTGCTTATATTTAAGGGTGTTGGGTTGGATGATGATACGATTTAGTTATTTCTTGGCGAAGATTTGAGCGGGCGAAATACTATGAAAGATATTAAAGAACCGATGGATCGTGCTTTGGTTTACGCGGTGTTTGCGAAATTGGATCCGGTGGCAATGATGGCAGCAACGGCGTCCGTTCTATGTTTGGGTTTGGTTTTGATGACGGCGAGTTTATTGATTCAAGGTGGATCGCCGGAGTATCCAGTCGGAGCTCACTTGGGATTGTTAGGGCTCTATTTGCCGGGGTACGACGTGACTTGGGTTGGATGTGTCGTGGGAGGCTTTTACGCGGCAATTATCGGTGGGGTTGTTGGTTTCTTCATCGCGTTGCTATGGAATCTGACGCACTATCTTTATCTTGCCGCTATTGTAAATCGTTTAAATTATTTTAGCGATTGACGTTCATAATGGACGTTTGCCATATCTTCGTTTTTTATTTGATTATAAACAGAATTGAGCCTTCAGATCGACCCTTGTATTTCGGTATGACGAGTAGTGATAGGGGTGGCATTGAAGAAACAAGGAATATAGGATGAATGAGAATTTCTTAAAAGCGGCAATCAAGCTCAATACCAAGTTATTGGCGTTGGTTTTCGGAATTACCTCAGGTCTGATTTTGTTTGGGGCAACGATATTGTCGTTGATCAGGCAATCTTTCGTCCATAACCAGGAACACTATCTCGATATATTGGGCGTCTTCTTGCCTGGCTATGGAGTATCGATCTTCGGTGCGTTTGTTGGGTTCTTCTGGGGTTTTATCATTGGTGCGGTATTTGGCGTATTGGTCTATTGGGCTTATTCGCGCACCCTCGGTGAGAAAATCGTGCTGTACTTTGAGGGTGGAGATCAGTCGGATGTCTTGCGGCAGTCTCAGACTCTAAAGATAGCCGGCCATTACCTAGGATTGGCGCTAGGTGGAGGATTCTCACTGCTGCTGTTTTTTTCTACGAATGCGTTGGTGCTGCGCGGCACTGCAGAGGAAAGTTTAAACGCGGCATTGCTGCACAATTATCTCCCCGGCTATACGGTAAGTTTTACAGGTAGTTTAATAGGTGCTTCTGAATTATTTTTGTTTGTCTATTTGTCCAGTTTATTGTGGGGGGCGATTTATAACAGAATCGCCGTCGCTCGTGATGATGGTGCTATGGCACTGGTCGACTATGAACCACCCAAAGCCGCGGTTCAACCTCTGGAACCTGCGAAACACGTGTGCATATTGGGGGCGGGCCCTGCCGGGTTGGCGACGGGTCACGAATTGAGTGTTAACGGAACAGATGTAACGGTGTTGGAGCGAAATGATTTTGTCGGTGGCCTCTGCCGCACTGTTCATGCCAAAGGCTATAAATTTGATTTAGGAGGCCACCGTTGGTTTACCCAAAATGAAGCGTTGAACGACTGGTTCCGCCGTTTGATGGAGGGTGAAATTGTTTTGGTAAACAGGATCAGTCGGATTTACTACGGCGGGAAATATTTTAACTATCCTATCAGTTTTGGCGATGTGATTAAGAATACGGGTTTGTTCACTATCGCAATGGCAGGGATTGCTTATGTTAAAGCGTTCTTTAGTTATGAGATTTTCAGAAAACCGATTACCAATATGAAGGAGGCCTATACCAAACAATTCGGAAGTAAGTTGTATGAAATGTTTTTCAAACTTTATACGGAAAAGGTTTGGGGGCTACCGTGTGAAAAATTATCCGCTGACTGGGTAACGCAGCGCAGTAAGGGTTTGAATATCCTGACGGTGATACGCGAAGCGATCGTTAGCAGCCGAAATGTTGTCAGTTTGGTCGAAGAATTTATGTATCCGCGCGATGGCTATGTCCGTATTCCGGAAAGAATGGCGGAGGACATAAGCAACGCTGAAAATAAGGTATTATTGGAAAGTACTGTTAACAGAATCCAATATCGCGGACCCAATGATTTTGAGGTGGAATACGAGCAAAATGGGATAAAACGATCAGTAAATTCTGATGCGGTCGTTTCGACTATCCCGCTAGGTATTCTTGCGCAGATTATTGAACCAAAATGTGACGAGTCAGTAATCGCGGCGGCTCGAAGTATGGAGTTTCGGGATCTCGTTACGGTTAATTTGATGCTGCGTAAAAAGCAGGTCTCTACCGATACCTGGTTGTATTTACAGGACAAAGAATTAATTTTCGGGCGACTACATGAACCCAAAAACTGGAGTCCGGCGATGGTTCCTGATGACGAACATACATCGTTGGTGTTGGAGGTGTTTTGCACGGCTGGAGACGAAATTTGGGAACTGACAGACGATGCGATCGCAGAACGTTGTATTGACGACCTAGTCGACATTTTAGGATTTATATCGCGACAAGAAGTCGAGGATTGGGCCGTGGTCAGAACGCGCCAAGCCTATCCGGTATATGACTTACAATACAATGAAAAAACGGCCAAAGTTAATAACTTTCTTGCTGGTTTTGAAGGTTTGCATATCGCCGGAAGAGGTGGGACGTTCCGCTATAATAATGCTGACCACTCGATTGAAATGGGATTAATGCTTGGGCGTAAGTTGCTGGGTCAGGCGGTAGATCACATGGCGGTGAATACAGAACATACATACCATGAAGAAAAAAGCCTGGACGGGAAAAAGCGCGATCACTACGGTCAATCGGCAGTGGGTTAAACTTTAACCCTAACCAGACTTCAGTTTGCGCTATATGATTGAAATTGAATGTCGGTGAGCAATCCCTCAATTTCAATCTCTTTGATTGCAAGATAATCCAATTAGTCGAACTCCATCGATAAATAATCTTTGTTTATGAAAGCGGTTATCACTTTTCATAGTATTGAAGATGACCGCTCGGTCATTTCATACCCGAAAGCAGCATTCCGTGATTTTGTCGAGACATTGGTTGCTTCACCGTTACCGTGTTTAGATCTTGATGAGTTGTTGAACCCAGATACAGATTCGGGCATCGCTTTGACCTTCGATGACGGTATGAGATCGGTTTACGAAAATGCTTTGCCGATTCTAAAAGAACATACTGTGCCCGCCCATGTATTTTTGACGTCTAGCGTTGTTGGAAAGACTAATGAATGGCCTGGTAATCCGCCGATTGCGCCTAAGTATCCGATGATGGATTGGGATCAAATAGAAGCCTGTCATAGGGCTGGGATCCATATTGATGCCCATACATCAAACCATCCGGATCTGCGTCGGCTAGACAAAGGCGGACTGCGGCAGGAATGCGAATTATCCGATCAGCTAATCGAGGAGCGATTGGGCAGAAGGCCAAAATATTTTGCCTATCCCTACGGTTTAAGCGATGCAAAAGTTCGGACTTATATGCGTGGTCGGTACGCCGCCAGTTTTACGACCGAACTAAGAAATTTATCTCAAGACGACGACAAGGCCGCGTTACCCCGCTTGGATAGCTATTTTCTACAGTCGCCGTTAACCTACCGACGATTGGGGGCAAAGTCGACTCAAATATATTTGCGACTGAGAAACCTGATTAGAATCTTCAGAGGACAACATTAGCCGAATAATTTAAGGTTAAATGCGACGGTTCAAGTAAATGGGCTAGTTTTAATTGAACCTTGGCTCCTAAATTTAATATTCCCTGGAATTTTCTGAATTTTCAACATACCTTGTAGTTGCTTACTGATTATTCAAATTGATATGAAACCATTGGATCAAGCTGTCCCTCAAATTAGTATCGTTATGCCAATTTACAACGGCGCGGAATTTCTACCCAAGAGTTTGCCGCCATTGACCGAGATGGTTAAGCGTTCAGAGATTGTTGAATTGCTGATCGTCGATGACGGGTCAACCGATGATTCGATCGAAATTGCAAAATCATTTGGCGCAAAAATCATGTCGACGAATGGGCGCATGGGCCCTGGCGCGGCTCGCAATATGGCCGCGGAGGTGGCACAAGGTGAGGTGCTATGGTTTATCGATGCAGACGTTGTTGTTCACGAAGATACGGCTAGAATAATGGCGAATGAATTTGCCACGACCGATATTAGTGCGGTATTTGGTTCATATGATAATAAACCGCCGGCAGATAATTTTTTATCTCAGTATAAAAACCTAGTGCATCATTACTACCACCAACGCGCCAATAAAATCGCATCGACGTTTTGGTCGGGTTGCGGTGCGATAAAACGCGACGTATTTTTGGAGCTGGGTGGATTTGATATAGAGATGTTTAAACATCCGTCTATTGAAGATATTGAATTGGGCTATAGAGTCATCGCTGCTGGCGGTAAAATTCATTTGTTGGTCGAAATGCAATGTACACACCTGAAAGTATGGCGGTTCGTCAATCTTATCCATACAGAATTTTTCAGGCGTGCCTTGCCTTGGTCGAGACTTATGATTAACCGCAGTGGTCTTGTCAATGATTTGAATGTCGGTCCGGCGGAACGGATCAAAGCGGTAATAGCGGGGCTCTTTGTGCTCGTTGCGCTGGCGGTTATTGCACAAGTTCTGCCGTTATGGGTCTTTGGCCTATCGTCGCTGATTGTTGTCGCTGTCCATTGGCAGCTTGCCGAATGCTTTTATCAACGCAAGGGGCTGCTTTTCTCATTGGGTGGGTTGATTTACCATCAGTTTTACTACATTTATAGTTCAGTGGCGTTTGTATGGGCTCTGGCGGAAAGTCGATTTGCTCTAGCAAAGTAGGCCCATCGTCGAGACAAGGGAGCCTAGTTGGCTTAATCCGGTTTAGACTTGTAATAGTTGATTAATTTTACAACCCCGTCTTCTAACGATACCAAGTTTCTATCCAATAAACGCCGCATTTTTGTAATATCCGGTTTTCTTCGGGTCATGTCGCCTTCCTCCAGCGGAGGAAGGAATATTATTTTCGATTTAGATTCGCAAATTTGGATTATTTTCTCGGCGAGTTCCAGTACGGTTATTTCACCGTCACTGCCAATATTGATGGTTTCATTTTCAATTATACCGCTGTAATGGGCGGTCGCGCAGGCGTCAACGTTATCGTCAACGTAGCAAAAGGTTCGGGTTTGGGAACCATCTCCGTAGATTGTAATATCCTCGTGCGCCATAGCCTGGCGAATAAACCTCGGGACAACAAAGTCTTCGCTTTGGTCCGGGCCATAGGTGTTGAAAAACCGGAAGATCAGGTAATTCAATCCAAATTCTTTGTAATAGGTTCTCAGAAAAGCTTCACCAACATTTTTGACGACAGCGTACGGTAAGCGGGAATTCAGCGGGGTCGTACGTTCATTTTGCGGAATTTCGAAGGGTTCGCCATAAACTTCGGATGAAGACGAAAAATATACCCGTTTGATTCCGGTATTTTTGCAAAGGTTCAACACGTGTTCGAAGCCGTGAATATCTTTGAGAACTAGCAGCGGATTTTGCAGCGTACGTTGCACTCCAACCACAGCGGCAAAGTGAAATACGTAATCAAACCGGAATGCGAAAAACAACGACGCAATGTCGTTGTAGTCATTAGCATCGCATTTAATAAACTCGACGTTATTAAGGTGTAATGGGATTTTTGAGACATCCCCGGTAAGAAGATTGTCGGCAATGACAATTCTGTTTTCCAGGTTCTCTGCCAATTTTTTTGTCAATGCACTTGCTATATTTCCGGCGCCGCCGGTGATCAAAATATTGGTCATTGTTCAAGTGCCTCTAATTTGTCCAGAATTTTCGTATAGTTGTTGGATTCGGCAGTCGATTTAACTACGGCTAGAAATTTTGGAATTATCGCCGCCTCCGACCAATTCTCGATAAATCCCTGATAGGCCTGCTGGGCTAATTTGTCGCGGTAGACCGTGTCCGACTGGATCTTCTGCATCGCCGGTACTAGATCATCCGGCCCATCAAACAGCAAACCACCATTGCTACGATCAACGATTTCAGGAAATGGACCGATTCTTCGGGCAATGACCGGCGTCTTCTGCCGAAACGATTCGATCAATATAATTCCAAAGGTTTCAAAGCACACTGACGGAACAATCAGCGCTATCGCAGATTGATAATATCGGTCCAGCGCTTCCGGCGCCAGCCGTCCTAGGAATTTTACATTGTCGATATCCTTGCCAATGTTTTTCAAGGTGTCGGCGTATTCACCGTCCCCGGCGATTAGTAAATCTGCATCAGGGTAGTTTTTGAATACAGGTATTACATCGTCCAAGCCCTTGATTTTTTCCAATCGGCCGACAAACAGAAAATAGGGCCTTTGATGGGGTGACTGGGATTTTGATTCAGTCGGAAGCGTTTTTTGGTCGGGTAAAAAGTAGTTAACTACCGCCATGTCTCTGCTAAAGCCAAATTCTTTATGTTTGTCGCGGCTGAATTCGCTCATGGCGATAAATTGATGAACGTGTTTTTGGTTTCGTTCTAACAATCCGGCATAACGCCAAATTTGTGGCGGCCGATGGTAGTGTAATACGCAGCGCAGGCACTCACGGCCCGTGCAACGTTCCCGTCCATGACGCCAGAGCACATGTGATGGACAAATCAACCAATGTTCGTGGGCCATGTATAGCTTCAACGCGTTTCCGTACGGGAATAGTCCCGGACCACCAACCAATGATGAGTTGTGAAACATGATGACGTCGTATTGCCCTTCTTCCAGCAATCGATTTATATTGCGGCCTTGCAATATAGGGTGGCCAAATTGTTGGGTGAGTAGAACCGATAATTTTTCAAACCCGGACTGAAGGTAGATGATATTGACACCATCTGACGTTTCTAGTTTGGGTGGGTTTGGGTTGTTGCTCAGGATATTGAAGCCATCTATGTCTTGTATGACGGTGACATGGTGCCCCCATCGAACCAATGCCTGGGAAAGTCGTTGTATACCCATTGCGTCGCCGCCGAAGCTGTAAGGCGGATAAAACGTAGTTAGCATACAGAACCGTAATCCCTTGGTCGTGTTGGGTGTATCTTGTTGTTGTACTGAAACTGGATTTATCGAAGGCATGATTAATTATGGCTCGATTTTCGGAGCTTTGCATATACTTATAGAGATTACATCGACATTAGTCATTGTTTAGCGAAAATATGAATTCTGGGAAAGAAAAAATATGGGCGTCGATACTAGAATTCTAAATATAAAAGCATATCGTTCGACGAAGTCTCGCATACGTCAAAATCTGGAAGCTCTGGATTCTTATTTAGCTTAATTCTTCTTGAAATTTGAGTCGAAAGATTCATGCTACACTATAGCCGAAGGTTACATACAGTTCCAAATATGGAAGAGGTACGACGAGAAATATTGTCAGGAGCCTTCTCGCAATAATGAGCCAAGAATTGGTTTGTTGTGGGGCAACCGATATCAATTATCCAAGACAGAATTGAGCTGGGATTGGGCGATGCTTTACGTTGGTTTTGGATTAAAATTTTGATAGTCCCAGTTTTCCAGGTTGTCACTCAATGCCACGGGTTTTTTATTTGGGATATTAATTTTCCACTTGGTTCGATAATATTTGGAATCGAATGTAGTATGGATGACTACGGTCTATAAACAATGCTAAGCAAGATCTGCTTGATGCACAAAATCCTTGAAGGCCTGCAATAGCCGTGGTTGAATACGCGGCTAAATACGACGGTTCGGGACGCAACGTTTCGAGGTTTAGGGATAGCTATATAGTTGATGGTAATACATTCCGAATCGTACTGTACCGTCTAAAATCTAATTAAGTCTGGTGTCCATGAGCCAAGAAAAACTGATTTCGCTGATTGTACCTGTATACAACGAAATTGAAGTCATAGACGAATGTTACCAACGTTTAACAAAAGTCATGCGTTCAATGGCGGGTTACGCATACGAATTGATTTTTGTCGATGACGGTAGTAGTGACGGGTCCCACGGGAGGTTATTGGAACGGCAGAAAAATGATCTTCATGTTGTCGTGATAAAGTTTTCCCGCAATTTTGGGCATCAAATTGCAATTACCGCGGGAATAGACAAAGCGAGGGGCGATGCTGTCGTTGTTATCGATGCAGATTTACAGGATCCGCCCGAAGTGATCGAGGCCATGATAGGCAAGTGGAGAGAAGGTTACGACGTCGTATACGGGGTACGTGAAAAGAGAGAGGGAGAGAGTTGGCTCAAGTTGTTGACCGCGGCTGCGTTTTATCGTTTTCTGCGTTTGTTTACCAGCATAGAGATTCCGGTGGACGTCGGTGATTTTCGATTGATGAGCGCTAGAGCAGCCGACCAATTGCGTCAACTTAGAGAAAAAGACCGGTTCGTTCGCGGCTTGGTGAGCTGGTTAGGGTTCCGCCAGACTGGAGTTGCATACGAGCGTGAGGAGCGCTTTGCCGGTGAAACCAAATACCCGTTCCGTAAAATGGCAAAATTTGCCGTAGATGGTATTACATCGTTCTCAAGTGTACCGCTTAAATTGGCTTCCTGGCTGGGTTTTTTGGCGTCCATTTTTGCGTTCCTATATTTGCTGAGTGTGTTTATTCAGAAGGTGATGGGTTATACCGTTGAAGGTTGGGCAACTATCATGGTCGCAATGCTATTTCTTGGTGGAGTACAGCTGATATGTCTGGGAATCATCGGTGAGTATATTGGCCGTATTTTTAACGAAATAAAGCCTCGGCCAATGTACGTCATAGAGTCTATCGACGGAGATGCTTCGTCTGACGAATTTCAAGCAGAGTAGATTAGCAAGGCTATGCGGACGGTGACCACGTTTTGACTGAAAAGCCAACTCTTTTTATTACCGGGTCTAGCGGATTTGTCGGCCGCGTCCTGCTGCAAGAATTAGAGCCAAAGGAATATTCGTTTATTGCATTATTGAGCCGCAGTGAGTTGATATTACCTGAAAATTTAGCGAGTACCGATAATGTTACCGTGGTTAGGGCTGGGATCGAGGAAGTTGATCGGTATTCTCAGTATTTGAATAGTAATTGCCGAATAATTCATCTTGCTGGTTTGACTGGAAAAGCACCTCGTGCTGACTATTTCCGAGTAAACACCGACGGTACAGAATGTTTGGTCAAAGCGGCAACGAATGCCAAGGCTAGAAAATTTGTATTTGTCAGCTCTATTGCGGTTTCGTTTACAGACCGGGAGGGTTACCATTATGCCGAATCCAAGCAACGGGCTGAAGATGTCTTATCCCAGAGCAAATTAGATTATTGCATTGTACGTCCAACGATTATTCTCGGAAGTGGTGCGCCCATCTGGAATAGCTTATCCGCGCTAGCTAAAGGCCCTTTGATATTACAACCGGGAAATGGCCGGGCTCAGATCCAGCCAATTGATGTTGGAGATTTGGCGGGATTGTTGTTGGAATTGCAGTCAAGCGATCAATGTCGGAATCAAGTTTTGGAATTAGGCGGACCTGAAAAAATAACCATGGGAGACTTTTTACAGCGTATACATCGCGCTTACAAGTCAAAAAATGGATTGGTCTTGCCGTTGCCGCTTGGTTTAATAATGTGGTCACTGCGGTTCTTCGAAAGGCACATTTCAGAAGGCTTACCTGTATCCTCTGGTCAATTCACATCGTTTTGTAATGATGGGACGATAACCGCCAATCCGTTCATTCTGGAACACCATGCTAAACTGAAAGGCATCGACCAGATGATGACGGAACTGGTGGAATCGGATTCCGTAACCAATAAAACTTCAACAGAATTAGAGTGTGAGACTTATACGCGTTATCTAAGCGGCGAATCGGCAGATCGATACGTTGTGGATGTTTACAGCCGAGCATTGGAGTCAGTGGAGTGTTTGGTGGAGCCGACGACTAATCGCTTCGATCTGCTTCTTGCGCGTTTATCCGTAAAGCATCCAATTTTGACTCGGGCCGTTGATGGCTATTGTCGTTTTTTCTATAGGGCAGCACCGGTTCGAAAGAAGCTTATTTTGTTACTGGCGATATTGGAAAGCAAAGGGAAGTACGCCGAAATACTTGATACGGCGGATGCTTTACCCAGGGCTAAAACACTGCTACACGTAGTGGTCCAATCGACAATTTCGGTTTTGGTTATTGGTATTGCTACATTAGTGCTTTTACCTTTGAGGCGTCTAATTGATCAAGGGGTTGTCGAAGAAGCGCGGTCTTGATCAGGTTTATATGGCGAATTTTACGATAATTGGGTCTGGCGCAAGTGGCGTTCATTTTGCGCTATCGGTTTTAAAGCAAGGCCATTCTGTCGAGATGATAGACGTCGGGTGGACGCCCGATGAAATCGTAAATCCTACCGATTCCTTTAGCGACCTAAAACATAACTTAGAAGATCCTACGGCGTATTTTTTGGGGGACAATTTCGAAGGTGTATTACTGCCAGGTAATGACGGCGAATTTTATGGAATTCCGCCGAGCAAGGCCTACGGTTTGCGCTCGGTAAAACAGTTTGATTCAATCACCCACAATTTTTCACCGCTGGTGTCGTTTGCGCGTGGTGGTCTCGCCGAAATGTGGACTGGGGGTTGCTATTCGTTCAATGATGCCGAGCTAGATGATTTTCCATTCGCGTATGATGAAATCGCCCCATATTATCGAGAGATTGTCGACCGAATCGGAATCAATGGAGAGGAGGATGATCTAGCGGAAAGGATACCTATTCAAATGGGAGTACAGTCGCCGCTTCGGCTGGACGAACATTCTGCATTGCTGCTATCTCGCTATGAAAAAAAGCGGGATTACTTTAAACACCAATTGGGGTGCCGAATCGGCCGCGCCAGACATGCCGTGTTGAGCCAAGACCTAGGCGAGAGAAAGCGTTGTCAATATTTGGGTCGCTGCTTGTGGGGATGCCCGAGCGGTTCAATATATTCTCCGGCTTCTACTTTGAAAGAATGTAAGGTGTATCCGGAATTTAAGTATTCACCCGATCGCTATGTAAGTTATTTTAATTATAATGAATTGGGACACGTTAAGTCATTGATGGTTGAACCGAAGGGCGGGGGACGCCGTACCGAAGTTCCGATTCAAACACTGGTGCTGGCGGCGGGTACGCTGGGCACTTCAAGACTGGTATTGGAATCGGTATATCGAATGACTGGGCGTATTGTTCGCTTACCAGGCCTGATGGATAACCGGCAAGCTCTGGTACCCTTCCTGAATCTGTCCATGCTGGGCAAGCCGTATCAACCCAATAGCTATCAATATAACCAATTGGCTATGGGTTTGGATGAGGTTAACGCAAAACATTACGTGCACTGTATGGTGACGACACTAAAAACGGCGATGATTCATCCTGTTGTCGAAAAGTTACCCTTCGACCTTAAAAATTCTTTGTACCTGTTTAGAAATTTTCATGCAGCATTGGGCTTGGTGAACGTCAATTTTGACGACACCCGAAGGGACGATTGCTATCTAACCTTAGATCCTGGTTCGGATGCTGAATATCCCAAATTAGTTATGCATTACAGCTATACTGAGGGAGAACCAAAGCGGATAGCCAAGATTCTTAAGCGGGTAAAAAAGGCGCTGTGGAAACTTGGCTGTATGGTACCGCCGGGAATGGTTCATATTCGACCGATGGGAGCGAGTGTTCATTATGCCGGTACGTTTCCGATGCTGGGTCAAAACGCCGGTCCATGGACAAGCGACAAAAACTGTCGAAGCAATGATTTTAATAATTTGATATTTGCAGACGGTAGTACTTATCCTTTCCTACCGGCAAAAAATACTACATTTACACTCATGGCAAATGCGGCTCGAATTGCCCAAAATTTATAGGCTGTTGAATGTCTAAAAGTCGTTTAAAAAAAGCGTTGTCGATTATTACGGTAACCGCGATCACCGTATTGGCGCTGGTTTACTCCCTTTGGGATGTGGATTTTAAAAAATTATCCCATGTATTATCTGAAGGAGACTATTGGGTAGTTATACCGATTAACGTACTGCTATTTTTGTTCTTTTGGCTGAAGGCTATCCGCTGGGCTGCAATTCTGCGGCCGGTTGGCCGGTTTACGTCGTACCAGGTGGTTCCGTCGATGATGATTGGCTTTGCCGGAAACAATGTGCTTCCCGGCCGTATTGGTGAATTGATTCGGACAGTTATTTTTGCCCGGCGATATGCAAAGCCGATGACTAGCGTATTGGTGTCGATATTTGTAGAACGCTTGTTCGATGTAATAGGTGTGCTGGCGATTTACGAAATTGCTATCTTTATGCTTGGCGATGTTCCGGCTTCGTTGAAAGTAGGTGCTTGGCTTATAGCGTTGTTGCTCGCCGGTATACTGATAGTAATCATTCTGATTTTGTGGCAACCGAATTTAGTTTTGGTGTTGTGGGATAAAGTGAGTTTTTGGCTGTCCGAAGGACTACAGAAGCGGATGCGCGGCGTGATCAACAATGCAATTATTGGTCTTTCAGCGCTTAAGTCACCCCAGTTGGTTGCGGTTCTGCTGTTGACGTCATTGCTAAAATGGGCGCTCAATTGTGTCATGATCTGGTATTCCCTTGACGCGTACGGTTCGGTTGTTCCTATTGAGATTACAGCAATCGTATTAGCGGTCTTATCGCTAGCATCGGCGGTGCCGAATGCTCCTGGTTTTGTCGGTGCAACTCAAGTTGCGTTTGTCTTCGCATTGCGCCCGTTTGGTATCGACGAAGAGATCGCATTTGCAGCAAGTGTGTTGTATCTGGTGAGTCAGTGGATTCCGGTAACTATTATTGGTGCCTACTATTTTATCGTAAGTGGCTTGGATGTATCCGAGGTGCGTAGGGAAGTGGAAGAAGCTGAGGAATTGGAAGAAGCATCTGCCGGTTAGAGGTCGATTATTTTCGTTTATACGAGCATAGATATCTCCACGGTATCGAGCACATAGAAACAATAATATTTAGAATTGTATTCAGATAAGGGTTGGGTGAAAATTGATGCGAATAGGCGTTGATGCGACCTGTTGGGTTAATCCCAGAGGCTACGGACGTTTTACCAAGGATATGCTTACTGCGCTTCTGGAGCAGGACAAAAGTAATCATTACATTTTTTTCATGGATTCTTTCACAGAATCCGCGGCTACATTTCCTCCGAACGTGGAGAAAAAAGTGATCAGCTTGTCGGAATCGCCAACCCAAGCGGCTTCAGCATCTGGGCGGCGTGGTTTATCTGACATGCTCAGAATGGGCTGGGCGGTTTCCAGAGGAAATCTAGACTTATTTTTTTGCCCGTCTGTTTATACTTATTTTCCTGTCTTCGGTTCGGTCAAAAAGGTTGTGGCGATACACGATGTGATCGCGGAAAAATATCCTGAACTCATTTTCAATAGTAAGAAAAATCAGATTTTCTGGGATCTCAAGACGTGGCTTGCCATCAAGCAGTCGGATTTAATTTTGACCGTATCCCAGTTTTCAAAGCGGGGAATCAGTGAGCACTTTGGAATTGACGAAGGTCGCATCAAGGTGGTTACCGAAGGGTCAGATCATTCATTCAAACCGATCGAAGACCAAAGTCATCTTAATGAACGATTAGGGGCGTATGGGTTGTCCGGCGATTCGCGCTTCATACTTTATGTCGGAGGTATAGCACCACATAAGAATATAGCTGTACTGGTTGGTGCGTTTTCTAAATTGATAGGTGATGATCGCTATGCGGATATTAAACTCGTATTGGTCGGCGATTACGAAAACGATGTATTTTTGATGGACGAGCAACTTAAAAAGATTATGCAGAACCCGGAGTTTAAACAACGGGTGATATTTACCGGCTATATCTCTGATGAGGATCTGAATTGTTTTTACAATGCTGCACAGGTTTTCGTGTTGCCGTCATTTTGCGAAGGATTTGGACTTCCGGCGCTTGAAGCGATGTCGTGTGGCACCGTTGTGATAGGCAGCGATACAACATCAGTTCCTGAGGTGGTTGGTGATGCCGGATTGTTTTTTGATCCTAACAACGAACAACAATTGCTAGAACATTTGCAAAAGATAATCGATGATTCACGATTCCGAGAAGAGCTGGGTGTCCGTTCACTGGAGCGTGCGCAAAATTTCTCCTGGAAAAAATCTGCAACCGAAACGCTAGAAGTATTTACCTTATTGATCGAACAATAGAAATTGAACGAGATAGTCCTTCGCACGTTGCTGTGATTTCAGCTTTGCTAAATCGTGCAAAACTTTAGCTAAAGTTTCAATCGAAAGTGCTGGCCCGTCCAGTAAAATATCCTACGAATTCACCAATTGACCAGAAAAGTATCAAAACTAACGTAGTCGGTAACGCCTTTACAAAAGTATCAACGTGTCTTTTCTTTGATAAAACGTCTCGAAACCGTTTGGTTAAAATAATCGCTGGGACGGCTAGCGATGCTGCGCAAAAGGCAATTCGTTTTACTAGACTGGCGCTTTTGATTCTGTTCCCGGAGAAATACCGGCCCCAAACGAATCTTTCTTTAAGAACATAAGGCAAGCTTAAGTCGCTTCGGTGCTGGTAAACGATGATATCGGGTGCTAGCCACAAACTTTCACCGGTGGATAGTAATTCGCCGTGTACAGCGGGTTCGTGGAAGCCGTTTTCCCAAATTTTTTTGGTTTTTTCCACAGCTCGGCGTTTGTAGGCGACGTTTACATCGGTCAAAAATGGTGAAGGTCCTTCCGGCAATGGATTTTGATAACGACCGAAATCGAAAAAATAAGTCGCCCAATTGATCGCTTTGTCGATATCATTCTCTACCGCACCACCGATGCCGGCATGGTCAAGTTGATTGTGTGCGTCTACCATCTTTTTGCACCAGTTGTCGGCAGGAATTTCGTGATCTTCCAATATAGCGACGATGTTTCCCTTGGAGAGCCGCAATCCAGCGGCGCGTAGTTCGTCAAAATGCTCATGACAAAGGCCGGTTGGACCTTTCACCGATAATGGCATTGGATGGAACGCTATGGAGGGAAACTCAGCCACTAGAGCCTTAATTTTAAGGTCATCCTGATTGAAAGGCACGAGTACTTCCGTGATGATTTTCGAACAGTCTTCTTGCTGTGCCAATGCATTTAGGCAAGCGGCTAAATGTGTCGCTCCACTTACAATAGTTACGATGATTGAAATATCCGGTATGTTCGATTGTGATCGTTCTGCTTCGGTTTGATCGTTGTTCATTATGCCTGTCGTCTTCTCAAGATTGTTTTTACGTTGGGTTCAATCAACAGCATCAACGCAAGAAATACGATTGCACTGACGCAATAAGCTAGCCACTGATTGGTTGAAACTAGCGCGTTGTAAGTGGCCAGCATTGCCGCTCCAATAATCAATGGTCTAAGCAAATGTGGCAGCAATTCTATTTTGACAATCATTTTCCTGGTATATAAATAAGCCAGAATTAGATTTATAACTTGTGTGCTCAATAAACCGGCTGCTGCGCCGACAGCACCGTATTTGGATGACAGTAAGTAGACCAAAAGGACACAAGCAATCGCAGAGAAAAGCGCCGATAAAAATTCGTATTTTTGTAAGTTAAAGGCGATCAATGCGTAGCGATAATGGCCAGATAACAAAGATACAGGAATCATGAAAACCAATATTTTGAAAACCGCGATTGATTCGCTGTAGTTTTCGCCAAACATAATCAAAATTGCCTGGTTTCCCATTAAGGCGCCGGATATTCCGATAAATACAGCAGGCCATGCTGTAAACTTAATAGATGTTGTTAGCATCCGATTAAATTCGGCAACAGGTCTGTCTATGTAACGGGACATTGATGGAAGTAAGTTAAAGAAATACAACCAAACAAAGGTATGCAATGCCAAGACTGGCCGATGAGCGGACGCAAACCATCCGACCACATCACTGTTTTCGATAAATCCTAGAAAGATTGTTGCAAAGTACCAGGTCAACGCCCAAGTTAATTCGCTTAGCCCAATCGGAAATGCTTGTCCAAATGACGTTTTTATCAGCGTTAGTTTCAAGCAAGGTGAATAGTGTGGGATCTCGCGCTTCAGTATGATCCAATGGACTAAGACTACCGAGAATACAGCGATGCATTCGATGATTGCGGTTAGTTGTATGTCTTCACTCCCTCGAATGAAAAGGAACACTCCAATCGCAAATGTGAATTGCCTCAATACTGAACCTAACGCGACCCACTGCATTTTTTCTATGCCTTGGAATAGCCATTGCAAGTATCCGGGAATTGCGAAAAGCGAAAGCCCGTACACCAAAATTAAATTCTTTACCGGGCCTTTATCCGCTAGATACCATGCGATACCTACCAGGGTTGAATACCCTACGGTCGCGAGTAGCATGCGGATCGCTATGATATTGGGTAGTAGCTCGCCGATCCGGTTGGCATTCTTTGCAATTTCACGTGCACCGTAAGGTCCGGTGCCAAGGTCTACCAATAACGTAAAAACGAATGTGATTGCTATGGTAAATTCAAGGTATCCGAAGCTTGCCGGACCTAATACTCGGGCGAGGTATACGAATGCAGCAAACGTGGCGATCTTACAAAGTATTTCACCGCCGGACAGAAATGAAAAATTAACAATTAGACGCCTAATTTTTGTAGCTTTCATTTATGCGATGCGTTCGAGTTTTTGGATACGATGTTGTGTGGAACCCACGCATACGAGAAATCTATAATTCTTTGTTCCAGATGCGAAAACTAAGTTTTTAACCAGGGTAAATTTTGCTCAATTAGGCTTTCCGAAAGTGGTCGCATGTCGGGCTAAATGGTGGCGTCGATAAGTTATATTCAACAAACTTTACTTAATGAATCCCCTGCACCAGCCCAGTAGCCGACTACTTCTCCAACTGCCCAAGACGTCACAAATAGTGAAATTAATGGTAGAGATTTGTATAGGAGTTTTTTGTGGCGGCCTTTGGACAAGATACGCGTCACAATACGGTAGAATAGCAGCGGCGGCAAAATGAATGCGGCACAGCCGTAGAATATCCGTTTACTCATTGATGCGCCAATAACTCGTGCTCCAGCGTAAGAGCGAGCATAGAGATAGCGTTGCGACATATATTCAGCGAATGTGTAATGTTTTTTGTGGCCAATTACAATCTCTGGGTCACAGATGAGCGAAGTTCCGCTAGCCATAATGGCATCGTGCAGATGATTTTCCCACTTTCCTTCTGCTATAGCGTCCTTGTGTTTTTTCAGTAATTCACTGCGGTAAATTACATTGTTACCGGTTAACCAAGGCACGACCCCGGACTGCAAAGGTGGAATGCAATGACTGTATTCGCAGAGGAATGCAGCCCAGTCGAGCAATGTTTCTGTCGCCGCATTTTCAACCGAACCCCCGACAATGTCGACATTTGAATTCAGAGCATTCAGCATCGATGTAGCCCATCCTGGGGGGGCTATTACGTGATCTTCGATCACCGCAATATTTTCACCGAGCGCTTGGTCGAATGCTATCGCGCGCATCTCAGGAATGGTTGTTTTTGAATCGACTGGTACGAACTTAATATCGTCAAAGCGCCCTGCGATATCTTCTCTAACAGAATCTCCCAATCGATTGACGACGAGGATTTCGACATCGCAGTCATTGCGCTGGACGACTAGCGCATCGATACATCCAACGAGGTCATCGAGGGTATTTACAGCTGGTATGACAACGGTTAGTTGTGGTTTGGACATAAGGTTAGGTATTGTTTAAGTTAACAGGAAGTTAGTTGAATGGTCTTTTACAAATAGACGGTTCTAAGTTTTAAGGTTTCGGCACGCGTCAAATGCAACATTTATTGTTTGCAGTCCATCTTCAGCTGTAGCAATCGGCGATGCAAACCCAACTGCCTGGTTTTCAAATGCCTGGAATTCTTCGATAAAACTTTGTACTACTACCCAGCGGTAAGTTTTTAGTTTTTCCATAATTTGGTTTTTCGGAAACAGGTCGAACTTCTTTTTCGTCGGGCCGCCCCGTTCGTCCATCCACGTGACTTGTGTATACATTGGGAAACAAGAGGTGCGAATGCAACCCAAACTTCCATAGATGTCTATAGATAATCGGTAACCGCGCCATTCGGTCCAACTTGACTGAAGAGATGCAATTTTTCCGTCATGGTTTTTTATCAAAGCAAAACCATTATCTTCGCAACCGTTATATTTCCAAATGTCATTTGAAGCGAAACCGATCGTTTCTTTAACCGGACCTAGGAAATAGCAGGTTAAGTCAATTAAATGGATGCCATTATCTCGAAGTGAGCCGCCACCCATCACAGTCGAATCGTGAAGCCAATCATGGTCGTGGTCAGCTGCGGAGTAACCGGTGTAACTCCTGATGTGGTCTAATTCACCAATGATTCCGGAGTCTAACAGCTCTCGTGCTTTCTTGATCGACGGGTAAAATCTGTAATTAAACCCGGTAGCCAGAAATTTTTCCGAACGATTAGTTGCGGTCACGATTTCTTGGCACTCTTCGGGGGTACGGGCCAGTGGCTTTTCGCACAAGACATGCTTCCCTGATTCCAATGCACTGATACACATCTCGGCATGTACTGAAGGCGGCGTTGAAACGATTATCGCGTCTACGGTTTCCATTTCCAGCAAATCTTTCCATTCCTTAACCGGGGTTGCACCATGGTCGGCTGCGAAGCGTTTGCAAAGGTCTTCGTCGAGATCACTTACCGCCACCAATTGCCCTGATGCATACTGCGCTAATGCTTGTGCGCGCAATTCACCAATTCCACCGCAGCCTATCAAACCGTATCGCACTATATACCCCCGAAATTATAGAATTGAATCCAATAGTTATACTTAATGTGTCTGCACGCCGAGGCCAATAATACTGTCACCAATCACCGTGCAGATGCATGCAAAAAAATAGCAAAAAAAGGAAAAAAATAAAGTCTCAGTATAACAGTTTTCCAGCAGCTGGTAGTTTGCGTTGGATTATTGTTAGATCCAAAATGTCCTGTACTACGGCAGGTCAAACGGCTTTGGCTGTTAATTTGATAAAGACTCGACTTATAGAGCGACAAACTCGGTTCGTCTAGGCTATATTAGTCTCACATTGATTGAGTGTGGACAGTTAATTTCAGTTTCACTGAAATGCAGAGTGAACCAAGTGAGTCGAATGGTCATTATTTAGTATTGGCATGATACTAACTGAATGTATTGAAGCAATAAAGATATCCAATTTGATGAAGCGAAGTACGCAGTCTTGTCTGTTTCAAGAAATCCATTATGGAGAACAAAAGAATGAAGGTAGGTCACGATATTACCGTCGATCGATCCAGCTGGAATTTTCAGGATACGGTACCTGACAATTTTGTTGACCATGTGCGTTTGTCGGTGCCTTCGTACGATGAAGGCCATGATTTGATTTGCAGGTTGAGTGATTTCTTTTGCCAACCGGATAGTTTGTGTTATGAAATAGGTGTTTCTACAGGCGAACTATTGAAAAAAGTCGCAGAGCATCAACGACACAAACCGGAAATCAACTGGATGGGGTTAGACATAGAGCCCGCGATGATTCAAAAAGCCAGTGAGCATTGTAAGTCGGTAAACAATATCTCGTTGGTTTGCGAAGATGTTCGCCTATATGACTTGGAAAAATCCGATTTTATTATGTCCTATTATTGCATTCAGTTTATCCCAGCGAGGTATAGGCAAGATATATTCGATAAAATATATAGTGCGTTGAATTGGGGGGGGGCTTTTGTTTTGTTTGAAAAGGTGCGTGCACCCGACGCGCGATTTCAAGACATCCAAGTCGCTTTATACAATGAATATAAATTGGGACAGGGGTTTAAGGCGGAAGAAATTATCAATAAATCTCTAAGTTTAAAAGGCGTGTTAGAACCTTTTTCAACCGAAGGTAATTTGGGATTGCTCAACCGCGCAGGTTTTACCGACGTGATGACGATAATGAAAAATATTTGTTTTGAGGGTTTTTTGGCAATCAAGTAAGACCTTTCTCATAGATTTTCTTTCTAGATTTTTAGCAGCGACTATAGTTGATAGTATTGCAGTCCACATTCAATCTGAATGTACCTCGTCATGAAAATTTGTGGCCGGTAGATTTAATTCTATTCTAAACTGATTTATATTTTATTAGGTTCTCTACCCAGCACAAGGCACGAACTACACGGTATCGATGCAAGACTTAAATAGATTTTCTCCTCTGGTTATTCTTGGTTGTATTTTAATTGCTTTGGGAACGTTGATTCCCTCGGATTTATTGATCGACGTCATTAGAAATTCGGTCGATGGGTTGCGGCAAAAATTGTTAACCGGTGCGATGTTGTTCAAAGTAGGATTGGTCACTTTGGGGTGCTACGCTGTTGCGTTAAATTGGATCCCGTCAATTCAGACGGGTTGGGAAAGTCGACCAGTTTCCAGTCGGTCTTCGCGAATAGAGCTCGTTATATTGGCATTGCTCGTAGCGGTGGCAACATTGCTTCGGTTGTATAAGCTGAATTTTGGCATCTGGTTGGATGAAATGCTGACCTATGTAAACTACATGTCTATGTCTGTGGGTGACATTCTCAGCACTTACGACGATGCTAATAATCACCTTCTTTTTACAGTTTTAGCGAGAGTATCTTTTTGGCTTTTTGGTGAAAGTACTTGGGCGTTGCGCCTGCCAGCGGTTTTATTTGGAATTGCCAGCATACCGGCATTATATTTTTTTGCTCGCAAGGTGGTGAGTGGCAGAGAAGCATTGTTTTGTGCGGCCTTGTTTACACTGTCCTACCACCATATTTGGTTTAGTCAAAACGCAAGAGGCTATACGGCTCTGTTGTTTTGGACGCTTGTTTCCAGCACATTTTTTCTTGAAGCGCTCAGATCGAATCGGCCCCAGCAATGGATTTATTACGCAATCACCGCGTCGATGGGGGCTTTTGTCCACTTGTCGATGGGCTTCTTGGTGGTGGCTCATATATGCATCTATCTAGTCTGGGTGCTCAGGCAGCGGCCGAATTGGCATGCAGAAACCTGGAACGGAATTCTGATTGGTTTCATGCTCACCGCTTTGCTATGTTTTCAGATTTATGCTCTCGTATTGCCGCAAATGATTGGCGGCGGTCTTTCCTCCGGCGCTCAGGGAACGGTATCAGAATGGACCAATCCGTTGTGGACATTGCTCGAGATCGTCAGGGGAATGCGAATAGGTTTTAGCACCGGATTTGTTGCGTTGGCAGCATTCATTGTATTTGGCATCGGCGTGATCGATTATTTACGGCGGGAACCGATAGTTTTGGGCTTGCTTTTTATCCCGACAAGCCTCGGATTTTTGGTGATGATCAGTATTGGTTACACTTTATTTCCGCGGTTTTTCTTTTTTGCGATTGGCTTTGGTGTGATGGTAGCGATTCGTGGTGCGATAGTGACTGGCGATTCAATAAGCAGGTTACTTAGAATACCGGAAGAAAAAATTCAATGGATGGGAATAACCGCTTGTGCCGGTATCGTATTGGTTTCATCGTTGTCTGTGCCGTTTGTTTTTGGCCCCAAACAAAATTATGACGGCGCACTTAACCTGATAAACGAACAGCGGGCAAGTGGTGACAGCGTTGTTGCATTGGGTATCGCTGGATTTCCGTTTATCGAATATTTTAAGAAAGATTGGGTGCGCATTGAATCGTTGCAGGAACTGGAAAAGGTTAGAGCCAGTGCAGAGAGAACCTGGCTGGTATATATGATGCCTGTCCACGCTGCTGCGGCTTATCCTGAAATATACGCTAGTATCGAGAAAGATTTCGAAACCGTACAGGAATTCTACGGAACCTTAAACGGGGGAACCGTTGTTGTTTGCCGAACGGATTCCCGGTAATCGGATAAAACGGGCCACCCGATCGATATATGATTAAGTAATAGATGCTGCTGCCAATTTGGTAGCGGATTTTGATAATGGACAGTCAATAATTATTGTCCGTTTTTCACGCGATTTTTTAAGAAATGGGTTCAATAGTATGTGTGGTATTTGTGGAATAATGGCATTGGGTTCGACGCCGCGTCGAACCGATCAGGAATTGATCGACAGAATGACGGATAGCCTTGCGCATCGTGGACCGAATGACCGCGGTACTTGGCGCGACGATCGCATCTCATTGGGGCACAGGAGACTTTCGGTTATCGACCTTTCTTCCGCAGGTCACCAGCCCATGGAAAATGAAGAAGGCACGGTTATCATTGCCTACAATGGTGAGGTCTATAACTTTAAAGAATTAAGAAAACGCTACGACTTGGACGAGCGCGGTCATGTTTTTCGTTCGCAAACCGATACCGAGGTATTGGTTCATCTATACGAAGAAATCGGCTTGGATATGGTTTCGGAATTAAACGGAATGTTTGCAATGGCGATTTGGGATGCTCGTCAGGGTGAGCTGCATTTGATTCGAGATCGATACGGCATTAAGCCGTTGTTTTATCAATTCGATCAGGGACATTTCAGGTTTGGGTCTGAGATTAAAGCGATCATCGCGGATGCTAGGGTTACTAGAAAACCCTCGATACAAGCGCTACACGATTTTTTGACATTCAATTACGTTCCAGGCACGCAAACCGCGTTTGACGGTATCCAAGAAGTCGCCCCAGGGCACGTAATGACGGTTGGGTCTGAAGGTATTACCGAGCAAAAACGCTATTGGGATTTGGATTTTTCGGTAGATCATTCAATCGACGAAAATGCCGCTGTAACTCGCGCTTACGAATTAATGGATTTATCGGTACGTCGGCGCCTTATCGCCGACGTACCGGTTGGCGTCCTGCTATCTGGCGGTTTAGACTCGAGTACGCTCGTGGCGCTGATGAGCAAGCATACCAATGAGCGTATCCATACCTATTCGGTTGGTTTTGAAGACCAAAGCTTCAATGAACTGCCGTTCGCAAAAATTGTTGCCGATCAGTTCAATACAATCCATAGAGAGGTATTGATTACCGCGGACAGCGTCAAAGCGATGCTGCCAAAATACTTGAGCTATATAGACGAACCCTACGGCGATGGTTCGGCCATCCCCACTTATTATGTCTGCGAAAGCGCCAAGGATGAAGTTGTGGTTGTTTTGTCCGGGGAAGGCGGCGATGAGACATTTGCAGGTTACGAAACATACTCGGCGTACCATGCATCGAAATGGTTCAGTCGCGTGCCGCGCGCGTTGCGCAGCAACGTCATTGCGCCTTTGGTCAACCTGCTCCCGGCCTCCGATAAAAAACTCAGTCTGGATTTTAAGTTAAAAAGGTTTCTTGGCGGGCAGGATCTTGAACCTGAACTGGCCCATCTTTGGTGGCGGATCGTGTTGAACGAATCGCAGAAATTAAATCTTTATAGCGACCAGGTTAAGAGTGAATTCGTTGCGGAGCAGTCCGATCGGCATTTCAAGGAAGCCTACTCACGATCCGGCGCGGCTGAGGTACTTTCCGGATTGATGTATATAGATTCATCGGTTTTTTTGCCCGATGATTTAATGATAAAGAACGATAGAATGAGCATGGCTCATTCACTGGAAGCGCGCGTTCCGTTTACTGATCCCGAATTAACCGGATACATGGCATCCGTGCCGTCGAAGCTGAAAATGAAACGCATGCGCAAAAAACATCTAATGCGTTTAGCGATGCAAAACGATCTACCGGATTCGATTTTGAATAAGAAGAAAGTGGGTTTGGAGATGCCGTATTCCAGGTGGTTGAAGCATGAGCTCAACGATTTAATGAATCGTTACCTAGGGCCTGATCGTTTGGCGGAAACCGGAATATTTAAGCCTGGGCCGATTAAAGAATTAATCGATAATCACGTTTCTGGCAAACTCGATAACGGCAGACCGTTGTGGGGGTTGTTAAATTATATGATGTGGCATGAACTGTACATCGAATGAGATAAAGACTCCCGGTGTTTTTGATCGTACAACCGGATGGAACGGATAGAAAAGCAAACCAGAATATAGTATTGCCGGAGATGTAAAATGGAGAAAGCCACGAATTATCCAGTGAGCGACGAATCCGCTTCGCAAAATTTTTCAAAAACGAAGGGTATCGCGATCCGACTGTTTATTACCTGTTGGTTGGTATACTCCGTACATTTTACGACCAATATAGTTCGCGAGCTATATTTGACCATGTCGATAGGTGACCATTTTTCATTCAAGGTAGATGAATATGCAAATATGCATCCGGACCTTTTCGAAAAAGAAGGGTACGGATGGCATCTAGGAAGCAATCCGGGCGTTTCCATGGTTGCGGCTGTGCCGTACGCGCTTTTACGGCCAATAACCGACAGGATTGTAGAAAAAGTGCGTGCGTCGAGATCGGCCGATGCAAATATCCAGCCCCCGGAATACGACTCGCCGTGGCCGATGGCGAGAGAGTTTTTCAAGGAATCATGGCGCCGGGGCTTCGATATTAAATTCGGAATAGTTGCGATGATTACACAGGTGTTGTGTATGGCACCTAGCTCCGCTCTTGCCGTAGTTCTGATGTTCTATCTGTTGCGCAGGGTATTCGAATCGAATAAGCCGGCTCTTTGGCTTTCTCTACTTTATGCATTCGGTACCCCGGTATTTTTTAGAACCGGTTTCTTAAACCACAATTTAATGTTGGGGCATATTGCCTTTCTTGGTTTTGTTGCGATCTGGAACCCATGGGAATCTACGCGGTGGAGTATACGCGCTAGATACCTGCTTGCCGGTGTAACCGGCGGCACGGCGGTTCTTTTTGACTACAGTGGGAGTATATTTCTACTAGGATTGTTTTTCTACGCGTTGGCCAAGAGTTTACAGCAAGGCTATCGTTCGGAAATTATTCGACATGGTTTTTGGTTTTTTCTGGGGACGCTACCGCCCATTTTTCTATTGTGGTTTTACCAATGGGCGAGTTTTGGTAATCCGTTCCTGCCCGGGCAACATTGGATGCCGCCGGTCGAGTGGATCGATCTAGGGTATCAAGGATTCAGTTTACCTCAGTTGGAACTTTTTCTGTCATTGGGGTTTGATTATCGCTACGGACTATTTACTAGCGCTCCGTTGATGATTGCAGCCCTGGTTTATCCATTCTTCAATCGAGATGGGCATGCTCGATTGCCACAATTAGAGTCGCGGACAATTCTGTTTATATTTTTTGCGTTATGGGTCTTTTTTAGCTGTGTTAGCTATACGCGGTTGCAGTTTAATACTGGTATTCGATATATGACACCAATTTTTCCGTTTCTCTTCGTATTGACCGCAACAGTTTTAGCGCGAATACCGGCGAATGTGGTTTACTTTATTGGCCTTTTTTCCATCGCCGAATCCTGGGCTTTGGCCATGCACCGCGATGTAGAGCGTGGTATGGGTTTGCTAGACCCGTTGGCGACCGTATTCTTTGGCGGTTTCAAACTGCCGGCGTTGACAGTATTGTCGCGAATGGGCGGATCGTATGGAGAATATTTTTCCGCTGGCGTTTCGCCAATACCGATATTTCTGTTCGTCGGTGCATTTATCTTTGGGATTTGGTATCCGTTCAAAAAGTTGACTTGAAACAGGGCTGTGCGGTCGATATCCAACTTGGTATTTGCTATTTCTGTCAGCTTGGTTATTGTCCCCGGGGGCGACGTTGGAGAACATCATGGCGGCCAATTGTTTGAACGTTGGTGAAATGATTATCAATATATTTATCCAGTAATAATCCACCTGTTTCCGGCAGGTTTGCACTCCGTGCTGCTTTAACCCGATCCAAAGTTTCGTCGGAAAAGATATGCGCCAGCAGCACGGTATTTACATTCGAGTTTTCTAGGTCGTCAATAATTTGCTGCTGAAAATCCGCACGATCGACGATTCCAGGATGCAATTGGTCGTGCCTCGTTGGGTTCATGCGATCGAGGATGAAGTACGTTTTGCTATCTCCAATAACCGTAACGTCATGGCGGTGTAAACCCAGGAACACGGGTTGATTATTCGGTGCAATTTCATCGACCATATTCTTCAGCCGGACCATATGATCATGTCTCTTGCTAGGAACCATTATCCCTGAGATCTTGGGCAAATCGGATCTTGTCATGGGCTCTATTTTAGCCATCTGCTGTTCGTACAGCTGTTTCGTCAATAGCGAGACGATCCATAGTGTGGCAATAATCCCGCTGAGCGCAACAAGTGACCTGTATTTAACAGTACTATCATATTGGTCCAGTAAACGGTACGAAAGTCCACCCAATGCGGCAGCGTACAATGACAGGGAAATTATGTTGGTATTGATCTGTACATGAGCAGAACTGTAGTGAAACAGAAACGCTACAATGAAAATTGTGCCCGGTGCGACATATTCGGATCTTTGTTTGCCAAGGCCTAATCCAATAGAAAAAATTCCGAACAAAAAGACCATTAATGGCAGATTGAACTGCACATAGCGAAATAGGTTGAATAGCATCTTCAAACGCCATTCATCGTATATCCCGATTGGGATCAACATCGGGTATTGTTCCGGGCGGGCGAAACGAAACACGGTTCCCGGGAAAACGACTAAATCTTGCCACATATCCGAGCCCGCGAGATACGCGAAATAAGACAGAATCGGTCCAGCAATGATAGCGACGGCGATCAAAAATATTGCTAGATCAACGACGGCTGATCGAATGGCCTGAAATATACTTAAGGATCTAATCAGGTTGTGGACGACCAACCCGGAACTGATTGCAACGGCTGAGTATGCGGCCACATCGTGTTTGATTAAGATCGCCAAACCTATCGCGACCCCGGCGCCAGCGAGCTTAAATCGAGAATCTTCCTTGAAATAACGCGTGGTTAGATAAATCCCCGTCATCACAAGGAACAGCGTCGGTGGATATGGCCCGAGCTTGAGATAATAAGGGGTAGAAAATATCGCTGCCAATACGATCGATGTACATATCAATGCGATTGCTCTTTTGCCGACCAGAGAGACAATCAACCGAAAATACATACAAAGCGCGGCTGCACAAAACGTCGATGCGGCGGCGTATTCTACGATTAAATGGGTGCCAAAGATTCTAAAAAAGAACGCAAGTAGATAAAAAGAACCCGGTGCGTACAAGGTCCAAAAATCCCGATAGGGAATTTGTCCGGCAAGAATTCTTTCAGCACCGATAGTGGATGGGTGAATGCGCAGCGTTGTGAACCATTGGGTTGAAAACAAGGCTAATGAAACGCCCAATATGGCGATAACAAAAAGTGCGTCGTTTCGGGTTATCGAAGGCATTGAGGTTTTTTCCATCGGGTCGAACTTGTGTTTTTAGTATTTTAGGATTGCTACACTAGCATGCCATTGGATTTGCATCACGACAAGGATGCAAGGGTCTAGAATGCTTATGACTCTGCTAACAGCGAGGCGGAGGCAGCGCAAGATCTTTACTAGACATAGACGGAATCCTAAGAAGCGGTTTGGTTAAAAATGAATTCCCAAAAGCGAGTAGTTGTCAAACCAACCACGTAATCTTTGATAAAGAAGAGCTTAATTTTCAACCCCCCTTTTTCTCAACCGCTGTCTTTTTTAAGACTAGAGCAGGTGAAAAGGACCACAGGTTATTGTTGTAGGGATTTGTACCGTTCGGTCACGAATTTCGCTAAAAAGGAAAAAAAGACCCAAAGTATGAAAAATCCTATCGCCGCCAGGATCCGAAAATTGAATAGGCTTGCAATCATTGCGAAAAAACTGGCAAGCGCGCAGAAGCTAACCAATAGAAGCCAAAACCAGCGTCTAGTAACAAACAAAAAGCAGGCAATTACCAATACATATGGGATCCATTCCATAACTAAAGCGATCTAGTTAATTTCATAATTTAATTATTCAGGATTACATCAATGAATAAAAGTCTTACTCGTTAGATTTAGTATCTTGTAGCAATTTTTCCGATTTAACAGTCAATTCAAATTTCAGCGCCTAGCAGAAAATTAACCCGGTTGACGCCGGTTTTGAATGTCAATATTGAATCTAGATGATGTGAATAGTTATTTTATTTGTGTTTCCATTATTTAGGTGTTTAATATCTAGTGATGAATCGTGGTCGAAATCAGAGGTGCGTATTCTCCAATGTGGCATATATTTTTCACCTGTAGGCTACGAAATTCGTCAAGGAAATGCGTAATTTTGTATACGGAGTGTGTTGACACATCAATAAAAATTGTCACTTTAATTCGGACCCTACGTTTTGACCTTGCTTAATGATGTAGTAGCGCAACTTTTTTTGAACGGCCGTAAAATAAAATTTCAACGATGGAGAATCACAAATGTCTCAATACATCATTGTTTATCTTGGCGGGGATCATCCTTCTAGTCCTGAGGAAGCTAAGCAACATTTTGCTAAGTATATGGATTGGATATCCTCGTTGGGCGAATCTGCGGTGAGCCCTGTCAATCCGCTCAAGAATACGAGCACCGTGAACCCAGATGGTTCCGTCAGCAGTGGAGGATCCACATCAATGTCTGGTTTTACAATAGTTGAAGCGGATTCTATGGAGGCGGCGTTGTCGATTGCGCGAGCTTGCCCGTTTCTCGATGTTGGCGGTTCACTTGAGGTGTCAGAATTGGTGGAGATGCCACGCCAAAAACAAACATAGCGCATCGGATAAAAAGTAATTGCGGTTTTCTCGGGAACAATAACGTCTAACTAGTTTAAAATTCTCCAGAAAATATCGCGATGTTTACCTCCCAACTGATTTGAGCGAAGCCATTCGCAGTTTACAAAACGAGCAAATTAAAGCCATTCTTGTCTCTAAAGATCCAATCAACAATCAGGCGGGTGATATCGTGGGCGTCATTACTGCCGACGATATAGCGCGGCACAGCAGTCGATGGGCGGATTTTATATGAGAAAGGATTCCATTGCGGTATTCCAAATATGGATAAAGACGTGAATCGGTGTTAAACGTGTTGTGGATAGCAGAAAAACGGGAAAGTGTAGCGACCTCTTTTGTTCTTAGTTGTATGATTAATCGGGGATTTGAGTGTGAAGAGCCGCGTTGTAGAATGTGCGGTAATTAACGTAATATACGGCGTCTGTATATTATTTTATTATCCTATGCTGTCTAATTAACTGTTAGAAGCCATGCTTAGACTAATTATTCTGTTTGGAATATTGGCGCTGATTGGGTGTCAGGCAAAATCGACAGGTAGCGAGTATTTAATTGGAAAATGGAAGTCTGATGAGAAGCGCACGCTTGATTCTATGAATAGTGTAGATGGCGTAACACCGAAAGCGAGAAAACTATTTGAGTCAGACTTCTTTGGTAGCGTGATTATTGAATATAGAGCAGATGTTGTTCGTTCAATTGATGAGAAAGAAGATTATGTCTCAGACTTTGTCCCGTATGAAGTAATTGAGGTAACAGACAAATATATTCGAATAAAGGAGTGGAGTGATCTGTTACAGGAGTACGAAGAATGGAATATTTATATGGAGGGTGACTGCTACTACGTCATTACCAGTAAATTCAATTTCAAGGAGTATTTTTGTAGGTATGGGTAATGGCTTCTAACAAATCATTCGAGTACGCCCCTTCGGGGCCGGACGCGCTAACGCGCGCCGCTCAATTCAACCGTTAGAGAAAATAAAATGAAATGCCTTAGTCATAGTAATGAAGCTTATGTTAT
>CAZUGA010000040.1:0-42121 GCA_964619885.1 uncultured Methylococcaceae bacterium
AGATTTCTATCTTAATTTATAGAAATATTGGTCTGGACAATGGGGAGTACCTTAGGAAGCACGCTCCCATCTACAAGCCTTAAACGTATTAACCAAATGCCGGGGATCCCAATTCGACACCCACTTGGTTATCAGCTTTATCGCCTGTATCGGCGTGTATCCACCAGGCAGCATTGTAGAATTCAACAACGGCGAAGTTGGCATCGTTTTCGAAGTCACACCCTCGACAAAAACTAAACCGAAAGTCCTGCTGGTATTAGATGCGAACAAAAAGCCGCGCAAAGAAAAAGTGTTGGACCTGTCCAAACCGGCAAATACTCAATACAAAATAAAGGAAGTATTAAAACAGAAAGCCCACGGCATCAATATTAAAACCTTCATGGACAAAGGACTGGTATTGAAGGGTCACAATCAAGAAACTGAGACAATCCAATAAACCTAGACCGGCTTCCCAAAGCAATTTATCAAGACATCATCAACAAAATATTGATTTATCTTGTTTATCCGAACAACGTTGCGCGACCAATCTATCTAACCTCTTTTCGATTTTGGATCCAACGAAAAGCTGAGGCTTTGACGGCGGAAGATCTTCTTGCTGCTCTCTAAGTTCGATGGCCGACGCCGCACGGCGAAAGGACTCTAAGAAGGAATGCCCGAACGGCAGTTGGTCTTTGAAAATTGCTTCGCCAAAATAGGTAAACTCATTCTCATTTGAACAGCCGAAAGAGGTTCGGTCGGCTGCAGAAGCGGTTGCGACCATTGTATTTGGCCCCTTAATAGCATCGACAAAACCACCTGAATAACAGGCAGATATGATGATTACGCGCCATTTTATACCCGATGCATCGAGGATCTTTTTCAACAATGGAGGAGTTAAGTCATTTAGTGGCAAAGGCCAGAAATTGACCGATAATTCATGCTTTTCCGATCCGTGGCTGGTCAGATACAGCACCAGAATATCCTCATCGGCATCCATAATCCTACCTATATGCCGTAATGAAATTGCCAAATTAGTCGCGGTGGCCAAAGGAATAGAATCCCGTGTTTGCAAATTATTCACCAATTGAATAGAACGGGCCTCGGTTCCGAACCGATGATCAAACAATCGTTTGGCGAATGCCGCTTCCTTTGAGAACACGTCCTGATACGCATATCCGGCAAAACTGACAAAATACAAATCCGGGAAACCTGCTTCGCCTGGCATCATTGCCTTAAGATCGCCTTTTAACAAATCCGCTTGCCTATACATCAATTGCTCAGCATCGAAAGCTTTATATTCAGCGTACAATTCTTTTTGCCCGTCATCGACGGACAATGATTCGACCCAAAATTCACGGACCTCCCAAAATTTCATTCCCGGTAAAATCCATATCAGCGAAAAAACTGCCAATCCCAGCAACGCAAAACGTAGCATCGGCGATGCGACAAGGCATACCGCGCGCACCACTAATACAGCCAGCAGGGCGATATACAAATACACCAAACCGAAATAAATTGTAGAAAATTCGGGCAAAAACCATTTTTCGACAAAACCCAAACCCAATTGCAGTAAAAAAAACACCGGCGCCGTACTATAAACAATAACCGTAAGCTGCAATGCTGCCGCTTTGTTATTCAAAATCCTCCCCAACAAATAGGCCGCAAAAAGGAAGCAGATTAGCCCTGCACCGTGGCCTGGAAAAGCGTTTATTTCGAATTGCGGGGACGGAAGAAATAGTAAAAAACCCCGTATTATTACTAGCGTAAGATCCAATACCAGCAGCAGCACAACTTGATCTAACGAGAAGCAAAAATCATTGAGCGCAACAGGGCGTAGCAAACAAAGCCTTGATCCGGCTATAAAATTAGACAGTACGCTATTGGCTAGCATGAAATCTTAATGAAATTATCAAAGTACGCAATAGTCTGGAATGATACAAAGATCAAAATGTCGATAACCCCGCAACACAGTTTAACAACACTCAACAATCCATTGAAGAAAAGGCTGAATCCGTAATTTTAGCGTGCTTTAGCGTATCAATTCTGATTTCACAAATTGTAAAACTGGATGCCGCTGATTCAAATTCGCGCTCAAATATCCATCAATCGGCAAAGAGTGGCAGAAAACGAGAGATTTATGTCATTGTAATAGCCTCAAAGAAAGCGCTAAATGGGTACTCGCCATCTGCTTACTAAGGACAGGATGGTGGATTTACGACTCAGTCGATTCAACGCAGCCATTCAAGGAACAAATTCGCTGCTCCTGTGCAGAATTTGAAAGGACATAGGATACGGGTAATGACGACACCGTTACTCAAACTATACGGCAATAACACAGACGGCGTAAACGAAAAGGTTGAGTCTAAAAAAAGGACAATCATAAAGGATAACGAAACGGTCAAGGATGACCGACCGGAGGCAAGGATGCTTCCAAGGTTTGATCCATTGTAGCGCTCTGCTCCATTGCATGGGATCACTGCAGTTGGGCCGGTCGACGGACCGGCCAATGCGGCTCAACTGCGGGATCTTTACTTATATTTCTTAGGCTATTCCCACATGGCCTCAATCGGATTGAGTACTGTTTAGAGCGTAAAGCACCAACGCTGTTCCCTCAATATTACGTAAATAGATCAAGATCGATTCAAACGATCCGCGCTACAGCTCTGATCAAACCACGTATAAATTCAAGACTCAATGCGATTATATTTTAGGACTAGACAAATTTGGATGGTTTCGGTAAGAGTTTAATAACAAGCCGTGCGGTAGCATCATAGCCCATAATCTGGGACTCCTTGCAGGTATCGATAATCAACATTAAGGCAATATTACTACCCGTCTAAAAAACAAAAAGGCGCGTAATCATTGATTTTTGGCAAATATCGAGCAAATAATAATTGTATTTAGCATAAGAAAATCATTTTAAGCTTATATCATTGATCGTACGTGTAGACCAATACCTGGCTCGAACAGGTTAGTGATCGCAGTAATACTAGTGCCGATATAAAAATTATTGCTATGCAGGCGGGTCTATTCAGGCGGACAGTAGATTTTAATTTCCCAGAGAAAAGAGGAATATTCTTGTGCGAATTCCAGATAAAATTAAAAACATTTCACCTAGTCAGCACAAAGTCAGAACTATAGGCATTGTTGCATACCCTGGCGTCCAGGTACTAGATATTACAGGCCCTCTGGAGGTATTTTCTTTTGCAACCTTTGGTTTAAAGGAACAAGGAATAAGTAACAAACAGGTTTATCCAATCAAAGTTATAGCAGAAAAACGTGGCCCGATTACCACTATGTCGGGTATTCAGATCATCGCGGATACCTCATTTAGCGAAGCAGGTAAAGACATTGATACTTTGATAATTCCCGGCGGAGACGACTTGGATGCATTGGTAAAAAACACTCAATTGGTAACGTGGATCCGTTCGATGGCACCCAAAATTAGGCGCCTTGCCTCGGTTTGTACCGGAGCCTTCCTTCTCGCGGAAGGCGGACTTCTCGATGGCCGCCAGGCAACTACGCATTGGCATTTTTGTGATCGCTTAGCCCGTGAATATCCATCCATTTCAGTAGATCCAGATAAAATTTTCGTACGTAATGACTTCATCGCGACTTCCGGCGGTATTACTTCGGGTATAGATCTCACATTAGCATTGATAGAAGAGGACTGGGGGCGAGAACTCGCACTATTGGTTGCACGCTATTTAGTGGTCTTTCTGAAACGCCCCGGGGGACAATCACAATTCAGTACCTACCTTGCTAGCGAAGCGGTAGACCGCCATGATCTGCGTGATTTACAAGCATGGATAGTCGGACATCCCACAGCAGACCTTCGCGTAGACACGATGGCTGAACGCGTTTCCATGAGCCCGCGTAATTTTGCGCGTATATTCTTAGCCGAAACGGGAACTACTGCCGCTAAGTACGTAGAAAAGGTTCGTATCGATGCCGCCCGCTATTATTTGGTCAATACCAACCTGTCAATCGCATTGGTAACGGAAAAATCCGGCTTTAAGGATTCTGAAACAATGCGCCGAGCATTTATCCGTAACCTGGGCGTTAACCCTCATAACTACCGCGCTTATTTCAGCCGGCCAGATTCTGATTCCTAGATGGTCAAAAATCAAGCGGCGCCCTAATATTTCCTCGCACTTCACCGGAAGATAAGATCTATTATTTCTAATCTAATTTGGCTGCAACAACCTTTAATGCACTACATCCCCAAAAACTAGCTGCCCAGCCAATCGTTTCAAAACCGTACCATACTCGAAATTTCTAGACGTGCTTAGTATTTGTGCACCCACGAAAGTTTATTTTGTTACTCGCCGGATTGATTCATTCAAAGATCAGATCCTAAGCATCCACGCTTAACATTAAGTCTGCACTTGCTTTATCCCCATTTGGGCTTAAACGAAAATTTTCCTTGGACTGGATAAACCAGGCTTAGGCCTTTAGATCATCCGGGATCTCTGTAAACAGCCAGAACTTCTGACTTCCTCTAAGATTAAAAAAGTTGTCTTTTCACAACTCTAATCTAGGCTTAATTATTGAACATTAAGACGATTCCACCACGCACGTTATCACGGCTGACCATTTAGGATCCCAAAGCAGGAATCAAATTTAGCCGTCGATCGACTGAGGCGCAGGAACCACTAGAGAAAACCAAAAAATCGACACATTCAAGAGCGCCCGATGCCAGATTCTAATAAACAAATAATAACACCAAACGAGACTACTCAGATCGAGGGAAAGAAGCCAACCCGCACTAGGGAAAAAATACGCTCAATTCGGCTTAAAAATACATTATTTCTACGCAATACCAAAAAAAGTATTCTACTCACCTTATTGATTTTCAGTATTTTTGTGTCTACCGAGGGATTGGCCAGAACGATTTACTACGGCGCAATATTGATCAACCCCGATGGTCCATCCCTCACCAACAGTAGAATTATTGTCAATCAAGGACGCATCACCTGCGTATCAAATATTAATGGGTGCGCTAAGATCGACGGAGATATCGAAGTTGATCTCTCAGACCGTTGGATCACACCCGGATTCATCGACACTCATGTCCATTTGAATTTTGGCAAAGATGCGCTCGACCATCAAAGACGAAGGCTTGCTTACGGTATTACCACGGTACGGGACGCCGCGACTCTGCAACTGGATAGGTTGCTTGCGCATAGAAAACAAGCAGTTGCTGACGCTCCGCTACCCAGTATCGTTGTCAGCGCGTTAATCCACCCCTCAAATTCGGATCAACCGGGTAATAATGAGCCTGGATCTATTGCGTTGAATCTTAAAAATCTGGGCGTTGATTTTATAAAGCTAAAAAACGAAGGGCCAACTGAGCGGCTTCTTAAAATTATTAGGGCGGGAAAAAAAGCAGGCCTGCCAGTATATGGGCATACTTGGTATGGACCTCCTCCGCAAAGCATCCTCGAAAATGCGATAAATTCAGGCCTAGATGGCGTTGCGCATCTTATGGGAATTGCACCGGGATACCAAACCGCCGAAATACAATCGATACCCGACGCCGTCGAAGATTCGACCAACTTCTGGAAATGGCGGAAGAACCTTTGGCTAACTACCGATCCCGATGGATTGGACAGACTAATCGATTTAATGGTCAGAAATAACGTATGGCTTGAACCGACGCTCACCTTTGAATTTTATTGGGATAGCGGGGTTCGCCCGGCGTATTGTGGATTCTTGGATACGGAAAGAAGCTTAAGCCTTCGGGAATCGCTGACATGGGGGTGGCCAACATCGACCGCACCTACTTTTCCAAAACCCTACGCAGTGATGACTGCGTTTGTAAAACGTTTTGCTGACAAAGGTGGAATGATCGTCGCCGGAACCGATAATAAATGTCCGGGACCCGACATGCACGAAGAAATCCGCCTATTACGCAACGCGGGTCTAACGCCACACCAGGCGTTACGCGCGGCAACCTCTAACGCGGCAAAAGTACTTGGCTTAGCGCACGACCGTGGAACAATAGCGACCGGCCAACGAGCCGATTTTATTGTCTTTGAACAAAACCCTCTTGTCGATTTGAACGCAAAAATAGAAACCGTGGTTTTGCGCGGCTTTGAACACGACCCACAAAATTTACTCAAACCCGAATCCGAAATTTTCGAGTCAAAACGCCAACAACTTTGGATAAACGGATTCGCGAAATGGAGCCGTTATCCATTTATTGCTCTACTATTGCTTGGTATTTCTTTACGTCATTGGGAGGAAAGAAAACGCCGATTCCCGAACCACTTCAGAATAGAAAATAAGCGGCGGTAACCATTAAAACAACTGGGTTGCCCAAATATGATACAAAGACAAACGACAGGAGATCTGCTGTAATTTTTGGTAACCCTGCCCCTTCAAGTGTTGCACCGCTTTTGATACCGACTAATTTGGCAAAATCCCAATCAGCAGGTTTACAGAATCCAGATTGCTCAATGGCCGTGAAGATTAGAATTTCAAGGCCTAAGCTTCCCCTCGCTTGTTCCCGATTCGGTGGCCCACCGCACCTTCAAGTACCAATTAGCCGTATCTTCTCGTCCATCGCCTAAACGCGACAAATTTATTAATTCTCAATCGGGGACTCTAAATCGATACGTTATAAATTCCTACGCCGAATAAGGTTTGACGCGTGGAAGCCAACGTGGAACTTGCGAAATGTATTCGCACCATTGAGATGGGAATTCGCGGGACAACCAATGCTCTTCATGCACGACAACCCTGATATGGAACACAACACACAGAAAAAGGCCGTAAACAAAGACCGCAGATGACCCCGTCAACAGCGCCCAACCCAACACGATTAACAAGACACCAATGTACATCGGATTACGGACAAGCCGATAACAACCCACAATGACCAGATTCTTTGGAGGGTCCCACGGTGCGAGCGTGCCTTTACCTGCAACGTAGAAATCTCGAACGCACCAGGTCAATATCAGACCGCCTAAAAATATTACCGCGTACCCCAGTGCGCTCGACTCTCCACGCCATAAATCTATCGCCGCAATGATTGGAGGCAACAAGCCCGCAAACACGCCGGGTAATGTCAAAAACGCAAAAAGGGCTCGCAAGAACATCCTGAAATCTAATGTCTAGGCAATATTATCAATATACACTTCTTGTAATGGAAGGTCTGACTTAATCATGGCCCCCCAAACTAAACGTTTCGCTTCATACCGAGCACCGCGTGAAAATTTTTTGCACATCCCCAGTTTCGCGGGATAGTCTGATAATCGAATTTTCTTTACGCCCTGGCAATGCTGATTTTAGATAAGCCTTGATATTAATTGCAAGACGAATATATTAACTCACAAGGTCAAACATTGTATGTAAAAGTTCATCTAAAACGGGCTTTTGGCGTGATCCCATTGATCTGCAAACAATGGCCATTTACTTAGATTGAATTGGGCATTAGCGAGAATCCTAACTACTTAGGATTACTAATAAGGCTATAAAGCCTAGACAGAAGTACTGTTTTTGAAAACAAGGGAAATGTAGATTTTTTATTGGGAAGCTGCTGAAACGAGTATGAACTTTGGCGATAACCCTAATGAATCGTAGAGAAAAAATAAGGGGTTACATAAGGTATATGCAACCCCTTGATTTTAATGGCTGGGGGAGAGGGATTCGAACCCCCGTTGACGGAGTCAGAGTCCGTAGTCCTACCACTGGACGATCCCCCACCAAGAACCACAGCTTATCAAACAAAGCGCTAGCAACAAGCGCTTTCGAATGATTAACGTTTTGAGTATTGTGGTCTTTTTCTAGCTTTGTGCAACCCCACCTTTTTACGTTCTACGACACGGGAGTCGCGCGTCACGTAACCCGCCTTTCGCAATGGGGGGCGATTCTCCTCGTCAAAATCGATCAACGCGCGGGTAATGCCATGGCGTATCGCGCCGGCTTGGCCTGAAGGCCCACCGCCAACAACTTTGATTACAAAATCAAATTTACCGGCCGAATCAACACATTCCAGAGGCTGCCGCGCGATCATTCGATCCGTTTTTCGACCGAAATATTCATCGACCGGTTTTTTATTGACAATGATCTGACCTGACCCGGTTTTTGCAAAAACACGGGCAATCGCACTTTTCCGACGCCCGGTACCATAATACTGCGCTTCCGCCATAATATTGAGCTCGCTGTTATGTTAGATTTCTAATGTTTTGGGTTGTTGTGCCTGATGGCCGTGTTGCGAGCCGGCATAAACTTTTAATTTTCGGAACATGGCCCGACCCAATGGATTCTTTGGAAGCATACCTCGGACGGCTGTTTTAATGATTCTATCCGGGTGGGTCTGGCGAAGTTTGCCAAGATTGATGGCTTTCAAATTCCCAACATAACCGGTATGCCTATAATACATCTTATCTTGTTCTTTATTGCCCGTCACGCGTACTTTTTCCGCATTAACTACAACAATATAGTCGCCGGTATCAACGTGCGGGGTATACTCCGGCTTATGCTTCCCACGAAGGCGCCGCGCAATTTCGGTTGCCAAGCGACCCAGTGTTTTACCGTCGGCATCAACCACATACCAATCGCGCTTTACTTCGGCAGGTTTCGCGCTGAATGTTTTCATTAATGTTACGTTCCGTGGATAGGATTGAAAAGGCGGGAATTTTACTAGGTACTTGTTAATTACGCAAGGTGTTTCCCAGGCTACTATGATTTTAACCGCGCCCTATCGATATGGATCAAGTTCTCCGGAGCGTTCCCGTGCCGCGTATATTCCGGTACCAAAACCGCAAGTGCCGCAACAATATTCTTATCATCAAATACATCGCAAGCCCTCTCCAGCTTAGCAAGTTGGTCGCGCAATTTTCTTGCGTCGGTACTGCGTGACAACGCAAGTCTCAGTTTGCTGTGGCTGGTGGCGGCTAAGCGTTCCTGCTGGTGGAATAGTTCTTCGAACATTTTTTCCCCGGGGCGTAAGCCTATATACTCGATATCGATATCTTCATTTAGGCGTTTTCCGCTCAAGCGAATCATTTGCTCCGCCAGGTAGCGAATTTTCACCGGTTCACCCATATCCAGCACAAAAATCTCGCCTCCATCACCCACTGCGGCAGCTTGCATGATCAACTGACAAGCCTCTGGAATGGTCATAAAAAAACGAGAAATTTCCGGGTCTGTTACCGTTACTGGTCCGCCAAATTTGATTTGTTTCCGAAACAACGGCACTACGCTACCGGCAGAATCCAGTACATTACCGAACCGAACCGTGATAAATTTCGTCGGTCCCTCACCGCTTAAGGTTTGACAGAGTATTTCCGCAGCCCGCTTGCAGGTTCCCATTATATTGGTCGGATTTACCGCTTTGTCGGTTGAAATCAGGACAAACTCTTTGACTTTACAACGTATTGCAGCTTCGGCTACACGCTTAGTCCCAACGACATTATTTTTTGCTGCTTCCCTGACCTGGGATTGCAGCAACGGAACGTGTTTGTACGCCGCCGCATGAAAGATAATTTCCGGTTTATATTTCTGTAACGCGTGCTCGATCGCAACTTGATCGGTCACATCGCCCAGCACCGCTCTAAAATTTAATTGCGGAAATTTTCGCGACAGCTCGGCTTCGATCTTATAAAGATTGAATTCGCTTTTTTCGAAAATTATCAGCTTTGCCACCGGTAACTTGGCCAACTGTAAGCACAATTCAGATCCGATGGACCCACCACCACCCGTGATTAGTACGGTTTTGTGGCCCAAACGCGCGGAAATATGATCCCAATCAAGCCGGACCGGGTCCCGCCCCAAAAGATCCACTATCGATACATCCCTAAGCTCTCGCTGGGTTACCCGTCCCGATAAAACTTCTTTTACCGACGGCAAGGTCAAAAACGAAACATTGCAGGATTCACAATTCTCAACAAAATGGCGCATTTGTTTATCGTTGGCCGAAGGAACCGCGATCAATACGACGTCTATATTCAAACGCGCAACCAAGCGGGGAATTTTCTCGGTCGTACCGTGCACACGCAACCCATGAATTTCCCTGCGTCTTTTGGCGATATCATCGTCCACAAATCCTACTGGGATAAATTCAGAGTCGGGTTCACGCAGCAAGTCCCTCACTAGCATTTCGCCCGCCATTCCGGCGCCGATGATTAATGCCCGCGGCCCAACTTTTTCATATTGCCGACTATCTTTCCATGAACGGTAAAGAAAACGGGGACTGCACAGCAACAAACCGAGTAATACGCTATATAGCGGTAATACTGATCGCGGAACGCCATACAGGCGTGTAAATAAAAACAAACCCACTCCGATGACAAGAATCCCGGTCGCAACCGCCTTACCAATCCGAATCAGGTCTGGAATCGACGCGAATCGCCAGACTCCGCGATATAGCCCGAATAACCTAAATATAATGGTCTGAATAACAACAACAATCGGCAAATACAGCAGCGCTCTATGCAAGGCAAAATCTGGGATAACCCCCATGTTAAAGCGAAGCCAATATGCCCCCATCCACGCAACCGGGACCATAAGCATATCATGCAAAAAAACCGCATTGGGGGACCGCAGTTTGAGTCGAATTGCCATTTTAAACTTTCGATTGCATTGTGTATTAATCGGCTTAGATCACGCCTACGACGCCTGAATTCGGCAATATAGTGTTGTATGCGATCCCGGCTTATTTAATTGTCCACAATACCAGCGTTTAAACGGTATGCCAAAATAAACAAAGGCAAGACGGCCAGCACGCAAATAAGCACCGCCGCGCCAGGCCAAACCAATGTCATCGCAGCCCAAGGCAATAACCAAAATATATTAATCAACAACACAGAACCGGTCACTTTAACGTGACTGCGGTATAACCGGCTGGCGTGCTGATACGCGTGGCTGCAATGCGCCTGATACCATCGGTCTCGGCGCAAAACCCGGCGAAATAGTGTAAAGGTCGCGTCGACCCAAAAAACCGCCAGTAATATTAGCCAGGTCCATATCGACAAGCCTCCCGAATGCTCGCTAATCAGCGCAAGGCCTCCCAGAACAAAACCCAAAAAACCGCTGCCAACATCACCCATAAAAATATTTGCCGGCGGCCAATTCCAAATCAGAAAACCCAGACAAGCCGATGCGAGAATAGCAAGCATCAGGAGTTCGTTTCCTGCGTTGCCCAAAAAGAGCTCAAGCAGGCCCGCGGCCAACGCGGCAAATAACGCTTCGCTTCCGGCAATCCCGTCAATACCATCCATGAAATTGTATAAGTTGAGCAGCCAAACCAAAAAAACTGCTCCAAACGCATAACCGAAGATCGACAGATTCAAATTGATCCCCACCAAATTCAGGGTTGGGAAACCGCCGATCCAATATAGCGTCCAAGCAGCGGCCATAAAGTGGATCAAGATCCGCCATCTAGCAGGCACATGCTGATGGTCATCAAAAAACCCCACCGCCGCAACCAAACTGCCTCCCCCAAACAAGGCTATGGTAATTTCAAAGGTTATTGCACGCGAAGCATACAGATACAAAAGACCCGCAAAAAACGTCAGTACAATGGCCAGCCCACCACCGCGGGGCGTCGGCGTTGTATGTGAACTTCGCGCGTTGGGTATATCAATTAGGGAACGAGATAACGCATATTTTCGAATGAGCCCGGTACCGGACCAAGCCAACCCAGTACCCACTACAAAGATCAGTAATAACTCCATGCGTCGTTACAATAATGTCAATTTGACAGATACCAGGACACGGTTCGCTGCAAACCTTTTTTCACAGAGTACGGTGGCTTCCAACCCAATAAGCGCTGAGCTTTGTCGGTATCAAGCCGCAATGATCCGCACAATCGTTCCAATTCGGCCCTTTTACCGAGCAGCACGCCAAAAAAAGTCAACACAGCGATCGGCACCGGCAACATCCGAATCGATTTATGCATTTCACCAGCAAGACCCGAAATCAAATCTCGGGTGGACAAATCTTCATTATCGGAAACCAAAAAGATTTGCCCGGCTGCTTGCAGATGAACCAGACACAGCACCAAAAAGTCGCAGAAATTGTATACGCTGATTAAACTTCGCCTATTGTTCACGCAACCAAACGGCAACGGAACACCAAGGTCCACCAGCTTCAACAAACGAATAAAATTTCCACCGACACCGGGACCGTAAACCAGGGGTGGTCGAATAACGACGATCTCTAAACCCGTTTGTTCAGCAACCTCGAACAAGCTTTGTTCCGCTTCGTACTTCGAAATAGCGTAGGCGTCCTGCGGGGACGCCGCATCGTCTGGATCGAACGGACTACCTGGGGTTTGCTCACCGTTTACCTTTATGCTGCTAACGTAAAGCATTCGCTTAACCCCAGCGGCAGCGGCCTGTAGTGCCAAAGACCGGCTACCGCTGGTATTCACCGCACGAAATGATGCTAATGGATTTTCCGACGTTTCGTTCATAACATGAACACGTGCCGCCAAATGAATTACCGCATCTACACCTTCCAAAAGTTGCGACCATTCGGTCGTCGCGTCGATCCCTCCCACCACTACAGTTTTTCTTCCAGATATTGACGCATCGGATGCTCTAACGCACGGAATAAAGTCATGACCAGCGGCATCCAACGCCGCACAAACATGCTTTCCGATAAAGCCGGACGCACCGGTCACCAAAACATTCATGCTGGTCTCCGGATCAACTGCAATACTTTCACCAGGTATTTTGAATAAATTTTGCACAAATTAGTGGAAATCCCATTTTCTCTACACGCGCGCAAAATTTCACGATTCAATATCACATTGCTTTTCCAGCTTTGCGTACTAACCCCGCCGGTACGCATCTTGACCAACACTTCATCCAGATAAACCGACCGAACCCCACTATTTGCGAACATCCGTGCCACCAACTCATAATCCGCCGCGATTTGGTAGTCGGTTTTAAATAGGCCAAATTTATCGAACATATTGCGGCGCAAATACAAGGTTGGATGCGCTGGCATTTGACCATAGGCGAGTCTGGCTGGGCTAAATGACTTCGAACTGAAATAGCGCACTACTTTTGAATCATCCCCCGGACGTACATACACCAAATCGGCATAACAGGCATCAATCCGTTTAGAATCAAATGCTCCCGCGACATGGCTCAACGCGTCTGGACCGGCGTAAATATCATCGGCGTTCAAAAAACCAATGACATCACCGGTAGCAAGCACAATACCTTTGTTCATCGCGTGGTAAATTCCGCTATCCGGCTCAGAAATCCACCTTAGCGCATCCGATTTGTTTCGCCGAATCACATCGACGGTAGAATCTGACGAGGCACCATCGATAACCAAATGTTCGATATCCGAGTAAGTCTGCGACGCGACTGACCCTAACGCATCCGCTATAGTATTTGCAGCATTGAATGAAACGGTTATTACAGAAATCTTCAAAACTGCAAAATCAAGGCGCTATAAAATCTCGCTTTAACACTCTAATGGGTCCTCCCTCCGTTTTCGTATCGCCTCCGCTGGAACTCCCTGGTATATCCAACCTGAGTTTAAATCCCATGTCGCAACACTGCCAAGCGTTAGCACGGCTTCTGCATGCACTGTCACCCCAGGACCCACGGTAGACTTTGCACACAACCATGCCTTGTCTTCTAAAGTGATCGGTTTCCGAATTAAATCAAAATTTTCGTTTGTCCAATCGTGACTACCGGTACATAGGTACACACCTTGCGAAACACAACAATGACTACCAATTGTGACGTCCGCCAGATTGTCGATCCAAACGCTGTCGCCGATCCACGAATAATCACCAACCTTGAGTCGCCATGGAAATTTAACTCTAACCCCTGGATGGATCACTACGCCCCGTCCAATGGTTGCACCGAATAAACGTAAAAGCCAAACTCTGTGTCGGCTTCCGGGTAGAAAGGAGCGTACCAGAAATGTTTCGCATAGTACCCACATCGCTTCGGTAATACGTGAACGCCCGCGGTTAAATTCGGAATTATTATACTTATCCAATCGCATTGTTTTTATCGTGCAAAATTCTACCTAATCCGAGCGACATTATAAGGCAACGACTGGCGTCGAGTATTGACCGATCAGGAATTATTCGCGTCGGCACAAAGCCGCTGATACAGGCGAAGCCATTTTTTTCCAACCGATTCCAATGAATACCGCTCGCTTACAAATGCTCGAATTTTACGCCCGTTTTCACATCTTACCGTAGCGCTCCAACCCGCCACTTCGCGCAAACTTTGTGCCAGCTCATACTTATTGGGATTGATCAACAATCCACTCCCCTCCTGCCAGTCGCTTAAACCAGTTTGATAAGTCGTAATGGTCGGAGTCCCACAAGCTGCCGCTTCCAGATTGACCATTCCGATAACCTCAGAATGAGACGGCACGACGACTATCCAAGCACGTTTTATCCACAAATTTTTCTCAGCCCCGTAGACCGGCCCGGTAAATTGGATTGTCGAATTTGCACCGTAGACCTCAACTATCCGCTTCAGCCGACTCATATACGCCTTATCTTCATCGGGTCCGACGATAACCAAACGCCAGTCATTGCCAATTTGCGCGCTGATAAAAGCCTCGATAAGTAAATCGACCCCTTTTTTCGGGTGTATACGGCCCAAAAATAAAACTATTTTCTCCAGATGCACCTCATACTCTGGAGATTCTAGATCAACGCGAGCAAGATCTACTGCATTTGGAATCAGTTCTATAGGCTTACCCGGCATTAACGCCGCCAGGTGGTCTCGCTCTAACGGGGTAATCGCATGTAATACCGATACATTCTGAAAAATTGGTTTGGCAATAAACTTCCAGTAAAGCTTTTTCTTCAACCGCTGCAGATAACCTTGTCCATTCCAAGCCCAAGGTTCGAGCATACCGTGCACCGTCAGTACACTGGGAATTCCGGTTTCGGTTGCGATCTTTTGTGCAATCCAAGGTGCGGCCCGCCATACCCCATGTAGATGCATAATATTACAGCCAGATTCGACCAAAACTCTCCGTAATGCTCGATTAAATCCAGGTCCCCAGCGCCACGGCCTAGCCCAAACCGGGACAGAAATTTCGATCAATTGGACCTTTTTTGGCGGCGCTACGCTATCTTCGCCGGTTGCAATTACAGCGATTCGCACACCTTCGCCCACGCTGTCAGCACACCAACCGGCAACTAAGTTTACGACCGTCGTCACCCCAGTATTAAACCGTGAGTGATCTTCCGTGATGTGAATTATTCCTTTGAGCATTGTTGACAATTCAGAAAAACAAGCAAATTTCTGACGAACAAAAAATCAATTCGATCGACAATAACAACCACACAATCACCAGCCCATAACATTAAGATTTTTTTAAGCGCATTTAATCGAATCACTAAGCTGTAAAATGACACACCAGAGAAGCCTCCACAAAGAATTTCCAGACCCAAACGGGGTCAAAATAACCGAAAGCGCCATTCATGAATGGATGGAACAAACGATAAACTAAAATGATACTCTGTGCCCAATCAGTCAAAAAACAAAATTGCAATGGAAAAAAGCGCAGCGTGGCTATTGTACGATGGGAAATGCCCGTTTTGCAGCCGGTATGTAAAACTCATCCGACTCAGATCTAGCATTGGTAACCTTGACCTAATCGATGCGAGATATCCAAGTAAGTATCGAGATGAAGCATTAAATGCGCGTTTGGATATTAATGAAGGTATGGTTCTCAAATATGGACAACGACTTTATCATGGCGATAACTGTATCAACATGTTAGCACTGCTAAGTTCTCCTATAGGCATAGCGAACACGGTCAATGCCTGGCTATTCAGGTCACCGAACCGTGCAAGACTTATTTACCCATGGCTGCGGCGCATGCGCAATTTTGTATTGCTGTTGCTTCGAAGACCAAAAATTCAGATCTAATTTTTTGATTCTGCTCGCAACATCCTTGATGGTAGGCCTCGGTTTACTTTAAGGTGCGGCGTCTATAAATTCTATTTCCATTTGCGCAGTCCACCGATACTTATCCAGTACCCAAATTGGAGCAGCAAAATCAAAGCACCTATTACCCACAAATAGTTCAATCCACCGCCCCCAACCTGAAACGGGAATACCGCATTATAAGTTTTATCGTTGGTAGGGTGCCGGGTTGTTACGATTCCAATATAGTTTCCCGGTTGTGCAAAATTATGGTCAATTTTGAACACCGCGTTGGATTCCGTAATCGGCGGTTGATAGAAAACGGTTGCACTGTCAATATCCTCAATCTTGGCAACATCGTCCCACTTCGCATATCGATCCAAATTTGTCACATCCTTAATGATGCGAAAATCCACGGGCATGATTTTCAGACTATCATGCAGATAATTGAGCATAAAAACCGTTTTGCCAGTATCCGGTAAGTCTTCGCAATATTCCTTGCTGCCTCGAGTTTCGGGCTGGTACACGGTAAAATGGGCTCTAAAGAATCCTATCTGGATCACACAAACATCTTCTTCGGCAACGATCGAACCATGCGCCCAGACATCAATCCAACATAGCATTAGGAATAAACATCCATAGCTTACTTTTCCAAAGATTTTACCGATCATATTTGTGTATACCAATGACTAAAAACCACCTAAATTAGGCAACCGCTTAATTCCGATACCAACGGAAAACGAGTTTTTACACGAATGAACGACTCGTCACAAATTTATTTTGCCAAATTGATCTATATGGCACGCAATCAAGTAATGTGCTGTCGCCACCTGTTCACCAACACCCCAATATCGATTATTGTAATTACATTTCAATCATTTGAAGCCATAGCGATACGAGTCAAAAGATAGGTGTTTGTTACCGAGAAACCTCAAGTCTGAGAAATCTATCGCGTCACCGAAAAAACTTATCAGCAATTGAAACTTCGACGTTGTAATTCTTGTAAACAGCGATAGTCTATTAACGGACTCTACACATTCCGCTTCAAATGATCATCAGCGACCCGAAACTTTAGCGCGGTATAATATCTAATTGGTATCTTTAGAATTGCAACCTAGTCGATTTCAGTTTAACCCACAAACTCATATATTATGACGAACCCATTGCTAGAATATCGTGAATTACCACCGTTTTCACAAATAAAACCCGAACACGTCGAGCCTGCGATTACCCAAATCCTTCAGGAAAACCGTGCAACGGTGGAAAAGTTGCTGGGCGAAAACACCAGCTACGACTGGGATAATCTTGTGCAGCCTCTGGAAGATATCGACGACCGGCTTAATAGGGCGTGGTCTCCGGTCAGCCATATGAATTCTGTGGTCAACAACGATGCACTACGCGATGCATATAATGCCTGCCTACCCAAACTCAGCCAATACGCCACGGAAATGGGTCAGAATAAGAGGCTATACGAGGCCTACCTTACCGTCGATAGCAGCCACGCGGCAGCAACATTCGATACCGCACAAAAGAAAATCATTAAAAATACATTACGGGATTTCAGATTGTCCGGTATCTCGTTAGATGAAACCAACCAATCACGATACAAGGAAATTGCGCAAGAATTATCCCGACTCTCCAGCAAATACGAAGAAAATGTGCTGGATGCGACTCAGGCGTGGAGTAAACAGATAGAAGACGAAGCTGAGCTTAGCGGCCTACCAGAATCTGCTTTGGCCCTAGCACGCCAGACGGCGCAAGACCGTAAGATGAACGGATGGCTATTCACCCTTGAGTTTCCTTCATACATGGCCACCATGACCTTTGCCGATAACCGGGAGTTGCGTGCAGAAACCTACCGCGCTTTCGCCACCCGCGCATCCGACCAAGGACCCCATGCAGGACAATGGGATAATTCTGAGGTGATGGAAAAAATTCTAGAGCTACGCTATGAACAAGCTAGGCTATTAGGGTTTAAAAATTACGCGGCCCTTTCACTAGAAACAAAAATGGCGAAATCACCCGATCAGGTGGTTGGCTTTCTGGAAGACCTAGCGCAACGCTCCAAACCCTATGCAGAGAAAGATTTGAAAAATCTTGGAGATTTTGCCAAGGCCGAATATGGAATCGAGACTCTAGAAGCGTGGGATATCCCCTATTATTCAGAAAAGATGCGGCAGCAGCATTTCCAATTATCGCAGGAGGAAGTCAAAGCTTATTTTCCCGCGGACCGCGTAATCGATGGTTTATTCGCGGTTGTCAAACAACTTTACGGATTGGAAATTAGCCCTATCGATGACGTAGATATATGGCACCCTGATGTACAATTCTTCCGTATTCTTGATGAAAATAGAACCATTCGCGGTCGATTTTATTTGGATATATATGCCCGTCCAAATAAACGCGGTGGCGCATGGATGGACGAATGCGTGTCACGCAAAATAACCAAATCCTCAACCCAAACGCCTGTCGCATATCTAACCTGCAACTTTTCACCGCCAACCGGAAATGATCCAGCATTGTTGACACACGATGAAGTAATTACCCTATTTCACGAATTCGGCCATGGCCTGCACCATATGCTAACCCAGGTTGATCATTTGGGCGTATCTGGCATCCATGGTGTCGAATGGGATGCAGTTGAGTTACCCAGCCAATTTATGGAAAACTGGTGCTGGGAACGCGAAGTGCTGAAATTGATTTCTCACCATTATCAAAGCGGTGAACAGCTGCCCGATGAGTTATTCGAAAAAATGCTCGCTGCGAAAAATTTTCAGTCCGGCATGCTTATGGTTCGTCAACTGGAATTCGCGTTATTCGATTTTCTGATACACAATCAATACAATCCCGAACTTGGTGGCCGCATCTACCCGTTGCTAGAACAAGTTCGCGACCAAGTGGCCGTGCTCATTCCCCCGGCCTTCAACCGTTTTCCGCATAGTTTTTCACATATCTTTGCAGGCGGGTACGCTGCCGGTTATTACAGTTACAAATGGGCTGAAGTGTTGTCCGCGGATGCATTCTCACTATTCGAAGAGCACGGTGTTTTCGATCGCGCAACTGGCCAAGCCTTCCTGAAGAACATTTTGGAAAAAGGCGGCAGTCAAAATGCAATGGAGCTATTTGTGGCATTTCGCGGGCGCGAACCGAAGATCGATGCGCTGTTGCGGCACAGCGGAATCGCCGCATGAAGTACAAAGATCTTCGAGATTTTATTGCACAACTCGAAAGCAACGGAGAACTGAAGCGCGTACCCATAGAAGTAGACCCCGATCTTCAAGTCACGGAAATATGCGATCGCACCCTCAAACGCGCCGGCCCCGCATTATTGTTCGAAAACCCGAAAGGCTCGAACATGCCATTATTGGCAAATTTATTCGGCACACCCGAGCGCGTGGCAATGGGTATGGGCGAAGATTCAGTCAGTGCATTACGCGAAGTCGGTAAACTTCTGGCCTTCCTGAAAGAACCGGATCCACCCAAAGGCATGAAGGACGCCTGGGCCAAATTGCCAAAATTCAAACAAGTTTTGAATATGACGCCCAAATTGGTCAAACAAGCACCCTGTCAGGAACAGGTACTAGCCGGCTCAGATATCGACCTGGGTAACTATCCGATTCAAACCTGCTGGCCGGATGATGCGGGTCCCTTGATTACCTGGGCTTTGGTGGTGACCAAGGGTCCGCACAAAGAACGTCAAAATTTGGGAATCTACCGGCAACAAGTCATTGGCAAGAACAAGGTGATCATGCGCTGGCTGGCACACCGTGGCGGCGCTTTGGACTTTAAGGAGTGGCAAAATGCAAAGCCGGGCGAACCATTTCCGGTGGCAGTTGCACTGGGCGCGGATCCAGCCACCATATTAGGTGCGGTGACACCGGTACCGGACAGCTTATCGGAATACGGATTTGCCGGACTGTTACGCGGTAGTAAAACCGAATTGGTTGATTGCATATCTGTAGACCTACAGATTCCAGCCAGCGCTGAAATCGTACTGGAAGGCTTTATATACCCCGATGAAACTGCGCCCGAGGGCCCCTTTGGCGATCACACGGGCTATTACAACGAGATCGAGGAATTTCCGGTTTTTACCATCCAACGCATTACCCAGCGACATAACCCGATTTACCACAGCACTTATACCGGACGGCCACCCGACGAACCCGCGGTTCTTGGTGTAGCCTTGAATGAGGTATTTGTACCTATACTACAGAAACAATTCCCCGAAATTACCGATTTTTATCTGCCCCCCGAAGGCTGTTCGTATCGCCTCGCCGTGGTCAGTATGATAAAACAATATCCTGGCCATGCTAAACGGGTAATGTTCGGTGTATGGTCCTTTCTGCGCCAATTCATGTATACCAAATTTGTAGTCGTGACCGACGACGACATCAATGTGCGCGATTGGAAGGACGTGATCTGGGCCATGACTACGCGAATGGATCCAGTGAGGGATACAACGCTATTGGAAAACACGCCGATCGATTACTTGGATTTTGCGTCACCGGTATCGGGTCTAGGGTCCAAAATAGGTTTCGACGCGACCAACAAGTGGCCGGGTGAAACCGAGCGAGAATGGGGAAGACCGATTACTATGACCAACAACATCAAAAAATCTGTCGACCAATTATGGGATTCACTCGACTTGGGTATTTGACCGCACCCTATGAAAAACGTTTTTGAGTAGCATTTGGCCGTCTATAACATAAACTTCTAGCATCATGCATTTTATTTCCGATACCGTAATCGGGCGCTGCGCTTTCATCGTGGTGTACCTGGTCAGCGTGCAAACCAATGCTGACACAGCTCCGAATCTAGCGGTCGCCGAGAGCGCGCAGCAAACAGTTACACTAACCGGTTTCACTCGAGCCCGAACCAAATTGGACTTATCGCCCGAAATGTCTGGACGGGTGGAAAAGGTATTTGCTGATATTGGCGAACCCATTCCAACCGATGGTAACTTCGCCTGCCTGGACCGCACTTTTATCAACCTGGATATAGAGAGCAACCGGGCCGAAATAGCCAGAACCAAAATCGACATCGAATATTTCAGTAAACAGGTCGATCGCTATCAAAAACTGGTCAACCAAAATAGCTCGTCACAAATTCAGTTGGACGACCACAAGCGCAGTCTAGAAACTGCAAGACAACAACTTCGAATACTGAGAACTAAAGGACGAGAGTTAGCGGAGCGGAAAAATCGTCACTGTATTTCGGTACCACCGGGCTGGCTCGTCATCGAACGGGAGATCGAACCCGGCGAATGGATCAACAAGGGCGACCCAGCGGGCCAAGCCGGAAATTTTTCTGAGCTGTTAATTCCTTACGCCGTTTCAATGCCCGAATTTCAAGCCTTACAACGATTCAGTGACAATATCCACATCGACATGCCAGATTTAGGGATTCGCGTGCCGGCGTCCCTGGAAAAAGTATCCCCGGGCTTTGACGAACAATCACGTAAAATCAAAATAGTTCTGGCCATCGAGGGGGGACGTGATGGCCGCCGAGGCGGCTTGAGAGCGCAACTTTCATTGAATATACCCGATGAAAACAATACTGTGACCCTACCACAGAGCGCATTGGACGAACGCTACGAGCAATACTGGTTACAGCGGGATAATGGTGAGCGCATAAAGGTTGTTTATCTGGGTAAAGATATCCAGAAAAGTAAAGATGGCGAACCGTTGGTCAGAGTATCGTCACCGTTGGTTAAACCCGGAGACAAATTCATCGTGCAGCAAAAATAAATCGGCATGGAATCTGTTATCCGCTTTTCTTTACAGCAAAAGGTTCTGTTTAATCTTTTATTTGTAGTTCTGATCGTCGCCGGTTCGTACGCGATGTTCAACCTACCCACTGACCGCTACCCCAGCGTCGATTTCGGCGAAGTCATCATTAACACCTATTATCCTGGTGCCTCGCCTGCCGAGGTGGAAACCTTGGTTACTCACGAAATTGAAGAAGCACTGGAATCGGTCAAGGACATCCAGTGGATCAAATCGACGTCGCAACGGGAAAATTCCAGAATCCATCTAAAATTTGTCGACGATGCGGATTATGCCAGTCTGTATAACGAGGTTCGATTCAAAGTTCTGAATATTTTGGATCAATTACCCGAGGAAATTGATCCGCCAACTATCGCCAGCCTGGATACAGAAGATTTTTTACCTGTCATCGTCATCAACCTGACCGGTGAACATGAAAATAGAGCGCTGACTCTAATGGGCGAAGAACTTAAATCCTCTCTGCAACAAGTCCCCAGGGTTCAAGAAATCAAAATAATTGGCGAATACGAGCGCGAATTTCATGTTCATCTTGACCCCGCCAAATTGAATGCCTTCGGCGTTAGCTTCGATGATGTAGCATCTGCACTTAGCCGCGCCAACGTATCCGTGCTGGCTGGGGACTATAAGGATAAATCTGGCGAATTCGTCGTCAAGGTGGATGAAAAATTCCGCAATCGCGACCAGGTCATCGACACGATCATACGCACGGATGCGGACGGCAGCTTTCTCAGGGTTGAAGACGTCATAAGCCGCGCCGAACTCAACTACAGAGACCCAAGGATCATTGCGTCGGTCAATGGAAAGAACGCGCTTGCGCTGCAAATCATTAAAACCCCGCAGGGCAATGCGCTGGATATTAAAGCGCAAATGTTGGAAATTCTGGAAAATTTCCAACCGATCGCCAAAAAACAGAACGTCTCCATCGTTTTAACTCAGGATTCAACGGTATATATCAAGGATGGATTAAACACTCTCAGTATGAACATGCTGGTCGGGATTATCCTAGTGTCTCTGATAATCTGGTATTTCATGGGGATTAGAAATGCCGGAATTATTACTATCGGCATTCCGTTTTCGTTCATGATCAGTATGCTTTTGATGTTTTTGAGCGGCAACAGCCTCAACGAATTGACCTTGTTCTCCTTTGTATTGGTGACTGGAATTATTGTAGATGATGCGATCGTAGTTACAGAAAACATCTACCGGCATATAGAACGCGGTGAAAAACTGAACGATGCCATCATTTACGGAACCTCGGAAGTCGCGTTACCCGTCATCTCCGCGACATTGACCACAGTCGCAGCGTTTATGCCGATGCTAATAATGACTGGGGTAACCGGTGAATTTTTTGCACTAATTCCCAAGACCGTTTCATATGCGATTCTTGCATCGCTGTTTGAATGCCTGTTAATTTTGCCCATTCATTACATGGATTTCGGTCCCCGGCCGAATACCGACCATGCAACTGATCGGCTCAATACGGATAACCGTCTATTGAAGCCATTGAGGATTTTAACGAATCGATTTTTGGCCATCACGCTGCACTACCGAATTCGCAGTTTAGCGATAGTTCTGGCCATGTTCGTGGCTACGGTCGCGGTACTTGGAGTTTCCATTAGCGGGAAAATACCACTAATTCGAATTAAGTTTTTCCCAGACGATTACACCTTGTATTACGTTGACGTCACTGGAAAAAGCGGCGCATCGATACAGCAAATTGACAAGCACGTACACGATATCACCGAGTTTATCCTGCAGGACGGACCAGGTATGTCACGGTCAGTGGCAGGTTTTGCGGGAATGTATTTTAACGACGACTACGAGCAAATTTACGCCAGTAACTACGGAACCGTAATGGCCACACTGCCGGCCAAAGACGATCAAAGCTTCGAATCACCGTTGGACCACTTGGAAAGTATGCGTAAACGTTTGAAGTCCAAGTTTGAAAAGAACGGACTCAAACTCCACATCCATCCACAAAAAGACGGGCCACCCCGCGGAAAAGACTTGAATGTACGGATACTTGGCAGCAATCCCACTTCGATCGCCGGTTTGGCCGAGAATATCTACGCGTTCATCAACAATGATCCTAAAATAGGTCCCTATTTGGAAGAATTGGGCGATAACCGCGGCAAGCCCAAACGTGTACTTCGGTTTGTCGTTCGTCATGATCGCGCGCAGGAATATGGTCTTAGCAGCAAGCAAGTTGCACGTCTAGCTGGTAGCGTGTTGGATGGGCGTTACGTTGGTCATTATCGATTAATCGACGAAGAAATCGATCTGAAATTATTCATCGATTCACAATTTTTCGATGCCCCCGAAGATGCTTTGTACATCCCGCTATTGGAACATGCCAGTGGCCCAATAAGGCTTAAGGATCTGACCCGGATCGAAGCTTTTGAAGAACCGGGCGATTTGAATCGCTATCAGCATAAACGCGCGATCAGCATCCAAGCCAATCTACAACCTTCGGCGCCAACATCTATACCGGTCATTGTCGCGACTATCCAAGCCTACTACGAAAAAATCAGGGACAAATATCCGGGCGCGACCCTAAGCTTTGGCGGAGAGCACGAAGATACTCAACGATCGTATACGTCGCTGGCTTATGCTTTCATTATTGCAACGCTGCTGATCTATATGATTTTGGCCACACAATTTCAATCTTACCTGCAACCGTTCATCATTTTATCCGCTGTGGTTTTCGCGTTAATCGGGGTAATTTTCGGCAAATTGGTCAGCCAATCGCTGTTCACTTTGAACAGTTTTATCGCAGTCATCGGCGTCGCGGGTGTTGTGGTCAACGACGCGCTAGTATTGATCGATTTTATCAACAAAGCCTATAGACGCGGTCTTTGCCGACGCGAAGCGATTTTCGAAGGGGTTAACATCAGGCTGCGCCCCATTTTACTAACGACATTAACCACTTCGCTGGGTTTGCTACCGATGGCTGTAGGCATCCCTAGCTACTCATTAGTTTGGGGAAGCATGGCTTCAACCTTTGTCACTGGTTTGGCCACTGCAACAATACTCACATTATTTATCGTACCGGTGATTTGGGATTTGCTGCAAGGTTGGTTGGAAAAACGCAACCCGGGCCAACGACTCATAGGTTCCGAAAATTATACTGATTAGCAAAAACAAGTTGAACCGGTCGCCGGAGACCAACCGCGCCCTAAAAGATAGCCCCAGAATAATCATCTTATCGACGAAAAAACCAAATAAACCTCGGCATGAGATCGCTACGATTCAATCCACCCCTCCAGCTGTTGCCGTACCAAATCATTCAACAATCCAATTCCCGTTTCCGAATCGTTTAAGCACGCCAATAAGTCATACCGGTCACCACCATTTTTAACGAATATTTCGCGGTTCTGAATGCCTATTTCCTCAAGCGTTTCCAGACAATCAACCGCAAATCCTGGCGTTAGAACCATAACCCGCTTAACGCCACTTTGGGCTAATTGGATCAGCGTTTGATCAGTGGCCGGCTCCAACCATTTTTTTGGACCGAAGCGCGATTGAAACGTCATTTGAAGATAATGATCGTCCACATCAAGCATCTCCCTCAACAATCGCGTGGTTTCAGCACATTGATCAAAATATGGGTCGCCTTTTTCCACGCACTGCTTGGGTAAGCCATGGTACGAAGCGATGATGGTTTCCGGCCGGGATTCAACCTTAGCCAAATAATCGGTCACCGTATCCGCCAAAGCTCGGATATAAACCGGATGATCAAAATAAGGCGGCAGAGTGCGTAAGGCCGGTTGCCAGCGCCAGGTTTTCAGAATGTCGAAAACTTTGTCCGTCACTGTAGCCGTCGAGGTTGCGCTGTATTGCGGGTACAAAGGTACGACCAAAATTTTCTTACAACCTTGGTCTCTAAGCTGTTCCAGCGAATCTCGCAGCGGTGGTACGCCGTAACGCATCGCCCAAGAAACAACAATCGAAGGACTGTAATCGCTCATTTTTAACGCCAATTCTTCTGCCTGCCTGCGGGTAAAAAATCGCAACGGAGATTCATCCTGATCAGTCAACCATATCTTTCGGTACGCGCGTACAACCTTGCCTGGCCGCGTCGTCAAAATAATCCCCTGGAGTATCGGCTGCCATAACCAAGGGGACAACTCAATCACACGCCGGTCGGACAGAAATTCTGCCAGAAACTTGCGTACGGAAATACGATCACAATGTTCCGGTGTGCCGAGGTTGACCAACAATACGCCAATCTTCGTCGCCGAAATCTCACTAGTATCCCTTTTTGACGGGCCCTGGTTATTTGAGTGCATGCTAGATCCTGTTGGCCAATAAAATAAAAAAGGATTTGATTTTTGGATACCTCTTCAAATGTGCTATTACGCCGATCAAATACGACGCGAACCACAATGCACACATTTTTTAATGTGTCGGAACATTGCGTTCAAAGTTGAGAAATAAGCATTTTTATCAAATATTAAGATATAACGTCAGGCAATGGAGCAAAAATAGCGCAATTAAAACCAAAATTTGCGCACTAGTGGAGTTTTTTACCGATAATGTACGAATGACTACCATCGACCTTATTGTTGTTATATATCAGCCATTTCGCGTGAAATTAGTTGCTCAATAAATAAATTTAGACGAGCTAAGAATGCATCTCCATGGTTCGAATATCAAGAAAACTGCCACTGGGATACGCTAAAAGTTTTTCAAATGCCATGGCCAAACGGTGGCTCGCTTCTTTAGGTTCCGGCATGGAATCCGTCCCGATCGCATCCTGCAAAACCTTTGCCGAGGGATATTCGTTAGCATTTACATTGACATCAATATGGTCCTGCATCTGCGTATGAACCAGTCCAGGCGCAAATGCGCTTATATGAGTGTCTGTAAATTCGTGCGCATAAAGTTTCGCAAGCATGTTTAACGCGGCTTTTGATAACGCATACCCACCCCATCCCTTACTTGCGTTGACCGCAGCCCCCGATGACATAAAGACAATCTGTTCGATTCGGATCTGGCTGGCGTACAACCAATCCATCACCGCTTTGTTGGCCCAAAGATTTATATCCATTACTCGTTTGATTTCAGCCATCGGTATCGCGTGCAATTCTTGAATGTCGCCCAAGACACCGGCGTTCAACACCACCAATTTGAGTCGATCCACGCCACTCAGCAATGTATCCATTGCTGCTCCCACACGCTCCAATTCACCGAGGTCACATTCAACATCGCGCAATCGGGTGTTGCGCAACGGGCAGCCCCGACGACTTAGACCGAAAACCGTGTATCCGCGGTCCATGTATTCCTCGGTCAAGCCCAAGCCTATCCCGTCGCTATTGCCGGTAATTAAAACTGCATAAGGTACACTCACTTAAACTAGACCCTGTTAAATTTAAATATATTGCAAGGGGTAAACAGGTTTGCCGCAGGGGTCAATCGACTCGACGTCCTCAGAATCTATAGATCCCGCGCCCGCAGGTAAGCCTGTTCCGAAACCTTTTCCCACTGTATTACCTGGCTACGAAATTTTTCGAACGACTCATAAACCTTTCTTGACATCGGGTCGCGTCCGACCATTTCGCTAACCACCTCTTGTGAAATTGAGCGGAGCTTGATCAGCACCTCGTCGGGTAGCGCTTTTAGCTGAACATTATGCTGATTAACCAATTGCTGCAAAGCTTGATTGTTACGCGCGGTAAATTCCGCAAGCATATCCAAATTTGCAGCCTTACACGCGGTCAGCACAATGGACTGCAAATCATTGGGTAACGCGTTGAATGCCTTCTTATTCATAAAACATTCCAACGTCGAGCCCGGTTCATGCCATCCGGGATAGTAATAATATTTTGCCGCTTTATACAAACCAAAGGCCAGGTCATTATAAGGTCCCACCCACTCTGTCGCATCGATGGTGCCCGACTTAAGCGAGGTAAACAATTCTCCTCCAGCGATAGTCACAGGGGTACCTCCGGCACGTTTCAATACTTCCCCACCCAGCCCCGGAATACGCATCTTCAATCCCTTTAAATCTTCCATGGAATTGATTTCTTTATTGAACCACCCCGCCATTTGCACACCAGAATTACCCGTGGCGGCCGGTATCAAACCAAACTGATCGTAAATTTCGCGCCATAATTCCATACCACCGCCGTAGTACAACCACGCATTCATTTCTTGCGCGGTCAACCCGAAAGGTACCGAAGAGAAAAATTGCACCGCTTCGCTCTTGCCCTTCCAATAATAAGCACCCGCATGTCCCATTTGCGCTGTGCCGCTGGACACCGCGTCGAATACCTCAAAAGCCGGCACCAATTCTTTTGCCCCATAGACCTTGACAACAATGCGTCCACCGGTCATTTGTTCGATAGAATTCGCCAGCAAATTTGCATTGGTTCCCAAACCCGGAAAATTCTTCGGCCACGCCGTTACCATTTTCCAATGGATTTGTTCTGCCGCCGGGGCCAATGATGGAGCCGATGCGACTGCACCCGCCGCAACCGTTCCACCGATTTGTTGTATAAAATTTCGCCGTCTCATATTAAATCTCGAATTATTGCGTTGAGCAGAACATCAATTGGAAGCTTTCCAGTACTATTCTGAGGAGTTATTCGTGTCGCTCACTGTGTAGCTTTTTGTATGCAAAATCTATCCTAACGGCGCAAAGATTAGTGTCAACCCAGAGCTGAAAATGATTATAGATCGCTTGGACTTTGTTAAAAAATGGAAAATGTCACAATAACCGGTATAACTTAAGCATATTCTGCATTATATTGGCGTTAGGCTATGCTTGGATCAATTGGCTTGCAAGATCCGAAATACTCGGGAACTCGCGCCAAATTTGGCAGTCACAGCGAAAAGAAGTGATGGGTCAAAATTCAATCCGCAATCAACAACATTAGATAAGATGTTTCTCAAAGGTAATCCATGGATCAATCTGATCGTTACGCTGATCTAAGTCTTAAACAAGAAGACTTGATATCCGCTGGTCGGCATGTCCTCGTCGCCTATATCATGAAACCCAAAAAGGGATTCGGTTACCAAGCGACCGCTGCGCATTTTGCCGCCGAATCATCAACCGGCACCAACGTCAATGTATTCACGACAGACGATTTTACTAAGCGATTGGACGCAATCGTCTATGAAATTGATGAGCCCAATGAATTGATCAAGATTGCGTACCCGGTCGATCTATTCGACCGGAACATGATCAATGGCCGTGCAATGATTGCGTCGTTTCTAACCTTGGTTATAGGTAACAATCAAGGTATGGGGGACGTCGAGTACGGCAAAATGGTTGATTTCTATGTACCGCCCGTCTATCTCAAATTGTTCGACGGCCCCGCTACAACGATCAAAGACCTATGGCGTGTCCTGGGTCGACCGATCAAAAATGGCGGCTTCATAGTTGGCACTATCATCAAGCCCAAATTGGGACTGCGACCGCAACCATTCGCCGATGCCGCGTACCAATTCTGGTTGGGCGGAGATTTTATTAAGAATGACGAGCCACAAGGTAATCAACCTTTTGCGCCGCTGAAGGAAACAACTCGACGGGTTTCCGACGCGATGCAACGCGCTCAAGACAAAACCGGGCAAGCTAAATTATTTTCGGCCAATATTACCGCAGATGATCACGATGAAATGATAGCGCGGGGCGAATTTATTCTGGAAACCTTTGGCAATAATGCCAGCCACGTGGCATTTATGGTAAATGGCTACACTGCTGGTCCCGCCGCAGTGGCGACCGCCCGCAAAAACTTCCCCAATCAATTTCTTCACTACCACAGATCGGGACACGGAGCCATCACATCACCACAAACAAAGCGAGGTTATACCGCGTTCGTTCATTGCAAAATGTCCAGACTACAAGGCGCATCCGGTATTCACACAGGTAGCATGGGTTTTGGGAAAATGGAGGGGCATGAAGACGATAGATCAACCGCCTATATGATAGAACAGGACGCCGCAGATGGCCCGTATTTTTACCAGGACTGGCTGGGTATGAATCCTACCACACCAATCATTTCAGGTGGGATGAATGCGGTTAGAATGCCGGGCTTTTTCGAAAATTTGGGACACTCGAATCTAATATTGACCGCCGGTGGCGGTACTTATGGACACATCGATGGGCCCGTCTCTGGCGCACTATCCTTACGCCAAGCAGAACAATGCTGGAAAGCCGGTGCTGACCCGGTTGAATTCGCGCGTGAAAATAAAGAATTTGCCCGTGCGTTTATGTCATTCCCAAACGACGCAGATCGCATTTACCCTAAGTGGCGAAATAAATTACACGCGGACTCATCAAATCGAAGTATCGTGGCATAGAACTACGACGTTAAAAAAGACCAATCTTCGCACGCCTCATTTGACACCGCTGATAATCCCATAACCCGACACACCCTGGCGATAAAGGTGATATTGGTGCAATCCCGCCATAAAATTGGCATCTTGCACTTCGTTTCTAAGTCTGAATAAGCGCGAAGTTTTTTGTAAGAGATAGTTGATCACAGCTGTTCTGTACATGCGTACCGCCGACGGAAATATTTCTTTGGAAATATCCCGAACGTCAATATCTTTGAAACCAGCTTGATCAACGTATCCTCGAAATTGATCGGGGGTTGCAAGGTTAGGAACCGCCCAACCGTTCAACCAGCCGACAAACAATTTCCACTCGGCTTCGGTGAATTGATTTCTGTTGACGAAGCCATCGGCAACAACCAAGCGCCCCCCATTGTGTAAAACCCGATACGCTTCATCGACAAAATCCTGTTTACGTACCGCATAACAAATGCTTTCCAAACCCCAAACGACATCGAAGCTATCCTCAGGAAACGGTATATGACAAAAATCCGCGGTCTTAAAACTAACCCGATCGGCAACACCGCGTTTTTCGGCAAATTGGGTCGCTCGTTCAACCTGTTGTTCACTCAGCGTTATACCCAATACTTTGGCACCATAGGTTTCCGCAAGCCAAATCGAACTGCCTCCTAGACCGCAACCGGCATCAAGTATGTAATCAGACGCACTTATCGACACCTGCTGCGCCACCTTTCGGTTCATATTCAGCAGTGAATCATTATGATTCTTAGTATCAGACTCCCAGTACCCATAGTGCAACGCGAGGTTTTTACCATTGATCCAGGCGAAACGATAATCCCAGTAGCAATCGTCGTAGTAATTGACAATATCGCGGTGTAAATCTTGTGTAGTCAGAGTCCGATAGTCTTGGTTCGGATGCATGGTATATTCGAATTTATTCACGGTGCTCATTCAGTTTGCCATCGTTTCAATGCGGCCTAGCAATGTTTAATTCTAGGAGCGCAGGATCATTATCAAGTCGGGCACGAAGGATAGGGATTTGGAACCGACTAATCAAACAAATTCGCACTAACCAACTAAATTCAGTAGTCGAAACACCAGCGTAGATACATCTTGAATGCAAGATAATCATCGTTAAAATCGGTCGAAACGGACCCTTTTGGCGCAGAGTAATATAGACTCGCACCACATCCGATTGCTATAATTTCGCCTTTTACCCGGACCTTTTGAGAACCTAACCGTTAGCGATCCAAAGGTACACTAGCTTAACATCACCAAGGCGACCCACTTTCCAGCATCTGCAGTGACGTTCCAAATCTCAACTGGTTTTCGACCCTACGCGCCGTTTCGCGGCTCAACCAATGATCGAAACTTAGAGCTGGACGACGCACGAATGCTGTCGACGCCAATACCTGTCGGAGGAAATTAATAAAATGACCATCAAAGTTGCAATTAATGGATACGGTCGCATTGGACGCAATGTTTTGCGGGCCGTATATGAAGCCGGTCGCACAAATGAAGTGCAAATTGTAGCGATCAACGACCTCGGAGACGCAGAAACCAATGCGCACCTGACCCAATACGATACCGCTCACGGTAAATTTCCAGGAGAAATTACTGTTGATGGTGATTATTTGCTAGTCAACGGAGACCGCATAAGAGTCTTCGCCGAACGCGACCCGACCAAATTACCGTGGGGTGACCTGGGGGTCGACGTCGTTCACGAATGCACCGGTTTTTTTGCTTCCAAGGAAAAAGCCAGCGCCCACCTTTCTGGTGGAGCTAAAAAGGTTATTATTTCTGCGCCCGGTGGCAACGACGTAGATGCGACAGTGGTATATGGGGTTAATCACGACGTTCTGAAAGCAACCGATACGGTTATTTCAAATGCTTCGTGCACGACCAATTGCTTGAGCCCTCTAGTTAAACCTTTAGTCGATAGCGTTGGCGTGGAACATGGCCTGATGACGACCATACACGCCTACACTAACGATCAGGTATTGACCGACGTTTTCCATTCCGATCTGCGCCGAGCACGCTCGGCGACGATGTCGATGATCCCAACCAAAACCGGCGCGGCCGCAGCTGTCGGCCTAGTTTTACCAGACCTGGCAGGAAAACTCGATGGATTCGCAATGCGCGTACCTACTATCAATGTTTCGGTTGTCGACTTGACCTTCCAGGCATCAAGAAGTACCAGCAAAGACGAGATAGATGGTATTTTGAAAAATGCTGCGGAAGGACCATTAAAAGGTATTCTCGAATACAACGACAAACCACTGGTATCGGTAGATTTTAACCATAACCCGGCGTCTTCGATATACGAATCGAGCTTGACCAAAGTGATGGAAGGTAATTTCGTCAAAGTCTTGTCATGGTATGACAACGAGTGGGGCTTTTCGAATAGAATGATCGATACGACCCTAGCGTTGATGAACGCCAAATAACATGCAGGCAATGAGAAGAACCAAAATAGTCGCAACCTTAGGACCATCAACAGATGATCCATTAGTATTAGAGCAACTATTTAAAGCCGGGTTAGACGTTGTTCGACTCAATTACTCGCACGGAACCGCCGAAGAGCACAAACGGAGCGCAGACCTTGTCCGATCAGTTTCCAGAAATATAAGAAGCTATGTCGGAATCCTAGCCGATTTACAAGGCCCCAAAGTTAGGATCGCGCGCTTCAAAGGCGGCAAGGTAACCCTACAGCGAAATGCCAAATTTACGTTAGATACCGGATTAGACCCCGATAGCGGCGATCAAAACCAGGTCGGTTGCTTTTACGAAGACTTACCTTCAGACGTCAAAGCCGGCAACGTACTGATGCTGGACGACGGCCGCGTGGTCTTAGAGGTCGATGCAGTCGAAGGAACGCGAATAGAATGCCACGTTATCGTTGGAGGCGAACTCTCTGATCATAAGGGAATTAACCTTCAAGGTGGTGGTTTATCAGCTCCGGCCCTTACCGATAAAGACCGGGAAGATATTAAGTCAGCCGCTGCAATTGGCGCAGATTATGTTGCCGTATCCTTCCCGATCAGCGCCAACGATATTCACGAAGCACGCAGGCTGGTGCGAGCCGCAGGAAGCAATGCAGGCATTGTTGCAAAAATCGAACGCGCCGAGGCACTAGACGCAATAGAACAAATAATCGAGGCGTCCGATGTCATCATGGTCGCTCGCGGTGACCTGGGGGTAGAGATCGGCGACGCTGTGTTACCGCCGGTCCAAAAACGTTTGATCGAAATGGCGCGAAAAATGGATACAGCCGTTATCATAGCAACTCAGATGATGGAATCTATGATCCAAAATCCACTCCCCACTCGCGCCGAGGTTTTCGATGTGGCCAATGCGGTGTTCGATGGTACGGACGCGGTTATGCTTTCCGGAGAAACAGCGGTTGGAAAATATCCGGTCAAAGCAGTAGAAGCAGTCCATCGGGTTTGTTTGGAGACTGAAAAACAACCGCGCTTAAAAACGCACACAACCAATGATGATGTACGTTTCTCACGCATCGACGAAGCCATCGCGAAATCAACGATGTTCGTCGCTAATCACTGCCAGATTCACGCAATAGTGGCTTTGACTGAATCTGGCGCAACCGCCATATGGATGTCCAGGATCAGCTCGGCAATTCCGATTATCGCAATGACTTCGCACGCCAGAACCTGCCGCAAGGTAACCCTGCTGCGCGGTGTTTATCCGCTCAGCTTTAAAGTTGAAACTTCCGACCATGCGGTCGTAAACAAAGCAGCGATTGAAGAACTCGAACGGCGGGACATGGTGACTAAAGGCGATCATATCATCATAACTAAAGGCGATTTAAGCGGCGTTCAAGGTGGCACCAATGCCATGAAAATTATTCGTATTGGAGACGAAATCAATCCAGATTAAACCGCCATTCATTTTCTCATCAATTTGCAAAGCGAACACCTCCCCAATAGCATCGAGCGTCCATTTTAGTCGTCAAGCTTTTCGCTAATCGCATTAAACCGATTTAAACATGTACAACGCTAAGTTATTGCAGATTACGGACAACATAGTTTCCAATCGATACGACAATAATTATAAAAAACGAGTATAGCGGGAGCCGAAACCCGGTCAATCTTACAAACTATAGATCGTTATCTAATTTCGGAGCCTTCTCTAGCACTGTATCCACATCAATACTGCAAAGAAATGCCAATCTTATATTCGGCAATGGGGAAAGATCTGTTATTGTAATGGGCTTTTTCCGTCTTTATGATTTCGCAAACGGCACTAACACGGAGAAGCGTCGCGTGCGGGTAACTTTATTTAATAATTAGGAGATTCTTATGCCATCGCGCAAAGAACTTGCGAATGCCATTCGCGCTTTGAGCATGGACGCGGTCGAAAAAGCCACTTGTGGGCACCCAGGGGCGCCAATGGGTATGGCGGATATCGCCGAAGTATTGTGGAACGATTATTTTGTCCACAACCCCACAAATCCTGACTGGCCGGACCGTGATCGTTTTGTATTGTCCAATGGGCATGGTTCGATGCTGATCTATTCGATCTTGCATCTTACCGGCTATGATTTGTCAATCGAAGATATCAAAAGCTTTCGCCAATTACATTCCAAAACCCCGGGTCATCCAGAATACGGTTATACCCCAGGGGTTGAAACAACTACAGGCCCACTCGGACAAGGTCTAGCCAATGCGGTAGGAATGGCGTTAGCGGAACGCACGTTGGCGGCACAATTTAACCGCAAAGACCACACTATAGTAAATCACTATACCTATGTCTTTTTGGGCGACGGTTGCATGATGGAAGGGATTTCCCACGAAGTCAGTTCCCTGGCAGGAACTTTGAGATTGGACAAGCTCATCGCATTTTACGATGACAATGGAATTTCCATCGACGGTGAAGTTGAGGGGTGGTTTACCGACGATACGGTAAAACGATTCGAATCTTATGGTTGGCACGTAATTCCTGGCGTTGATGGACACGATCCGGACCAAATTAAAACCGCGGTTGAACAAGCCCGTGCACAAACCGGTAAACCTACGCTAATTTGTTGCAAAACCATCATTGGCTGGGGCGCACCCAACAAGCAAGGCAAAGAAAGTTGTCACGGGGCAGCGTTGGGCGAGCGTGAAGTCGAATTGGTACGAGAAACCATTAACTGGCCCCACGCACCCTTCGAAGTTGCCGACGAGATATATACACAATGGGATGCTAAACAACGTGGAGCGGCACACGAACAAGCATGGAATAAACGTTTCGTATCCTACCGGAACGCACACCCAGAACTTGCCGAAGAATTCGATCGTCGCATCAACAGAAGATTACCCAAACACTGGGATGATCACGCGAAAGCATATATAGAACAAACCAATCAGGCTTGTGAAAATATCGCCAGCCGCAAGGCATCTTTGAATGCTATCAATATATTCGCGCCAGAATTACCCGAATTATTAGGTGGTTCAGCCGATCTAGCCGGGTCAAATCTGACGATCTGGGACGGCGCTAAAGACGTCAATGCCGGAGATAAATCCGGTAATTACATTTACTACGGCGTTCGCGAATTCGGCATGTCGGCAATGATGAACGGCATAGCATTGCATGGCGGCTTTATCACCTTCGGCGCAACGTTTCTGATGTTTTCCGACTACGCACGCAATGCATTGCGTATGTCCGCCTTGATGAAAGTACCGGTCATTCACATATACACCCATGACTCGATCGGTCTCGGCGAAGACGGGCCAACCCACCAACCAGTCGAGCATCTGGCTTCGTTAAGACTGATTCCGAATATGGAGGTCTGGCGCCCTTGCGATACGGTTGAATCCGCAGTCGCGTGGAAAGCAGCAATCGATCACAATACGGGGCCAACCTGTCTAACCTTTTCACGTCAAACTTTACCGCATCAACAGCGCACTAAAGACCAATTGTCAAACATCGCTAGGGGCGGGTATACATTACAGGACTGCGATGGTATCCCCGACGCGATTTTGATCGCCACTGGATCGGAAGTCGAATTGGCAGTGCAAGCATCTGATCTGCTGGCCCGGCAAGGTAGAAACATTCGAGTTGTATCCATGCCCTGCACCAGCGTATTCGACCGTCAGGATGTTGCCTACAAAAAATCCATACTGCCGGATTCAGTCACGGCTAGAGTATCCATAGAAGCTGGAGCAACTCCGCATTGGTACAAGTACATCGGAATAAATGGTAAAGCCATCGGTGTAGATCGATTCGGGGAATCAGCCCCTGCTGAACGTTTATTCGAAGAATTTGGGCTCACGGTTACGCATATTGTCGACACAACTAATCAATTGTTATAGTTTAGTCGCCTCTTAGAATCGATAATGCAAAAGATAATCACCATTAAAATAAGAAAAAGCACCGATGAATCCCGACACTGGCACCAAAACGCCAGCCAGTTTCGGTGATTGTAACGGAGAATTCGAACTAGTTAGGATGAATGTAAAGATGCTAAATGAAGATTTTAACCAAAACTGGTTTCGGTTCCTTCCGTTCTGAGTACAGCGCAATATCTGATGAAATCCTGACCCATGTCCAAAGCGCATCCGATTATTGCAGTTACCGGCTCTTCTGGCGCAGGCACGACGACCGTTAAGCACGCTTTCGAACACATATTCACCAAATTAGATATCCATGCCGGAATGCTGGAAGGCGACAGTTTCCATCGCTTCGAGCGGATGGAAATGCGGCGCAGAATTATAGAACACGACAAGCTTGGCAAACCATTCAGTCATTTTTCAGCCGAAACCAATTTGCTCGAAAAACTGGAAGCTTTATTCCGTCAATATGGCGAGAACGGTACCGGCAAACGGCGCTTCTATGTACACGATGAAACCGAAGCTTCTCTGCACAAAATCCCTGCAGGGACGTTTACAGAATGGGAAGACCTGCCGCCCGACACCGACCTTATGTTTTACGAAGGGCTGCACGGCGCGGCCAAAACCAAAACGATCGATATATCTAAGTATGCGGATTTAATCGTTGGGGTGGTACCTGTCATTAACCTTGAATGGATCCAGAAAATCAATCGAGATATCGAAGAACGCGGTTATAAGCGCGACGCCGTTACCGAAACCATTCTGCGCCGTATGCATGATTATGTGTATATGATCGCACCGCAATTTTCACGAACGGACATCAACTTCCAACGGGTCCCTACAGTCGATACTTCCAATCCATTTATATCCCGATATGTACCCACACTGGATGAAAGCTTTGTTGTGATACGGGTTAATAACCCGAAAAAATTCGACATCGATTTCCCCTATCTTCTCGCCATGATACAAAATTCCTTTATGTCCCGGCGCAACAATATCGTTATCCCCGGTGGAAAAATGGGACTGGCAATGGAAATTATATTCATGCCTATTGTCGAACAGATTATGCTGGCAAAAAAACAAGCTTCGGCATTTAAAACATAAAGCATGTCGTGAATATCAATAAACCCCAAAAGGAGAATCAAAAATGGCATTAATTTCAATGCGACAACTATTGGACTACGCTGCGGAACACGACTTTGGACTGCCTGCATTTAATGTCAACAATATGGAACAGGTACACGCCATTATGCAAGCTGCCGACGCCACCGACAGCCCGGTTATCATGCAAGGTTCAGCTGGCGCCAGGTCTTATGCAGGAGAACCTTTCCTGCGTCATTTGATAATTGCGGCCATCGAACAATACCCGCATATTCCAGTTGTAATGCACCAGGATCATGGAGCCGAACCAGCTGTCTGCTTTCGGTCGATTCAATCGGGCTTTACCAGCGTCATGATGGATGGCTCGTTGATGCCGGATATGAAAACCCCCGCCAGCTACGACTATAACGTAGCCACCACCGCCGAAGTGGTAAAACTAGCCCATGCTTGCGGGGTTTCAGTTGAAGGGGAATTGGGTTGTCTCGGTTCACTGGAAACCGGTGAGATGGGTGAAGAAGACGGACATGGTGCTGAAGGGAAATTGAGCATGGACCAGTTACTCACCGATCCTGATGAAGCCGCCGACTTTGTCGAAAAAACCAAAGTCGATACCCTGGCCATCGCTATCGGGACCAGCCATGGCGCTTACAAATTCACCCGACCGCCGACCGGGGATATCCTAGCTATCGACAGAATCAAGGAAATTCATGCGCGCATCCCCAACACGCATTTAGTCATGCACGGCTCATCATCGGTACCCCAGGATTGGTTGGAAACGATCAACAATTACGGTGGTGACATGGGTAAAACTTATGGCGTACCGGTAGCAGAAGTCCAAGAAGGCATCAAGCACGGCGTTCGAAAAGTGAATATTGACACAGATTTGCGAATGGCATCAACGGGTGCGATTCGAAAGTTCATGGCTGAAAATAAATCGGTATTCGATCCCCGCAAATTCCTGAAAGCCTCGACCGATGCGATGCAAAGCATTTGCGAGGCAAGATACAAGTCCTTTGGCTGCGCCGGACACGGATCGAAAATAAAATCATTGTCTCTTGATACCATGGTATCGCGATACGCTAGCGGAGAACTCGATCCACAGGTAAGCTAAATATTAACCTTGAGCGGTATCAATAGGATGTATGATGCCTGTCAATACTGTTAGATTGAGGTTAATCCGACTTCTGCAGCAAGCCGTTTTCGTCCATATACCGATGAAGACCTTTCGCAACCAGCGAATGCCCAGTACTCGACAGGTGACCACCAATATCTTTAGGCCGCCAAATTGGCTGATCTGGCGATTCCTCTGCAAAGGCCCTGAAGGGCCCATCCATATTGATAACCGCCATTCCCAATTCTTTAGCAACATCCTGGCTGAACGCGCCAATCTCTTCATATTTTGACCTGCCTTTTTCAACTATATCCCGATCCGGAAGAATCAACCAGATCGGGACTGCACCTTGCGCAACAATGTCATCCCGAAAACGTAACATCAGCGCCGCCAATAATTTTCGACCTGCCGAACCCTTCGATCGATCGCGTTTCTCGTGATTGATAATGGGTTCGGCAAATGCAGCAATAGCATAGGAATAACCCCAACCCCCAATCTTTCTCTCGCCCGAAACATATTTTTGGTATAACTCTTCGGGTGCCGGTACCGGTGAATTCGTCAGGACCAAACGCCCCTCATCCAATTCAAACATTGGCTTGGCGTAATAGCGAAAACGTATCAAATTGCGGCTGTAATCCAACAAATAAAACCCTAGCACTACAATATCAGGTTCATACTTCTTGCCGTATCGTCGGTAATTAATTATTTGCTGGTCGGTGCCGGTCGCCGAAACACTTAGATTCAACACCTCCCAGTCCTGTAGATAATTGTCAGCCAATTGGGCCGCGTAGGTTTGTTCGTTTGAAACACCGTAGCCAAACGAAAAACTATCACCCAAAATCACTAAACGTTTTTGCCGTGGATGCGGCCCTGCGCTAAATTCCTGTTTATTGCGCATATGCTCAGCATTTATTTTGACTTCTTCAGTATAGAGATTGGCCCGGTTGTTCCAACCTATCCACGGATCATAATCAAATTTCTCGTTAAACGAAGCGTTGCCGCTGGTTGCGCGCTCCCTGACCCACTGCCATTCTTTCCTAACCGAATAATCGAAATGAGGAGGAATTTTGTCGGTAACCGCATAATAAATACGCAGGCTTGCTTCCAATAGCAAAAATACGCTTGCCGAGTAAAACAGCACCAACCCGATATATCGATTAAAACTTTTTTTACCGCTTTTCTTATTCAATTTGCGTACTCAATATTGCAACAATTCTTAAAGGGGGCAACAAAGATCAAAAAAACCGTCTGTTATTCATAATTATTTGCACGTCAATACCAACCGAAACTCTAAATTTTGATCAAATTCACACTTTGCAGATCATTCTAAATACCACAGGCCATTATCCCGTCATTCCACAATTCAAACTTTGCGTTCAAACCACTTTGAAGATTCTTGAATGTCGAGCTGGATAAGTGAGCTAACGCAAAAATCGTCACCCCAACATTTCTAACCAATCGTTATTTCGATTGGGAAGTGATACGCAAAATTTTGCAAAAGGAATTTGACGAAAACATAATTGGTCGCTTCTGAGTTGACGATATCGCACTGCTGAAATAGCGCGGTAACATACGAACGGATCAAAAAAATGTAATTTCAGAAAAACCATGCATCTAATTCTTCGAATTATTCACTCGATTATCTCACCAATTGGTCGTACCAGGGTGCAATATCTCATCGAGTCTAAATTTCGTTTATGATACTGGATAGTTCAAATCCAATCAGTAGCAAAATCGTCGTACCAAGCGACCTGAGATGTCTATACGAAAAACATCGACAAAGCACCCGTTATTGTTACACTAACCAATCCAATATGTGGGATGATACTGCGTCAATGGTCTAGCACTATTTTAACGGTCCGAAATGAGAATTTCCCAAACCACTACCTGTGGCACTGAAATCACCGCGCTATACGCAGTGGATCCGGCTCAATCCTTAAAATCGATAATAATTTAAACCGGTAAATCTTATGACTGAAGCAGCGCAAATCCACACCATCGGAATTATTGGGGCCGGCGTCGCTGGGCTTGCGGCCGCTCGGTTGCTTTCTACTGCTGGCTTCGAGTGTGAAGTCTTCGAGAAGGGTGACCGCGTAGGAGGCGTTTGGGCTAGCGGTTATCATACCTTCGGGCTGCAAACGCCAAAATCTTTGTATGAAATTCCGGACTACCCGATGCCGGAAAGTTTTCCTAGATTACCAACCGGCCAACAACTTCAAGCCTATTTCGAAGATTACGCCAAAACTTTCGGCCTTATCGATAAAATAAGGTTGGGTTGCACTATCAAGAAACTTGAGCAACGCGGTTCTGATTCCTGGCTGATAAAATATTATCAAAAGGGCATAGACCCGATTCAAGAAAAAACCTTTGACTATATTGTTGTCGCAACCGGACTTTATTCGAACCCGTTCATACCCGATTTACCCAATAGAAAAAGCTTTGACGGTGAAGTGTTACACTCTTCACAATACACGTCGCCTGATCAGGTTAAGGGAAAAAACGTGGTTGTAGTGGGCTTCGGAAAAAGCGCGTTGGATATTGCAACCGACGCTGCACTATATGCAAACCGGGTAAGCTTGGCGTTTAGGGAGGCGCATTGGCCCGTACCCGTTGACGTACTCAATCTGATAGATGTCCGCCGGATATTTTTAAACCGTTTGGTCGGCGGATTTTTCCCCCTTTATCAACGACCCAAAAAATGGGAGAAAAAGCTGCACCAGTTCTGTCCTTGGCTGGTCAAAGGCTTCTGGCGATTTGTTGAATTATTGCTGAAAATCCAATTCCCGCTAAAAGCCTGCAAAGTGCTTCCCAGCACTGCACCGGAAAGTGATTTTTTTAACCAGGACTTTCTGCCGCGCCCTGAAACCTACAAGCTGATGAAACAGGGTAAAATCGAATGCGTCCAAACAAAAAATTTAGATTTGGATTCAACGGGAGTTGTGCTGGATAGCGGAGATCACCTACCCTGCGATACGATCATATTCGGAACAGGTTGGAAGCCCGACTATAGCTGGCTACCGGATCAATTCCATAGCGCGATAAACGATGATGGCGTTTACCTGTACCGCCATATTATTCACCCTGATCTTCCAAACTGCGCATTCATTGGCTGGGCTTCAACCTTTTCGAACTCATTGACGGCACATCTTGCATCGGTATGGCTGGTGAAATTACTAAAGAATAAATTCAACCTTCCAAATCAAACCGATCTACAACAGGAGATTGAGAAAATAAAAGCCTGGAAACGTAGTTTTATGCCACTCAGCAACAGTCGTGCTTCGCTGCTGCAATTGCATATGTGGAATTATCATGATGAATTACTTCGTGACGCGGGTATAGACCCCAAACGTAAATCCAATGTGTTGGCCGAATGGCTACAAGATTACCGACCTTCGGATTACCGACAAGTTTTGGAAGGGATAAAACAATAAAGCTGATTATTTTTTCGGTAAGTGTTTATTTTTGATTGGCTCTCAAATACCTGGCCGAGAATCTGTAAAAATAATTCGATGGCCTCTACAAATAGACTGGTATTGCCTTAGCCTATTTTTGAATTCTACAGTTTGGCGGATGGCGCAAGCTTGTTGCATATTCTGGCCCAATCTGAACACTGATTCTGGCGCAACGTGAACAGCGATT
>CAZUGA010000041.1:0-40836 GCA_964619885.1 uncultured Methylococcaceae bacterium
CTAACCAGTGCCTCAAATCGACCTCGCTATCGCTCGGCGATTTAGGCAAACGTTATATGTTTCTTGAGAATTCATGGGTATCGTAAAACGAAACTTAGAGCTAGAAAACTATCTCGACGAACATCAGTGCGAGTGGTCACTTGCAACGGATGCACAATACAAAGAAGTTTTTATTGAAGTTCACGATTTTCTGGATGCAGGGAACTACTCAACTCTGACTGGAGATTTGGCAATCAATCGCTTAATCAGTAGCCTCCCACTTAACTGCTTTATTTTCAGCCTGCCCAAGACTAAATACTTCGATATTTATACAGTTGGTGGTCCGAGTAATACGTTTGCTTATTCAGTAAAGAATTTGAAGAACATTGATAGAGAAGCTCTAAACTTAATAGAGTGTGTAGTAATTAGTGAGGACATTTCCTTTGCGTGTCGATTAAATCATGAATGGAATGCACATTGCCCAGAAAAATATTATGAAAGAAACACATAACATCTATATGACCGCTGCCTGTCAATAGGCAAAACAAATTTTTAACTCGAATATTCGAGTTTTTAAATGATCCCCTTCGTCGTATCTGCTGCCGTTATTTTATATCGTTGTCAGGCCGTGCCTGCACACACAAATTTGAGGGGATCAAATTTGGACAGCTTTGCTGCCCGAAGGGTGAGTAACATGGAAGTTGCGAATCATTCATCTATCGAGTATCGATCTGGCGATTTTGAACGATTTTTAATCGTTTTAAATTGTCAGACTGCGAAGGCGTGAGCCGAAGCATCCGTCTTCGCGTACTAGAAATTTCTCGGTTACCCTGCGGGTTGCCTTATCAAAGGGTCGGGCTCGCGCATGGCGTCCAGTTATTCATCAGTTCAACCCCAGGGGCAGTCACGAACAAATCGTATCTTGGGTTGAGCGGCACGCCGGGTCTATTCAAGGCGAGGGCCTTGGCCTTAGGTCTGATGAGATCACCGAGGTCAAAGCCTCCTTGATGTTGGATCTCAGCATTCAGTTCAGGCACGATAGACACAGTTATACGCTAGAGCTCCCAGACCTGCCGCTCAAAATCATTGGCTATAGATCAAAAAAATATTTTTCATCAAACGCATCCTTCCGTTTCATCACAAAATAAACAGCCCGGCCCAGCTTATGGGCAAGTATCGACAGCGTGGAAAAAAGGGACAGACCACGAATAAATAAGTTATAATACTTTCCAATATCAACAATTATCAGTTTTTGATGCCGCGCCGCGCCCGTTTGGTTGTTCCGAATATTCCTTTACATATTATCCAGCGAGGTAACAATCGACAGGCGTGTTTTTTTAGTGCTGAAGATCATATTTTTTACCTTGAATGTTTGCTGGAGTATTCTAAGAAAACAAGTTGCTTGATTCATGGATATGTCTTAATGACAAACCATGTTCACTTGTTGTTGACGCCAAGGGAGAAGGAGAGTGCGAGCCAGCTGATGAAAAGGCTTGGGCAAAGATATGTACAATATGTGAATCGAACTTATCAGCGAAGTGGCACCCTATGGGAAGGAAGATTCCGCTCTTGTATTGCTCAAGAAGACAATTACCTATTGCATTGTCAGCGGTATATCGAACTGAATCCAGTTCGGGCAGGAATGGTTGAATACCCGGAAGATTATCGATGGTCAAGCTATCGAGCCAATGCACAGGGAGATAGCAACAAGTTGGTTACACCTCATTTTATGTATCAGGAATTGGGGTTAACCCAAACGGAGCGACAATCAAATTATCGCGAATTATTTCGATTTAATTTGGAACCAGGTCTGGTGGACGAAATACGCCGGGCGACGAATGGTAACTTTGTATTGGGAAATAATCGTTTCAAGGAGGAGATCGGGAAAACTTTGGGACGGCGCGTCAAGCCGGGTAAAGCGGGGAGACCGGTAAAAAATAAATTATAAATGTGGTCTGTCCCCGATTATTCCTAAGCCAGCGTCGCATATCGCCCAACCCGTTAGCGCAGAGTTGAGCAGGCTCTATCTTAGACGGATGCCACTCAACTTTGACCGTTAGGAGCTCGAGCTACTCAGCCTATGGAAAAATTAGTTGTACTCGTTGATGTGCAGAATATTTATTACACGACAAAGCAATCTTATAATTGTAATTTTGATTACAATAAGTTTTGGGCGAAAGCCACTTCAAACAGGCAGGTAATAAAAGCGATTGCTTACGCCATAGATCGCGATGATGAAAAACAAAGACAGTTTCAGAATATACTTAGAGCGATCGGTTTTGAAGTAAAACTTAAGCCATACATCCAAAGGATTGACGGGTCAGCAAAAGGCGATTGGGATGTGGGTATAACTCTCGACGCTATAGAGTTTGCCACAGATGCAGATGTGGTCGTATTAGCATCAGGTGATGGAGATTTTGGTTTGCTGGTTGATAAAATTCGCAAGGATCTAAATGCGATAGTAGAGGTCTACGGTGTGCCTCAGTTTACATCCACTTCACTAATTAGTTCAGCATCAGAATATATTCCGATTAATAAGGACTTATTATTAGATGCATCGAAAAGATAAAAAAATTCCGCGTTTATACGTTTATAGGGGACAGATCCTGAGGTATCCCCACGAAATAGTCGTAGTGAAATCAACTTAGGATATTGTCCATATAGGCTTACACTGAACCAACATATCAAAAATTTCTGACGATTCAAAATGATTTACGTTTTCCTGGTAAACAGTCTGGTCGTTGTGGTTTCGGTAATTGTTCATTACGAATTTCTTTTCCGTTTAACGTCTTATATCCCAAAAATGGTAATTAAGCACCGTTATAGAATAGTTTTTGGAGTCGTTGGGGCATTGATAGCGCATGCTATAGAAATCTGGATTTTTGCAATTTCGTACTATTTTATGAACCGGTCCGACGGCTGGGGGAGCTTAAATGGAAATTTCAATGGCAGTTTAATGGACTGTGGATATTTTTCATTCACCGTGTTTACTACTTTAGGTTTTGGCGATATCCAGCCAAATGGGGATCTGAGGTATTTAACTGGGATTGAATCATTGACTGGTTTGGTTCTTATTACATGGACAGCCTCCTTTTTGTATTATGAAATGCAAAGACACTGGGATACTAGATAAAATTGTTATGGCAAGTTATTCGGATTCTATGTGTAATCGAATCACTAGATTTCGATTCCAATATTCTTGATGTTTAACCATAGAATTGGGCGGCAGGGTTGAGCGCATTGCGATAAACATTGCTCTACGGATTTGAAAATTGGTTCCCCGTATTTTTCGTAGCTAAATTAAATCGACCGATTACGGTATTGCTGCACCAACAACACGATTAGGCCTGATACAATCATCGTTATACCCGACCAGAAAAGAGTCGGTGTATAGACAGTTTTTCCTAAACTCTCGGCGTAGTCGATAATCTCTCCACAATGTCCAGCCGTGCTGAACAGGCAGCGCAATCCGGATCCGAGGGTTGGATCTGATTCACCCAAATCGAAGACTAATTGCTGTGCGACCACCCTATAAAAGGAATGCCACCAAAAGATAGCAGCAAATGTGATAATAATTCCGATTTGAGTGACAATTATCGCCAAGTTTTTCATTGATTATTCATGTATTACAAATAAGCGGGCTTTTATATTCAATCGGGTTAATTTCGAAAAGCGTTATAGTTGTATTCTCGAGTCGGTTTGACGACGGTATTATAGGAGTGGCTCGTGTAGTTATCGACCGCTATAGAGTGATTAATCCAATAGTTACAGAATACGCGTTTAGATCGGCCCATTCGATCCACGAATTTTTATTTTGATTGTTTTTCGATGAACTGTTCGATGGCCTTAGTCCGGAGCGGGCCAGGATTATTTCCGACTAATTTGCCCTGCGGTGTGTAAAGCAAATAGGTTGGTGTTCCGCGAAATGGCTCCTGGGCCGCTGTTTCGTAACTCGCCGCGATATTATCCAGTTCGCCGACAAGATTGACAAAATTTGGTTTGAATCGGTCCAAATAGCCGTTTACCGCGTTAATCTTTTCGTACCCATCGATACTAATGCCTACGACGACCGCGTCTGTAGCCTGATGAGCGTCGTGGAAGGCTGAGATGGCGGGTTCTTGTTGCATACATATAGCGCAATCGGATGCCCATAGCATGACCAGTACCCATTTGCCCTGGCCGACATATTCATTCAATTCGGTGGGTTGATTGTCTAGGGTTTTGAGTTCAAATGCGGTTGCATGGCTTGTTGTGGAAAACTGCAACAAAAAAGCAATGGTGACCAATAGGACGGAGTTAAATTTGGAAATGGCGATTTTGTCAATTTTCATAGTGTTTCTGTCGTGGATCAAACTAAAGAAATAACTGGCCATGCAACTATAGTCAGTTATCAGTGCTTTACATTGCGAAGGAACATTATTGGGACAAGACTATACTAATTAAGGTTCGGATTAACCTTCAAATGGGCTGTCGATATAAGCAAAATTACTGAGCGATGGGTTTGATTGCCAAAAGCGGATCATCGATTTCGGAGTTGCCCTTCCAATCATTTGTTTTTAATCCGAGGATATTCAAACAATGTGAGCGATTTAGGAAATTCTATTGTGCGGGAACTTACCTTGTTAAAAACTTTATTCAGCCTTGCTGCTGTTTTTTCGGTGCTCACCGATTGCTACGCTGCGTCGGCGTGCAATAAACCTTCGGATGAAATTTTAACGTCGATCGTACGAGTTTTGAATAACGATGGAAGTCAAGCCAGTGGAGTGGTTATCTCGCGGGATTTTGTTTTGACCGCGGCGCATGTGGTTGAAGGCGCGGGCCCTTTTTTTGTCAAATTCGATAGGAGAATTGAACAGGCCGTTTTGCATTCGGTGGATTTGGCTAACGATTTGGCCGTATTGTCGGTTTTGACCCATGGCTTGACTCCAATTCCATTATCTATAGGCGGATTGCATCCTAACGAGCCGGTTTGGGCCTTAGGCTATCCTTTGGGCGGAGATCTCGAAATGAGCCGGGGTTATGTAGAAGATTTTTACCAAGGCGCCGTGCAAACTTCGGCTGAAATCGATTCGGGCCATTCTGGTGGCGGTTTACTCAGCTGTGAGGCGGACAGGCACGTGTTGGCTGGGATGCTGCGTGGATACGGTGCCTATCAGAGAGACGGGAATCTGGTCAAAGTGGATAATTTTTCTATCTCTGTACCATCGCATACGATCAAATCGTTCGTTTGGAATTGATCGCCCACTGTTGCCAGTTACCCGGAGATTCCATCCGGGCAACTGGTCTTAGTATCTTGCGTGGGGCTAATTTCCGACTTTTACACCCAAAGCATCCAAGGTGCGTAAGGTCAGACCGCCTCGTTCGAAGCCTTTTTTCTTCTGAAATTCGTTGATCGCGACCTGGGTTTGATAACCCATTGCACCGTCGATCGGGCCGGGATTGAAACCGGCTTTTTCAAGGGCTTTTTGAATTTCGATGACCAACCCTTTGGAAGTGTTGGTTTCGCACAAAACCGAACGCCAAGCCAGCTTTTCTTCGGTGGTTTTTACCCGTTTGGTAATGGTCTGGTATTTGGCCGGGATCTCTATTTTGACCTCTCTCGCGGCGGACACCAGTTTTTTAACCTTAACGTCCTTAAACTCGGCGGGAATAACGACCTTTTTTGTGGTCGTCGGAGTCTTAACCACTTCTTTGGTAATTGTCTTATGTTTGGCGGGGATTTCCGTGCGGCAAATCATTTTGCCTGTAGGTGATCCTTCCCCAACCGTATTTTTGGGCCGCCACGCCACCAATTCATCCTTCTTTTTGACTTGTTTTTTGACGATTTGATACTTGGCCGGAATTTCGATGACTTTTTCTTGCGCAGGCGTCACAATTTTACGGACTTTAATTGTTTTATATTCGGCAGGAATCTTAACCCTTTTGGTCGTTGCCGCTGAAACCAAAACCTGTTTTTTCAAAGTTTTGTATTTCGCTGGGACTTCAATTAAGCACATTATGTCCCCGGTTGAATTATCGATCCTTTCGATAGGGCCGCGTCCTTTTTTCCAAGTTGTGTAGGCCGCTCTTTCAAGAACTTTTTCTTCCTTTGTTTGGTAGACCGCCGGAACGTCTACTATTTTTTCAGATTCTTCCTTTACCAGTACTTTCTTTTCGACCCACTCAAATTTGGCTGCTGTGACTTCAATGCGTTTGCCTGCCTCACGTTGCAGAACCTTTTCTTCGACGGTCTCGAATAGGGGGGGGCGGTGAACTTCCTCATAGCAACTGCCTAAAGTGGCGTCTTTAGGTACACCGCTGGTAATGGCGGCATTAATCCAATCAGCCGGCGCCAACCTTGATTTAGCGTTTGCGTTCTTCCGCCAAACTTTCTGAGCGGGTTGGATGAGGACCTTCTCGGTGACTTTCTGGTATATCGCCGGAACCTCTATAACTTTTTCCGCCGCGTCTTTGATCATGACTCGGTCTTTAACCATTTCATATTTGGCCGGAATAATGTCGATTTTCTGACCGGCTTCTTGTACGACAATTTTTTCCTCTACATTTTTGTAGGTCGCGGGAACCAGTACTTTGGCAAAGCATTGACCCGCTTTGGCGGTCGGCAAGACGTCATCCATTTCCGAGAAGATATGGGATTTTGATGCGCCTTTGTTCATTTTGAGCTTACGTTCGCGCTCTTCCAGCGCTTTTTCGCGTGCGAGAAGTGCTTTTTCTCGTTCTTCCAAGGAATCTGCGGCATAGCTAATAGGACCAAATAAGCCCCCTGTACCGAGTGCAATACCGACGATCAGAGTCGGAATTGCAATTTTTTTCCCCTTAATTGACATTTTTGCTCTCCTCAATCTAAAGACTATATGTAGAACTGTAAAAATTCAGTTCATTTTTTCACGCTAAACAAGTAGTTAAATCCGGAAAATCACTAGAAGAAGCGTACATTGTACGTCGCATGCAACCCCCCGCAGTTAACAGGCGCAAACGATAATTTCATTTGATAAATTTGTTCGCCATAAACCCGCCCATACGGAATGTGTAATCGTACGATTTTCAGCAGCGTTGATCAATCGATCAATAGCAATAAATTGTAACTACTGGTCTTAAATTGGCTCTTAATGTTGGTTTTTGCCATCAAAGTTGAATTTGAGCAATAAATTAAGCGGGTACGAAATACTTTTCGTATCGAACTACCATTTAATTGTCTTCCTACATTATCGGAGATCGACACGATTTCGTGCTCAATTCGAATTTACTGCGAAACATCAATTCCCACCAGTTAATAGTTTTCATGTTTCAATTGGATCGTAAGAACACTCTAGGTTTTGATCGATCGTCCATTCAACGCAATATTTTTGTAGGAATCGACTCCGTTAAATCGCAAATGTTGATCGGAGTAGGCGGTATTTCTTGACGGAGTAGACGAGAAATTTCGCATACATGCAAAATAAAACAAGAACTAATATAAGAAAATTTAAGTGTTATACAAAGAAAATGAAATAACTGATTGACATTTATTAGATATTTGTTAATTTTATAGGTATGATGTGGGGGTTTTGGGCCGATCTGGTGAATATTCACCAGATCGGTCCGCACTGTTTGACAGTATCGAGAGAGTGCGGCTGCTAAATTGAGGCTAGACAATTTTGTAGCAATTATATTTTTAGGGTAACGATATGGAAAATCTTAAAGAATTTTTTAGAGTTTGTGCAATTTGTATGCTTGTGGGTATCGCACTCAGTAAGTTGTATGTCAAACAAATAGTCGTAGAGAAAAGTCCGAAACGTGCTTAGGAGTAGTGTGACTTCGGCGTTATAAAGTTCTCAATAAATTATGCGCTTATTTCTCTGGAGGCTTGAGTCATTTGGTATTGCGATTGGCGACCGGGTGAATCCTAGGCGGGCATTCAATTGCAATTTGTTTTACGGTGTTTTTCGTGGTAAACGTATTTCATTTGCCATCCTATGTTAATGGTCAATTGACGTTCAATTAGAAATATCTTAAAAGCGCTAAAAGGGAACGGTATTGGTGCAATCTCGATAATCCCATAGACAAATGGAAGTGTCGATCAGCTCTTTGCTATCTTTAGTAGTGGGCAATGTCGAAATATTTGGAGGGGTATCATGGCGGATCAACCCAAAAAACAGTCGGAGTCCCATCCGGCCAATGCAACAGATCAAACCGACCAGACCGATTCGAGCCGGGTCGCAGACGATACTTTAATCGGAGATCAAACGCCTCTCAAATCTGGCGTTGATCTGCTGGCAACGTCTGATCGTAAACAATCATTCGGCACCTTGCATTCACTTGATTCTGATGAATCGACCGGCGCATCTGAAACGATAGCTTCTGCGTATCCTGAAGAGGCGGAATCGGATTTGTATAATGAAATGGACGATCAGAATTCTGAGGATTTAGGCCAGGTTGATCAAAATCCAGACGGATTCGACCCTGTGCGGCCAGATACGGAATCGGGCGTAGATTTGTTGGCCGTATCTACCTATCCGGATGGGTCAACGCGGCTAGGTCCCGAAGATTCTGCCGAATTATTTGACTCTCTTGTATCAGACGAGCGATCCGACGCAGACTCTGGAGACGTTGTATCTGAAGATCGGGGTGATGACTATGAACTTGAACCCGAGACTGACTTTTCAACAGATCAAAGTACCAGTCTATCGGATGAGTTGCATTCGGATATCGTTGAGGCCAATAGTGCCAGCCAGGTAAATCATGATTTTTCCGACGAGTTGAATGATCACGAAGTAGTAGCCGATTCAGAAAATGTGCAGGACAAAGGTAGTGAGTGGGCGGATGAGTCTTCTGATTTGCTGCCTGAAGGAATCGGTGCTGATTCGACAGAATTGGAGGAGCTGGGCGGCCAGAATTTCGAAGAGTCCCTCGGTACCTTAGAGCGTAAGATGCAGGCCGATGAGGACAATGAGGCTGGTTACGCGGATTTGGTGGACGATGTGGGTGAAAATATTCAATTGTCCGAGACTCATCTTAAAACTGGATCAGTAGATGAATCTATGGCTGCCGGATCTGAATTTAACCGCGATTCTAATGGCGCGGTGGCGCAAGCTTACGGATGGGCGGAAGTTGATGAGCTCGAGGACGATTCCGGGTCAGATGATAATTCCGAAGATATCCAGGATGACCCGTTTGAAGCCAGTGGTTCAGGGTATTCCGAACCGGAGGATAAAGAGCAAGGTAGCGGTCAGCGGCAGTCCCAGGCTGGGGCGCCGACAGCCCAGGCCAGTGTTTTGACCTACGATAATATGTTAGAGGAGGACGAACAGATGCGGTGGTTCACGATTGGGATTCCCATATTGCTGGTGGCGATCATTATTATCATGGGGGGTTACGTTTATAGTCTGCAGTCGCAGATTGACGAAATCCACACTTTGATGTCAGCGGAGGATGATGATTTTTTTAACGAGGATGGAGAAGATGGAGCAGGTCAGGTCGATGGTTCGGCACTTGCCCATGTTAATTCAAGAATCGATAATCTAGCGGCCAGTGTCGAGGCTATTGCCAATCAAAGCGGGATTTCAGACGCACAAGGTACGGGAGAATCGTCTCCGAGTAATGGATTGGTAAATGTTAACAAAGATTTGGCAATTTTGGCAGAACGGCTTGGCAACGTCGAACAAAAGTTGTCGTCGCAAAAATCCGTGCCGCAAATGGCAATCAAACCCAAGGCGCGTGCAAACTCCAAACCTAAACCTACAAAACCTGTGGTGACTGCCAATAAATCAAAGTCATCCAATAGTGCGGCGGGTAAAACGGGGATTTGGTCGGTTAATTTAATGTCCGTTACCGAAAAATCAGATGCAGATAAGCAGTTGAAAGGGTTTCGTCAAAAGGGAGTGGCTGCGGAAATACAGCCGAAAATGATATCGGGGAAACAGTGGTACAGGGTGCAAGTTACCGGATTCGAGAGTAAAAAAGAAGCCAGGGAATATGCTGGCCAGGTCAAAAATAAGCTGGGATTGGCTAGTGTTTGGGTGACAAAATAATCATTCTATTTCTAATAGATGGGGTGATGCGTAAGGTAACTAGACCAGAATCCTCGATTCCACAGGCGTTCCGAATGCAGAGACAAAATTAGCGGGCACTACCTCTAGTCATCGTGACTGCCGATTGCCAGATGAATGCTTGAAAGGGCATTGGGTGTCGACGCTCTAGCCTGCGCTAAATGATTTGCGTATAAATTTCCTATCGGTTTATATCACCACCGACTATAGGTCGGTTAAACTACCCCTAATGTCTTTCTAGTAGGGCGTAAAAATGGCGATGCACGAAGTGAATAAGAAGATTTTGCAGTTGGAAGCATTGATTGCGGAACGGGTCCCTGAACAAAAAGCTGCTGACCTTAGTGATTTTGCGAAATCCTATTACCGTAATGTCGCACCCGAAGACATTATTCCGCTCGCCGACGATGATATATATGGCGCGGTTTTATCGCATTGGAATTTTGCCCAACAACGTAAACCCGGCGAAATCAAAATTCGGGTATTCAACCCAACAATTGATGAGCATGGATGGCAATCCAGTCACACCATTATCGAGGTGGTATTGGATGATATGCCGTTTTTGGTTCAATCCATAATTATGGCGGTTAACCGTTTTAACCTGACCAATCATTGGGTCATTCACCCGGTCTACCAAGTGCGCCGGTCCAAAAATGGCAAATTGATGGATTTGCATTCGGAGTCGGGCCATTCGCAACATTCAAGCGAAGCGTTTATTCATGTCGAAGTCGACCGGCAAAGCGATCCGGATGTTTTACGTGAACTCATTGAACTGCTCGACGGAGTGCTCAACGATGTAAAAGTAGTTACCCAAGATTGGGATCGTTGCAGGGACAAAGTGGCTACAGCTCTTGACCAAGTAAAACAGTGTTCGCAAAATTTATCTAAACAACAATTGGGGGAGGTGAGCGCATTTTTGACCTGGTTGAGCGATGACCATTTCGTTTTTTTGGGATACCGGGAATACGATCTGGCCACCGAGAAACGTAAAAAGGGTTTTAGAATTGTGCCGAATTCCGGATTGGGAATTCTGCGGGATGAACATATAGGCCCCGGTGCTCTGGATTTTGTTCCGTTGTTTGAGGATGCCTACCGGGTGGTTTGTGAACCGGAACCGCTGCTGATAACCAAGGCGACGACTCAGGCAACGGTTCATCGCCCGGTTTTTATGGACTATGTTGGCGTAAGACGGTTTAACAAGGCTGGTAAGGTTGTCGGAGAAATACGCTTTTTAGGGTTGTACGACTCGTCCGCTTACAGTTCCAGTCTTGAAGTTATTCCGGTACTGAAAAGAAAAATAAGCGAAGTTTTCCAAAGGGCAGGGTTTTCACCGAGTAGCCATAGTGGCAGGTCATTGATGCATGTGCTCAAAGATTTGCCTAGAGATGAACTTTATCATTCAGATGAGGAGACTTTATACCATTACGCAATCGGTGTGATGCAATTACAGGAGCGCCAACGGGTTCGCGTGTTTGCGCGCCAAGATATCTATGGACAATTTGTTTCGGTTTTAGTTTTTGTGCCTCGGGAACGATTCGATACGGATTTACGCAAGCGTATACAAACAATTCTTTTGGAAACTTTTGGCGGCAAAAGCTCAGAGTTCAGGATTCAGCTTTCAGAGTCGGTGCTGGCGCGGATCCACTTTATCATTCATACCGGCCCACGTTGTAGTCTTGAGTTGGATACGCAGGTTATCGAGCAAAAAATCGTCGGATCGTTGTACCAATGGGGGGATGACTTTAAGGATAGTTTGCATAACTATTTTGGAGAAGAACGCGGTAATCTTTTATTTAATTGTTACAGTCAAGGGATTTCCGCAGCTTACCGAGAAGATTTCAGCCCAAGAGTTGCCGCTCTGGATATCGAACGTATCGAAGCACTGGGTGATTCCGATGTACAGTTGAGGTTATATCAGACTTTGGAACAGCAAGGAAACCTGCTGCGATTCAAGTTATACAATTGCGGTGATCCAGCGCCGTTATCCAAAACATTACCGATGTTAGAGAACATGGGTGTAACCGTGGTCGATGAAAGGCCTTACACTTTGAAGCGACAGGACATTGATCAGCCCGTATGGATTCACGATTTTGGATTGGTTTATGACGGACAGCAAGCACTCGATGTTGATGCTCTGAAAGACAAATTCCAAGAAAACTTTGAGCAAATCTGGTTTGGCCGAGTTGAAAATGATGGGTTCAACAAATTGGTTCTGGGCGCGCGTTTGGACTGGCGGGAGTTGATGGTTCTGCGCGCGATTTATTTTTATCTGCGCCAAATTCGCATGACCTTTAGTCGCGCTTATGTAGAAGATACGTTGGTCAATAATTCGTCGATCGCACGGCTTTTAGTCCAATATTTCGATGCACGTTTCAACCCGGATGTCAAAGATCGGGATGGTCTCGCGGATAAAATTTTAGGTCAGATAGAAAACGGGATAGATCAGGTTGTATCCTTGGATGAAGATAGGATTTTGAGGCGCTTTTTAAATATTATTCAGGCGATATTGCGTACCAATTATTATCAGTTTAAATCAGACGCAGTAGCTATTCCGTACATGTCGATTAAATTGGATCCTGCGCTGATTCAAAATATCCCGTCACCTCGCCCCAGTTATGAAATATTTGTTTATTCACCGCGTGTCGAGGGTGTTCATTTACGCGGTGGTAAGGTGGCGCGCGGCGGGCTACGCTGGTCTGATCGACGTGAGGATTTTCGTACTGAAATCCTTGGCTTGATGAAAGCGCAAGTTGCAAAAAATTCAGTGATCGTTCCAACCGGGGCCAAGGGTGGGTTTGTTGCTAAGAATTTGGCCGCGATTGGTGGTGAAGAAACACTGCGGCAGGAAGTTGTCGATTGTTATCGAGTATTTATACAAGGTCTTCTCGATATTACAGATAACTTGTCGGCCGGCAAAACGATCAAGCCGAACAACGCGGTATGTTACGACGGAGACGACCCGTATTTGGTCGTTGCTGCTGACAAGGGTACAGCGACATTTTCCGATTTGGCAAACGAGATCGCATCAGAGTACGGATTCTGGCTGGGTGATGCGTTCGCGTCAGGTGGTTCCGTGGGTTATGACCATAAAAAAATGGGTATTACCGCCAAAGGGGCCTGGGAATCCGTCAAACATCACTTTTTAGAGTTGGGTATCGATGTTCGAACATCCAATATTTCGGTAATCGGCATAGGCGATATGTCCGGTGACGTTTTCGGCAATGGAATGTTGCTATCCAACAAGATTCATTTATTGGCGGCTTTTAACCATAAGCATATTTTTCTGGATCCTAAGCCAAACGCGGAAAAATCATTTGCGGAACGCAAACGTTTATTCGAAAAACCAAGGTCGTCCTGGTCCGACTACGACAAAAAATTGCTGTCAAAAGGTGGTGGTGTTTATTCCCGGGACGCCAAATCGATACGTCTGAACGCGGAAATTAAGAAAGCTTTGTCCATCGAAGCCCAGCAATTGACCCCAAATGAACTGATTCAAGTACTGCTTAAATCGCCGGTTGACTTGGTTTGGAACGGAGGTATTGGTACTTATGTTAAGGCTGCTTCTGAATCAGATGTTGATGTCGGTGACCGGGCCAATGATGCAGTTCGTGTCGATGGAAAAGACCTTAAGTGTAAAGTTATAGGTGAGGGCGGAAATCTGGGGCTCACCCAGCTGGGGCGGCTAGAATACGCGTTGAATGGTGGCCGAATTAATACTGATTCTATCGACAATTCAGCTGGGGTCGATTGTTCGGATCACGAAGTTAATATCAAAATATTACTCAACCAAATCGTCGAAAATGGGGATCTGACAACCAAACAACGAAACCGATTGCTGGGAAGTATGACCGAAGAGGTTGCGCGGTTGGTGTTGAATAACAACTATCAGCAAAACCGGGCGATAAGCATGATTCAGTCGCACAGCGATAAATTTTTAGATGCATACCAGCGGGTAGTCGATATATTGGAGCAATCGGACCGGTTAGACCGCAGTTTGGAATTTATCCCCCAAAACGAAGAGTTGGAGCAGAGAAAAGCGGATGGAAAAGGTCTGCTCCGTCCAGAAATTTCGGTTCTTTTGGCCTATTGCAAAATTATGCTCAAGGATTCTCTATTGAAGAATTCTGCAATTTTTAGCAGCGAATATTCCCAACGAGAACTAAGCCGGTATTTCCCGGTGGCTTTGCAGGACAAATTTTGCGTTCAGATTAGAGAGCATCGCTTGATGCGTGAGATTGTTGCCAACCAGTTAATTAATGGATTCGTAAATCGCTTGGGGGTTGTGTTTCCATTTAGAGTTATGGACGAGGCAGGTGTAGATATTGCCGAGGTTATGCGTAGCTTTAGCGTAACCTATGAGATATTTGGGGCTGAAAAGTTGTTGACCGAGATTGAAAAATTGGACGAGCCAGTCGCCCGTTCTCTACAGAAGGAATTAACGGCGCAATTCACCAAGCTTGTTGAAAGATCGATGTTTTGGTTGCTACGCAATGCTATAAGTGGTCGCTCTACATCGGAGGCGGTCGCGGCCTTCAAACCCGGACTGGAATCGTTGTCCGGTCAGTTGCTGAAGATTTTGCCGGAAGCAGATCAAAGGGCTGCGTGTCATACCATTGAGGATCTGATCAGCGCCGGAGTTCCTCAAAGACTGGCTAAAAGAATCGCCTGTTTGAACAGCGAATTCGCATGCCTCGACGTTATCGCCGTTGCTGGTGAGAATGGGCGAACATTGAAACAGGTATCGCAGGTGTATTTTGCATTGGATCAGCGATTGCAATGGAGTTGGTTGCAAAAACAAATAGGCCTTCTGCCGCGTGATAACCATTGGCAATCGTTAGCCAGAACCGCGTTGCGCGACGACTTTCACCGGGCTTGCCGTTTGTTGACGACCGATGCCGTTCATGGCAAAGGTTCTAGTGTAGCGCAAGTGATAAATGAATGGCTGGAATTGAATCGTAACAACCTGAGCCGATACGACCGTTTATTGAGTGAAATACGAAATTTTTCCAACATGACTATCGAACAAGCTTCGGTTTTGCTTAAAGAGTTGAATTCATTTTCATCTGTTGTTTGCGGGTCGGTTTGATTGGCTCTTTTCGCCCGACTTTAATCCTGGATAAAAGTAGCAATTTTTAATTTCATCGCTAACTTTAATATATCGAAAATAGCGAGTTTTTATCGACTATAATGAATTCCAGGATGCGTCAATTTAGGGCGATTAAACACTAGTCTTTCGAATTGATATGGCCTGTAGTATATTGAATTACTAATATAATTCGGGCGCTTTATCGCGAATATGATACAGCTATCTTAAGCTTCAAAGGTTATAGACGTAATTTCTAAAAAATGCGGATCTGTGTATGCGCGTAGTCGTTGTTAGGATAGGGAAATTATGTTGTAATATACGGCTGAATTTCCTCACTGTAATTAATTTTTTTGCCCAGAAATAGTGCATTTCTGTTGTGCTCGTTGGGTGCTATTGGCTGCAAATCTACAATGTTGATCAAATTAAAGAAAGGCTTGGATATACCCATTGCAGGGGAACCGGAGCAGGTCATATATGACAGCCCCGAAGTCAAATCCGTCGCATTGCTGGGTAAAGATTATCTCGGCTTAAAGCCGACGATGCTCGTTCAAGAAGGTGATCGGGTGAAATTGGGGCAAACCTTATTCACGGATAAAAAAAATCCGGGGATTAATTTCACTTCTCCCGGTGCTGGTGTCGTCAAAGCGATCAACCGGGGGCCGAAACGGGTGTTGAATTCTATTGTGGTTGAATTGGACGGTGACGAGGCGGAGGAGTTTGAACATTTTGACAAATCTGCGCTTGCAGGTTTAAGCACGGACAAGGTAAGGGAAATATTACGTCAGTCCGGAATGTGGGCTTCGTTCAAATCGCGGCCATATAGCAAAATACCCAGAGCGGATAATAGACCGAAATCAATATTTGTAACTGCAATGGATACTAATCCGTTGGCGCCTGATCCTGAATTGATTATCGCCGAACGGACCGAAGATTTTATCAATGGATTGATCGTTATTTCCAAACTCACCGATGGCAAGGTTTTTATCTGCAAGGCACCAGGTGCCAATATTCCGCTAGCGGATTGTCCGTCGATCGAAGTCGCCGAATTTGACGGACCACATCCAGCCGGGCTGGCGGGTACACATATCCATTATCTGGATCCGGTCAATGAAAATAAGACCGTTTGGTCGACAAAATATCAAGCTGTTTTGGCGATAGGTCGGATGTTTACGACGGGTAGATTGGATGTAGAGCGGGTGATGTCAATAGCAGGATCGCAAGTGTTGAAGCCGCGTCTCATTCGATCCAGAATTTGCGCAAATACTGAAGATTTGTTGAAAGATCAAGTTGAACATTCTGATAGCAGGGTTATCTCAGGGTCGTTCCTCCACGGACACCGGGCGGTCAACTGGGCGGCCTATGTGGGTCGTTATCATTATCAGATTACTGTGATTCCGGAAGGGCGCGAGCGAGAATTATTCGGATGGATTGTGCCGGGTAAAGATAAATATTCGGCGCTCAATGTATACGTCTCAAGTTTGACCCGCAGGTTGGGGCGCAAATTTCGATTGACGACGAATAAGAATGGTAGTCCAAGAGCTATTGTTCCAATCGGGGCGTACGAATCAGTGATTCCTCTGGATATCCTCCCTACACCATTATTGAAGGCGTTGGTTGTCGGCGACACCGATACCGCTCAGGCTTTGGGGTGCTTGGAATTGGATGAAGAGGATTTGGCGTTGTGTACCTTTGTTGACCCCGGCAAACACGATTTTGGTCCTGTCTTGAGAAACAACCTGATTCAAATTGAAAAGGAAGGATGATGTCTAAATTAAGAACATTTTTAGATGATCTTCACCCTCATTTCACCAAGGGCGGTAAATTCGAAAGGTATTACGGCCTGTATGAAATGGTCGATACTTTTATTTATACCCCTTCGGAGGTCACCAAGGGTAGTACCCACGTCCGTGATGGGATAGATTTAAAGCGCACTATGACCTATGTCGTAATCGCAACGTCTTTCTGCGTATTGATGGCATGGTACAACACCGGTTACCAAGCCAATTTAGCCATGGCCCAATTGGGTATAGATACGGTAAGTAACTGGCGTGGGATATTTTTGAACTGGGTAGGTTATAGTTCGAGCAACCCGATTGCCTGCTTATTGCACGGCGCAATGTATTTTTTGCCTATTTATCTGATGACGCTTGCCGTTGGGGGTATTTGGGAAGTTATTTTTGCGACGATACGCGGACACGAAGTCAACGAAGGGTTTTTGGTTACGTCGATGTTGTACTCGCTAATATTGCCACCGGATATTGCATTGTGGCAGGTCGCATTGGGTATATCCTTCGGTGTCGTGATTGGTAAGGAAGTATTTGGCGGAACCGGAAAAAACTTCTTGAATCCTGCTTTAACGGGTAGGGCATTTTTATTCTTCGCCTATCCGGCTTCGATGTCGGGCGATGCTGTTTGGACTGCGGTAGATGGATTCAGTGGCGCAACATCCTTGAGTTTGGCCGCCGCGGGTGGCGTTGATCTAATAGCTTCCAGCGGAATCAGTTGGATGCAGACCTTTTTCGGATTTACCCAGGGTTCGCTTGGCGAAACCTCAACATTAGCCTGTTTATTAGGCGCTGTTTTTCTTATTTATACCAAAGTAGCGTCGTACCGCATTATCTTCGGTGTGTTTGCCGGTATGGTCTTGACTTCGCTGCTGTTCAATATTGTTGGCAGCGAGACAAATCCAATGTTTTCGGTTCCGGCGTACTGGCATTTGACCATGGGCGGTTTCGCTTTTGGGATGGTATTTATGGCAACCGACCCCGTTACCGCCGCCAATACGGATACCGGCCGATGGATATTTGGTGGGCTGATTGGGGTTATGGTCGTATTGATACGTGTAGTTAACCCGGCGTTTCCTGAGGGGATGATGCTTTCGATATTATTCGCCAATATGTTTGCGCCGATCATCGATTATTTTGTAGTTCAGGCAAATATCAGACGGCGGAACAAACGTTATGCATGAGGATAAAAACTTGAATAAAAGTGAATCCAGCACGTCGGCCGGAGTCTTGGCTGGGTTGGCCGGGAAAGCCAAGCCTTACGCGGATAAAATATTGGCTTTACCCAATGACAGCTTTCAGAAAACCATTGCAGTTGCGCTCGCGTTATGTATCGTTTGCGCGATTCTCGTATCAGGCTCGGCGGTCGCGTTGCGCTCAATGCAGAAAAACAACAAAGCGTTGGATATGAAAAAAAATATCTTGAGCGTGGTGGGTTTGTTGCAAGAAGATACCGACGTAGATGATGTGTTTAAGACGGTAGAGCAAAAGATAGTGGATCTGAAAACGGGTGAATATGTCGATACTATCGATGCGGCAACCTATGATCAGCGAAAAGCGGCGAAAGATCCGTCGCAAAATCTGCGTATAGAGCCGCAGAACGATTTGGCGAGCATTAGAACTAGAGCCAAATATACCAAAGTCTATTTGCTGAAAGAGGCGGAACAGGTCAAAGCATTTATTCTTCCGGTCCACGGATACGGATTGTGGTCAACAATGTATGGGTTTTTGGCGCTAGAAAGTGATGGGCAAACCGTGATCGGTTTGAATTTTTATGATCAGGCGGAAACCCCGGGTTTGGGCGGTGAGGTGGTTAATCCAAATTGGCGGGCGCTGTGGAAGGGGAAGAAAGTCTATGACGCTAGCGGCACACCAAATTTGAAATTAATCAAAGGTACTGTCGACCCGAGCAGAGCAGGTTCGGAATACCAGGTTGACGGGCTTGCAGGGGCAACGCTGACCAGTAACGGTGTAAGCAATTTGCTGCGTTACTGGATGGGCGCCCAGGGTTTTGCATTATATTTGGAAAAAATTAGGTCCGATAGAGGATGAGCCTATGAGTAGTGAAGTTAAAAAAGCCATACTTGATCCGTTGGTCGATAACAATCCGATAACCCTGCAAGTGCTTGGGATTTGTTCGGCACTGGCAGTAACGTCGCAATTGTCCACTGCATTGATTATGTGTTTGGCGCTGACCGCGGTGACCGCATGTTCGAGTGCATCGATTAGTTTGATCAGAAACCATATTCCCGGCAGTATTCGAATTATCGTACAAATGACCATTATTGCATCTCTGGTGATCGTGGTAGATCAACTTCTGAAAGCTTTTGCCTACGACGTTAGCAAGCAACTTTCGGTATTTGTCGGCTTGATCATTACCAATTGTATCGTCATGGGACGGGCCGAAGCGTATGCGATGAAAAATCCACCACTTCAAAGTTTTTATGATGGTATCGGAAATGGCTTGGGTTACAGTTTGATATTGATAGTCGTCGCTGTCATTCGCGAATTGTTCGGTTCGGGAAAATTACTCGGTGTCGAAGTGCTCCCGCTGGTACAAAACGGCGGTTGGTATGAGCCGAACGGGTTATTGTTATTACCACCCAGCGCATTCTTTATTATTGGCCTGTTGATCTGGGCCATCAGAACGTGGAAGCCGGTCCAGGTTGAGCGACCGGATTACAGTATCAACTCAACTGCCCACGGCGCTGATGTTCATTGGGAGGTGCATTGATGGAGGCTTATCTCAGCCTTTTTATAAAGGCGGTCTTTATTGAAAACCTGGCCTTGGCGTTCTTTTTGGGGATGTGTACCTTTCTTGCGGTTTCTAAAAAGATTTCTACTGCGTTGGGCTTGGGGGTGGCGGTGCTGGTCGTTCAGACTCTGACCGTACCGGCCAATAATTTAATCTATAACTATTTGCTCAAAGAAGGCGCCCTGTCATGGATGGGGTTGGGTGACGTCGATCTCAGCTTTCTTGCGTTATTGAGTTGCATCGGGGTCATCGCGGCTATGGTGCAAATATTGGAAATGATCCTGGATAAGTTCTTCCCGGCTTTATACAACGCCTTGGGTATCTTTTTACCATTAATTACCGTGAATTGTGCGATTTTAGGCGGTAGTCTGTTCATGATTGAGCGCGATTATAATTTTAACGAAAGCGTAGTTTATGGATTGGGAAGCGGCCTAGGGTGGGCGTTGGCGATAACCGCCATGGCGGGTATCCGGGAAAAATTGAAATACAGTGATATTCCGGAAGGACTGCAAGGCCTTGGTATTACGTTTATTACCGCGGGTTTGATGTCCCTGGGATTTATGGCTTTCTCCGGAATTCAACTGTAAGGATTTTTTCAATGCTTGAAGTCATTTTAGGTGTTTTACTCTTTACCCTAATCGTCATTGCCCTGGTATGCATCATTCTGGGAGCAAAGTCGCAATTGGTTGCGTCGGGTGAAGTGGCAATCATGATCAACGATGAAAAAACTATCCAGGCGCCGGTCGGTTCTAAATTACTAATGGCTTTGGCAGACGCACATCTTTTTGTGCCGTCTGCCTGTGGTGGTGGTGGAACCTGTGCCCAGTGTCGGCTTAAGGTATTTGAAGGCGGTGGTGAAATTTTGCCAACCGAAACCTCACTAATATCTAAGCGGGAAGCTTCTGAGGGCGATCGTTTATCGTGCCAGGTGACTGTCAAGCAAGATATGAAAATCCAGGTGCCGGAAGAGGTGTTTGGGGTCAAAAAATGGCAATGCACCGTCCGTTCGAATCGCAATGTCGCGACTTATATTAAAGAATTGGTCCTGGAACTTCCGGAAGGCGAAAATGTAGAATTTAGGGCCGGGGGTTATATACAGATCGAATGCCCACCGCATCATGTGGATTATTCCAATTTTGATGTTGAAGACCAATTTCGTGACGAGTGGGACGGATATGATTTGTGGCGTTACGAATCCGATGTCAAGCACGAAACGGTTCGGGCTTATTCGATGGCCAACTATCCGGAAGAGCGTGGAATCATTATGTTAAATGTACGGATCGCCACGCCTCCCCCGCAAGAACCGGAATCACCTCCAGGGATTATGTCATCGTACATATTTAACCTGAAAGCTGGGGATAATGTTACGATTTCAGGACCATTCGGCGAGTTTTTTGCCAAAGATACCGGTCATGAAATGGTATTTATTGGCGGAGGCGCCGGTATGGCACCGATGCGATCGCATATTTTTGATCAGCTCGGCCGTCTGCAATCTAAACGAAAAATGTCGTTTTGGTACGGGGCACGAAGTAAAAGAGAAATGTTTTACGTCGATGATTTCGATCAATTGGCCGCAGAAAATGATAATTTCAAATGGAATTGTGCATTGTCCGATCCTCAGGAGGAAGACCAATGGCAGGGTTATGAGGGTTTTATACACGAAGTTCTACTGGAGAATTATCTTCAGGATCATCCTGCGCCGGAAGACTGTGAATACTATTTGTGCGGTCCACCGATGATGAACGTTGCTGTTATTAAGATGCTTCAGGATTTGGGTGTTGAAGACGAACATATCATGTTGGATGATTTTGGCGGATAAGCGATTTCAAAGTCCTAGTTGGATAAAACGAGGGATATGCTGGAGCGTATTCCTCGTTTTTATTTGTAACGGGTGCAAAGATAGCCAGCCGGAAAAATTTGACTTTCAACAAATCGGAACGACGATGGGAACGACCTTTTCGGTCAAGATTCCTGTCTTGCCGGACAAAGTCGACCGTAAAGATTTGAAGGAAGGCATTGCCCAAATTCTTGACGGTATTAATCGGAAAATGTCTACTTACCTTAGCGATTCGGAACTTTCCCGATTTAACCAGAATCAATCCGTCGATTGGATTTCTGTTTCACCCGAAATGTTGGAAGTCGTCGTTGAAGCCCAACAAATTAGTCATCTTAGTAATGGCGCTTACGATATTACTATTGGTCCGTTGGTTAATCTCTGGGGGTTCGGACCTTCGGATACTGGGCAAAAAGTACCCGATGCCTTGTCGATTGATGAATTGCTGCAGCAAACTGGAAGCAAATTTCTGGAATTTAGGCGGGAGCCGCACGCATTGCGCAAAAAGATGGCGTCGCTTTACCTCGATTTGTCGTCGTTGGCCAAGGGTTACGCGGTTGATCGTGTGGCGGCGTATCTGGAATCGTTGGGGATTAAAGACTTTTTGGTTGAGATTGGTGGTGAATTGAAAGCCAATGGCCGCAAGCAGGATGGACAATTTTGGCGTGTAGCGGTAGAAAAACCAGATCCGGCGCAACGGAGTATCGGACAGGTTCTTGAATTGAATAACATTGCGGTTGCCACCTCGGGTGATTACCGGAATTTTTTTGACCAGGACGGTCAACGCTATTCGCATACGATTGATCCGAGGACAGGGAAACCGATTACTCATCGATTGGCCTCGGTTACGGTATTGAGTAATACTACGATGCGGGCGGATGGATTGGCCACTGCGTTTATGGTGCTGGGCCACGAAGCAGGAATGAGAATGGCTGAGCGAGAGCGAATTCCGGTTTTGTTTATCATTCAGACTGATCAGGGTTTTAGCAAGATTCAATCATCCCAATTTCCATCCGATACTAAATAGGTAAAAATATGACTCTGTTTATAATGACATTCGTATTAATGATTGGCGTCGTCGCAGCTATGGCTGTTGGCGTTATATTCGGACGGGACAGTATCAAAGGAAGTTGCGGTGGAGCCAAAAACGGTTCGTGCGTTTGTATACGTAAGTGCGCCAAAAAACGTAGATTGGAAATAACCGAACCTTAACAAAGATTTTATCCATTCAAGAAAAAGCTTCTTGGGTCCAAAAATCTCAATAGATCCATTGCTAAGTATTAGAAATTAAACATCTAATACAAATATGTATGGCTTTTCTGTTGTTTATTTTGAAGATCAACCTTTGCTGTCCAGAATGATTGGCCATCTTATTATTTCCCTTCAATGGTAACCGCTTGATGTCATTTTGGATGGGGCATCGTCGACGAAAAGCAATTAATTACTCGAAAAAATGATAGCCTAGGTATATTCTAAGACGCGGAAGCTGATGTCGAAGAATTAACTGTGATCCAAGAACAATAAAGGGGGCGAACATGCTAGCCAAAGCGAGCGTAAAAGACTACATGAGTTCTAATCTCATAACGTTTACACCGGAAATGGACGTTCTGGATGCGATCCAAAAACTGCTAAAAAACCATATAACCGGTGCACCCGTGGTCGATGAGCATGGTAATTTGATTGGTACTTTATCGGAATCGGATTGTATGCAGGTGGTTGTTCATTCTGCTTATAATCAATCCAGAGGTGGAAAGATCTCGGATTATATGAGCAGTGACGTCATGACTGTTGATGTCGATGCGAGCATTGTCGATGTGGCCGAGCTGTTTGCCAAGCACAGAATACGAAGTGTTCCTGTAGTTGACGACGTTGATATGGTCGGAGTGATCAGTCGTGTGGATGTACTGAAGGCTTTGGATTGCATGCGTTAGCAGCGATTGTGGTGTTGTGTCATTCGATTAAGACAAACCACTTCTTATCCGCAAGTGATTGGGCGTTTTGATGTGCGCTAGCTCACAGGGCAAATAAATATTGAACAGGCATAGCTCTCGGTTGAAACGAAATTAGCGTGTTCTTGATGTGACGAAAGCGTGAACGATCGGACTATCTATTGGCACGATTACGAAACCTTTGGTGCCGATGCCAGACGTGATAGACCCGCGCAATTTGCTGGTCTTCGTACAAATGAAGATCTGCAAGTCGTCGGCGAACCACAGGTTGTTTACTGCAAACCGGCCGATGATTTTCTTCCACATCCAGAAGCGTGTTTAATTACCGGTATAACCCCTCAACTTGCGTTTAAAAAAGGTATTTGCGAGGCACAATTTATTGCCTCTGTTCATGGCGAATTGGCGCATCCGGGCACCTGTGGCGCCGGCTATAACAGTATCCGATTTGATGATGAAATCACGCGGCACTGCCTCTATCGGAACTTTTACGACGTCTACGCGCGCGAATGGCAAAACGGTAATTCACGTTGGGATATTATAGATATGGTCCGCCTAACACGAGCGCTCCGTCCCGACGGGATAGACTGGCCTAGCGACAAAAATGGGGTGCCGTCTTTTAAATTGGAAAATATTTGTCAGGCTAACCAATTGGAGCACACATCGGCTCACGATGCGTTGTCAGATGTACGAGCCACCATTGAGCTGGCTCGATTGATTAAGATACGGCAACCGAAGCTTTATGCTTATATTTATAAACAGCGCTATAAAAAACGGGTTTCGCAGCTGATAACTCCGGGCAGTTATAATCCGGTCTTACACGTTTCCGGCCGTTTTCCGGCAAAAACAGGATGTTGTGCCGTAGTGGTGCCATTGGCCTGGCATCCGATTAATCAAAACCAGATTATTGTCTACGATTTGTCCAAAGATCCGGAACCGTTAATACAACTTAGCGAAGATGAGATCAAAGAAAGATTATTCACGCCCGCTCAGAATCTACCGGACGGCGTTGTTCGAATAGCGCTCAAGGGTATTCAGGTCAATAAATGTCCAGTTGTTGTTCCGTTAACCACAATGCGTTCGCAAGATGCTGATCGATTGCAAATTGACCTTGCGCTTTGCATGCGGCATTTGGATCTAATTAAGTCCAATTCAAATTTGACCAGTAAAATTGCCGGCGTTTTCGGTGCCCATCCGGATAATGCCCAAGATGATCCGGATTTGATGTTGTACAGCGGTGGGTTTTTTAATGATCACGATAAACGTCAAATGCTTAAAATCCGACAGGCAAAGCCAACAGAATTGGGCCAGTTGCGTTTGGAATTTCAAGATCGTCGTATGACCGAGATGTTTTTTCGATACAAGGCGCGCAATTACCCTCACGCTTTGAATCAGAAAGAAGCCAAAGATTGGGAACGCTACAGATCTGCGCGATTACGAGATAGTAATGCTACTATTCAAATAGAGGACTATCGTGGGATTATTAATACTATTCGCGAGAAGACAATATTGGATGCCAGACAATGTAACATTCTTGACCAATTGGAATCGTGGGCCGATAAAGTTGCCCCGTCTTGTGGCGGTTTAGCAGCATCTTAGCGCAATAAGCTCGTGCGCAATCCTACAATGCCGGTATACTTGTCCATCGTAAAAATATCGTCGCCGGTATCGGCTTTGTTTTAGCTAAATATGCATCTAAAAGTATGAGTGATCGGTTTGCGGTGGGCTACGCCACCCATGTAGGCTGTGTGCGTGACCATAATGAGGATAATCACATTTGCCGTTCGGAATTAGGTTTGTGGGTTGTCGCCGATGGTATGGGTGGACATGAATGTGGTGAAGTTGCTAGCGCGATAACGGTCGAGCAAATCGTCGCAGCCGTTGAACAAGGGAAGAGTTTAGAAGAATCATTGCACGAGGCACACACTGCTGTAGTGGATGCGGGACTTGCCGGAAAAGGTAAGCCGGGGATGGGTTCCACTGTCGTGGTACTGCGGATAAATGACAATCGCTATGAAATAGCTTGGGTCGGTGATAGTCGAGTCTATCGCGGCAATCGTCAGGAGTTCGAAAAGCTAACGCGCGATCATTCGTATGTTCAAGAATTGTTGGATAATGATCTGATCGATGAGCAAGATGCCCGGATTCACCCGATGCGACACGTGGTTAATCAAGCCATTGGCAGTTCCACAAACCAAGGGGTATTAGTTGATACGGTAGCGGGGACCTTCCAGCCGGAAGACACGTTTTTGCTTTGCAGTGACGGCTTGACGGACGAAGTATCCGATCAAGAAATTTTCCAAATATTGCGGGATAACATGGATCTGCAAATCACCGCAGATCATTTAATCAATGCGGCACTCGATAAAGGTGGTGCCGATAATGTGACCGTGTTGCTGGTAGGATCCCTGTATGATGATGAAACACGTCTAAAAATCTAACAACTTATCCATCCGACTGCGACTTAAATATCGGTTCACCGTATAGTTGTCCTCATCTATGTCTACTCTCCTACTAGATAGAGAGTAATTTCTCGATCCTTTCGGTTTCATCATATCCCGCTAATTTATTGCGGTGTGTCGCATGAATCTATCCAGCTGTTATTAGATATTCTCTGCGGGGTTAGTTTAATTGCTTCGAACTTGAGTGCGATTTTCTCAAAATCGTAGGTCTGAACTATTCTTATAGTTGTACTTTTGTCGAATTTGCAATCGATAAAGCATTGTGAACCTATCAGGCGATATTCGATTGGGCGCTAGAACCCATTCATTGAATTCAAAAATGATTTCAAAATAGTTCGATTATTCCTACAGACTAGGAACTGCAGAAAAGTGGATTCTACGTTGTGGGGAAAGAAAGCTTAATGCGGGAGTCATGAACCGCAGTACAGAAAAATTTGTTGGGAAAGATAATAAAGTGATGAATTCAGTTATATTGCGCTGTTTAATATACGGTTTTATTTTTGGTGCTTGCTTCCCTATTGGGGCGTGGATATTCGATTTGTTGCTCAATAAGCACGATTTTGCCTGGCCTAGCGTTTCATTGATTCACGAGCGGAATCAACTGCATTGGATAGTAGACAGTGCGCCATTTGTTCTAGGGTTAATGGGTTATATCGTCGGAATTCACCGCTACCGTTTGGTTCAATATGCCGAGGGTTTGGAGAAAACCGTAGCTGATAGAACCCAGCAGTTGCAGCATAAGCAAGCTGAACTGGAGATGAGTGAGCGGGAGCTTTTGGAATTTGTCAACAGTGCCCCCGCGATGATGTGGATGACTGACGATACCGGCAGGGCGACCACTTTCAATGAAGCGCTACTATCGTTTACCGGGCGCAGCCTTGAGCATGAATTATTCGACGAATGGACGGGCGAGAATATACATCCTGAAGATCGAGGAGATTGTGTCGTTCAGTACCAATCAAGTTTGCGGCAGCATACACCATTTGAACACGAGTATCGCTGGAAGAATAACGCGGGAGAATACCGTTGGGTTTCCGAGGTCGGTATTCCTCGTTTTAATTTCGACAAGAAATACACCGGGCATACCGGAATATGTATAGATATAACCGAGCGTAAGATATCTGAAAATGCTGTGCGGGAATTAAATAGCGAGCTCCAAGCAGCGAAGGAGAGGGCAGAACATGCCAACCATGCAAAGTCTGAATTCCTTGCCAATATGAGCCACGAAATCCGGACACCGATGAACGGTGTTCTCGGAATGGCGGAATTATTATTGGATTTCTCGTTGACGGATAAGCAGCGGCATTTTGCGGAAACTATCCAGCGTTCCGGGCAAGCGCTGCTAACGATCATCAACGATATCCTGGATTTATCCAAAATTGAGGCGGGTAAGCTTGAATTGGATTCCATGGATTTTGATTTGCGTGAGAATATTGAGGATTGCATGGATATTCTTGCCGAGAGAGCACACATTAAAGGGCTGGAGCTGGTTTGCGATATTCCCGAGAATACGCCTGTATTTCTGCGCGGTGACCCTTGGAGGTTGCGGCAGATAATCATTAATCTCACTGGGAATGCCGTCAAATTTACCGAATATGGGGAAGTTTCTTTAAGTGTGTCAACCGTGGAGAAGGATGATACACAGGCCTATTTGCGCTTTGAAATTACCGATACCGGAATCGGTATGAGTACCGAAAATACCGAACGAATATTTGAATCCTTTACCCAAGCGGACAGTTCTACGACACGTCAATATGGCGGTACCGGGCTTGGTCTTACTATTAGCCGGCAATTGGTCGGGTTAATGGAGGGTGAAATCGGCGTTAAAAGCGTTCTCGGTCAGGGTTCTACCTTTTGGTTTACCGCGAGACTTCCACGGTCATCTGAAAGGTCGCAGCAGCATCAGATCGATCTCAGTTCACTATCCGGCGTTCGAGTGTTGGTGGTTGACGACAATGCGACGAATAGAGAAGTAATGAGCAACCAACTTGCTGGGCACGGCATCATCCAGAGCAGCGTTGACAGTGGTGCCAAAGCTTTACAAGAATTGCGTGCCGCAGTTAACCAACAGAGGCCATTTGATATAGCGATTCTAGATTATCACATGCCGGGTATGGATGGCGTGCAACTGGCCAGGGAAATCAAAACTGATCCGACCCTGGAATCGACCATTCTGGTGATGCTCAGTTCGGTCTACGATAAAGATCCCCAGGAACGTCGTGATGCAGGCGTCTGCAGATATTTGACCAAGCCGGTTCGAAAGTACAGTTTATGGAATATGTTGTTGGAATCGATGCAGTGTGAACAGCAATGCGGTGACCCATCCAATGAAGATACTTCTACGGATCCGTCAAGTTTCCATTTTGATGCGAATATATTGATCGCCGAAGATTCATTGGTGAACCAGGAAGTTGCTCGAGAAATGTTGAGCAAGTTAGGTTGTCGCATCGATATTGCCGGCAATGGTGAGGAAGCGTTACAGGCGATTTCAGGCAAAAGCTACGATCTAGTCTTTATGGACGTTCAGATGCCGTACAAAGACGGCTTGGAGGCAACACGAATTATTAGGCAAGAGGAAAATGACGGATCACACCTGCCTATCGTTGCATTAACGGCAAACGCAATGGAAGGTGATAAAACGCCTTGTTTGGAAGCCGGTATGGATGATTATCTAGCTAAGCCTTTTGAACAGTCGCAATTGGTCGGCATGATGGAACGTTGGTTACCCGAGCATTGTAAAAAAATAAAAACGATCAAGAGCGAAGATGATAAATCAACCGAAACCGGTTCGGATGAAGAGGTCTGCCGATCGGGGATTGCCGAAGGAATAACTGCAAACCCGAGTGAAATACTGGATAAGCAGGTTGTCTCTCGATTGCTGGATGGTGAAATAGCGGATGAATCATCCTTCTTTTTTAGATTGACCTCGTTATTTTTGGAGGATTCCAAATATCATTCGCAAGCTCTAAATAGCGCGGTACAGAGTGACGATCTTGAAGCAGCTCGCAAAGCGGCGCATAGCCTTAAATCCTCGAGTGCAAATATAGGTAGCATAGGTTTTTCTGCACTTTGCAAACAAATGGAACAAGCTTCACGCGATTCGAATCTAGCGGAACTAAAGCTTTCGTTCGCCAGTTTCGAGACAGAATATCAGCGTCTATTGGAAGCGTTACAAGAGAAATGTCCGACTTTGGATATTGGTACCCAATCAATCGATAACTCTACTCGGATTAATTTTGAAGATAGTGAGGATGATAGAGAGCTGACCGTATTGCTGGTCGATGATGATCGAGGAACAAGATTGCTTGTCACGCGTTTTCTTGAGCAGGGGAATTTCAAGATTCTTGAAGCTTTGGATGGTCTAGATGCGTTGGATAGGGTTGAGAAAAATAAGATTGACATTGTATTAATGGATGTGGATATGCCCAATATGGATGGGTTTACCGCCTGCCGGAAGATTCGAGAAAAGCAAAACTGTGAGGATCTTCCTGTTCTGATGATGACCGGACTTGATGACGATAAATCCATTGATAGCGCCTTTGAAGCGGGTGCAACAGACTTTGCGATTAAGCCGGTCAATGGTCAGGTTCTGTGTCGTCGAATTCGCTATATCTTGCGTGCAAACGATGCCTTCAGAGCCGCAAAAATTCGAGAAAATCGTTTGGCTACAGCACAGCGCATTGGACGGTTGGGGCATTGGCAGTGGATTGTTGCGGATAATCGGTTGTCGTGTTCGTTGGAAACCCTAAAGATATTGGGAACTTCAATAGAACAATTTAATGGAGATTTTGAGTCATTTTTGCAACTGATTCATCCTGAGGACCTGCAGCGGGTTGATCATACGATGCGCAGCGCTGTAACAGCTGGTCATTCATGGAACATTGAATACCGTATCATTTTAAAAGATGAGGATTGTAGGTACATCCACCATCAAGCCGAACCAAGTTTCGATGGGTTAGGCAGGGTGGTGGAAATGGAGGGAATGATTCAGGATGCAACCGAACGGAAATTGGCTGATGAGGCTGTTCGCCGCTTAGCCTTTTACGATAGCTTAACCAATCTTCCTAATCGTCGGTTATTTGAGGAAATGTTGGATAAATCTTTGAGCCAGGCGAAACGTGACAATAGATTGCTGGCCGTGTTGTTCCTGGACATCGATAATTTCAAGCGTATTAACGATACTCTGGGTCACAGTGTAGGCGATCTACTGTTAAAAACGGTAGCAGATCGTTTGAGCCATACGGTTCGCGAGAGTGATTGTTTGGCGAGGGGCTCTGACGAGGACATGGTGGTTGATGTTGCCCGGTTGGGGGGGGACGAATTTATCATTTTGTTACCCGAGGTTAAATCGATTGAGAATGCTGAAGCGTTTGCCGAGCGTATTCGGGGTGTACTTGCCGAGCCCCTGGAACTGGAAGGTTATGACGTCTTTGTAAGCCCAAGTATAGGCATAGCTGCTTTTCCAGATCATGGGGAGGATGCGGAAACATTGCTAAAAAACGCCGATGCGGCAATGTATCGTGCGAAAACAGCGGGTCGCAATACTTACAAAGTCTATTCGCTATCTATGAGCGACCGGTCGTTGGAACGACTCAATCTTGAAGGGCGCTTGCGTGGCGCGTTAATGCGAAAAGAATTCGAATTGCATTTTCAACCGCAAGTCGACGTCAGAAGCGACAATCTAATTTCGGTAGAGGCGCTACTGCGCTGGCATGATGCCGAATTGGGGACTGTTCCCCCCGCGGAGTTTATACCCGTGGCGGAAGAAAGTGGATTGGTTATTCCCATCGGTCGTTGGGTATTGGAACAAGCCTGCATCAAATGTAAGGCTTGGCAAGTGGCCGGTTGCCGCCCGATTCGTGTCGCGGTTAATTTGAGTAGCCTACAATTCCTCCAGCCTAATTTACCTTCTCTGATTCAAAGCGTTTTGCATGAAACTGGATTGGAGGCCGAATTTCTTGAGCTGGAAATTACCGAAAGCGTCATAATGGAGAATTCTGAAACGACATTGGCGGTCCTGCACCAATTGAAAGACATCGGTGTGACGCTATCCGTGGACGATTTTGGAACCGGCTATTCGTCACTCAGTTACCTGAAGCGGTTTCCTATCGACACGCTAAAAATTGATCGTTCCTTCGTTAGTGAAATTGATCAGGATTCAGACAATGACATTATTGTTTCAACGATAATTGTCATGGCTCATCGACTGAACCTAAAAGTTGTAGCCGAAGGTGTGGAAACAGCGGATCAAAAGCATTTTCTAAGCAAAAATGACTGCGACTTATATCAGGGCTATCTACTTAGTCCGCCTATGCCCGAAGACAAATTGCTCGATTTTTTGAATCAGGATAATGGTGTATCAGATTTTGTTGCGTGATTGGGTTTGCATTTCTGATCAATGCGCGTGGAATAATTCCAGATAGTCTTCTTGAACGAATAAATTAAGGCTTTCGTTGTCGAGTTGTTTTAGCTTTTTGCGATCGACGGTGTGAAATCCGGTCATCGCGTAATCATCGCCCTGGCGCGTATGAATATTAGCCTGTACCGGTTCGAGTAGATCCAATTCGAGCAAAGATCTAAAAAATCTCTGTATTCATCACGTGTCCGTGAAAACCCTTGAGGAAATCAACCGTTTTTTGAGAATGTCGCTTTGTTCACCTCTTTCAGCGAATAAAGCCTGACTTTACTAGCTTAAAATCACTGTAACCCCTTACCAGCTCTCGGCTGAACAGTCCAGATTTCATGAAGCATGGCTACATTTTGACGCCCAGCAAATCGAGTGTCTGTTGTTGTTCCGTGGTGGGGGTGCTGTTTTGATAAAACTCAACGCCCTTCGCGCTGATCTTGTTACGAGTAATCTGGGCGAGGCAATCTATAACCCCGCCAAAATGTCCAACGTCGTGCTTCGCCCTTTCCATCCGCTTTAAATATAGGTATGAGGCGTTGCTCCATCTGCCATTGCAGATAGTAGGCGAGCATACGCAAAAATACATGAGCGCGAATGCGATCATCGTTTTTATGGTAAACCGGACGCATTATTAACTGCACGGTCTTGAGGTTACGAAAGGCGCGTTCGACAAAGGCGAGACTTTTATACGCTTTCACCACATTCAGCGAATCTATGCGCTCTTTTTCAACGTCAGTATGAATGATATAACAACTATTAGTTGTCTATATGCATGGCCACACTATGAAAACCAAAAAATACACTCTAACCCAATATCCACAAGGGATAGAGACTAATAATTAGTCGTTTTTAGCGGGTAAAGTCAGTCTTATCCTTTTACTATCAAATAGATATATAGTTTATCAGGGCCGACTAGGTAAAGTATCAGGAACGTAAAGAGCAACGACGAGCGGAACAAAAACGATAACGTTCAGTATGAATCAAAATGTGGGGACGACATACCTTGCCTCCTCAGGGGGCAAGGGCGTTTTCACCCCCTTCTAGGGGTTATACCAAAACCAACTCCTGGGGGGTATTGTTTACTCGCTGCCAGAATATCGCTCAAAAAGGTCGGTCAATTTCTTTAACTCGCGAGGTTCCGACTGACACCAGCCATTGATCTGAATATTTTTCAAAATTTTCTGCCCGGCTTCGCTATCTTTCATCGTTAGCAGCAAATCGGCGATTGATTGCTTCATACCGTTCAGTTGTGGCGCAATGCAAAACAAGGGAAACGAAAACGAAACGTTGCTCTCCTTCAAAAGCCAGGTTGAATCCCGACTGAAGGAAGACAATCCCACATAAGTTTTTTTTGTGATAAAGGCAAGATCGGCCTGCTGCTTGATCAGCATCTGCAATGCTCTGATCTCATTGCCTGTATAAATATATTCAAACCGTTCGGAGCTTAGCCCGGCATCGTCACATAGATTTCCTCCTAAAATATGCACCAGGCTGCGTTCAGACGCAGTAGCAACGACCTGCTTTCCCGAATAGTCCTTCAAATGTTTTCGATCACCTGTCGCGGCCAAAACCACAACTTGTTCAGCACCGCCATCGGTACGCATTACAGGAATCATACCTCGTGTTTTTATCATCGAACACGCTTCTAGCGAACTGGAGAACAACAGATCCACCGACTTTTCACCCACACCGGGCATTTGCCGGACCTGCTCGAATCGAATCGCTGTTTGCAAATTTTGCTGTAGAAAAGTACTGAACGCCAGCCATCCGCTGCGGTGGAAACTATTCGAGAAATTGGCAAAAAAATGCAGAGTGGCGCCCGGTCTCGGGATACTGCCGGCTTGTGCAATTGCCGGTTCCCGAACAGCGGGCGTGTCTTCTACCCCTGCCGTCAGTTTATTCCATAGCGACGGCCGGGATGATTTTTGCGCTGCGGCCGGAGCGGGTTTTGATAGCCCTGCTGAATCACTGCGCTTGACATATCCACCCAGGCCAGTGATCTTAAATAGCATGCCAACCATACGGTTAAGCTTAATAACTTCTACACGTATTCCATTTTTCTCCCATTCCTGAAAGATCTTCAATAACAGAGACAAGCCCATTGAATTCACGCGTTCCACGGCACCAAAATCCAACAATACATGGCTGTTGCCTGGCACTTCACGCAACACTCCCAGAGCAGGTTCCGCTCGGATATCGATACAACCGCTGCACTCGAATTGATATTCGTTCGGCTGCTCCGTGGGAACGGATTTTATTTCAATTGCGTCACTGATCATCGTAGCTCACAGCCTCGTCGTATTCACTGTGATACAGAAACTGAAATCCGGAATTTAACGATGCGTCCAACGGCTGGTTTAAATCCCATATCGCAGTGACCTGGGTCTGTAGATGAGGCCGCACTCTGACTTGCAGATAGTCAGACAGGAACCACATCATATACAGGCCGCCACCGCCCACACCCGCTTCAATACCCTGGCCCAATGTACGCGTCATATATTTCAAAAATATCGCCGGTGTAAAAGTACCCCAGTTATCCGTCAGCATCAACCCCAATACGCCGTCTCCGATTGCAATATCTATCGTGATCTGTTCGTTTTCATCAAGCTGGCGCACCGTGCCTTTTTCGTAAAACTGTCTATTTTGTCCATCCCTGGGCGCGGCGTATAACCCATTTTCGATCATTTCATCCAGAACGACAATCAAACCGTCAACATGTTCAGGCGAAACCATTCCCTGTTCCATCAACCAGGCCTGGGTCTCCTCGATAATAAAGCCTTTTTGATCTGAATCCGTCAATTGAAATTGGCGTTGCAGCAACAGCGAAGGAACCAAATGATACAGATCATCATCCGCCGGTTCCTGGTGCTGCGTGATCAATCGCTCCCAACCCAGTTGCCGGTAGAATGGATTTTGCGCCGGCAATACCCGGCGAATACCATCCTGGGTAAAGCGCCACAACAAATCGGAAAAATCATCTTCGGCAAGAAAAATTACAAACTGTCTGGACACTTTCGGCAATGCGTATTCCTGAGTACGATAAACAGATTCCGAAAGTTTGACTATTTCCCCGCTTTCCAGCCGCGTTGTCGACACCTGCTGCACACGGTCTGTATGATCAACCACTAAAAGTGTCACGTCATCACTGATTGCCTCGCGTCCGCTGTGCGCCTGCAGCGCGGCCAGCACCGCCTGCTCTAAAACCACTCGATCTGCGTCAGCCTGTTCATTCAGCACGTGCTCCAGCCGTTCATAGCCGAATGCCTCACCCAGAGAAGATTCCTCTTCTACCAAGCCATCGGTATAGAGAAATAACCGGTCGCCAACGGCCATATTGAGCTGCAGCTCCGCGGCAGCATAATCAAAGTCCGGATTTTGACCCAGTGGAAAACCGAAGGACTCGAGCATAGTCCATTGCCGGGTCGCCTGGCTGAAATGATAGGGCAACACGTGTCCCGCATTGGCAATTACCATGCTGCCTTCGGCGGCATCAAAATTCAGACAAAGCATGGTCATGAGCAGCGATTCCTGCGCGGTTTCTCGTATGGTGCCATTTAACGATCGAAGGATTTCGCTCGGTTGCACCACGCCACGGTTGATCAGCGGCGAAACGCCCGCTTTAGCTGCGCTGACCATTGTCCCGGCCGCGACGCCGTGACCACTCACATCGCCAATCAACAACACGACATTTGATTCGCCAACCTTATAGTAATCGTAGTAATCCCCTCCAACCTCACTGGAGGTCACCATCAATGTTTGACCCTGTAAACCCGGTAATTCAAATTCAGCTTCCGGTAACAAGACTTTCTGTAAAACCGCCGCTAACTGGATTTCATCCTGTAATCTCAAATTCAGGTCGCCCAGCTCGGATAACGCGTTTTGTAAGCGCTCGTCCGCAAGTTTCCGTTCGGTAATATCGATTCCTGTCGCCAGAAACAATATGGGTTGGTCATCAAGCGGGTCGCGTACCACGGCGGTATGCCAGATAATACTCAATTGTTCGTCGCTGCGTATATTCAGCAGCGTCTCAAGCTCTTTTTGCTGATCACTCCGGCCACTGAACAATTCCGAAAATACTTGTTCCATGCGTTCACGGTCATCACCGATCAAAAACCCATCGAAAAAATTCGTGCCGATCAGCTCTTTCTCCAGCCATCCGGTGCTTTCTTCCGCGAAGGCGTTGAATAACACGATTCGAGCATTCGAGTCGATGGCGATAATTAAGGCCTGCGCTGTATTCAGAATATTGTCGGTAAAATCTTTCTCTTCACGCAGCTTGCCCATACTGTCGTTTAATTTCTCAACCATCGGACGAAGAATGATGCTGCCGACCAGCAATAAACTTGCGATAGTCAAGACATACATGAAGGTTTGCAGGTCCTGAGTACGCCTGAAACGGTAATTCGTTTCATTCTGGTACAGCGTTACCGCATAATCCAAACTTTCCCCCAGCCGACGCCGAGCATCTGAAAGCACATAAGCCACATGGGAATTATGCAGCGATATGTTTTTATTTTGCTCAGACAGAACGCCCTTCGCCTCCCTGATATATACCTTAGCCTGTTTATCCAGTTCGTGAGGACGCTCGTAATACAACCTTTCGAGATCTAATGTTAAACTGCCCTGACGCCGGATGAAGCGCGCACCTTGTGGAATAAATTTATCTCCGGCCGAGAGCGACTGGTGCATGTCTTCGAAGCGGCCAACGTAATCCAACAGCCGCGCACGTATCTGCCGCTGATGTTTTAGATTTGTCTCATCCATTAGCTCTCGCACGGCCACCGCGATACTTTCAACATACCAGGCCTGGCGGGTACTGAATTGGAGTTGGATAGAATCGCCTTCCTGATCTCTGATATCCGAAATAATAATAAGATAAGCCCCGGTCGTTATCACCGCGACAACGGCAAGTACTGTAATCCACTGGTCCCGAAGATAGGAAAACAGTTCCTGGATACGTAAATTCATCGATTTTTCACCCTAGACTCAAATTTTCATATTATTGTTATTGGCTAACTCGCAAAAAACGGTATTGAACGAGCCCGGATTTCTCACAAGCATTTGTAAAGCACGCACTAACCCTGCTACTCCGCCGACACCGAGGCCGGACACGTAATTTTCCGGGAACCAACCATATCATGCATCATCGAATCAAGCTTCATCTGGCGTATCCGAGTCACAATGCCGGCACGTACTCCGACGCTTTCCAGCCCCTCTTCGGTTATAAACTCCTGTAGTTCCGTATAGCACTCAATGATTAACGCGGTCGTAATACCGGTAATCCGCAGAAACGCGCTGAATACCCGCATTGCCTTTTCAACGTCATAGGTTTGCTGACATTTAAGCAATACCGCTTGTTGCAATCGGTTCATCATACCCACGACATGAATATTTCTGACATTGCGCTTCATGTGCACTAATGCGATAACCCATTGGTATTCCCAAAATTCCAAATCATCATAGCCGGATAAAATATCGAATATCCAAGCGGTCAGCGTTTTCTCTAACATTGGCCGCTCGCCTTCCTGGAATACCGCCCGAGTTTCGTCACAAGCGTATAATGTATCAAAAAATTCCGCGACAATATCCGGTATCCATTCGACAATCTGTTCCATTTCCTCCAGCAGCAAATCACGATCGCTTTGATCAAAGTTGACCAATTTTGAAATCACTTCTGAATGCTGGCCAATATCTTTCATTAATTACTCCTTTCGCCGGGTCCACGGATTCAAATTTAATTAATCGGCATAATGCCCATTGTACTGAGACCATACAACTGAAACGAAACCCGCCAGGCAGAATTCACCCGGATAAAGCGAGTAAGCTGCCCTAGAGAATAGCACTCGCTGCGAGTTGTATAGATCTACGCTCTGTCTGCGGATTCACCACGCAAAGCGCCAATTCACCGCGGTGGGTATCCGATTCGTAATCGAACGCCGCCGATTCATCACTGAGTGCCCTCCGATGGTCGACGTATTGATCCGCCAAGCTAACAAGTTCGGCTATTTGAGATTCATACCAATACATCGCTTAACCCCACAAAACTCGAAACGCGCAGTATTCCTCCTCTCGCCAGTTCATTAAGCTATCCACACCAACACAGCAGTGCGAACATAAAATAGCCACAATTTAAATTCCCTTTAAAATAATTGATTTAACGCAGGTATAGTTTCTTTGATTTCGTAACGTACCGCGCCCAACAAGGCGTCTTCATCTGTAAACAAGGAGAGCACAAAACTTTGCTTGAGCGGTGCCATCATGAGGTATCCATTTGCATTCTCACTAATAACGATTTTCACCAAACCCTGATTCGCGTATTCTGACGCCCGTGTTGCAGCGCCGAAAACAATCTGGACGGATGCGCCCAAAGCATCCGTATCGACATCAAATTCACGCCGTATCGATGTTACCAAACCATCCTTATCTACTACTGCGGCGGCGGTCACGCCTTTAAGGCTCGTCAAACTTCGAAGAATAGCGTCTACCGCCTCGTTGCGTGCTCCGCGTTGTTCTTCTGAAACCACTTCGGGTAATATTTTTTCTGAATTTTCCATACGTTGTCACTCTAAAATTAATTTAATTAATGTAGCCACTTAAACCTACCTGTCGTGCGATTTTTGCTATCCTGGCTCGATCAAAGACATGTAGCAATACCATTTTCGTAACATTGTTTATATTGAGTACTCACAATTTTTTTGTTACACAACTAACAACAACCCGCCGGTTAAGTAATCTGTCCGCACGGGTTTTATTTGGATGCTATAGGTTTTTTCTTTCCGACACTGATCACTTCGATTCGGTCCGCAGCAAGTCCCTGCTTTACTAACAAATCTTTTACAAATATGGCCCGTAACCGGGCCACTGCATGATTACCTAAAAACGGTCCGGTACTACAGGTATGCCCCACAATCCGAATCGTATGCGGGCAACTTTCGGCAAGAGCATTTCGTTCTTGGCGCGCGGACTTTGACAGGTCTTTAGTTACAGTTTTGTTAAAACCGAAAGGTAGAATAAACTCACTAACTACGGATACAACGCTCGGCGTAACACCGCCGATAGCCGTCGATATTATTGTCTGAGCTACTTTTTCGGCATTAGAGGGGACATCTTCCGACAAAGTCCCAACCATCTGTGCTGATCCTGGCTCGAATACTGCTTCGTTTCTTGTTTCCGCCGCTACTTGAAGCGCTGCCTCAACAGCAGGCTGTTTGACATCCAAGCTATTTTGATTTTCGATCGGTCCGAGCCCCGCAGATGAATCTGAATCCAGCGTAACTAAGGGCTTCAAGCTCGCCTCCTCATGCCGCGCCCCAGATTCAGAAACACCAACAGATTCGTTGGCTCCTGGATACCCCGATACAAGATCTGGATTCGGTCTATCGATGATGGGATCAATATCACGCCCTTTGGGTTCGTTTAGTGATTCAGCAGGACTCATAGTCGAAGCTGATGCCGTTTTACATCAGACCCGCCAATACGGACGACCACAAAACCCACCAAACCGATTAAGCCGACGGCTAGTATGACAGCTATGCCACGTGCACGGGTGTTGGGCTTAGCGGCATTGTTGGCCCTATCTTTGCCTTTTAACTTTGCCGTATTGGACGATGCGTGAAGCACAGTTCTATTCTTGACTGCGGTCTGATCGAAACCGTTGTCGGATATTTCATCCGATCCGTTAGAATCCAGTGCGTACGACTGCTTCATGGCAAATCCTTTGCGCATCTGAATCCGACATACAGGTAGCGGTTCATCTGTAGGAGCATAGTCCTCGCAATTGCACCATTAACCGTACAGTCGTGACAGAATGACCCGCCATAAACCCGGGCATATCCAGATTCCAGATCAGTCTGTTCACTGTCTTCATCGGCCCATTCCCAGACATTTCCAACCAGATCCAAGCAACCATCCAGGGAACTGCCTGAAGGATGAAAATCGACCGGAACTGTCTTATTTAACGCAGTTTCTGGGCTATTACAGCGCATATACTGCCAATTGTCGCCCCATGGAAATTTACGATTACCGGGGCGTCTCGCGGCAGCTTCCCATTCGATCGCGCTAGGTAACCGCTTGCCGGCCCATTGCGCAAATCGACATGCCTCCTTAAACGAGACGCCCACGGCTGGATGGTTTATTAATTTATCCGGCGGTTTGTTCTTCCACCAATGATCGGGAGGAGCGCTGCCCGTCGCTTCAATATATCGGGCATAGGTTTTATTGGTCAACGGCGTCTTATCCATGAGAAAACTGCCAACCGTAATCTCCTCTGCGCTATAAGCCGACCGAAAAGTAACATCGGGCACAATAACCATGGTATCCAGATCATCAGACCCGGGCGCACCGGCCTCTATGTCGAGTTCTTTTTCATAATCGGCCGCTCTTCTACGCAATCTTAAATTGGCCGATCCGTTAACAGCGGACCTGGCGTCCGCAGCGCCGTTCAAACCCAAAATCCTTTGTCCTGGAATTTCTGTTAATGTATGGTCATGTACTTGGTAATTTGAGGGACTACATGACAACGCTTTAATTTGCAGAGCGTTTTCTTGCTGAATATAATCTGGATTTGAAAAGAATTTCTCATGCAGCGGCTGCCAGACTCGTTTAATCTTACGGCTTACGCCAGTTACCCACATTTCAGCGCCATCTGTCAGTCGCGTAATTCCCCGTGTTAACAGGTTCTCCTCTGCAGCGGACGGAGAAAGAACATAGACAGCTAGCTTTACAATTCGAGGTGTTACCAACGATTCAGAATATTCCTGAGTAAGCTGTAACGAATAGTCACAAATCATGTTTATCGATTTCGGTACACCTTGAGTATATCGATATACGGTCGTTTCCGCGGCCGATGTAAAAATTGGATCTACCGCACCCCCAGTTGTCAATCGATGCCTGATGTAGGCAATGGTATCCCTTTTATTCATTGCCGCCAATTCACAACGAATTACATTTTCTTGTGAACGCGAGCGAAATCCGATCGTTTCGAGAGATTCGACCAATTCGGGCTGCCCCGCAAAAACGATATGAAGTTTCGTCGTTTTCGGATTATCGAATTCCATCAAACCCCGTAAGTGTTGAAACAAATCATAACCAATATTTTGCGCCTCATCCATGATGATGATTGTTCGTTCGCCCCGGGCGTCGGCGGCACTGAGAAATGCCCGTAGTGGCTCAAGTATCACATTTTCGTCAAGACAGGGTGTCGGGTAATCGATATGCAAAGCGTCACAAATCGCCGCTAATACTTCACCGGCCGCATGCAACGGATTAACGATTACTGCTGCGAGGTGACATAGCGGCAACTTGTCGACAAGATAATGACAAAGCGTCGTTTTGCCGGTACCCGCTTCACCGGTAACAATAGCAATCGCTTTGCCTCTTCGGAATCCGTCTGCTATTTGCGAAAGTACCGTTCGAAAAGCGGCGGCCTTGAAAATAAAGCGAGGGTCCGCTAGCTTAGCGAATGTGGCTTCATCAAGACCAAAAAATGCATAATGCGTTGACGTCAGAGCCTCTTGCAAAACACTCGGCTTTCAAGTGAGCGCAAATAAAAATAAGACG
>CAZUGA010000042.1:0-39606 GCA_964619885.1 uncultured Methylococcaceae bacterium
ATCGCTGTTCACGTTGCGCCAGAATCAGTGTTCAGATTGGGCCAGAATATGCAGCTAAGACCAGAGATGTCGATCTATTTTGGTTTCAATCAGTCTAAATTGACTGAAAATAGCAAATCTAAACTGCTTCGGTTCGCCAGAATATTGCGTGGACAAGGCTCTGGCGTGAAAGTAGAGTTACAGGGTTTCACAGATTCGACCGGTTCGCCAAATTATAACCACCAGCTTGGTTTAGCACGGGCGAAGACGGTGCGAGATTATTTGATTAGTGCCGGAAATCTAGATCCGGCCAATATTACCCAGAGAAGTTTTGGAGAAATGCCCAAACATCAATTTTTGCCCAATGCGATCGGAAAAGCGGCGGGGCAAAATCGACGCGTAGAATTGGCAATTAAATACAATCCCCAATAATAAATAACGCGCTTTTTTATACAGGATGTGACATTCGAGGTTTTTATGAATCTATCCAATTTGAGACATCATAAATCCGACTCTGTCTGATTTTACAATCTCCCGTTTTTGTTGGACATATACGCTGGCTAAGGTTTTGCGTGCCGCAATTACGGGATGGCCTGCCAACGCAGATTTTTGACCAGGAAACCGCGATGATTAACGCATTGCAAAATTACAACGTATGGTTACAGGATCCAATGGCTGTTTTCGACCCTTTATATTGTTTGTACGCATTCACGCTCTTCTCGATGAGATTGTAAAGTCGACTGATATGTCGAAACCATATTTGATCGACTCGTATACTCATCTTGGCAGTGATTTTAGTGCAAAAGAAAAAGCAAGATTATTCTTGAATACTCGTCGACTATTATATAAATTGTACGAAAATAATTCGGTTAATCCGTTAATTCAAAAAAATAAAACCTATGTTAGGGATTGGTGCCATAATCGTAGCAGTTTGGTTTTACCTTTCGGTCCAAAAGGCCCAACAGAAAAATTTGTGGGGTTGGGTTGCAGCGGGCGTGGCGATTTATTACCTGAGTGGCGCAGTTTGGATTCATGGGTTTGTAAGATCGATATTGGGTAATTTCTACTATACCCATGATATGGGTGTCCAACTCGGCATCAAGGCCTCTGGAATCGTCGTTGGTTTGTTAGTTTGCGCATTTGTTCGGAATCGGTTTGTTATGAAAATAAAATCGTGAAATTTGTATCACAAATATTGTTCTTCTGGTTCTGATGTGTCTACGTTTTTCCAGACACAAAGTTAGGCAGAATTTTGACGATTTTCGTAATCTACTGATGACAAATAATCATTGGCAGAATGAAGCTGTATTCAATTGTAAAAGACCTCGATATATTCAAATATTCGGTATTTAGCTTCGTCTCTCGTTTTAAAGTTGCAGTGATGAACCAATTCGGTTTTTAAAGTATGAAAAAAGCTTTCAGAGACCGTATTATCCAAGCAATCGCCTTTGCAGCTCATGCTTTGTTCGATTCCGTGTTGCTTCAAAATTTTACCGTGGTTATCAGAAGCATACTGGCCGCCTCGATCAGTATGCCAGATGAGTCCTTTATCCGGTTTACGTTTCCATATCGCCATCAGTAATGCATGGTTCACTAGTTGTGCATTCATGCGTTGATCCATTGACCATCCCACGACGTGCCTAGAACATAAATCAATCACGACCGACTGTACCCCGTCAGCCCAAGTTGAACAAAATGGTCTGATTGTCTAAGACACAGTTTTAGTTCATCGTTGACTCAAAGAGGAAACGATGATGACCAAAAAAACCAGCACAAAAAAAACTGTTCGAGATATTCGTCGGGTCATCCGACGTCATTATTTTGCTAAAGAAAAGATTCGCTTTGTACTGGACCGTCTTTGGGGTGAAAATAGCATTTAGTATCCAATCCCTGAGTAAGCCACCAGTAACCCACTGCTTTTCAATCAGCTGCAATTCGCATGTGGGACGTTTCATTACTATTGAACATTGAGTCAGGTTGTCTCGCTGTTTAGTTGATATTTTCGTATGCGTCCAGCGCAACCATCTATCATTTATATTGTTTTAGTTGTTCAAGATTATCAGGTTTAAAAGGAATGAGTTCATCAATTCTGCGATTGGGCCAGGTGGGGAGCTTTTCCAAAATTTCTTGAAGCCACGCTGCAGGGTCCAGGCGGTTGAGTTTGGCGGTGCCGAACAGGGATTGAATGGCAGCAGCCCGTTGACCGGCGCGTTCGGAGCCGGTAAAGAGCCAATTCTTTTTACCTAGCTAGGCCTTCAGAAACTGACGTGCATGCGAACCACTGCATCTGCGGCAGATGATTTTGTATTTACGCAGTACTATCCAGTTCTTAGAGCGGGCAAAGCTAAACCAAAACAGGCAGTGGGCGGAGTAGACTCGGAGCTATAATGCGGCGCTAGACTGATTTGATCAACCATGAGGGTTATACGTTGATTAAATCGTCTTCCGCTGCTGGAGCCGAGTTGATAAATCTATAGAAAGCAAGGATTTTGAATAATGAAAATGGTTAATTTTCGTCGGCTTCAGCGGCCAGTTCTGCACGAAATATCTCGGTGTTGCGGGAAATTATGGCCAACAGAATAATCGAATAGAGAAAGGTTGATAATAGAATGACTCCGATGACTACCGCTTTGAACATATCAAGATAGGGGAAATCATCCGGGATCATCGACAGCATTACGATGGAAAGTCCGCCTTTGATCCCGGCAAAGGTGAGTACACCCCACCAGCGGAAATTGACACTTGTCATTTTGTTGGTTCGATTGGCCAGGAAGGCAAACTTCGCCATCATAAGCGCTCGAATCAGCGTGGTGGCCAGGAACATTGCCAGAATTTCGTGGCGGTATTCTGTGAGGTGGTCCAAATTGACAATTTCGGCCATAGCCACGAATAGGATGGTATTGGCGACCACACCCAATAATTGGATATCTTCCCGAGTCCGTAGGTGCCTTGTGCGTTCTTCGACCGTCACCTTTATGGTGTTTAGCGCACTGTCCACTAATCTTCGAGACGGCGTACCGTCCGCGGTTTCATCGATCAGTGCTTTATGTTCTACATCAATCCGGTGTTCTTCATATTTGACCGCTTTGCGCATCCAATGACTTACGGTTACCGTTGCGATAATGCAGGATAAAATACCCGAAAGATGTAAATGTGTGTGGGCGCCCAAAAGATTCAGAAATTTATAAAAGTGTTCCGCGAAGATGAACGCACCGTATCCGGTCAGGATCAATACCATCATTTCTGCAATTCGATTGTCCGTCGTTTTAAGTAGGCCTAGCCCGATGTAGCCAAACAGCATTCCTTGAGCGATTGAGCCCAAGATGACCAATAGGCTGATTTCCGTTACATAGGCAACGGTAATCTGCCCACCGCCCAAAGCATAGAGGCCAATAAAAACAAAAATGATGAGCGCACTGGCATCGTTGAACAGGCTTTCGCCTTCCGCTAGAATTTTTAGCCTATGGGGCAATTCAAATTGCGAAAAAACGCTGACTACCGAAACCGGGTCCGTCGGAAGTACCATTGCAAATAACAACACTGTAGCAGCCAGGCTAAGGTGATAATCGCCAAACAAATAATTGCCGAGAAAAATCGCTGAGATGACCGACAAAGCAACGGTGATCACGGACAAATAAAACAGGCTCAATCCATGCTTCTTCAATTGTTCGACTTTGAGTTCCAGAGAATCTGAAATGAGCAAGATTGGCAGCAGCATCAGCACCAAACTGGCAAATTTTTCGGCGTCTGGCGTAAATTGAGTAAATTCGGGAAAGGATTTGTATAACAGGAACGAAAGGCTTATTAGCGACAACGGCGATGGTACCGAAAATTTATCTTCCAATTGCAAAGCAAGATAAAGAATTAACGCGACGGATAGAACGGCTTCAATCATTGGAATAGGGACTTCTATAAAACGTTTTCATTGCGATATTCCGTAGAAGTTCAGACCGTGAGCTGACTATCGGGCTAAGATGAGAGGGTGAAATGTAGTGTGGCGCGGATCAGTTGTCAATCATAGTTGAGCTTAAACTGCCTATTCCTAAACCCCTCGCAGAATCATCAATCAATCCGGCCGCGAGCATTAAATGCACGGCTAGGTAATTGACCCTGCCAGATGGCTTGAGATGTACTGGCAGATGATGGTAGTTGTTCTGGTCTAGGTGATTGATAAATAATTCGGAACATGTCTGAATTGTTATCCATCCCAATTTCTCCTTCGCTGGTAATATCGTCTTTATTTTTTATTCGCATGTGCCAACGCGGCTTACTCAGATCAAGCTCTGCCTGATAGGCTTGTTGAGGTACAAGTGTCATCGTAGATCGACTAGAACTCGCAATTTGCTCACACGATGTATCCAATGGGGCATAGGTTTTGGATGCCCACGCGACAGGCACCAGTTTAAATCCGCAATGATCGTCAGGATCAGATATCACCAGAGCTGAGTCCGATACATTTTTCAGCGTGATTCTGAGCTTAGGGCTAAGTTCAACCGGCGCGGGGTTTTGGTCCGAACTATTATTGCGGCGATTCTGTCGGTTGAATCGCAATATTTCAAGTTGAATAGCCAATTTGCTCCAGCGATAATCGCGCAGTACCGCGGTACCGTCGTCACCTATCGCAACCTGAACTTCCATTGGTATCTGAATGCCGCTGCGCGTTCCGCGGGTACGTTCTATCTCGCGCCCGCTGCCTTGTTCTACATACAGTTGTTCGACGCCATATTTTACGTTAGCTGCACCTTGCCCCCGACTCCAATGCCGATTGGTTATTCGACCCTTGATATAGAGTGGTTCGGTCGGTCGTTGATCGGTGAGATAATCCAGAGTGTATAGATCGTTTTCCGTGGGTTTCATGACTGCGTAAACTTGATAGCCCTTGTCGCCAACATGATCTTTTACGGTACCGCGGGTGCGCTTGGCATAGACCGTGTTAAAGGGATAACTCAAGCGCACAAAATCTCCACGAAACGGATCTCTTGGATCGATAGGTGCGGTACGCAAATAGATGGGGTCGCCGGTGGCTAGAATAACTTCATGTTTTATCGCCATATAAGCTAAAACCGAAACCTGAGCGACTATCGCTAGCAGAACAAAATACTTACGCATCTGCTGTCTCCCGCTGTTTCTGCTGGGTATAAAAATGACCGACGGTAAATAGCCCTATCCCCAGTAATACAAACAATAAAGCTCGGATCAACAGACTACCAAACAAATCTGCAAAGCGTACGACAAGCAAGGCGGCCATCAATATACAACCAAGGCTTACCCGTTTCCAACTGACTTTTTGGATACCTTGTTTGATGAGAACGATGCAATGACCAAGATAAATCGAATTAAGGAGTAGGCTAAACCCAAAAACATTGGACTGGATAGGGATCAGTGAAGCCGCAGTGACAAGAGACATAGCAGACCAAATCAAATAGGCTTCCCAGCGTTGAAGTTTGCTTAGATGTAGCCATGTTTGGGTGAATACCGTCAGCCACGCGATGCTGCTCACCGTTATTGGGGTAAAATAATATGCGAGGCTGCCCCACTGATATGAGGAATGTCTAGAGAAATAGCCGCCGTGGAACTCGAAACTAAATAGGTATAGACAGAACATATAGGTAGCGAATCCGATGAAATGTAGCACCGATGCGCTTTCCGGAAAGCGGCTTGGTATTACCAAATTGGCTAAGGCCATATATAAGCAAGCTAGAAAGAATGGGAGATAATTTAAGATCGAAGATCGGTTTTCCGCAATGTTGTAAATAAATAAAATCGAGAATGCCAATAAGGAAAAGAACAATAGTGCGCGAGATCGCATCATCCACGCTAGCGGAACCAAACCAACCAATATAGTTAGCCAACTGGTGTGAAAAGTTTGTCGAAAATCGACGATTTCCACTCCTGACCAAAGCGAAAATAGCACCACAGCGATCAAGCCTTGGGCAACCGATGGAAGGACCCACGCAAATAGCAATGCGCCCAATCCCCATGCCAGAAGTCCGGTCGGGTAATGTTCATCCAGGTGATATATTTGTGCGATCAACCAAATACCAGCACCAAACAACATCGTGCCCAATACATGCATACCCTCGGCAAGACCTTTTTTTGCCGGAACGGATCTATTAATGTAGTAACCCAGTCCATGTACCGTTAACAAACTGCCAAATACTACGGCAAGTTTCTGGTATTTATGTAGATCGGCCCAGTTATAAGCAAAAAACAAGATTATCCCAAGGCCGAATACAACAGCGCCCATTACTGGAAAAATAAGTTTGTCCCACCCGCTAGGGTTTTCCCCAACCGCGTATCGTGCCCGAATTTGCGTGGCTTGTTGATCGGAAATTAACTGTTCGGATTGCCAAGCGGATATTTCCCGGTTTAACCAGCGTATTTGTTTAGTCATGGCATTGCCGTTGTTTTAGTTCATCTGACAGATCAATCATAGCTGAAAGGTAACGACTAGAAGTTAAGAATAGTTGGTTGTCAGTCCAATTTGGAGAGCTATTTGCAATGGTCTCTTAGGGTTCAATGCGTCGCGACCGAACGCTTCATATGCTTTGGTAGGATCGCTATTATTTTCCGCCCAGAGGATCAATACTGAAACAATTCGGTCTAGTTCATAACCTTTCTCGGTTAACTGGTGTTCGTTTCAGCCCTAGTTACTGTGGTAAGCCTGTTTTTGGTACTGATAGAGGCTAATTGTTCTCGGGTAAATTTTTTCAAATACCTGACCGATAAAGGGAAGCCCTCCCGCCAAAAGTACAGGGAGAACTGTGATCATAAGTTCTCCGATATGGCCTCTGGAAAGAATTAGGTAACCAATACCCAATAACACAGCAACATAGAATGTCGGTGCCAGTACTCGCCATAGATCAGTTCGGGAGTTGGATTCATAATATGCTTTAACGATTTTGAATAATTGGCAAAGTGATTCTTATAGTTATCGCAAAATTTCTCGGTTTGTGGATTATTTTCGTTGAGGGCGAAGTCTACTAGATAATCAAGGCTCTTTAGCCCTTGATTGAGCTGACTTTCAATTTCGCTGAGATTGCGAAAATACAGGCTGGTGGTGTAGTCATTACGATCTTGAAAATAGATGAATCCATAGACGATAGGTATCAATACAATAACAACGACAATTAAGCTTCACGCCTGTATACGCTTTTTCAGTGCCGCGTGTTTGTTATCAGACTGATTGGTAATTTCCATAAGGAATCCGTCCCTTAACGCCTGTCCTGGCTCGGTAGTTGTATAAAGCTTATAGCGCGCTGTTGATCGTGAAACAAGGTGCTTTGAACACTTCTGGCTCGTTGGTTATAGCACATGATTTCAATCCTACAGCAATTGAAGCGAATGGCTTAATAGATTGATTTTCGCTTTAAGACCTTAAAGCTGGGGTTATTTCTTGACGATAACCTGTATTTTTTAAAATTTGGTATTTGTGCTGAATTTCTTAGGCGTTTTATTGGGTCAAAGAAGTGCCGCGTATTGAGCTAAATGATAAGAACTCGAATATTTTGTGAATGTACTAGATTTGTGGGTTTAGCGTTAATCCGTGGTATATACAAAGCGTAGTGATTAACGGAAGCTAACTTTAGGGTTAACTACCCAGGCATAACGGCGTTGGGGAAGTGGAACCCGATAGGAATATTAGGAGGAATTCGGTCCTCGTTTTAACGGGGTTGGAATGGGTTCGTCACTTTCTATGACATCAGAATAAAAATCGATCTCATTTTGGCCCAGAAATTGGACACCAACTTCATATTCGACATCTGAATTCTTCTTAACCCATTTGACCATGGCAGGAACCGCGCCGTGATCGTAGCGCATCCCGACTATGCGAACTTTAGATTTTAATTCCAATGGTTTGGGGAGAAAAATTTTGGTTCCGCCTTGCCCGATATCCGAAATACTGCCTTCCAATTCACCGATTTCCGGTTGGTCGGTTTCAACGGTTATTTTTTTTTCGGCATCCACGCGAGAAAATTGTCTACGATTTTCAGCCATGTATATTTGCCGCCATTCGGGAAGAGAATTCAAATCGCACTATCCTGATTGATCACGAGTCTACCTAAAAAATAGGTCATAGGATTGAGATTTGCAAACTACAAATAAATCGTTTTTGTCAAGGATCAACATCAACTGAAAGCTTCTGCTATTGAATTGAGTGATTGTTAAGTGTTACGGTCTGAAAACTATTGGCAATAACGTATTTGCATCTGTTAAAAAAGTTAAAAGCACAATTAGTGGGCGTTCAGGATACGGTTATCGACGACGCGTTTTTTAATCCAAACCGTACTCAAAAATTTTGGATTGATTCATGATTTAGGGATACTTTATGCACCTTAAAAGGAGTTTGGAGCGAATTTTGTATATTGAGGATGAACAGGATATACGAGATATCGCTCGCTTGGCTTTGGAAGCCATTGGTGGTTTCAATGTAATGATTTGCGCATCGGGCGCCGAAGGTCTGTCAAATGCGCCCCTTTTTGTCCCGGACCTGGTATTACTGGACGTGATGATGCCGGAAATGGATGGAATGGCAACCTTTGCTGCGTTGAGAAATATCGATATCCTGGCTGAGACTCCAATCGTATTTTTGACCGCCACCTATCAAGTTGATGAAATAAAACGATTCCAAGCGTTAGGCGCTGCCGGGATAATTCAGAAACCTTTCGATCCAATGACCCTTTCTAAGACGATTTCCGTAATTTGGGATCGGGCGATTGATCCGTGAATGAAGCTGAATTTGAATCGCAGTTAAAGAAGTTAAAGCAAGAATTTGCCGGCAACCTTGTGGCTAGGCTCCGTGATATCAATGAATATCAGTCCGCGTTGCGGTTGGCAACGAAGGGCGAAAGTTCTGAATATTTGGATAAACTCCAACGAGCGGCACATTCATTGGCTGGGTCAGGCGCAAGCTTTGGATTTTCGGTGACGAGTGATGTTGCGGCCATATTGGACAGTAGGTTGCAGGAACTTCAGCGCCACAAGGGTGATCTTAGTACCGGCGATATCGCCGAAATTGATTCGCTGATTGATAACACGGTTCGACAGACTCGAGCCGAACTGAAAAACTATCATGACCGGAACTAAGGATGGATAAATCAATGAAGTTCTTTGTGGTTGACGATGATCCAGTGATTTTAAAGCTGGTAAAGACTCTATTAGAAGCTGGCGGTCACAGCGTTACTTGTACAAATTCAAGCGATGATGCGGTAGCGAGTATTCAAACGCAAAGCCCCGATTGTGTGCTCAGCGATATTATGATGCCGGGTATGGATGGTTTCGAGTTGTGCAAAAAACTTAGGGACAGTGATGCATTAATTGCCACCAAAATCGTTATGATGTCGGTGAAAACCTACGAATTCGACAGGCAACGTGCGCGCGAATTAGGTGCGGATGGTTATCTATTAAAACCAATCGATCCCGAAACGTTTTTGGATCAGATTCGGCAAATTTTGGCAGATCAAATGATTCTCCAATATTGGGGTGTTAGGGGTACACTGCCGGTACCCGGCCGCAAAACACTTAAGTATGGAGGCAATACGCCTTGTGTTACGCTTTCGTTACCTAGAGAACGCTTATTTATTTTTGATGCCGGAACCGGGATCAAAGAATTATCCAACGAACTGATGCGCAAAGATGACCGACCGGTGACTGCCCGGTTGTTTCTATCTCATCCTCATTGGGATCATATCCAGGGGTTGCCATTTTTCTCTCCGTTATATATCCCGGGTAATGAATTCGAGATTTGCGGTGCATCGCATAGCGATCTAACCGTTAGGGAGCTGGTAAGTGGGCAGATGGGAGGGGTCTATTTTCCGATTACAATCCAAAAATTTGGCGCTAGCGTAATATTCCATGATTTGCATGAGGGTAGCTTTGATTTCGATGATATTCGGGTAGAAACGATGTTGCTTAGCCACCCCGGCAACTGTCTGGGATACCGAGTCTATTGCCAAAGCAAGAGTATCTGTTATGTGACGGATAACGAATTATTTCGCCCAGACCTGCCGCAATATAGCGCAACTTATGTTGCACGGCTGGTGAACTTTATAAAACGAACCGACATATTGATCGCTGACGCAACCTATACCGATGAGGAATATCCAAGCAAAGTAGAGTATGGGCATTCCTGCATTGGCGAAGTCGTTAAACTAGCGCATGCGGCCGAAGTTAAAGAGCTCCATCTGTTTCATCATGATCCCGACCAAACAGACGATGATATTGATTTAAAGCATGAAGTTGCCACCCGTATGCTCAATTCCTTAAATTCGAAAACTCGCTGTATCGCGCCCGCTGAAGGAGATACTTATGAGCTTTGATGAGCCATATCAGGTGCATATGAGTGGATCATTAATATCTATTCGGCAGTTTGCCGTCGGTTGACAAGATCCATTGATAAGTTAAAATGCTCGTTTAGATTGATGCGGGAATAGCTCAGCTGGTAGAGCACAACCTTGCCAAGGTTGGGGTCGCGAGTTCGAATCTCGTTTCCCGCTCCATTTTTCAATCACTTACAAGCCCCGCCAGTTTTTAGTGTACATGGACTGTACATGTTTCGATGCTCAGTCCTCTACACTGTAAAACAATAAAGCTGATATTAGTTCGACTGAAATTGGAATCCATATCGGAGATAAAACGGCCAGCCAGGGCCACTCTACATATCCGGTTAATTTCAGTGCTGTAAATAACATAGTTAATAGTCCGAAAACTCCAATAGTAACTCTACTTGATATATTTCTAGTCATTTCACCCTCCAGCGTTTTGATAGAGGCACAATCCGTTTCGACATAATTCTCTGCAAATCCTGAAAATAGTCATCAATCGCTGCGGCCGCATTGCTCAAATAATCCGGTGCATACTTTGCGTAGCGTTGAGTTGTCTTGAATTCGGCTACTTGGTGCCCTAGAAATCCAGCAACTTCCCAAGGTGGCACATTGCGTTTGCGCATTTCTGTGGCGACCGTGTGTCGTATCGTGTACGGGATTACGTCTGAACTTAATCCAGCTTTGTCCCTGGTCTTTCGCCACGTCGTTTTGATGCTCTTGACGGGTTTACCCCGGTATTTGATTAAAAAGTCGCGCTCGCATCGTCTCAGCCAGGGCAAAAGTGTCTTTGTAATCGGTACAACCGGACGGAACTTTTTAGTTTGTTATCGGCCGAGTTGATTCAGGTCGATTAACCGGTTATCGAAGTCTATTTGATCTTTGCGCAATTCCAAAATGGTTTCGGGTCTTGTAGCAGTGTTGAATGCTACTAAACAATACCAAATAAGCTTTCCGCCTGCGTGATCGATCAATGCGGCCGCTTCTTAAAGGGTCAATATTCGATCCCGGGGTTTTCCGGCAGGTAGTTTTTCAACCGGCGGGACATAGGTGATCATCTGGTTGTTGTAAGCGGAATTTAGCGCGGCAATTCCCGTTGTCAATATGCGATTAATATATTCGTTGCTATAACCTTTTGATTTGGGCCGTTCCACAAATTCAGCTTGTTTATCCGGTAATAGGTCCGATACCATCGCATCTTGATAGAATTCTGACCATTTACCCAGGCAGTTTTTGGCCGTTTCGGCCGAGCATAGATTACTTGCATGCTTGTCGTACCTAACCAATACGCTAGCCAATGGCTGTTCTGGCTGGGTTATCGCGGGAAGCGTATTTGTATGCGGTAGCCAAGTGGATCCAGGATAAATCCGTTGAGCCCGAATTATTATATCGGATCTATTTGATGGTTGGTGAATTGGCGATTAAGCACAAATGGCGAGTGCCGAAAGATAAAGAATTACTGCGCGGTCTAACCCAGCTAGCCATCATTGAAATGGTCAGAGAACCGCGGTGTCCACATTGTAGTGGTAACAAGTGCAAGCGGTGTGGGTTTACTGGGTATTTGTGGTTGAATGAGTCGGAAAAGGCTCGGGTAGTTGGAATTGATAGGGCGTCTTGGTTTAGACGGTGGTCTAAGCGATATCCAATCGTTAGAAAAATTCAGTCGTACGAATCTGAGGTTTTTGATAAATTGAGGGGTGAGCGCATTTAACTGCCGTACAGAAAGTGAATACTTTATTCTAAAGCGTTCGGTTATTAGATTAGCGAACAGTCTTCTTGCGAATCTTCATCAAATACGAGCTCTGCAACTGCATAAGGCGGCCCATTGTACCAACTGGTGTCATCTGGATAATCGCTAATACATATAGCAACGACTACACGTTGCCCAATATCGGTGCAGCGGAATGTTTTCTCGCTTCCAGTCTTGAATTCACACCCTAAATGAAATTCATCGTTTTTCATCGGTGTTCTGTCGCCCTAATATGCTCATAATCTCGACGGTATCACCTTCAACACGATAATAGATACTATCAATGCCGCATACGCTGCGCCTGTAACCTTCGCGGATATAATCAACGGCTTGATACAAATACGGTTGCTCAGCTAGCTGTTCAAAACGAACAAAAAAGGCATGATAGTATTTGTCGGCCTGGGTTTCGCCGTATTCACGAACGCCGCGCTGATGAATTCGTATGAGGTCAGCCTGTGCATCTTCACTGAGTTTATAATTCCCCATTGCGGCGCAATTCTTCCTTTGATTTAGCAAGAATTTCATCGCGGGTCATATTTGTGAATCCACTTTTCTCGGATTTGATAAGTTTAGCGCGTATCCATTCAATTTCGTTTTGTTGCGCTCGCGCTTTTCGTATCAAATCGTTTACGACATCGCTTTTGCTGGTGTATTCCTCACTCTCAACCTGAGCTTTTAGCCATTCATCGTTTGGTGTCGTAAATGAAATGCTTTGTCTCGTCATTGTTAAACCTCTAATACGGTGTTTATATGGTGCTAATAATACACCAAAATTGCACCATATGTGAAATAAAATAAGCAGTGAGTGAAGAACTTTGCTGGTAATAAATGTTTACCCTCCCTGGCGATATATTAGGGCGATTTCGGTAACAAAATCCCAAAATCTTTCTTTTGACTTTGACTGTCAATCAGCGTTGAAAAGTTTCCACTTGGTTTAGTCGGTTAATCCGTTTTTAGCCCTAATTTTCGATGCTTGAATCGGTAAGAATCGTTCCCTGTTTCAATGATGTCACAATGGTGAGTAATTCGATCTAGAAGTGCGGCTGTCATCCTTGCATCACCAAAAACATGTACCCATTCGCTGAACTTTAAGTTGGTGGTGATTATCAGCGTGGTCCGTTCATAAAGCTGACTGATGAGATGAAAGAGCAATGCACCGCCTGACGTTGGAAACGGCAAGTAACCCAGTTCATCTAAAATAACCGCGTCCATCTGGATGAGTTTTCTCGCCATTAATCAGTTTTTTCAGTAATATTTCTGGCGCAAGATCCTGTCGTCTTTGTGGTATTTCAGCTTTGATATCAGACCAGGCTTCTGCCATTCCATAGAGTGGTAAGTCCTTGAGCTGTGCGAGTAGATCAATGGACAGGGTGTGCTCCCAGTAAATGGTCGTAGTGTTCAATGTCAGCTTGTGGCTCTGTGGTCAGATGCAAATGATGACCAGCATTCAATTCTTTAGGACGCCTCGGCTCTGTTAATCGCCTAAGCTCATTGAGTACAATACTCCCCGTGATGATGCCTGATTCCAGCGTCAGCTCACAGGCCGTTTCAAAGGCCTCTATTCCCACGTCTTTTGCTAGCAATAGGCAGTCAACGAAAGCTTTATCGCCTTTATCTTGTTGTAGAAGTTTTTTTCTGACTTGCTGTATCGGTTCGGGTAAGTCCCACGCTTGAAAGGGAAGGCCATTACGTAAGGCTCCGGGCTTCTTTTCTAATACCGATAGGTAATGCCAGGGATTGCACACCATTTCATCACGAACAAAACTGCGCTGATGTTCTGCAATGATTTCACCTTTTGCGACGACAGTGAGCGAGAAAGCTGTGATTCTGACTGAAACAGTTTGTCCGACCCATTGTGCAGGTACGCTGTAATTATTTCTATTCAGTCTAACCAAACAAGTCCGACTGACTTTTAATAAATGTTCAATGTAGCCAGCAAAGGGCGTTGTTATTTGGCGAAATAATGGTTGTTCTTTAAGAAAACAGTCTGCAATCGTTTGAGAGGATAATGTAGGATGTTTTCGGCTTGATAATTCGGTACAGCGCTGTTCCAACCAACGGTTTAAATCCTCAAAGGTCTTATATTTAGCACGCGGCGTAAAGAGCCATTCTCTGACATTACCGACCTGGTTTTCCACTTGTCCTTTTTCCCAACCGGCGGCAGGTGTACAAGCCACCGGTTCAAACAGATAATGATTAGCCAAGGCCATAAAGCGACGATTAAACTTTCGCTCTTTGCCCACAAATACCGTATCAACCACTGTTTTAAGATTGTCATAGACCATCTGAAAGGGAACATCGCCATAATGCATAATCTGGCCCAATCTGAACACTGATTCTGGCGCAACGTGAACATCGATTCTGGTTGAATGGGAACAGTGATTCCGGCTGAAGATGAACAGTTTTTCAAGTTTTTCTGGAATTGGTGTTCAACTTCTAGCCAGTTGATCAATAATGGTTTGAATGTACCTAGCTTTGGTTCCGGTTGGGAATCTCGTGTATAAACAGGCCCAGTCTCTGTCGACAAATGTTTTCTAACGGTAGGTCGAGAGATTTTAAGGAAACGGGCAATTGAACTAATACTTTCCCCAATGACAAGATGTCGTCTTCTGACTTTGGCGATGATATCCATGGTTAACACTCCAGGGTTCTCCGACAAAAGGTCGGATTTTAAACAATCTGGGGTGGAAACTTTTCAAAGCTGTTTTCCCCAGAGCCCTGGTAAGTTTTGCACGCTGATTAACATTAGAAGGGTGAATAATGAAGAAGTGAGCAACCAACCCCCCTTGGTTCATGTATGAAGATTCCAGTCTAGTCAATCACAATGTTGGCAATTGCCAAAATATCACACTTTTATCACAGTACATGGTAGAATATCCGATTCTTCTGGTGAAGAAGATAGTATTACAACTAATAGTTATTTAACTGGGTTGCGAGTTCGAATCTCGTTTCCCGCTCCAATTTCTTCTAAGCTGGCTGTTCGCGGCTTCGCTCAATTTGGCTGCGTGGCAGAGTGGTTATGCAGCGGCCTGCAAAGCCGTCTACGCCGGTTCGATTCCGACCGCAGCCTCCATAATTGTACGCGCTACCCTTCGGGGGTTTCTCCGGGCATCTGCCGGTTTCTTAAAACGCGGATTCAACTCCGAAGTGCATAACGGATCACGCGGCCTGGGCCGCCAAGTGATGATGCATCAGTTCCGCTGGTGTTTTGAAGGCAAGGGTTTTTCTCGGTCGCTGGTTAAGCTTTCTAACCACCCGTTGAACTTCTGTATTAGTCACTTGTTTAAAATCGGTCGACTTGGGCCAGTATTGGCGTAACAAACCGTTGGTATTTTCATTGAGTCCACGCTCCCACGTATGGTACGGTCGGGCAAAGTAAGCGGGCGCGTCCAGCGCTTCGGTAATTCTTTCATGCGATGCAAACTCTTTTCCATTGTCAGCAGTAATGCTATGAACCACGTTTGCATAAGGTGATAGCAGTGCAATTGTTGCATCGGTGACGCCCCTAGCGCTTTTGCTGTTAACTCGCTGACTCAACGTAAATTCGGTGACCCGCTCAAACGTAGTCACCAGGGCGCCACTATGACCTTTACCAATAACGGTATCGATTTCCCGGTCTCCCACGCGACGCTTTTCATCAACAATGCGAGGCCGATGCTCAATGCCTACGCGGTTCTTTATTTGCCCGCGTGACGTTTTCCCATTGCTACGCTTCTGTTATTTCTTGCCCTGCCTGCGAAGGTGGGTATAGAGGTCGCCCCCCATCCGTTTTTCGAACCAGACATGCAGGTAAATGCGCTCATGGCTGAGACCTGCTCCGGACTCCACTTCTCCTGGAGCTTGCTCTCGACTACGGTAATCACATCAGCGGTCATCTTTATCGCCTTGCGTGCTTGCCTGCGCCGTTCATCCGTTTTGGTCTGCACCTGTTTGTGGCGGTAGCCGCGTAAGCCTATGTTACGTTTTAATTCTCGTGTAACCGTAGATTGCGTCAAGCCAATGGCCGCTGCGATGTCGGCTTGCGAAAAACCGCTTTTCTTTAGCGCCTCAATTTGGCATCGTTGTTCATAGGTCAGTTGTTTGTAGGGTTTCATCGTGTCATCTCTTGCAGGAGAAAAAACGGTTAGACTACGAGCAACTGACCGTTTCTTCTTGACTTTACAAGTTATTCACTTATGGGTTGAATCTAGGAAATGGAAAGAGGAACGTGCATCTGGTTTGCGCGCGAACGATGACTATCAGTTCCCGATCCTTTCTTAATTTACAGGTTCTCGTAGTATTTTTCTATCGCATCGAGAATTTGATCATTAACCAAACTTCCATATGACGCTCTGACCGGAAAGCTTTGCTCTATATGAATGAATTGATCGCTGAATTGGGTTGCCTTTTCTGTACATGCATTATCCGAGTGATTACTAAATCGGCCAGTTGTATTTGTGGTTCCACCCAATGATCCAGTATCACGGCCATATATGCAGGCTTTGGTTTGACCCGCGTTGTTTACTGATGCGGCCAGTACGTCGATAAAATTTATCGATTGCCCGTTAGGGTAATATTTTAAACCTGGGCTTAAATTGATTATGTTTTCATTACTGGTTTGGCATTGCGTCTGAAGCTTTGTAAGGCTGGACGATCCGAAACCGTGCAATTGGAGGAATAAAGTTTCCGGATTGAATTCTGCCAATTGTTTGTGTGCAACAAAGTACGTGTGCATTGTGTTGTGGACCGCATCACTGGCGAAATAGTTGCCGCTGCACGCGCTTGATGATGTTGAACTGTTACGCCGTGATCCGGCTATAAAAAGAAAACGAGATGGACTTCGAATATAAAGTTCGATTGCCTGTAGTTCAGTGTATAAATCAGATTGTGGATGCGGGGCTTCGATAGCAATGGGTTTTCCTGCCGTTTTTGTGACAAAAATACCCGCACCTTTGTAAGACGGAGAACCTATCAAGGTTTTTTCCTGCAACATATAGTGGGTTTCTACCGGAGAGTGGCCATTATCAACAAATTCGATCACTTGATAGCCAATTTTTTTACCCAATCTGTGTGCTCGTTTGTAATTTGAATCCAGGAAAGCCTCAAATACGTCGGCAAAGGTTTGGAGGAATTTCGCGGAAGGTTTGGTCCAGGATTGGTCTGCTCTCTTTCCGTAATCGATTGCCTTCAGGTAGTGCTCGAGGTTGCCTTCTTGGTGAGGGAGTGCTTGTGATATCGATGGGGTGATTAGAATTAGGGCAAGCAACAGCAATAGAATTCTGGGATCTATTATTTTGCTTTTGTCGCAATTTTTTGTCGGCGCCATAGCTATTCTCCAATCATCGAATTTATTGCATTTTATTATAGGTAATCTATGGGTTTTAATTTGCCACCCGATCAATCAAATTCATTATATTTGACAGAATATTCAGTACGTATCAGAGTGGCGACTTTTGGACAACTGTCATAGTTCAATGCCTAGACCTCAGACTCCTGCGCTGGCCGCTGATACGATTATCGAACTTATTGATTATCCTGCACGTCCTGTAGTATTAATTGACCGCCTTTATCCACCGCTAGGTTGGGCCATTCCTGGAGGTTTCGTAGACGTTGGTGAATCGGTAGAAAGGGCTGCAATTAGAGAGGCATTCGAGGAAACTCGGCTCCATGTGTGCTTAATCGCGTTATTGGGGATATATTCGGACCCGTCGCGGGACCCGCGCGGACATACTGTTACCGCCGTTTATGTTGCCGAAGCTAGCGGTAGTCCGGTGGCAGCAGATGATGCAAAGAATGTATTTGCAGTTGATCCAACGGCTTTGAATAAAAATCTGGTGTTTGATCATGAATTGGTCTTGGATGATTACAAGCGTTTTCGATCGACTGGAGTAGCTGCGCCGTTAAGGGTGGATTAATTAAGCACGCATTATGGTTGTCCAGGATTCGAACTTTATTCGAATCCTGGAAGAAGCGATGTATGAATTCATCGAGTAATGCCTGCACTGCAACCGCAGTTACATTTGACGCGGATTTATAATTGCACTCTTAAGGTAAACTTGGCATGATAAAAAATTTGCCCCTTTCTATAATTTTGGAGAAGAAATGAAGAAAATATTAATACCCTCAGCTGTTTGTCTGTTAATAACCTGGGCGTCGTTGGTCAGTGCCCATGGTCCGGTTCGACAAAAGGTTGTGGAAAAAATCGATATTGACGCACCACCGGCGAAGGTTTGGGCTGAGATCAAGGATTTTGGCAATTTAAGCTGGCTGCCACCGGTAAAGAGTACCACGGCCGAAAATTTGCCGGGTAGTGATGGTAAGTGTGAAGAGAATGATGCAAATGCTTTTGTTTGGGCGGGCAGCGATACACCTTGTGCTAGTCGGGTGTTAACCTTAAAAGACGGTGGCATGATCACCGAAGTGGTCAAAAAATATAACAACGAGAAGATGATATATTCGTATCGAATTACCGATATGAGTACCGCTAAAACCATCAAACATTCCGGAGAAGATGTTCCTGTTAAAGTCGTACCCGTCTCCAATTATTCGGCGACACTAATGGTTAAGGATAATAAAAAAGGGGGTTCCCAGGTAATCTGGAAAAGTGGGTTTTATAGAGGCTATATGAATAACAACCCGCCGCCTGAATTGACCGAAGAAGTTGCGATTGGCGTAGTGTCTGATATCTTCAAGTCCGGATTAGGAAATTTGAAGAAAACCGTTGAAGGTAAATAGTCGCATTTCGGTGGTAACTTGAAATACATTGCGGCGGCATTAGTTGCCGGTCTGGCCCAGTTAACTTCGTGCTGGGCTGAATCTGGTCCTTATGCATATATTACCAATCAGGGTGATGATACAGTCTCGGTTATTGATACAAAAAGCGGGAAGGTAACCAAGGCTTTAGCAGTCGGCTCTAAACCTGCAGGTGTCGCAGTAACGTTGGATGGCAATAGAGTTTTTATAAGCAATCCGCAAAGCAAGGATTTGACTGTGATCGATGGTCGATCACTAACAGTGATTCAAAACGTACCAATTGGTGAAGTAGTGGTTGGGATTGCCGTGGGTCCCGTGGGGCGCAGGGTTTATCTTTCGGATTGGTATAACGATAAGGTGTTGGTATTGGACGCGGTTGCGATGGAAATCGTGTCGCGAATTGATGTCGGTAAATCGCCCGCCGGTATTGTAGTCAGTATAGACGGAAGTACGTTGTATGTGGCCAACAGGGATAGTAATTCAGTTTCCGTTTTAGATACCAAGAAGCTCAAGGTCGTGGGCGAGGTCGCGGTAGGCAAGCATCCGTTTGGGATAACGGTCGATCGGGATCAGCGACGCTTATATAGCGCCAATGTCGAGAGCAACGATGTGAGTGTAGTGGATCTAATGACGCGTAAGCGCATTGCTAATATTCGTACTGGCGAACGGCCCTATGCGGTCGCTTTGGCACTCGGAGAACGGCGTTTGGTCGTAACCAATCAATACGATAATTCGGTGGGTATCATCGATACTCAGGCACTAAAAACGATTGATACCGTAGACGTTGGTGAGTATCCGGAAGGCGTTGCGACCCATCCAAACGATAAGCATGTCTATATTGCAAACTGGTTCAGTAACAATGTATCGGTTTTGAATGTGAAGACTTTGGAGATCGTCAAGACGATTGATACGGGTGAGGGTAGCCGTGCTTTTGGCCAGTTTATGCCGGGTATTGATGGGGGGCACTGATTCTATGGGCTTGGCTTCAATCCTGATCGGGATTGAAAGGGAAATGCGCCAATTAGGTATTTGGGAGTCGACTCAACCGGATAGAATAGCGCTAAGCAGTGAAATGCCTTTTTGCTACGATACATTGAGTTTTAATCAATGGATGCAATTTGTACTCATCGTCCGATTCCGAACAATCATCGATAATCGGGCCGGACTGCCATCGACCTGCAACATATTGCCATATGCTGCAGAAGCACTTGGTGACGTGAAAGAAGATACTTCGCAATTGTTGGATTTGATTAAAGATTTGGACGGGTGTTTTGGAAACAATTGACTCGTTGGTTACCGATATTGTGCTAATCGTTATAGTTTGTCTATTTAATCGCTTGCCGGGGAAGAGCGACTGTAGTATTTTCAACACCGATATTTTGATGCCTAACCAAATGGAGAGTATATGGCTGCAGATGTAGAAGATCTTAGCGTTGATTATACCGATGGCGATATCCAAACGGTCAAACAGCTGGATAAGGAAATACTGACCCGCGGTGCGTGGGCTACAGTGATATACCGTTATCAAGACTGGGATCGGCGCAAAGAAGAATACAGTGCTGATCGTTTTACCATTCGACGCTATCAAAAGCGCAACGGCGAATACCAGCAAAAATCCAAATTTAATATCTCCAGTCCAGATCAGGCTATCAAAATCATAGCGGCATTGCAGCAATGGATCGATGATTAACGAACGGAAAAGTTTGAGAACGAGCCAATGAGAAGGACGGTCTGGCTCTTATTGGTGTTGACTATCGGGTTTGGAGCTTGCTCGACAGACAAAAAGAAGATGGATATGGATAATACCCTGCGGTTGTATGAAAAATCCATACGGTGGGGTGCATACGGCGATGCTCAAACGGTCCAGAAAGACCTGAGTAATTTTGTCGACCCTGAAAAGTTCAGCGAAATAAAGGTTATTTCATACGACGTGATCAGACAGGAAATTCATGGTGATTTCGATCGCGTGGATCAAACCGTAGAAATTCGTTTTTATCACGAACAGCAAGGCACGGTTAAAAAATTAGTAGATCAACAAACCTGGTTGTACGACGAAGATCGGGGAATCTGGCAATTAGAAGGGCCACTGCCGAATTTTAATTCTGCCATTCAATAATATATTCGCTAAGATCCCCCGCTTCACTTTCTTTGACAGCATAGCTGCGTACTGAGACTCCTGCTTCGTGGACCGAATTTGGGTCGTGCGTAACCAGAGGATGCCATGACGGGAGGTCTTTCCCTTCTGCCAATAGTCGGTATGCACAGGTCCCGGGTAACCAATCGTATTGTACGAAAGATTCCTTTTTTATGTCTACACAGCTTGGTACAAGGCGGGTGCGTTCGTTATATCTGGTGCAGCGGCAGGTTTCAGAGTCGATCAAATCGCATACCACGCTGGTAAATACTATCTCCCCGTTGTCTTCATCTTCCAATTTGCTCAGGCAACATTTGCCGCAGCCATCGCAAAGTGACTCCCACTCGGTTTGATTCATCTCGGTCAATTTTTTGGACTGCCAGAATGGAATATCGCTCATACCGAGATTCGTTCCATTAGGTAACCCAGGCAATCCTGCCGAATTATTTCTTCGTCCAACGTAAACATCGAAGGCATGACGGCTTTGTTGATAATCAATTCGTTTCGATCAATTCGAAAATAATCTGAAGTGCACTCCTCGCCCCACTCGTTTTTTACGACCAACGGGATTTGGGATCGGTGACGGACGCGCCCTAGTATAGTACTTGCAGGTATCTCAGTGAAATTCATGCGATCCAGGTCTGCCTCCAATAACAGGTCCGCATCCAGCTTATTGAAGCTGAATTCAATATTTTCTGAGACTTTAACTTGGGCAACGCTATGGAAAAGATCAATGTCATTAGCTGAAATGACGTGTTTTGGGATGTCTGTTAAATGAAGGGCGCCTTCCAAAAACGCCATTGCGTGCTCGATGCCGAATTTTTGGCCAGGTTTACCGCATTCCAATGTTACCGCAGGACAAACTTCGGCAAAAGCGGCCGATTGAACGCCCTTGGGTCGGATAAAATAGACGACTAAACGACTAAACAAATGTGCCAGTTGGGTGAATTGGTTGTCGAGTTTATTAATGCAAGCGTAATGCGGATTTATTCCGGTGTTGTTATGGATATCTATGCTGGCGAATACATCGCGCGCCCGCATTTCGTTTAACACCTGCTGCATGATTTCGGATTCGTTGCACGGTGATTGATCTGTGCCAGGCCAAACGCGATTATAGTCTGGCTGATACTCCAGTCGACGAACCCCGGCTTTTGCAGCAGCGACATTGCCTATAAAAATGGACATCGAACGGGGTAATATAGTGTCACGCTGTTTCTTGAGCATCTGCTGCACCGCGTAAAATCCGGTCGGTTCATTGCCGTGCAATAGTATAGAAATAAACAAGGGTTTTTTTTCGCGGCCCGAGAGATGGATTAACGTCGGTTGAGGAATGATCTCGTGCAGAGATACGGCGGAAGCGTGCAAAAATCCTTCGGGTAACGCCTCGAGCTGAGTGAGTTGCGGTAAAACTAGCATATAGACCACTCGTGCACGGGTTTATCAGACCATTGTTTGGCTAAATATGCACGCATCATCCCGGTATAATCTGCGCTGTGTTTCTGTAGATAATTTCGCTGCCATTGCGCACCAGTTTGCCCGTTTTCTACGCGCTTCTGCATGATACTTAGATAATAATTTGCATCTTCGGGTACCAACTGCAATTTATTAAGACCTTCATAAGCCTGAGGTATAAGAAATTCAAGCATCAAGTCTTTTACCCGGTATTTTTCTAGATCCAACCATGTAATGGAGGCATCTAAGCCATAACGTGCGGCATTGTAAAAATTATCTTTGGCAATATGAAAGGGTAGGGTAGGTACCTGGTCACCGAATTGGTCGTGTAAGTAACTAATAGTGCCATAAAAAAATGCGGCATTTGCGAGCATATCAGCTAGCGTGGGCCCGGCTGGTATTACTCGTTGTTCGATTCTTATGTGTGGCGTACCGTCACTGTCAAAACCTACTAAAGGGCGATTCCAACGCCAAATGGTACCATTATGAAGACGCAGGTAATCCAAATGCTCGTCGGATGAATCGAATTGCACGGGCAGCAATACAGGAAAGTGCTCCAAATTCTCGATAAAACATTCCATAATAGATTTTCGCGCGTAGTCCGAACCAAAGCTGACGCGCCGCAAAGGTCCGTGCGCCACGCCATCGTAACCGCCAATTTCAATGGATTGTTCAAACAATGGAATACGGGTTTCAGCCCAAAGGTTTTTAGCAAACAAAATCGGTGCATTTGCCGAGGCTGCAACGCAAGGTGCGGACGCAATGATCGATGCGTTGTAAAAATGGTGCGCGAGATGTAAAGGTGTCTGTAAATGTATTTGAAAAGACGTTGCGGCAGATTCCAACATGACGTCATGGTGGTAAACATTCAAGGTTTCGATTCCGCATATTTCCAGATGAATCGGCTCTCCCCGCGCAGTCAATATTTGTCTATTGAGTGCACGATAGCGATTCATATCCGACATGATGCTAAGATTCAAAGCCGATTGTTTTAACGTCGGAAGCGTACCGATCATGATGAGGTGCAATCCCATTGCTTCAGCGGTTTCGTGTGCTTTGCCGCAAATCACTTCTAATCCCTGGTGCAATTGTTTTAGTGCTGAATGGCGTAAATCAATCGGTTGATTGTTCAATTCGATATTAAATTTCGCTAGTTCTGCGGATGCTAACGGGTCATCCAATAATTCTAAAAATTCAGCGTTTTTAGGTACCGGCCGGATTGCTTTGTCCACCAGCCAGGCTTCGATTTCAAATCCTGCCACGGGTTGTTTGTGCGATAGACAATCGTTGTCTATCAAATTTTGTAGTAACTCGGTTTGACGTTGTAGACGTTGATGAAAGTGTTGGAAATCACCTTGCGAAAATAAGGCTTTATCGATTTCTTGTCCCATTAACGTGAGATGCGATCGTGTTTCGGTTCGGTGAAAGTAGATTAAATCAAATCACGTTCCAGACTGGTTCTATTCCGTCGGGAAAGGGTTGCAAACGCCCCAATTCGATCCACTTATTATCTGGGCTATGGAAATCAGAACCAACCGAACCCAGCAAGTCAAACCGCTGTGCCAGCTTGGCGGATTCTTGAATATCGTTGTTATTGCTGGACCCGCATACAACCTCAATGGCTGTACCGCCATGGTCTTTATATTCTGTCAATAATTGCCGGAGGCGGGTTGCGGTAATTTTGTAACGCCGAGGATGTGCCAACACAGCAATACCACCTGCAGCACAGATCCATGATACAACTTCTTCCATTTGGGGCCATTGGGTGGCGACAAATCCGGGTTTACCCCGTACCAAATAGCGATCAAAAGCCTGCTGCATGGTGTTGGCATAATTGTCGTTTACCAGATGTTTCGCAAAGTGAGTGCGGGTTATCATACCGCTACCGGCAATCTTTTTGGCTGCTTTATAACATCCGGGAATACCTTTTTTCTCCAGGCGTAAACCGATTGATTCAGCGCGTTGTTCTCGCAGTGTTTCGGTGCGCTTAATTCCCTGACTCAGATCGGCATTGTCTGGGTCGATACCCAAGCCAACAATATGGAAGCATTGGTGTGACCAATTAGCGGATATCTCGATGCCAGCTACCATTCGAATTCCAACGTTGTTCGCGCAGATTTGTGCTTCATTCAGGCCTGCGGTGGTGTCATGATCGGTTAATGATATGCAGCTAACCCCATTTTTGTGGGCACGGAGTACGACGTCCGTCGGCGATAATTGTCCATCGGATGCAGTGGAATGGCAGTGGAAATCATATTCGCTGGACATTATGGGGTGCGCTTATAGGTTTATTGTAGAGTTGTGGTGTGTCTAGATTGGTTAGACTAAATAGAAAGAAATTATTGGGCCCATTCTAGCAACTTGTATAAGGATTCCCAATAATTGCCGGCAACGACTCAATTGAGCCGTTGTCGCTCACCGTAAAGTTTGGTATACAGCCCATTTTGTTGTAGTAATTGGTCGTGGTCGCCTTGTTCTATAATTCTGCCATCCTCAAATACGTAAACTCTATCAGCCTGTTTAACCGCACTAAGCCGGTGCGCTACGATGATAGTGGTTCTATTATTCAAGAATCGATTCAAGGCGGTGTGTAATTGATGCTCGGTATCGGTATCGAGTGCCGAAGTCGCTTCATCCAGAATAACAACTTTAGGGTCTGCAAGTACCATTCTTGCAATCGCGATCCGCTGACGTTGACCGCCCGACAAACGCATACCGTCGCGCCCCAATACGGTGTCCAACCCCTGGTCAAAGCCGTCGATTACATCGGTCAGCTGAGCGATCTCCAATGCGTCATATAAAGCAGAATTCTTGTGTTTTCTTCCCAAGGTCAAATTTGCCCGTACTGTATCATTGAATAAAACCGGGTGCTGTAAGACCGTAACGACATGCTCACGGACCGTATCCAGTCCTATTTCCTCGATCGGAACGCCATCGTACTTCACACAGCCTAAAGTGGTGGGGTAAAGTCCGATCAGAACCTGGACCATCGTTGATTTACCCCCACCGCTGGCGCCGACGAGCGCGACCTTCTCAGTTGGCGGGATGGACAGTGAAATTCCATTCAGTACATCATTGCCTGAACCATAAGCAAAATGTACGTTTTCCAGGGTAATTCCAACGGTTTGTTTTCCAGCGAAAGGATTATTAATGTGTGGATAGCGAGGTTCCTGGTTCAAATCGAGAATTTCATTAATGCGGTTGAGTGCCGCCTTGGCTGAATAAAATGCGTATTGGATTCCGAGTATTTCCTGGACCGGTGACATCATAAACCACAGATAGCCAAACACGGCTAACATTTGCCCAATGCTCAGATTAGAAAAAACCACCATGAGCATGGCAATAGCCCGAAATATATCGAAACCGAATAAAAACACCAAAAAGCTCAACCGGCTTCCAGTATCGCTCTTCCAGGCAAATGCAGTCGCGTGTTTTTGTACGGAGTGGGCTTTATCGATCAACCGTTGAATATAATAACCTTCTCGGTTGCTCGCGCGAATTTGGTGGATTGCATCGAGCGTTTCGGCTAAGGATTGTTGGAATAATTCGAAGGCATAATTTTCCTTAGTTTTAAGTTCTTTAACGCGTTTGCCCAAAAGCATCGTGAAGTAAATTACCACCGGATTCAGAAATAAGATAAACAGGGCGAGCTGCCAGTGCATCCATAACAAAACCATAGCGGTTCCACTAATCGATAGGACCGCGACCAACAAACGACTTATCGTAGTACCGATGAAATGATCGACCGTTTCCAGATCGGTAACAAGGTGAGTGATGACCTTGCCACTGCCCAAGGTTTCATATTCCGCCATCGATATGGTTTGAAGATGGGCCAGCAATTGGGCGCGCATACGGTAGACAATATCTTTGGAAATGCCGGTAAATTTCCGTGCTTGCCATACGTTAAATACGATCGCAAGCATTCTAAGAAACAGGGTGAGCAGCAGAACGCTGCCGATATACAAAACCGGTCCGTGCCACTGATTCGGAAATAAATTGTTTAGCGTCTGTACCGTTAAACCGGGACGATTGAGCAGGACTTCATCGACCAGCAGCGGCATTAATAACGGTACCGGGACACTGGCAAGCGTCGCCAGTATCGAGATTGTATTCGCTGCTATTAATTCGCGCCGGTGCTCTATCGCAAGATTTGCGATGTATTGCCAATCGTATTTACGCAAATCGTTCCCTGTCAATTGGACAGACTTAGGTCGCGTCACTATGGGGAAATCGGAAACGCCAGCTCCAATTCATCCAATGCCAAACCAGGTCCGCTAGGTGAAAGGGTTCTATAAAAATTCAAGGACCCTGGAGACAAATAACCACTAATATTTTCTAGCTCGGAAAGTTTGGCACCCTGGCGAACGAGGAAACACAAATAGGTATGCTGCAGTGAAATTTCGTCAATTTGCTCAGTATTGTCGATACCAGCATCAGCGGCGGTGCAGGCTAGAAACACGCGCAGGTCTTCGCTTGTAGTATTGGATGACGGCCACACAGGTGCATTATCTGATTCAGTTAGCACTGACTTGAGAGTGGGAGACAGGTACAAGGACCGCGGATGGTTACCATTTAGCGTAATGATATTCCGCTGCGGATCAATATCACCCTTGGTAAGCGTAGCGGCTTCATCAATACTGATTCCGCTCAATAGTATAGACAACAGTTGCTTGCCTTTAAGCGATGCATGCTGCCAGATCCTAGTGATCTCTTCGCCACTAAGCTCTCTAGGCATAGGCGCGCTCAATGCGCCGGAGGCAGTTTGTTGTTTGATTTGTGGCGTTTGCTGCATCGCAGGAAACTGCCCAGTTTCAGCATCCGGATACATATGTATACCCGACAAAGTTATCCCGGAAGACGCCAATTTTGCTTCCGGAGCTAAAAATTCAGTCAGTAAAACGGTAATCAATGCAATCAGTAATGCCGCAGCAACGATTATTGCGGCATCACGGGCGTAATCTGGTCCTATCGGCTTGGTGGGAAGAAACGCTGCTCTGACTACTTCGATTTGCGGATATTTTTGATGTAACTGAATTGTCGCCTGCAGTACCTTGTCTTTTGACGTTTGGTACCGTTCTTCCAGGGTTAGCAATTCCTTCTGCAGCGCTTCATGCATCGAAAACTGTGTGGTAAAACGCTGAGCGGTGCCTTTGTGTTGGTCTAATTGTGCGCGGATATCTATGGTCTTTTGTTTTGCTGCGGAATAGGCCTGCATCGAATCCGACAATACAACGTTTTGATCGTTTTGGCTCAGTTTGGCAATTTTTGCCTCTATCGTTTCGAGTTGATCCGGCACAGTTTTCAGGTCAGGAACCAACTGAATATACTCGGGCGTATATTGTTGTTCTAAGGTTGCCATTCTCTCTCGCAATACTTGCGCGGCTTCCTCCAACACTGCAATGCTACGTTCATTATCGTCGCTATTTTCCAAAAAAACCGGGCGACCCTCGGCGATTGCTTCTTTGACGGCGTCGAGCCTAGCCTTGGTTTTCAGTTCTTCATCCTCGGCTTCATTTAGCGATTCGTTTAAACCCCGAAGTCTGGCAAGCACCTGATTTTCTTCGCGTTCATCAGAAAGGATATCGCTATTTTGTCGAAAATCATCCAATTGCTTACGTTTGGCCGATATTTTTGATTCCAAGGTTTCAACCTGGTCATCCAGGGCGACAATTGTTGCATTGGTGGCGTCATTAATATTTTTCGTTCGTGATTGCTTGTAAACTTCTACCCAGCTATTTACGACGATTGGAAGTATTGCTGGATCCGCTCCATCGGCATTAAGTTGGATCAAACGGGAGTTCGGCACCTGACTGGTAGAGAGCATTCGACCTAAATTGAGATCGTCAATGCTATTGCCGTTTTGGTCTTGACCAGATTCAATCAATTTTTGCTCTACTTGTTCAAGCAAAAATGGGTCGGTCAAAATTTCATTTTGTAGAGCGAGGTGCTGGCTATTCAATTGTATTCCAACCGCTGTGGATTCAGTTGAATCAGCGTCCCAATATTGATTCTGGTCGGATGCGCTTGCGGTTAAAAGGGATGCACTGCTTCTATAAATTTCTGGCCTACTAAAAGACCAGCTCAGTCCAATCAAACATAACAGCAAAAAAGTACTCAAGAATATTACAACCCGGCGGCGTTTGTACCAGGGGATAAAATATACCGGTGGTTGGCGTGTATACGCTGAATCTGCGGAGTCTAACCCGGACGGAAGTTGTTGCATGTTTTGACGAAATTGATCTGAATTAATGTCCATCACTCTAACAATGTGCTTTCGTTATGACAAACGATTTTTGGCTTATTATCCCGTATGTTGTAGGGTGTATTTATAGCAGGGTTTAGAAATATCCTGATGTCGATTGGTTCAATACAATTGGACGATTAATAATAATGAAGCGATTTGAATTTGTGGCGTTGATCTGAGGACATAGGGTGCCAATAGTGATATTTACACGTGTTTCAGTAGGTAATTTGGCCTTAAAGCAAGCGTATAATTCCACGGGTCGGTTTAACTGTTTTTTGCTGATATTTATTCTTTGTAGTGGGATTATAATTAGTCCCAATTGCGAAGCCCAGCAACTCGCAAAGCAGCGGGCCGATTTTGTTAGCGTCGAAGCTGCTCTCAAACGGGGCGATCATTCCATGTACGTGCGTAGGGTAGATTCATTGGAATCTTATCCTTTGTTTCCGTATTTGCAGTACCTGAATCTTAAAAGTAACTTAAGCGATGTTCGGCGAATAGAAGCCTATCTTAAGGAATATCAAAGTATACGCTACGCTAAGTTGCTGCGTAGGCGCTATTTGGCATATCTGGCTGGAACGGGTCAATGGGGACGGTTTGTTAAGAACTATGAAGAATCAACCCGTTCTAAACAGCAGTGTCTTTACAACTGGGCCTTGTACCAATCTGGTCAGCGCGACAAAGCGCTAAAGGGCGCGGTTGATCTTTGGCTGGTCGGTAAATCCCAACCCGACGAATGTAATCAATTGTTCGGTGCATTAAAAACTAGTTCGTATTTCGCGTCTGATATGACGTGGCGACGGTTTCAGTTGGCGCTGCAAAACGGCCAATTGGGTTTGGCTAAATACCTTTCTCGCCAGTTATCCCGTGCGGACCAATCGGCTGCGGGACGAGCAATTGGACTGCACCAAAAACCAAATCAAGTAGCGCAGTGCGCCATTTGGAAGACCGCTAATTCCCATGAAGCATGGCCGATTATCCACGGAATTGATAGGCTTGCCCGAACAGACCCATTGCTAGCCCAACAGTTATGGAACATACGAGGTGCCACTCTAAAGGCTGATCAAAGCGAAAAAGAAAGGCTCGAGAAACGGTTGGCAATGGCTCTGGTTTACCGGCATCATCCAAACGCATTTAACAGCATGCAAAAGATTGGTTCCAGAGCCGACGAAACGCTACGCGCCTGGCGCGTGAGAGCAGGATTGGTCAATCAGGATTGGCGCCAGGTCAAGCAAGCATTTGACGAATTGGATGAAAACCAAAGATTAGAAGTCAAATGGCAATATTGGCTAGCGCGTAGCTTGGAGGCGCAGGGTAAATCAGCCGAGGCAGCCGTGATCTACAAGAAATTGGCTGCCGAGCGCGATTTTTATGGGTTTTTGGCGGCGGATCGTCAAAACATGGATTATTCGTTTTCTGACCATGTTATTGTTCCGCAGGCCGACGATATGGCCAAACTTGAGAACTGGCCTGCATTCAGAATGGTCAAGGAATTCTTGTATTTTGACCGGCTTGCCGAAGCGCGTCAGCAATGGTGGCATGCTCTTGATCAGCTGGATACGGCGCAAAAAAGGACGGCGGCCAAAATTGCCGAAAAATGGGGTCTGGTCCAGACCGCGATATTCACGGTAGCTAAAGCTAAAGATTGGGATGATCTTGCTTTGCGCTTTCCGATTTTGTATCGCAACCCTATAGATCGATACGCTAAATTACATAATATGCCGCCACAGATGGTCTACGGTGTGATCAGACAAGAAAGCGTATTTGATCATCAAATTGTTTCGTCCGCAGGCGCGCGCGGTTTGATGCAGATTATGCCTGCGACCGGTCGTCAAATTGCTAGACAATTTAAAGAGCGTTGGAGGTCTTCCAATATACTGTTCGAACCCGAACGCAATATCAAATACGGCGTGTCATATTTGAGTGGTTTACTGAAACGATTTGAGCATAATTTTGCACTTGCAGCAGGCGGGTATAATGCGGGGCCGCATCGGGTTGATCGTTGGTTGAATGGCAGGGGGGCTTTGGATACTGATATTTGGGTCGAGACGATTCCGTTCAAAGAAACCCGTCGCTATGTTCGGCGTGTCTTAGCGTACGCTCTAATCTACCAACATCGATTGGGCTACGATACTCGGCGAATATCGACATTAACGCCAAAGATCAAAAACGTAAATAGAACGTCCTCAAGAAGGGATAGTTTGCCATTTGTAAAGCAATGCCTATAGATTAAGTTTTGTTTACTAGCGATAAAACTATGCTAATGGAGTGCCGTTGGTCTAGCCTATTATCGTAATATTACTGTTAATAGACCCTATTTAGGCACATCGACCGAAATTGATTACTGATTTTATTTGAGTACTGTAAGATAATAAACAGTTTACGTTTATTTAAGGTCGCGTAGGAACTCACGAATGCAACAGCAGCATAGTTATAACCGGGAAGAACTCCTGAAATGTGGCAAAGGAGACTTATTTGGTCCCGGCAACGCCCAGTTACCCTTACCCAACATGTTGATGATCGATCGAATCACTAATGTTGACAAAGATGGAGGTGCCTACGGTAACGGGGAAATCATCGCAGAATTGGACGTTCACCCGGATCTCTGGTTTTTTCAATGCCATTTTCAGGGGGACCCAGTGATGCCAGGATGTCTTGGTTTGGACGCGATGTGGCAGTTGGTGGGATTCTACCTCGGTTGGATGGGGGGACCAGGCAAAGGTCGCGCATTGGGCGTTGGAGAAGTAAAATTTCGTGGCCAGGTGTTACCCCGCAATAAAATGGTCACGTATAAAATTAGCCTAAAACGCGTCATTATGCGGAAGCTGGTTATGGGGATCGCGGATGCTGAAATGGACGTCGATGGTAAAATAATATACGAAGCTTCAGACCTAAGGGTTGGCTTATTTGCTTCAACAGAAGATTTTTAAACGGGTTCAATTTATGAGACGTGCAGTCATTACAGGTTTGGGGATTGTTTCCAGTATCGGAAACAACAAACAAGAAGTATTGTCGTCGTTGCAACAGGGTCGTTCCGGCATCGAATACTGCGAAGAATACGAATCACTGGGATTTCGGTCACATATACATGGTCCGATGCACCTGGATGTGGGCGAGTTTATCGACAGGAAAATTAAACGCTTCATGGGCGATGGAGCAGCCTTTAACTATATCGCCATGCAACAAGCTATCGAGGACTCTGGTTTAGAAGAGAATGAGGTCTCCAATACACGGACTGGATTGATCGTGGGATCCGGTGGTCCATCAACGTCAAATTTATTGCAAGCATTTGATAATCTGCGTGAAAAAGGCTTGAAGAAAGTTGGGCCTTATATGGTGACGCGGTGTATGTCCAGCACCAACACTGCTACATTGGCCACGCCGTTTAAAATCAAAGGGCTTAACTATTCGATAACTTCTGCTTGTTCAACGAGCGCGCATTGTATAGGTAACGCGTTAGAACAAATTCAATTCGGCAAACAAGATGTCGTATTCGCTGGCGGTGGTGAAGAAGTCCATTGGACATTAACCGTATTGTTTGATGCTATGGGCGCGTTGTCGTCCAAATACAACGATACTCCGACGACTGCTTCAAGACCTTACGATGCTACACGTGACGGATTTGTTATTTCCGGAGGCGGCGGTGTTATTGTGTTGGAGGAATTGGAACATGCAAAAGCCAGGGGTGCCAAAATATATGCTGAATTGGTTGGATACGGAGCAACCTCAGACGGTTATGATATGGTTCAGCCTTCCGGTGAGGGCGCGGTACGCTGCATGCAACAAGCGATGTCCACGGTCAATGGAAGTATTGATTATATCAATGCACATGGTACCAGCACGCCGGTGGGTGATACACGAGAGCTTGAAGCCGTAAAAACAGTATTTGAAGACAATATTCCTTATATCAATTCGACAAAATCGCTTACGGGCCACGGCTTAGGTGCGGCCGGCGTAAACGAAGCAATTTATTCGTTGATTATGATGGAATCTAATTTTATCAGCGCGTCCGCGAACATTAATGAGCTGGATCCAGGTGCTGACGGATTCCCAATTGTTACCGAACGGCTGGATAATGTTCGACTCGATCGGATTATGTCCAACAGTTTTGGTTTTGGAGGGACTAACGCAACGTTGATCTTCGAGCGTTATAACGCTTGATCAGTGAGTAACCGCTGCTGTCGACATAAGTATTAGAATATCGAGCATGATTTGAAGCCATCTATTCCATCGCTAAAAAAAGCCAAAACCGAGTTTAATAAAACGCAAAAGCGCCTCCGCCGCGAAGTTGGGCGGGCTATAGCCGATTTTTCGATGATCGAGGATGGCGACCGGGTTATGGTTTGTTTATCCGGCGGCAAAGACTCGTATACGTTGCTGGATATTTTACTAAATTTACAGCGCAGTGCGCCGCTGAGTTTTTCTATAATTGCGGTCAATCTTGACCAAAAACAACCCGGTTTTCCGAGCGAGGTCCTCCCACAGTATTTTTCACAGCGCGGGATTGATTTTTCGGTCATCAATCAGGATACCTATAGCGTGGTCAAGCGCGTTATTCCCGAGGGTCAAACCACATGCGGATTGTGCTCGAGGTTAAGACGTGGTGCTTTATACAATTATGCCGCTCAAAATGGCATAACCAAGATCGCATTGGGCCATCATCGCGATGACATTATAGAGACCTTTTTTCTGAATCTTTTTTATGGCGGTAAATTAAAAGCAATGCCGCCCAAGCTTATTAGTGACGATCAAAAACATATCGTAATAAGGCCATTGGCGTACTGCCGTGAAAAAGATATTCGACGTTACGCAGCGCAGCGAGATTTTCCGATTATTCCGTGTAACCTTTGTGGTTCTCAGGAGAACCTGCAGCGCAAAGCGATGAAAGAAATGTTGGTAACGTGGGACAAGCAATTTCCCGGTCGCTTGGAAACCATTTTTACTAGTCTACAAAATGCATCACCGTCACATCTTGCGGATACGGATTTGTTTGATTTCCAAAGATTGTCAACGATGTTACTGACCGATACCGAGATTCTTGAGTCTGTCGATTCTTTACGGGTAGAGCAAGCAATGTAATGATCGGTTTATTTACCGATTTCGGTCCTAACGGGCCTTATTTGGGTCAGATGGAAGCCGTGTTGCGGTTTTCGGCGCCAAACATAGACATAATCGATCTAATCAATAACGCGCCGCTTTCGGATCCTTGGCTGAGTGCGTTTCTTTTGGCTGCGGTACAACGGAATTTTCCTGAGCATAGCGTCATTCTTTGTGTCGTTGACCCTGGGGTTGGGGGTAACCGTTTACCGGTTGTTTTGCACGCGGATGGTAAATGGTTTGTCGGCCCTGACAACGGATTGTTAAACTGCGTTGCCATTCAGGCCCAAGCAGCCCAGTGGTATAAAATTGCGTGGAAACCAGAAAAACTGTCCAAAAGTTTCCATGGCCGTGATTTGTTTGCCCCAATTGCCGCGCTAATCGCTCTTGAGAAAGTTTCCGACCAAATTGAATGCTATTGCGGGCCGGCGTTGAAAGATTGTCCGTCGGATCTAGATGCGATAGTTTATTTTGACCATTACGGTAATGCGATTACCGGCCGACGTTATACAACCACATTGGACGGTAAAACAATATTCCTTGCCGGTGGCGAAAGGATTCCGCAGGCTGGCACTTTTTGCGAAGTTGAAGAGGGGCGAGCATTTTGGTACTGCAATTCGAGTGGTCAGGTGGAGTTGGCGGTTAACAAAGGACGGGCGCAACAAATTTTAAATTTGTCATTGGGCGATGGTTTTTGCTTTGGATAATTGGGCAGCTCACGCGAATTGATCGAGAGAAATAGGTATTCGAATATTTCTATTCAAATACATTTCGGCATCAACATTATAAATTTGCTAATAATTGAGCGTCGTAACGGTTTACAATCTCCAGCAAGTGGTTTTTAAAAGGATCTTCCATGCTGGAGATACTATCGATATCAATCACTTCCTCGAACGCCGCTGTCCCTGAAATTTCGGTCGTGTCGATAAGTATATCGTCGTTCGGAAGCTTTGTTGAAACCGGACATGAAAGACTTAGAATTGGAAGATTGCCGTATTTAGACTGTTCGGTGATTTTTGTAGGGAATTGCAGATCTTCCAAAAGATCTTTGAGGCCAGTATTTCTAATAACGGCGTTCAATACCAAGTAATGTAAGACACATTCTTGAAGGTCTACGCCGCCATCAATTTTTTGTCCGCCAACCAGGTTGTCCAAGACTCCAATACCCAGGTTTTTATAAGAGATAACCCATTTCATTGGCGATGTAATGGTAATGCGGTTTTCTTGCCCATCGCGTTTTGCAATATGCTGATATTTATAGGGGTTGATCTCGACGGATGAGCCAAAAACGTCAAGTTGATTACCCAATTCTGTTAATTTTAGATATGGTTTTGACCTTCTTAGCGAATCAAAATCTGCCTTTAGTTTGGCAAAATCATTACCCGCTGTTGCGACGCTTGCTTTAGTTTGACCGTTTATGTATTGGCCAAAAACAATAGACGGATTGAAAAGTGGTTTTAAGGTTTGTAGATGTTGTTGAATTTTGTTTCCGAGATGTTCGGAAACTATTTGAGTAAGTTTTCGAAGCTTTATTAAGTTGTCTATGTTTATTTCTGTAGACATTGGGATAGATCGAATTATTAATTATAAATCCCATACTAACCTATTGATATGAAATAGTGAATCTTGGCAAATCGGATTAATAGTTGAAACTATTTCTAGTCTTAAAAAAGCGCTCGTCCTTGTGCGATGATGTCCTTTCATGTTTTATTCCACTGTCTGGAAAATCTTAGGTTGTTTATAGTCGGGTTTTTCTTCGCGATAACCCTTGAGAAAAAATAAGCCGGCGAATATCGTGATGGGTTGTATAACAATTAGGTTAATTAAGTATCTAAATAAATCTATCTGGCGATAAAGCAAAAAGAATGCGATTCCCGACAAAGTCGACATTAATCCCGTCATTCCCAGCGTGGACACTGACAAAACCATGATTAATGCTGCAAATAAATAAGGCGCAGCAAAGTGAATCAGAACCGTGCTAGCGGCCCATTTTCCAAATGCATTGCCCCAAATTTTGTTTACCCGCTTGATGTAAATATCCTCGGCCCCTTCCAATTGATCCGGTCCTTGCATGCGGTAACGTAATGGCATCGGGGCACCAAAAAAGTAGGCTTTAAGCTTATCGAAGCGACCTAGATGCGTTTTTAATTGTGGGCGGGCACCGATGATTTCGGACATTTTTTCCATCCAATCATCAAAAAAATAAATGTGCGGAAAACGATCGTGCATTTCGGGAAATTGTTTTTGATGCTGCAGTTTATCTTCCGCGATAATTTGCTGGCGAGCAGCCTGGTCGGGCAGCGGTACGGTACCGCTAAAATAAGCTGCCACGATACGCGCGTGCATTTCGGCCATCGCTGGTATAGATCCGATGGTCGGTCGTACCATGCCTATAAACGCAAGGTTGGGCGTTTGTGGATGAATACATCCCTTAAATAAATCGGCATGGTTGTAAGTCCAGTCATCAGGAAAATTGATGTGGTGGGAGCCTGGTTTGTAGCCGGTATTAAAAATAACCGTGTCGACCTCCTGGAAACTCCCGTCTTCAAAATAAACACCGTTGCTATCAAATGATTTAACCCGGCCTTTGGGAATAATTTTGCCGGTTTTTATCAAATAGAAGATATCGTCTGACGGTGCGTTACAGCGGGTAAGATTGCCACTCAATCCTTGGGTATTTGGTTTGGCCCAAAATTTAACATGGAAATGATTGGGAATTAGAGCTTTGGGAAACCATTGCTCAAAATCTTCGAATTTAACGCTGTAATCGGAATAAAATTTTAAACACCGGGTTACGTTAAATTTTTTCAATAAGCGTGGTATACGTCTAAAATACCAACTGAGTCCGCTGGTTAAAACTTCCTGATAGCCAATCATCAAACGCCCAACCTGCCAGAACTGCATCTGATCGAATGGATTTTGCGAGCCTTTAATCACCCGTGGAGCAATCGCGACGCCTTCCGATGAAACGACCAGTTTATCGGTCACGGTAGAAAGTTCTGAAATCAGCCCAACGCCGGATTCACCAAGACCGACGCAGAGTAATTTCTTACCTTTAAATTTTTCCGCGGTTTGATAGGTGGAACTATGCGTTGTGTTGCCTTGGAATCGGTCCAATCCCTGGTACTCGGGTATAAATGGTGTGCCGTGTAATCCACAACTGATCGCAACATAATCGATACCGTCGTATTCTCCTAAATTTGTTGTAACCCGCAGGCTGCCGTCCTTGTTCTTATCGATCGACTGAACCCGTTGTTCAAATTCAATTAACGGTTTAAGTTCATACCGGTCGGCGAAGGCATCCAAATACTCGAGCATATGCTCGTTGGTCAGAAAATCCGGAAAATCTTCCGGCATCGGATAACAGCCATATTCGGTGACCCATTTGGATGACGTTAGGGTATAGGTTTTCCACGGGAGGCTGGACCATATGCCTCCAATATTTTTATTTTTGTCGAAAATTCTTACGTCGAACCCAGCGCCTTTTAGTTCCTTGGCGGCAATTAGACCGGCCGATCCGGCGCCCAGTACTATCGCTGTTTTTTTCATTGTGTAGTGCTAATTTTCATGTGAACTAAGTCGGCATGCCATGCCAAAGCAGCACATTTTATAAATTCAAGTCGAAAATTAATACTCAAGATTTTATTACAGACCTAAAAATCAGCACCACGGAGGTTCTAGTTGAGGCGATGTTTTAGAAAAAATCATTGCCTGAACGCACTGAAATTAAGTATCGAAACAGATTCTCGATGAATCACAAGAATGCAAATATTGTCTTGTTAATATGGGGCGATCGATCGGATTCGAACCGATATCAACATGCTTCACGGGCATGGGCTTTATCCAATTAAGCTAAGACCGCCATAAAGTTTTGGTCCGGGTGATAGGATTCGAACCTATGCCTTCTCGGGTCCAAGCCGAGTACTCTGACCAAACTGAGCTACACCCAGAAAAATCGTGTTTAAGCTTCCTACCGAATGTAATAAATTGAATTTATCGCAGTCGGCAATATGGCTAACCAGGGGGTTCAGTGAATGGTGTTATTCGATGGCACTAAAATCAGCGATACCGAATAACACCACTCCTTTTTCAAATGTTGTTTCAGTTTTTTCCGCTTTGCTTTATTGGTTTTATCGTGGATACCGCCTTTTTTCATCAGTGGATGGTCATGCAGCGGGTTTCTAGGTTTAATTTTTTCAGTGTGATTCTTCATGTTGATTCTCCATACAATATTTACCGTGTGTTGATCGTTAAAATTTGCAGCTCGATATAGAAAGTTAAACATTCTATATCTTGTTATACGGGCCGGTTTTCCCGCACACCGGCACCCAAAAATTCGATTCGCTTTACTTACCGTCACGTTGTCAGGCAGAAATGATTAACAACACAACCGGTCCGAAAACCTACCAGGCGCTGCCACGCCTCCGTATAAAAAGACACAAAATTCCCAAATTGCATATATACCAACTGACCGCTTAGATTGGCTTCGATCTCTCAACACAAATAAATATTCAATGGCATAAAAAAACCCCGTTAAGCAAGCGCCCAACGGGGTTGATTTCCGCGAAAGGCATTGCCTTTCGCAATAGTTAAATGCTAAGGCTAGGACATATGAGGATGTGCGTCATGTTTCACATTGCTTATAAAAGCATTGAGATCTTCAAATGCCGCAACTAACATTGACGGGCGTCTCGGTTGGTTGAGGCATGGTTGAGCACGACCGACCGAGTTGACGAATCGAATCAAAATGTTGAATGTTAGTTGAACCTTAAGCATATAAATCTCCAAAAACTTGGGCGCAGTATATCAATCATTTACAATATTGCAATTAATAAATACAAAAATAATGTAAATTTTGAATTCCCATTAAACATTAACAAAAAATGTCCCAAAAAAAGAATCCCACTGCGGTACAAATAGGCCAGCGAATTAAACAAGCCAGAAAGATGGCCGGATTCGATACAGGTTCTTTACTATTGAAAAAACTTCCTGGATGGGGTGCTGGACGCCTGGGAAACTACGAAGCAGGTATTTCATTGCCTTCCCCAGATGACGTCAAAACGATCTCCAAAGTGACTGGATCTTCGCCTTGCTGGATTATGTTCGGCGCCGGACCCATTCGATCAACCGGTCGAGATATTCAAGCCGTACGGCATCAGAATTTTGTATCGATCTATGACAAATTGCAGTTAGAAAAAGGTTTGATCAAGAAATTCCTCAATGCGGCAGGCTTATCGCGTAAGAAAGCGAATGACTATGTTTCAAATCCGTTTGTAAAAATACCGGATCGGGTCGCACGACGCTGCGAACAATTCGAAAACAAACCGGAATATTGGATGGATGAACAGCATGTCGAAGTGGACCCGGTGTGCGCTGCTTTTCCAGAAGACATGGGCCTCGTTATGGAAATATTTTCTAATTTACCCGAAGATAAACGGAAGATGTTTGTCCGAATGGCTGAAATATTTGTTTCGGAAGAATAGGGGGAAGCATGACGATAAATAGTTGTCGCGATTGGAGGAGAATTTGCGCACGATTACAGAGTGTTGCCAACTGCAATAAACCGTCGGATTCGATGAACCCATTAATAGCGGATAACCGTATTAGTATTTATTATCGTAATAAATATTTAAAATGACGCTTTACTTAAAGTTGAGTTGTAAGTAATGGGTACAGAATACTAAATCTTGTGTTTCGCAAAAACCACCGATTTTGGGAGAGTCTAGAAAAGGGGATAGGAATGCACGAAATATTGCGAATTGCGAAACGCAATCAAAGGTTCCCATAAAAAAATATTTATGGGAAAATATTCCGATGAAAACTACTCTTGAATTACCTGATGATCTGGCACGCCGTGTCAAGATGTGGGCGGTTGAACACGATCAGAGACTCAAAGATA
>CAZUGA010000043.1:0-39182 GCA_964619885.1 uncultured Methylococcaceae bacterium
GTCTTATTTTTATTTGCGCTCACTTGAAAGCCGAGTGTTTTGCAAGAGGCTCATATAATTCAAAAATTTTCGCCGACGCATAAAATCCTAATCCATAAAGCAGGTAAATACGATGCGTATACTTGGTCGGAATGAACCAGGAAAATATCGGGATGACCATCAGCGGAAAAAACTGTATTAGACCGTAAAATCTCAGGTCGCCGCTTAATCGCCAATAGATTACACTGAATACCCCGACCGCGAGCGCGGGAATCAAATAGAGTTTTTCGATTTGTGTATTAATGGCTTCGCTAAGTAGTGCGACAAACAAAGCCATAAACGCAATGGTCATTGGGATTCGGTCCCATACTAGAGAAGTATTATTAGGTGCCCAATGATAATAAGCCGATCCTACGGCGACCAACCCAATTCCTGCAAAAAATACCGGCCATGATTGGGGTGCGTAGAGTTGGCGATTTTTAGTGCAATAAACAAAACCATAACCGCCGATAATCAAGAAAGGCAGGTTACTTAATATGTTCCATGCGTTGGGTAACAACGTGACGCGCCGAGTATCAGCGAAATTATGGTAGGCAGGGTCTTGCGAAATAGGATTAATGCTGAGGAGAATGGTGATAGACACAACTAATAATACTGCGGTCAACACCAGGACGCGCTTGATAGGTGGTGTCGTGGTGTTGCTATTCATGGCCTGATCGCAAGGTGGGTATTGATTGTTTTTTGTCCGTGGAGGGTTCAGAGGATTTTCAGTATTTGGTTGATTTAATGCGGCTTAGACGAGTGATTCTCCAATTGAGTTATTGTCGAGTTTTGATGTATACAAAGTAGGGTCGCTCGGTACGAATAAGTTTGAAAATGGATGGCAATATGGAAAATGCTACTACAGCGGTTAGTAATCCCAGCCATCCAAGCAATTGATTAGCCCGATTATCAACCCAGGCGATGCCAACACCATACGCCACGGCCGCGGCTACGATAAAAATCCAGTTAAGCCAGTTTACCGCTGCGAAAACTTTACCTTTATCAGTGGCCGGGGGGCGCGCTTGGATGAATGCAAGCAATGGCACAGAAAAAAATCCAGACGCTGCGCCCAACAGGAACAGCACGGAAAATGTGCCAATTTTGACCGGCATTGACGCCACAGGGATGACTTGCGTTGCGTTCAGAATATGTTGGGGTGCGTTTTTGAGCTGGTTAATCAATTCCATCTCGGCCACGGTGGGCGCGTGTACCGGAAACAACCAAAGTGAGATTAAGCTGCATATCAATAAGATTAGCCCTGGGACGATAAGGCCAACTCGAACCTTGCCGTGAGATAGCCGACCCACAGCAGCACTTCCTATAGCAATTCCTATCGATGTGGTCGCGACCAGTAGACTGGTGTCGAAGTTATTAAATCCTAGTTGTAGTCGTCCCAGTGCGTTAATTGCGGTCAATGACATTCCACCGACAAACCAAAACCACGAGTAAACCAGCATAATGCGCAGCATCAGCGGGTCCTTGCGGAAGATCTCCAGAAGGGTAGGCAATACGCTGATAAATGATCTTATCGATATTCGTCGCGTTGGTTCCGAAGCCGCGCATTTTTTAATCCCTAGAGAGGTTAGGGTGCCAACCACAGCGATGGAGACAGTCACCAAGCCTGCAATATATAGACGGTTGGCGAAAATATCGGCCAAAAGTCCGGCGACAGCGACGCCGAAAATGATTGCCAAAAATGTAGTCATTTGGGTTAATCCGGTTGCCGGTGCAAGATCGCTGTCACGCACTAGTTCTGGTAATCCGCCATACTTTGGCGGTCCGAAAAAAGCACTTTGGGTTCCCAAACAAAAAGCGACCAGTGCGAGTAGCCACAGATATATCGGTACTCGGGTTGAGTCCGATGCATTATCCACCACGGCAAAAAATGCAGCTACACCGGCTAACGCTATCGCTATCTCGGCAACTTTACAGACCGTCATCAACCAGCCCTTGCTATAACGGTCCGACAGATCTCCGGCCAAGCCGGAGAATATTAAAAAAGGTACGGCAAAAAGAAATTGAACAACAGCCTGAAACTCGACGTCTCCGGCCAAATAACCAACGCTCAATAACAGGACTAGTTGTTTAAAAACATTATCGTTGAAGGCACCTAGTCCTTGAGTCGCCAGGAAAAATAAAAACGATTTATTTTTAAGCGGTAAAGGGGGGGGTTGATTGTTACTGCCGCCATTTTGCTTGTTTACAGACACAGTGATATCCGTATTTAAGTGGTATGGGTTTGATTGATTGTAATCCGCGCTATTGGACTATAGTCGTTTATTAATATGTGTTTGTTTGGCTAAGCATAACAGATCGTAGCGCGGATAATGACGTAGTATTTGGCGATGAAAATTTAGAGTCAATCATGGCAGCGACGATAGCTGTCGAAGTGGTACAAAAAATTCGAGTTTCAACGCCTGTGAAAGGATTAATCAATAGCGTGTTGTAAGCCGTTTCCCTTTTAGAATGGTATTGTCGATACATCTGCGCCGTATTTGTTTATTTCTCTCGATTAGAATCGGATGTTCGGTAAGGGCGTCACAATATTTTACAAATGGCCTATTGATTAATCCAAGGTCAAATGTAGATGCATGTTAGTAAGCGTATTTATTTTATTGGCGGATTTATTGCATATATCGATTCTGGTTGGAGGATAACGATAATAGGGTGTATACAATGAAAACACTAGGCGGGATAGTTTTGATCATACTTCTGATTTTGAGTGCGATTTATAAGGGCGGACCTGCGTCAAGCGCAAGCAATATCGAAAGTGTGATTTTGACTTTGGGTGAAAATCAAAAACTAAAAGGTATATTTGTTCCGGAGGGCTATGTCGGAGACAGTCGGTTTCCGGCTTCACGGCTCTCTCTGTCTTCGAATCAACAACATATTAGTTTCTATAGGCCGTATGAAACTGATCGTGTGCAAGATAATTTTGTACTTTATCTCAGCTTGATCGATCATCAAGACGCTGTGATAAAGCTGAGTGGGCATCTTAATTTCAATGTCGCGAAAGGAGAATCAATCGGAAGGCTAAAAGCCAGTTTCCAGGATAACGAATTGCGTAATTATAATACGAGCTTTATGATTTATAATGATTCGAACAATGTACGGGGGTTGTTACCGGCAAATAGTCTGGACAGACGTCGAATTATTCTTTCGGGCCAAGCAGTCGAGGCCCCACCTGCGGAAAAGATCCAAAATCCGCTAGCTTTGGAACTGGCTTTGGTTTGGATTCCCAGCCCCGATCCAGGGTATTTGGTTATTTTTGGTTTGGCTGCGTTGGTTTTAGTCGCGTTAAACCGAAGCAAGCGATTGACCCGCAAAGTTGCACACTAATTCTCACTGAATTGCTTGGTCGGTGCAATCAATGGGTCATTGCTAATTTAGCGTATCTTTTAGAGCGCTATCCAGGGTTTTGAACCGAAAGTTATAATTTTCTGCGGCCCATCGATTGGGTAGAACCTTTTGACCGCCCAACAACAGTTCGGACATTTCGCCCAGTATGACTTTTAGCGCTAATGTTGGTACCGGTATAATCGCCGGGCGGTTGAGTATTTTCGCCAGAGTCGCAGTAAACTCTCGATTTGTGACAGGATTCGGAGCGGTACCGTTGTAGATTCCGTTAGCGCCCTCCGAATGAAGCATGGTGTCGATCATTGCTACTAGATCGTTGCGGTGGATCCACGACATCCATTGCCGTCCGTTCCCGATCCTTCCGCCTAGCCCGAGCCGGAAGGGTGTTACCATGCGCTGAACAAAACCACCTTCCGGTCCGATGACCAAGCCGGTTCGTAATATACATACGCGAATTCCAAAGTCTGCCGCGCGTTGAGCGCTTTGTTCCCATTCCGCACAAAGACGATGGCTAAAATCATCGACAAAACCGCTATGTTCGTTCAAGCTAACGTCCCCCTGATTACCGTAATAACCGATCGCTGAACCACTGACTAATACTTCTGGTTTAATCTGGGTCCTTGAGATGAATTCGATTAATTCGTTGGTAACGCCGATACGACTTTCACGCAGGATTTTTTTGCGCGCTGGCGTCCAACGCGCATCGGCGATAGGTTCTCCAGCAAGGTTGATAATTGCATCAAATTTTCGTTCAGCGGTTAATTCGGTTAGCGAATTAATCGCGCTTATATTAGGCCCGCAGAATGATTTTACGCGACTTGGGTTGCGGCTTAGAACGGTGAGATCGTGCCCTTGACCAGCAAGTTTCTGGCAAACAATACGGCCGATAAAGCCGGTTCCCCCGGTGATCAATATATTCATAGCTAAACGATTTATGCCACAGATCTAGGTGGGATCAAGCATAACCTTTTTTATCAGGGCTTTCGACCCCGTAGCTGGTATTGGTGCAAGCGTATGTATTTTAATAGGCACGAAGGTTCGCAGATCTAAAGGTCATTACGGAGTCGGAGTGCGGATCTCAAATATTGTCATTTTTGCCCGGCATAAGGTACTCTTAAGATACAACGTGCGACCGGTCGGGTTAGACGTTTCTTCTCGCCTAGTGTCGGTAGTTTAGCGAAGCCATTCGTGGCTCCCATTCGTGCTCATGGAATAAGGATTAGATACGATGATCTGGTTGATTTTAGTTTTCTTGGGTTTGTGGACATTGGCCTATTTTGGAACCAATCTTTGGGCGGCAATATTGTTGCTGGCAACGGTATTGACGCTAGCTTTTGGTCCGCCGGGAAGTTCTGCCTTTACAACCCTAATGTGGGTTTTACTTATCGCTTCTGTTGCTGTTTTCAAATTTCCTGCCATTCGGCGCCCTTTGATCAGCAGTAAGATCCTTAAAGTGATGCGTCAGGTGATGCCGCCGGTGTCAAAAACAGAACGAGAAGCTTTGGAGGCGGGCAGCGTTTGGTGGGATGCCGAATTGTTCTCTGGTAATCCTAACTGGAATCGCTTGTTGGAGTTGCCGGCACCCAAGCTGTCCGACGATGAGCGCGCTTATTTTGACGGGCCGGTCGATGAGCTCTGTGCGATGCTGGATGATTGGGATATTACCCACAATCGACAGGATCTACCGCCCGAGGTTTGGGACTTTATCAAAAAGAACCAGTTCTTTGCCATGATTATTCCCAAGCAGTATGGTGGATTGGGGTTCTCAGCCAATGCGCACTCTGAAATCGTCATGAAAATAGCTAGCCGTAGCATTACTGCTGCGGTGACGGTAATGGTGCCTAATTCGTTGGGGCCGGGGCAGTTACTGTTGGAATACGGTACCGAAGCTCAAAAAGATTATTATTTGCCAAGATTGGCAAGATCCGAGGAGATTCCGTGTTTTGCGTTGACCGGCCCGGAGGCAGGCAGTGACGCCAGTAGTATGCCGGATACCGGAGTGGTGTGCAGCGGAGAATTTGACGGTAAATCCGACGTATTGGGGATTCGGCTCAATTGGGAAAAGCGCTATATTACGTTGGGACCGGTTGCGACGGTTTTGGGTTTAGCGTTTAAACTGTACGATCCTGACGGATTGATTGGCGATACCGAAGACATTGGGATTACCGTAGCCTTGATTCCCACCGATACGCCGGGCATTTCCATCGGAAACCGGCATTTTCCGCTGAACTCGGCTTTTCAAAATGGCCCGAATCGGGGTAAAGATGTATTTATACCGATGGATTGGGTAATTGGAGGCGTTGCCCAGGTCGGTGGTGGTTGGCGTATGCTCGTCGAGTGTTTGGCCGAAGGCCGTGGAGTTTCGTTGCCGGCATTAAGCGCTGGTGCGGGTAAAGTGACGAGCCGGTTTACCGGAGGTTACGCGCGCGTCAGAAAACAATTCAATGTCCCGATCGGCCAATTTGAAGGTATCGAGGAACCTTTGGCGCGAATCGCCGGGGATTCTTATGTGATGGACGCGGCCAGGCGGATCACCGCGGCCGCGCTGGATACCGGTGAAAAGCCATCAGTTGTTTCGGCCATTATCAAATACGAAACCACCGAGCGTATGCGCCAGATTATCAATGACGCGATGGATATTCACGCCGGGTCCGGTATTTGTCTAGGACCGAAGAATTACTTGGGCCGGGTTTATCAGGTTATACCAGTTAGTATAACTGTAGAAGGCGCGAATATTCTGACCCGCAGTTTGATTATTTTCGGCCAAGGGGCCGTGCGTTGCCATCCATACATCCAAGCGGAAATGGAAGCGGTTACCATAGAAGACGATAAATTGGCTGTTGAGCGTATTGATGAGGCGATGTTTGGGCACGTTTCCTTCGCATTGGGTAATCTTGCCCGTGCCACCTGGTTGGGATTGACCAATGCCCGGTTTAGCCAAACACCGGGGGATCAACACACCAAGCAGTATTATCAGCAGATCTCACGGCTTAGTGCCGGATTTGCATTGATCGCCGATTTTGCGCTGCTTACCTTGGGTGGGAAATTAAAACGTATGGAACGCTTGTCCGGGCGCTTTGCCGATGTTTTGAGCAATTTGTATCTATGTAGTTCGGTGCTGAAACATTATCTGGACCAAGGGTCGCAAGAAGCAGATTTACCGTTACTCCACTGGGCTTGCCGCAATACCATCCACCGCGCTCAACAATCTTTGCTCGCTGTGTTTTGGAACCTGCCGAATAGAAGTGTGGCTTTTGTTCTCAGGGCGTTGATATTTCCAGCTGGTAAACCCTATGCGCCCCCCAGCGATAATTTGATCAAAAATGCGGCGCAGGTGTTGCTGAAAGATTCACCGACGCGGGATCGATTGACACGTGGTGTCTACATTAATTCACGGCAGAATGATCCCACTGGCCGAATAGAGCGGGCTTTCCTGGCTGTCATCGAAGCGGAACCCGTTGAGAAAAAAATTCAACAGGCGCGCCGTGAGGGCAAGTTTAGCGTAGAACAGCGCTCATTGATGATTGATCAAGCTGTGGCACAGAACATTATCGATGATGCGGAGGCTCGCTTAATATTAGCCGCGGATGAAGCCCGAGCCGAAGCGATTAGCGTCGATGAATTTTCTCCAGAATCTCTAACAGGTAAGGGCTAAGGTTATTATGGCAGGAAACAATCAGTCGAGGCAGCAAGCTACCCGGGCGGTCTTCGTCGTAGATGGCAGCCGCACGCCATTTTTGAAAATGCGTGGTGTACCCGGCCCATTTAAAGCCGCTGATTTGGGGGTTGCGTCGGCGCGTCCGTTGTTACTGCGCCAGCCATTCGAGCCTAGTGCTTTTGACGAACTTATTATGGGTTGTATTTCGCCTGCGCCGGATGAAGTAAATATAGCCAGGTTGCTGGCATTGCGGCTCGGTCTGGGACATCAGGTTCCGGCATGGACGGTTCAGCGCAATTGTGCTTCTGGTATGCAAGCGGTGGATTCCGCGTGGCGCAATATCAGGCACGGGTATGCGGATTTGGTATTGGCTGGTGGGGTGGAGTCGATGAGTCATGCACCGTTGTTATGGAGCGAGAAAATGGTGCATTGGCTGGGTAGATTGCAGGGTGCCAAGACAATAGGCCAGCGTTTGAAGGTGGTGAGCAAATTCCGTCCAGGTTTTATGGTCCCGGTGATTAGTTTACTGAAGGGTCTAACAGATCCGACGGTGGGTTTGTCTATGGGGCAAACAGCAGAAAATTTAGCATCTCGGTTTGGCATAGACCGTTCGCAGATGGATAGTTATGCGGTCGCGAGTCACAAACGTTTGGCGCAGGCCCAAATCGAGGGATATTTAGATGAAATTGAAGCGGTTTATGATGGCAATGGTAAGTTTTATGACCAGGATGATGGTGTTCGACCCGATAGTTCCGTTGAATCCTTAGCCAAACTCAAACCGGTTTTTGATCGTAAATTCGGCAACATTACGGCCGGGAATAGCGCCCAGATTACAGACGGCGCGGCTTGGGTGATCCTAGCCAGCGAAGACGCGGTAAAACGCCACAAACTCAAAGTGATCGGAACAATTATCGATACACAATGGGCCGCATTGAATCCTGCCGAGATGGGGTTGGGGCCAGTGCACGCGACCGTGCCAATGTTGCTTAGAAACCAGCTTAAACCGGAACATATAGATTATTGGGAGTTGAACGAAGCCTTTGCAGCGCAAGTATTGGCGTGTATGGCAGCTTGGCAGCGGACTGATTATTGTCGGGAGGTGTTAGGTTTGGACGACGCGTTTGGCGAGGTATCTCATGATCGGCTCAATGTTGATGGCGGCGGGATTAGTCTGGGTCACCCGGTAGGTGCTAGCGGGGCTCGGATTGTGTTGCATTTGTTAAAGGTTTTGCAGCGAAACAACGCGAAACGGGGCGTTGCGACAATTTGTATCGGCGGTGGTCAGGGGGGCGCAATGTTGCTGGAAAGCGCTGCGGGATAAAATATGAACGATACGACACATTTTAGGATCGAAGCCGGAGAGAGTGGGTTACTGCACTTGATCATCGATGTGCAGGGACATGACGCGAATGTTCTATCGTCTGGCGTACTGGAGGAATTGAAGCAGGTACTCAGACAAATAGAAACGGAGCGACCCAAAGGGGTCGCGATTATGTCGGCTAAGTCATCTGGGTTTATCGCCGGTGCGGACGTTAAGGAATTTACCACAATCAAGAATTTTGATGACGCGTTTACACTGATTCGCCGTGGGCAAGAAGTCATGGATCAGATCGAGGGACTAGATTGTCCGACGGTTGCAGTAATTAACGGATTTTGCTTGGGCGGTGGTCTGGAGTTGGCGTTGGCATGCGATTACCGGATCGTATTGGACGACCCTAAAACCCGTATCGGTTTACCGGAAATTAAATTGGGTATTCATCCAGGTTTTGGCGGCAGTGTTCGTTCTATTCGTTTGCTGGGACCAATAGATGCTATGAATTTAATGCTTTCCGGCAGGACCTTGGCGGCGCAGCAGGCACGCAAAATGGGCTTGGTTGATTATGCGGTACCGCAACGCTTGTTGCATCAAGCCGCTGAACGTGTGTTATTGGAAAAGCCCAAACCAAGAAAAGCCAGTGCTTGGCTTAGAGCGTTAAATCAAGCGCCGGTCCGGTCTTTGGTTGCTGGGCAGATGGTTAAGCAGATCGCCAAGTTGGCCAATAAAGACCATTATCCTGCACCGTATGCGTTGATTGAATTGTGGCGTAAATACGGCGGGAAACCGGAGACAATGATGCTGGAAGAAGCTCACTCGGTGGCCAGCTTAAGTAATAATGCTACTGCTCGAAATCTGGTGCGGGTATTTCTATTACAGGATCGACTCAAGTCGCTAGCCGACAAGAGTAATATCGAACCAAAACACGTACATGTTATCGGAGCAGGTGTGATGGGCGGAGATATCGCTGCTTGGTGTGCCCTACGCGGGTTTACCGTGACCGTGCAAGATACCCGAAAAGAAGGGCTGGCAATTGCCCTGCAACGTGCTCGAGCAATGTTCAGCAAACGTTTCCGCAATAAAAAGCATTTGGTGAATGCGGCTATGGATCGTCTGCAACCTGATGATAAAGGCTTGGGGGTTAACAAAGCCGATGTCTTGATAGAAGCGATATTCGAAGACGTGGATGCCAAACAAAGCTTGTATAAGGAATTGGAGCCAAAGCTGAAACCTGGTGCTTTGTTTGCGACCAATACTTCTAGCATTCGCTTGGAAACGCTGGCAGAAGTGTTGGATGATCCTGGGCGTCTAGTCGGACTGCATTTTTTCAACCCTGTCGCGAAAATGCCGTTGGTCGAAGTGGTCAAAAGTCAAAGTACGCATCAGGATGTGATTGCGAAAGCATTGGCTTTCACGCGGCATATCGACAAGTTGCCCGTTACTGTAATGAGTTCTCCGGGGTTTCTCGTGAACCGGGTATTGATGCCGTATTTGGTGGAGGCGGTTGAAATGCTCGATGAAGGAATTCCCAAAACAACCATCGACAAAGTTGCCAAAGATTTCGGTATGCCAATGGGGCCGATACGGTTGGCGGATTCGGTGGGCTTGGACGTGTGTTTGTTTGTCGCGGGGATTTTGGCTGAAGATCTGGATTTTAGTGTGCCCGATCGATTGCGAAAGATGGTCGAGCAGGGGGATCTGGGTGTTAAATCGGGCCGTGGCTTTTATGAATACAAAAAAGGAAAACCGGTTAAGGTTAAGGAAAGTCGGTATACCGGCAATCTGGCGGATTTACAAGGGCGACTGGTCAAGCGGTTGACCGACGAAGCGCAAGCATGTTTGAACGAAAAAATTGTCGATGATGGTGATTTACTCGATGCGGGAATCATATTTGGTACCGGATTCGCGCCGTTTTTAGGCGGCCCCCTGCATTATCTAAAACACAGATAGGTTAAATCAATCGGCATACCAATACTCCAATTGGTCGGTCAATTGGATACAACCGGGATCTAATTCAAAAGTCTAGCTGCAAGGTATAGAGTTTTCGCGGTTATTGGACCGTATTGAATTTTGAACCGGAAACCACGAGTTGGAAACCGTTTGCTCAAGAAATTTTATCGTGATGCTTATATAGAATGGGTAATTCGCAGTCATAATCATTTTTAACCCGATTGTCTCATAACAGTCCATGCATCATTTTTGGTCGAAATCGCTTGCTGAATTAGCGGTAGAAATAAGTGCAGGCAAGCTAAGCGCAATGGATCTCTGTGAGATTGCGCAAGCGCACCATCAACAAAGTGAGTTATCCAACGGTGCTTATATCGCGTGGGATCCTGATTCGTCAGTAAAGCAGGCTAAAGCTGCAGATACCTATGTAAACGCCGGTGGAGATTTGTCCCCGTTGCACGGTATCCCCATTTCGGTAAAGGATTTGTATGGGCTAAGTGGGTTTGCAACATACGCGGGAACCCCCAAACGTCTTCCTACTAAGTGGGAAACGGAAGGGCCCATTGTTCGTGAGCTGAAGGATCAAAGCTGCGTTATCATGGGTAAAACCCACAGCGTAGAATTTGCGTTTGGCGGATTGGGCGTAAACCCTCATTGGGAAAGTCCACGCAATCCTTGGTCGGGTTCTCAGCCTCGTGTACCCGGTGGCTCCTCCAGTGGCGCCGGTGTCAGTCTAAGTACGGGGTCGGCCCTGGTAGCGTTCGGAACGGATACGGCCGGGTCGGTTAGAATACCGGCCAGTATGACCGCTAATGTAGGCTTAAAAACCAGTAAAGGCCGTTGGAGCACAGCGGGTATCGTACCGCTGAGTCCGAGCTTGGATACCGTGGGTCTATTAACCAGGACTGTAGCTGATGCAGCATATACATTTTCAGCAATAGAATCGAATAACGGACTTTCAGACCCCGAGCTGAATTCCAAAACGATTAATTTGAATCAATTGTGTTTGGGTCTATGCGATGGTTTGTTATGGGAAGATTGCTCGGATGGCGTGGCGGAAACTGTCTCGGGTGCGTTGAACGAATTGAACCAACGAGGCGTCAAAACCCGATCAATTGCGATAGCCGAATTTGACCAAATATATCCACTGTTCCAGCGCGGTGGATTGGCCGCACCGGAATTGTACAGTTTCCTTAGACGCGAGCTTCCGCAATGGACTGATACGTTGGACCAAAAGATTGTCCAGCGAATGGAAGATGCGGCTGAACTTCGGGCGTCCGAATACATTGATCGGGTTGAACTCATTCGACGGTTGTCCGCACAGGTTGCGGCGAAGCTGCAGGAAGTTGATGTGCTGGTTTCACCCACTGTACCCATTACGCCTCCCACCTTTGAAGAGATTGAGGATATAAAATGCTACCGTCGTGCCAATCTGCTCTCATTACGAAATACCAGCATGGCAAATTATTTAGGCTTGTGTGCGATCAGTATCCCTGTCGGGTTGGACAAGCAAGCGATGCCCGTCGGTTTGCAACTTATGGCCCCGCATGGACAAGATCGGCGATTACTCGAGGTCGCGCTTGCGCTGGAACGCGCTTTGGGAACAGCGAGAGATCGCATTGGTTTGGCGTTCGGCAAAACAAGAGTCATTGTTTAACTTAAATATGATTGGCTGATTCGTTGGTGGACTATTAATGGTGATGACGGAACTGATTCCCGGAATTCGTAACTGCGTGCGAGCGGTGATATTGAAAGACGAAAATTTGCTCCTGTTGCGCAAGAGCTACGAGGACGGGAGCGAACGTTTTGGTTTGCCGGGCGGTGCACAGGACGCTGGTGAAGTGCTGACCGATGCGTTACAACGCGAATGCCTTGAGGAAATTGGATCCAAAGTAGCTGTCCAGGGGTTGCTTTATTTGGCCGATTATTTCAAGCCGCGCTCTACCGATCCAATGACGTATCGGCATCAGGTGGAATTCTTCTTCCTTTGTCAAATACCCGAGAATTATAAAGCGCACAATGGTGACCACCCGGATAAACACCAAGTTAGCGTTGATTGGGTAGCAATAGACCGTTTGGCGTCGATCAACCTGACCCCTGCAGACTTAACTAGTTTGTTGCTGCGGGAAAATTTGCTGGCACATCCGATTTATTTGGGTAAGTTTGAACCATGAATGAGTTGTCCTCCAATATTCGTGACAATCTACATTTTCTGATAATCGAAGTAGAAAATCAGCTCGATGCATTTAAGCGATTCTATAAGCGGGGGACAGACGATCGCTCACAACGGCTGCATGACCGACAGGGTTATTGCGAAAATTTGATGCTAAGCATACAAAATGCATGTATTCAGGGGATCGCCGATACTCAGGAGCAAAAATACTCAAGGTTAAGAGCCATTCAAAGCATCGCGGCGGATCTCGATCGAATTAGCCGATTAGTGCGAGATGCCGTCAAGCAAATGCACCACATCAAGTTTCATGGCATCATCTCTGGGCGAATATACCTAACAATCTTGGAAAATATTTGCCAAGGGATCGGCTTGATCGAGACTGCATTGTATGGAAATGATTCGCGTCTTGCGCTAAAGCTGGGTGAGTTTGAATCTAAGGTCAAACACGAATACAAAAAATTACTGCGAGAATACACCAAAGCTTTAAAACAAAGAGAACACACAGAAGATTTAATATTGGCTTTAATGGTCGCTCATTCGTGTGAACGAATGGGGGATTTGCTGTTGGATATTGGTAATGCGTTGTTATCGAATATTCTAGGGCAGCCCATGGACGGGGAGCGGTATCATTCGTTGATGGCTTCGGTCCAACCTTTATCGCAGCCAGCCAAGCTTAAAGACTTAGTGGTTGAACCCATTGCTGAAACCCGCTCCGGCAGTGGCATTTCGGGTATTAGCCACAAATCAAAACAAAATAGAAAAGTGCAAAGCTACGCAGCGATTTACAAGGATGGATTGCAGCGCAAACTGAAGGAAGAACGTGACCGAGTCGAGGATTGGCATGAGATATATCCAGGATTGGCGCCAAGAATTTTATCTTATAAAAAAAGCGGAAATTCAGCGACTTTATTGATCGAACATAAAGTGGGCATGACTTTTGAACAAATTTTGGTCAAAGAATCCGATGATATGCTTGAGCGGTGCACGCAGAAACTTGGAAAAACGCTCAATACCGTTTGGAAAGGAACGAAGAGCAAAAAATCCGTGCCGGCAAATTATATGCAACAGATATTGAGACGGATTAACGATATCTACGCGGTGCATCCAGAGTTTGAGTCTAGCGTTAGCAGGTTGTGTGGCGTTCGAGTCGATTCGTTCGAACATTTGATTGAGCAGGCCGAAAAAATAGAGCAAGATCTCAGCCCGCCGTACTCGGTTTATATCCACGGCGATTTCAATGTGGATAATATTATTTATGATCCGCATAAAAATAAAATCAGTTACATCGATTTGCATCGGTCCTGTTACATGGATTATGTGCAGGATATATCGGTTTTTATGGTTTCGAATTACCGATTACAAATCCTGGCACTGCCGATACGACGCCGAATTGTTGCCGTGATTGGGCGTTTTTATAAGATTGCAAAGCGCTATGCGAGGCGAAATGGCGACGTAACTTTTGAAATTAGACTGGCGCTGGGCTTGGCTCGATCCTTGGTCACTTCAACCCGTTTTATTCTGGATAAGTCGCTGGCGCGTGATATGTACCTTCGTTCGCGTTACTTGCTCGAGCAAATTAGAGATTTGCAGCACGACGAATACAAAAATTATAAGGTTCCTGTTAGAGAGCTATTCATTGGTTGAATATAAAATAGGTGTTGTTGGCCTGCCTGGAAATTGGTCGACCGAAGTACTTGCCAATGCTGTCGAAGCGCGGACCGGGTTCCGATTGGTTGTGGACATGAAATCGGTATCGCTAGATTTGTCTACCAAAGCTTTGACCTATGGTAATCACAACCTGTGCGAATTGGATGCACTGATTATCAAAAAGATAAGCCGCGAGTATTCTTTTAACGCACTCGATCGGCTGGAATTATTGCGTATCGCCGAAGCTCAAGGCGTGAGGGTATACAGTAGACCGGACCGCATTCTGCGATTGGTGGATCGATTGAGCTGTACTGTTTCGTTGAGCAATGCGGGAATACAGATGCCTGAGACAGTCGTTACCGAAGACCTAGATATGGCACATGAGACCGTTAGGGAATTCGGTGAATCGATATTCAAGCCGTTGTATTCCACAAAAGCGCGCGGCATGCGCGTAATCAGCGCTTCGCAAGGTGGGAAGAAAATCCGCCAGACGATCAAAGAATTCCATGACCAAAATCCGATGATGTATATCCAAAAAAGGAAAGATCTGCGCGGACGTGATTTCGGGATGGTGTTTTTGGGCGGTGATTATTTGGGAAGCTATGCGCGTGTTTGCAAAAATAATTCTTGGAATACAACTATCCATCATGGTGGAAAATATACGGCATATAAAGCCGGGGCCGATTTGATCGAATTCGGAAGCCGTGCCCAGGCGCCATTTGGCTTGGATTTTACGACGGTCGATGTCGCGATAACTGAAAATGGTCCGGTCGTGTTTGAAGTCTCGGCATTCGGCGGTTTTCGGGGCGCGCAGAAGGGGATAGGGATAGATGCCGCGGGCCTTTATGCCGACTACGTGATAAACAACCTGGTGAGTGTTAGTGATTAGAAGTGCTGACCAAGCTGCGCAGTTGCTTAGGGCCGGCCATGATTTAGTGGATAAGACCGCATATCTTGAGGTGGGTGGCTTTAGTATCGCTATTCGGTCGAATTGCACTTTATTGATTGATCGTATGACTAAATATTTTAGCCATTTGATAGTCAATGACCGTCTACCCGATGTTGTTGTCGAAGCCTATGATACGAATGTCTTGCAGTTGGATGTTGATTGGCAAGAATGGCGTCGAGAACGCGGTAAATCGGGGCCTAAAGATGCTTACTACGATCTTGATGACGGCCGATTGTTGTTAAAAGTCCGTACCGGCATGATTTTTCTACAGAGTGAGCGTTTGCGGATTGCGGTGGGTCCGTGCATGGAGATGGCAAACCAGTTGATCAATTTTATCAATTCGCAGTATATGAACGAATTACTACGACGAGGGGGATTGATATGCCATGCTTCGGGGATTCGTATCGGCCAATCAGGAGTCGCGATTGCCGGAGTTTCCGGAGGGGGAAAGTCGACGCTGATGTTAAGCCTAATGGATTACCCAAATGTACATTATGTTACAAATGACCGATTACTCGTCAAGGCGAATTCGGGGAAGGTCATTGCTCAAGGTATTCCAAAATTACCGCGCGTGAATCCGGGAACCATTGTCCACAATTCACGGCTTCATGGTTTGATCGATGCACGGCGGCGTGAACAACTATTAGCGCTGCCGCAGCAGGAATTATGGGATCTGGAGGAAAAATACGACGTAGAGATTGAGCAGATCTACGGCCCGGGTCGAATCGAGTCCGATATGCGGCTGGAAATTTTTGTCGTGTTGAATTGGATGCATGGAAGCAAGGAATCGACGCATTTGCTGGAGGTCGATTTAGGGTCGGAACAACAGAGTATAAATGCGATAATCAAATTACCCGGTCCATTTTATCAGCTTAAAAATGGTCAAATGTATCAAGCCGCTACGCCGCCAGATACAGAAGCTTATATTGAGACGTTAAAAAGTGTGCGTATACTCGATGTGCGGGGCCAGGTGGATATAGCATTTTTGCAACAAGAGATCTATCGCAGGGTCAACGAGTGAGTATCGCATCCGTCTAGAAATCTATGCCAAAAGAATTATTGATTCTGCGCCATGGGAAATCCGACTGGAACAGTCACGGTTCAGATTTTGATCGACCGTTAAAGAACCGTGGCAAGCGTGGTGCCCAACGTGTCGGTGCTTGGTTATGGCAGCAAGATTTGCGGCCCGATATCATCATTAGTTCTCCGGCGGAAAGAGCCATAACAACCGCACATAAATGTTGTAAGGCGATGGGGTTTGGGGTTAATAAAGTCATGGAAAACGAGAGCATTTATGCGGCTTCCCGTGCCGAATTGTTGTCTGTTTTGGCCAGCGTCGACGGTCTGTATGATCGGATAATGTTGGTTGGGCATAACCCAGGGTTGGAGGACCTGTTGTCATTTTTGGCGAGTTCGGTGCCGTTACCCAGGGATGGCAAATTACTTCCCACCGCAACGCTCGCTTATTTGAATATGCCGAATAATTGGCAAACATTGGAGTACGCTTGCGCCACATTGGATCAGATCGTTCGAGGCCGTGATTTGCCACACGGTTTTCACTATCCAGCACCGGCTGGTGACGAAATTCGCGAGCGGCCAGCTTATTACTATACGCAATCCGCGGTTATTCCCTATCGACTGGACAGTGGACGATTTGAATTTCTGTTGATCGGTTCCAGTAAGAAACAGCGTTGGGTTGTACCCAAAGGTATTAAGGAACCCGGTTTAACCGCGCAACAATCGGCGGCTAAGGAAGCATGGGAAGAGGCGGGAATACGAGGAGAGGTCAATGATCAACTCCTGGGACAGTATTTGGTGCAAAAATGGGGCGCGCAATGTAAGGTTGATGTTTATGCCATGCGGGTGACTGAAGTTGTCGATGAACACCAATGGAAAGAAAGCCACCGAACGCGCCGCTGGATGGATCCTGACCAGGCGATAAAATGTCTAGAGCAACCTGAATTGGGGGCAATGTTGTCGAAATTATCGATACTGTTGCAAGACTGATATGCTTCGATTGTTTGCAGTCTTGGGCCGGCACGCCAAATACGGTCAAATGGAGCGCACGCGAAGGGTGAATGATTGAAACATAGCAGGGCAAATTCATTGTTCGTTTCTGTTTATACGGGCAGGTCTAAACGACAAGGTTGCAACGATGATTAGCAGCAAAGGATGTCAACACGTTAAGCAAAAATTTAAAGATCAGTTGTATGGGAATCATTTGTCTTTTTACTACGGCACAATCGCGAATAGTATTCGCACCAAATACTGTGCGATAGACCACCCGCTAAGTCATAAAGGGACAAGGTTAATGCACGAAGCGGGGATTCACGCAATAATTTATGGTCACGCGTAACGTGTACCAATGGGATACCACCATGGATAATGTTTCGTATGCTAAGGAGGCGCTATCAAGTGTCGAGGCTGGAGTGACGATTGTTCGCTTGGAAAAATTAGATTTGGTAATCAGTAAGGACTATAAATTAATAAAGCTGTTTGATCCATTAAGTCTGGCAGCTAAGGACCTTTAATCCATGAAACGCGGCAAGCTAAGCTTCAGGCACGAGTCGTTACAAGACGCCAAGACCATCAAAGGTATTCTGAAGGCGGTTACCGAAGGCCTGGCTAACGGTAAACTTGACTTTAGTGACGCCGATGATCGGATAGAGCTCAATCCCAAGGGCTTGATGAATCTTAAAATTACGGCAAGCCAGGAAGAAAGTTTGAACCGTTTGAATATCAGGATTTCCTGGCAATCCGAGACCAAAACATTGGGGAATAAAGCAATCGAAGTCAAAACCAAATAAACGGATAAATTCGGTGTAATGCCGGTACGATTACCTGAATTGGTTCTCGTATTGCAGCGCCGGCAAAATCAATCGCTGTAGATTATTGATCGTGTGACAACCGTGAAAATCGTGCGTTGCTAGACGCGTTTTCTGATAAACCAAGTAAAGGCTTATCGGCGCTTTTTTGAGAAATGATATTCATCTTATAAAGTCGTAAAGATTGACATATGTTAAGCAATGAATTTTAAGTGTTTGATTGATTGGGTCTGTGTTATGCGAAAAATCTTGGGTTTGCTTCCCTGTATTGGAGTTATTCTGACAGTGCCAATAGCCGCGCAGTCCGAATCTGTAAACCAATCGAATCAAAACACAGTTCTTGCTAAGCAACTTTTTGGGAAGCATACGCAAGCCGCTAAATTGGGTCCTGAGACGATCGGTTCCTACGCCAAGGGTTGTCTGGCCGGCGCGTCAAAATTGGCCGAAGATGGCCCCAACTGGCAAGCCATGAGGTTATCGCGCAATCGACATTGGGGGCATCCGGTATTATTAGAATATATTGAAAAACTGGCCCAAGACGCGAATGAATTGGAAGGTTGGACTGGCTTATTGGTTGGCGATATGTCTCAACCTCGCGGGGGACCGATGTTGAGCGGGCACAAGAGCCATCAGGTTGGCTTGGATGCGGATATCTGGTTGCGGCCGGCACCATCTAAAAAACTGACAAAAGCCGAACGCGAATCGCTCAGCGCGATTTCGGTTCGTAAGAATAATTTCCGGCTCAATCGAAAAACTTGGTCTGAGAAACACGCTCGGCTGCTACGCCGTGCCGCGTCCTACGCGGAAGTCGCACGGATATTTGTACATCCAACCATCAAACGCGAATTGTGCGAATGGGAAAGTGATGATAGAAGCTGGTTGCGCTGGATCAGGCCTTGGTACGGACACCATTATCATTTCCATGTCAGATTGAAATGTCCCGGTAATGATGCGGGATGCAAAAACCAACCCGAGCCACCAGCCGGTGATGGCTGTGGGGCAGAATTGGCCTGGTGGTTTTCCGACGAAGCCTATGCGCCGGATCCTAACGCACCCAAACGTAAACCGTTGAGATTAGCCGATCTTCCAGTGCAGTGCCAATCGGTCTTGAGTGCGCCATAATTCTACTAGCATCCGTAGGTTCTCCGGTTTATGGGAATAAGAGCCACGAACGCCAGACACGAGAACAATGATTGCTCCATTAAGTATTATTAGGAATATCTTTCACTGTCCAAGCTGATCATACATTTACACAATTTTCAAAGATCTTCTTCAAGGCTTAATAACCATATTGTTGCTGTTTTGCCTGGTCTGCGCGCCCTTGTTCGTACGCCCGTTGTTCAGATTCTTTATGTTTGCCGAAAAGATAACCGCCAGTGGCACCTGCTGCTGCGCCAATGGCAGCACCTAAGCCAGCATTTCCAGCTAAAGCCCCGATAATTGCACCGGCGCCAGCGCCGCCCATCGTGCCACTCATGGTGCGTTGTTCGGTTTGGGACATTCCGGCACAGCCGCTAAGACCCAATGTGAGAAATAGAAGCAAAACTGTGATCGATTTGTTCATTGAGGTATCTCCGCTATCATTTGGACGATGGGTCGCAAGGCCATGTTTCGATTAAAAATCTGAATTCAGTTTCCACCGGTAGTTCGTTCATATGTTCGGTATGATTCTGAGCCCAAGTCACGAACATCGCGATTGATTCATTACGCGTTGGTTTGGGTTCGGGTATGCAGAACAGCGGAATTCCATCGCCTCCTTCGTGTTCGGCTTTATAAAAATGAAACGCGCCGATTAAATAACCGTGGCAGAAATGAATGGCCTCGGCGTGCCGTGGATCATCATCCGTGGCGGTGCATAAATTTATCAGGTTTTGCGTGGTTTTGACTTCAAAATCTGCTTCGTCGACTGCACCGGCAATCCCGGAAAAAACCAGAATGGCGATTAGAAGTGGTGTTTTTAGGATTATTTTCATCGGTTGCGCTCCTTGGTTTTTTGGGGCGTTGATGGTCCGCACTGCAACGGTCCGATACCGCACTAAATTAATAATCAAGCAAAGTGATGGTCTTGCAGCGGTAGTGTGTTGGCTCCCATACTAACAGGAAATTACAATCATATAAATGAACATTGGGTTCGCATTTGAATGTCTAAAAAATCCTGTTTGACAGAGACAATTTAAAGAGTGGATAAGGCTTTATTTGAAGTATTTCAGACATAGTCGTTTAGTTCAGTGATAGCGTTGATTCAGTTAGTCAGGTTGGAAGCGAACCGTCAGTCAATCGCAAAGCTAGCGACGCGAATTCGAACTACTGCCATCCACCCACTGCTTCTTGTCGGAGATTTTAGAACAAATGCGCGATTCGTCCTTTTTGCGCCTTAATTGGTAGTCATGATTTTTTTCTGAGCGGGGCAAATAGTAATAAATAAAGATCACGGCAAGCAGTTGCTTCCGCTTCCGGTAATTATTTAATGTCGTACAGTATTCAGTAAAGGTGTGTGGGCTTACTTCTCGCCTAATTATCATTACCCATGCCAAATAGCCGGACTATTCAGATTAACGCATTTCGGAAGTTAGTCACTCTCGGCGATTATGGTTTCCGGCAACATCAGCAGCGAACCCGTGAAAAAGCAGGCACCGCCGATGAGAGTGAACACGACCGAAACGCTTGCAGCATCAAACCCGGGCGCGCTGGGTGGCACAAAGGCAAATATGGCAGAGATCATAAAGGCCAAGCAGCCCAGCAAATTGATAAATGCAACCCACCATGACAGACTGATGGGTTGCCACGACCAATGGGCGTGACTCGTTTCGATGAATGCCAAATATCCGGAGGCTAAAAACAGGATTGATCCAGTAAAATCGGGAGCCCAAATTGCCAGGTCCTGTTGCAACCAGTTCATCCCGGGCAACATGGCATCGAAGGTATTGATATTGAACAACAGTGTACCCACAAACTGAAGAGCGCAGCTTAGCCAACCTATCTGCTGCGGTAGCCAGCCAATAATTACCACGCTTCGCGGGGTAGACTTGCCCTGCGCTGTAAACGGACCCGCATTGGCCGCCTGAAACAGCTGGAGATATGCGGCAATTGTGAAAGGTATCGAACCTACAAAAAAGATTCCAGTGACGCTATTTGCCTTTAGCGCCCATTCACGGGCTATCGAAGGTGTGAGAACGGCAATGCTGCCCAACATAAAGCATAGCGCTCCGAGCGAAAACACGACACCAATCCACCAATTCAGTTTCCCTGGCATCCACAAACAGCGCAGCCATTTGACAACCTCGCCCGGATCCCTCTCGCGCAGTCCTTTGCGGTGATGACGGGAATACCGAACGCTGCGCTTACCGTCAGACCACATCAGTACCTGCCGAGAGATAAAAGGCCAGGGCCCAGTCAACTCAATACGCTCTGGTAAGCGGTAATTTTTGTCGGGTTGACCCATAATTTCTATTGTGTCGGTGCCGAAAATTAACTCTTAACAAGCAGCTGAAAAAGCCAGTACGACGTTTTCAGCTGCTTGTTTATAAAAATCCTGCCGCAAGCGTAAAAGAAACGGATCGCTAAGGGGTTCAATGGTGGAATCCGGACGCTTCCTTGTGGCTCAACGACTTTTGCTGTGGATGTTTCGACATATAATCCAGAGCTGCCTGCATATCTTTAAGCAATAAGATCGCGAGGTCGCGGCTCACACCGTGGCGCACCAATATCCGCTGTATTGCCTGATCCTGACAGTCAGCAGGCAACAGATAGGCGGGAACCTGCCAACCACGGGCAGTCAGACGGTCGGCATAATCAAAAAGATTGAAGTTGTGATTAACATCATTTTTCATTTTCCAGCATAAGGCAGGAATGCCGCCATCCTCCTTGCCGCCATAAATGATTTCGAAGGGACCCAGATTTTCTATTTCAACGGCGAGGAACTGTGCCGTCTCATAACAGGCATTGTGGATCTTGGTGTAACCTTCTTTGCCAAGTCGAAGAAAGTTGTAATATTGGCAGACTACCTGGCCGCCCGGCCGGGAAAAATTTAGTGCGATATCGCGCATGTTGCCGCCGAGATAGTTCACCCAGAAAACCAGTTCCTCCGGAAGGTCCTGCGGTTCTCGCCAGATCGCCCAGCCGACACCCAGGGGCGAAAGACCAAACTTGTGTCCGGACGCGTTAATGGATTTAACTCGCGGCAGACGAAAATCCCATTCCAGTTCCGGTGCGCAAAAGGGTGCCAGGAAGCCCCCGCTAGCCCCATCAACATGGATAGGGATATCAATGCCAGTTTTTTCCTGAAAGCCATCCAGTGCCTCAGAGACTGCCTTAACGGGTTCATATTGGCCAGTAAATGTCACCCCCAATGTTGGTACCACTCCGATGGTATTTTCGTCGCAGCGCTTCAAAACCTCTTCCGGTGTCATTAGTGGGCGGCCACCTTCCATAGGAATCTCGCGATGTTCGATATCCCAGTAGCGGGTAAACTTGTGCCAGCAGATCTGTACCGGGCCCGTGATCAGGTTAGGCTTGTCAATCGGTTTACCCTCGGCTTTACGTTTTGCCTCCCAGCGACGTTTCATTCCCATGCCGCCCAGCATCGCCGCTTCGCTTGATCCAGTGGTAGAGGTCCCAACAATATTTTCACCTGTCGCTGGCGAATTCCAGAGATCGGCGAGCATGCGAATGCAACGTGCTTCAATCTCTGCGGTTTGGGGGTATTCGTCCTTGTCGACTATATTCTTGTCGATACAATTGTTCATCAATTGGTGTATCTCGGGTTCTTCCCAAGTCTGACAAAACGTCGCCAAATTTTGCCGCGAATTACCGTCTAGCATCAGTTCATCGTGGACTGCTGCGTAGACTGTCCGCGGATCGTGTCCATTGTCTGGAAATTTGATTTGCGCTAGTCCAGAGTTAACTACCTCCCGCGTATAAATATCGTCAACAATGTTACTTTTTGTTCTGTTGTCGTTATCAGTCATGTTTTCCCCCTTGTTTTTAATGCAACGTTTTTCATCTTTATTTATGATACGCCGTTAATCCGACAATCCATATTGTCGGATTAACGTAGCGCGCTGAGGTGTTACTAGGGGAGGGAGAGGGGGCGGTCGTGGCCTTGATCTTTCAGTATACGTAAACGGATTTTCCGGCCTATATTTTTGGCGCAACTAGCAATTTCCGTTATGAGCAAATCAAGAAGGTCAAGTGAATCATCAAGCGCGATAGTTTCATAAGTCATTGTGGAGGCCACCAATATCGTTGTACGTTTGTCTTCTGGCATCCCTGTTTATGCATGGAGATTTTAGCGGCGTGCCGCGCCAGGTTCTTCAGACGGACCGGGGGTATAATATCGACGTCAAGTCATTACTTATCGTAATAAAAATTGGGATAGCAGTAACATTGATTTTTCCTATGCGAGTGTCGCCTGTGGGTCGCATTCAGATCTGAGCTATCACACTTTATTTCTGATGTGAGGAGTTGCTGATGTTTGGGCTGGTTAAGGCTCTGAGAAAAGCAACGAGATCTGCTTTTTCCAACTCGGATAAATTCAATGGAAAAATGGCGGGATCAAGGTAGGGGTTTTTCTCGCTACCGGTATTGTAATAGTCGATAACTTCTTCCAACGTATCAAAACTGCCGTCGTGCATATATGGCGCTGTTAGTTTAATATTGCGCAGGCTTGGCGTTTTGAATTTACCGATATCGCCTGCTACGTGAGTCACATTAAAACGGCCAAGCTCGGACATCTGTTGATCCGTCAAAGCGATAGATTTTGAATTTACGTTTGATAGCGATTCGATGTAGTCCGGCAAATCTGCGGCAATTCGTTTTAGTCTTGTTCCGGCATATCTTGTACGACCAATACGTACGGTTCGCCGATTGGGAATTGGTCGCCCAGTTTTTGAAAATATACGACTTTCCCGTAGGTTTCATTGATTGCGGGAATCAATTTTCCCGCTTCTTATGCGGTCAAATCGGGTAATGTTGCTTTGGCGCGTGGAATTTCTGTTTTGTGATAATGCCAGTATTTCTTTTCGTCCGCGGGCAATGTGTTGTACTGAGCAGTTGTGATGATGTATTCGAAACCCATGGGCTTGTCTTGGTCTTTCATTCCGTCAGGGAACATCAGGCAAAGTAGCGTACCGTCGTCGTAAGCTTTACCGTGGTGGTGCACGATGATCTGTAATTTGGGATCATGTACTGAATCGGTGTCGGGATGAATATGCCGGATTGCCTGGATGTGTAGATCGTTAAAACCGAGGTGATTGGGGTATTCTTTTTGACGCGGGTTGAAGGTTTCGTTGTAGAGCGCAGGGATAGGCGCAATTCCACCCGTTGATGCGGTTTTTTCCGCAAAAGCGGAACCGAACGAAAAAGAAAATATGATGCCGGTTAGCATTAATTTCTTAAAATTATTAATCATAACCTCCAGGTATAGGATTAATTTAGCTAGTACTAACTTGATGCAGCACTAGTTTTCTAGCGCAATAAAACTGCCCAGAATCTTGAACATTCAGCGCAAAATTTGTGAGCGCTGAATAAGGTTATAAGCATATAATAAAAAGGAATAAAATGAAATCGATCAATTATATTATTTATTTATATCGTGCTGGTCGTTTATTACCTTTCGAAGCTAGAGGTCGACTCAATGCCGATAGTAGAGTTTTGACGGGCTACGAGTGTGGGCTATAAAATCAAAAAATTGTTCAATTTATGGCTTTTTTCGGCTGATCCGAAATCGGCGTTTTGCTACACAAAACTGCCTGACATAGCGCCCAAGCCTTAGTAAAGCAGAATTGAGATAGATCTAAAGTCTGTAGCGTGCAGACCCCAAAATGGGGTCTATTTTTGGGCATTTTGCTTCGAACAAGTCCTGGAGTTTATGTTGTTGTAAGTTTATTTGTGATTGCACCAATCCAAATCCTGCTAAAACCGCTGAAACGACTATGCTTTAACGCATGGGGAAGAGCCAATATACCGACTAGATTTCTTTTTTTAGTTTCTAAATCGGAGTATTGGATTGGGGCCGTTAGTTCGGCGTTTTTATTTGCAGATGAACGTTATTGGGGCAAAACTATGCGATCGATTACAGGCAAGCTATCTCTAGCTATTGTATTGGTTAGTTTAATTTCCATTTTTTGTGTTGTTGTCGTAACCCAAATCGCGCTCGACAACCAAGCCGAGCAAGTAACGTTGGAAAAAGGATTTGCGGAGCTTGAGGCTGGTGTTGATGCTTATACAAAGAATTACGGAAGTTGGCAGCGCGCAATAGGAATTGAAAGTTTTGGAAAATTTCTAAGTCGGCGTTCTTTGGGGTTTGGCGGGTTATCGGGACAAAATAATGTATCCGGTTATGTACTCGCCGATACTCATGGAACGGTTTTATTAGGATCCGTTGACCATCAAGTGGGGGCCACGTTGCCCGGTAATTTATTACAAGTGGGGCGAGCCATCCAATCAAATGGACAAGAAGTTGCGATTGCCGTTCAGGTAGCTAACGGCGCTCCGGATAAATGGACTTCAATCCTGATGGAATCGGTATATTCTGGTTTGAAATATGGGCTGATCATTGCAATCGGAATAGCGTTACTCGCGGGATTCTGGATAGGCCGATACTTGACCGCGCCGCTTCGAAAGTTGACTCAAAATTTGATTGACAAGCGGAATGGTAAACAATACGAAAAATTCGAGTTGGAAACCCAGGATGAGGTCGAGTTGCTAGTAGAGGTTTTCAAGCGTATGCGGAGTGACCTAGACCTGGCGCAGGATGATCTACGGAAAGCTAGAAAGATGATTAATCGGCAAGCCAAGCAGTTGTCCGAAATCAGGATTAGAGACGAGATTACGAAACTATACAATCAGCGCCATTTCAATGAACGGGGGGGCGAACTATTTGCCCGGTCGAAGCGCCATGACCATCCATTGTGTTGCGTTATCGCCGATGTAAATCGCTTTACCCAGATCAACGAAAAGCTTTCTCATAAAATTGGCGATGAGGTCTTGAGAAAAATGGCGGACATCTTGCGAAGCAGCACAAGAGAAACAGATGTTGTGGGACGTTACCTGGGGGGTAAGTTTGTTGTCGCTTTCTCGGAAACTCCACTCAATCAGGCCAAGGTTTTGTGCGGTCGGCTTAGTGGGTTGGTAGAGGAATACGATTGGAAATTAATTCATCCAAAGCTTTCTGTAACTATTCGAATTGGTTTGTGCGCAGATATGGGATTAGATAATTTCGAGCAAATGGTTGCGGTGGCTGATACCAAGCTATATTTGGCTAAAGATCAAGACATCGAGTCAACGAGAGTGGCTATTTCTGCCGGATAAATTTTTTTTCGTTAGGCCGTCGATAGTTTTGCGTTGGGCCTGGCAAAATCAAAATGCATGGTCACATCGGTACTTCGTATTCTGGGTTGATCTACTTTTGAGCTGAAAATGTATGTTCAAGAATAAACAGGAACGACCTTAAGAACCTAGATTAAATTTCTAGTCCTTATGCGCTTTGCGATTAGTGACGGCGGTTCGATATTTTGTCTGAATAATGCTTCTGCCGAAATTGCATATTGCCGGTATAAACACGCCAAATAAAACCATGGTCAAAATAAAAGAACTGACGAGCATTCGTATATTCATTAAATATTTCCACTGAAACAAAGGCTTAATTTCCTAGGAAGGATTTGTCGGAAATTGGCGACATGAGTGATTCCCATTCACGAGTGTGGCTGATCGGACCCGCACAAATTTGTCGTTAAATAGCGACGGCGGCACAGCTTAAAACGCTACAACACCCTGTTATGGATGGGATTATTGAATGGTCCGTAAATTGCTTAAACTCTAATACTGTCCCGTTACGGACATATTCGAGACAGTGAGTCTATCCAGCTTTCCTTGGTGGGCTGTGCTGGTTCATTCTCAGCACTTATTCTCCAGCGGCCTCGGCGCACGGAAGCGCCGGGAGAATAGGTTGGTTGAATCGCTCGTTCAGGGCCTATGCACGCGGTTCAGCAAATCTCCATTGTCAATCAAAACAACCTACCATAGTATTCTCGATTGCAGACCGACCTTTCGGTAGAATGCTTCTTGCTTAACCCTGGTTTTTGTTCGATCTCTTCCGACCTCTAATAAAGCGTTGAATTTGAATTAGCGTTCGGCCGATGTGAGTTGACCGACTGAATGAAGCCAGTACTTGTGTTAATCAGCATTCTTCGCGCGAATTTTTTCGAAATATCCCAATGAATTTATCCAATCGTACATTGCAGATTTTAATCGTCCTGTTCGGGTTGTTGGTCTATGGCGCCGCTATTTGGAGCACCAGTATTCTGACCCAAGGTGATGAATCCGATTACATTAGATCGTCTCAAGAAATGCTTGCAAGTGGAGATTACCTTACTCCAACTTTCCGTGAACAACTTCGATTTACCAAACCGCCGTTACTCTATTGGATGTTGGTGGCTTCTTACGAGGCCTTTGGCGTCAATTATTTCGCATCCCGATTTCCGACCGTAATTTGTGCAATTTTGACGGTTATTTTTGTGTTTCGCATGGGCTTGGTCGTATTCGATAAAAAAGCAGCATTGATTGCAACATCGATTACCGCCACCAGTTTCGGCATGATTAAATTTTCCAAAATCGCGTTGATGGAGAGCCCACTTATTATGACTTTGTTACTGTCATTTTATTATTTCGCGCGATTTTACAAAGAAGAGAACAATCGCCATTTAATAGTGTCATTCGTATTCGTAGGCTTAAGCGCATTATTAAAAAGCCCGGTTTACTCGGTGCTAGCGGTCATTGTGATGATCGTTTTCTTGTGGTCGGAAGGGGCGTTGATCCGATTAAAATGCAAGGAATTTTTAATCGCCGGATTCATCGGTATGGCGATCGGTATTCCATGGTATCTTGCGATGGCCGCGATACACGGATCGTTATTTACTGATTTTTACCTGAACGAACATTTGAATAAATTCGATGCAGAGCCACATTATTTATTCCGCGTTTGGATAGGTCTTTTACTGTACTTATTACCCTGGACCTTCTATTTCCTACACGCGATTATCGCGACGTTTTCACAACAATTTCACAAATTGTGGGGTTTTAAGCTCCTACTGATAACTATAGGATTGTTCCTGCTGATTTTTCTAATGCCCAATCAAAAAGGGCATTATTATTCGATACCGCTGCTCCCATATTGTGGATTATTGGTTGGGGCGATTGCTAGTCGCGGATTACCGGCAACTAGAATTTGGGATGGCTTGACCGCATTTATTTTGTTTCTGGCAAGCATTGTATTCACTGCTGCCGCCGTGCTGTTAGAGTCGGGTAAATTTTTATCTTTGCTGGCTGCGCTTGGCGTGTTGGTTGCTGCGGTTGTTATTATTCGAAACCGAGAAAAAGTTGTGCCGAGCCTTTTAGTCGGGTTTTCGATGATGTTGTTTTATATGAATATTATGCCCGCCGTCAATCTTGAAATAATCCCAGTAGCGAAAACTTTGGAGATTGCTGGGGATAGATCTTTATATAGCTACAATTTATCTCCGCTTAAATTTGCTGATTCATTGGAGCACAATGTTTCGGAAATACTAGAACCAAATGAATTGCGACAAAGTTTAGCCAACGGTAGTGTTGTGATAATTACTGATGATGATTTAATTCGGCTCGGGCCGGTACTCGGGGACGAGGTTAAAGTAAAGCTGGAATGGAAGCGCTGGCGACGCCGACTTGCATTTACAAAAGTATTTGAAGTGATTTGGACACAACGTACCGGGGATATACAACAAAGTGTTTATCTTATCGCGAGATAAACGCGTTTATGTGTGAAATTTCTGTTGATAGATTGATAGGGGGGCTAAAGTTTATGTCAACCGTACTGTAGCAAAGGTGTCGCTTGCGCACTGATGCCGGTCGGATTTTCCCGGCCCGAGTCTAGGCATTCATCAATGACCTGCTGAGTCGCAGAAACACACTTGCCGCATTGATTACAGGCACCGAGCTGTTTTGTCACATGCCCAACGCGTTTCGCGCCGTGTTTGAAGACTGCGTCACGAACCTGATTTTCGGTTATCCCGTTACAAATACAGATATACACAATATTCGGACCTATAAGGAAGTCGATGTATAAATAGTATACTAAATAATAATCATTATCAATAGCGATTAGCTATATGGTGAAAAATATATGTTTAGTATCCTGAAAGAGTTAGCGGCGAATCCAATGTTTTCTTTAGCCGAAGAAACGAATTTCTGCGCGAATTTTGCGCTAGATAGAGAGTAACAACGGAAAATGCCGCTATACAAATACTGGTTGTTTTCAATCCGATTTTGAAGACACGTCGTTGATACATCCCTGTAACCTTGACGACAGGATCCTTGCTGTTGACGTTGTTGAAAATCAGATAGGAAACATCCTCAATGATGCAATCTGGGCTATATTTATCGCCATTTAAGCGCACAATATTGAAGCCTCAAGCTGCAATTAGTTTGTTTTGCACGAATTCAACTATGCTTAAACCCAATATTTAGTACTCCGTCAAGGTGTACGGGCAGCGTATAACAATTCAAATCAAGCTGCTGAATATTCGGGGTCGAGATTTATATTGCACTTGGTCAGTATCTTGAAGTGCTCTTTTTTACCGCAATACATTTTTCGAACCGTAATTTTTTAAGGAGAATCGATCTGGTTCTTCATTTGGGCGATGTGGCAGCGACTGATCATTCATAGCCATATCCAAAAGCGGGTTGAGGGTTAATTAAATGTACGATTCATATTTTGGGCTTAGAGGGCAACCTTTCAAATTGACGCCCGACACGTCATTTTTTTTTGGCGAAGGACAGCGCAAAGCCATTCTTGATGCTTTGGTCTACGCGCTCAAAAATGGCGACGGCATCGTCAAATTGATTGGAGAGGTTGGAACCGGGAAGACTTTCCTGTCCCGCATGCTTGAAAAGGCGTTGCCCAAGAATTTTGAATTTATATTTATCCTAAACCCAAATATGCCCGCGGAGAAAATCCTGTTGGCGATTGCGCGCGAATTGCGGCTGGGATTGCCCGAATCTACCGATAAATTGGCAGTGTTGCACGCGCTTCAGGTTGAGCTTTTGTCGCTGCACGCCAAAAATCGCCAAGTGGTTGTAGTCATTGATGAGGCGCAAAGTATGCCCTCGGAAACTTTGGAGGAGATTCGGCTGCTCAGTAATTTAGAAACGGAAAGTCACAAATTGTTACAAATTTTATTGATCGGACAACCTGAGCTGGACAAGCATTTGAATCAACACAATATCCGTCAAATCAAAGAGAGAATTACCCATAGTTTGTATTTACCGTCCCTGAATCAGAGTGAAATTTACCGGTACATCGATTATCGATTGCGTTGCGCAGGGTACCAAGGTGCTCCGTTATTCAGTAAAAGCGGAGCACGGTTGATTGCGTTGAGGTCCCGCGGTTTGCTTAGACGCGTGAATATATTATCGGATAAGGCGCTATTGAGTGCGTTCTCTAAAGGATCCCAATTCGTTGGTGTTTCTGATGCACTAAACTCTATAGGCGATAGCGCAGGCCGCAATAACGTGTGGCCGCGGTTGTCTAAACTTTTCTTTGCGCCGTTACTCGTTGTTTTTGCAGTTGTTTCCGCCGCCGATCAATGGGACGGGCGTCGATTTTTGGAAATGCTCTCGTTGAACGATCGTGCTATGGGAGAGCGGGTTATAGAGCAACCTGCAATGCTTCCTATGAATGTAGTTGACAAGACCCCATCTGGGATGGAACCCGCCACAACCAATAATTTGTTTGAATCAAGGGTCTTGGAGACGCGTCGTTGGATAGCCCAATCATCACAACTGGGTTATAGCATCCAGTTGTTGCAAAGTTATACCGATGAACCACAGTCGTTGGAAAAGTTTATAGAGCGGGCATTACCTAGTTCGGTAATCGACGAAACGTATGTATTCCCAGTTCAGGTTAACGGCCGGACATTGTGGTCAGTCTATTTTGGGCGTTATGAAAGTTATCAGAACGCGGTGAACGTACTGAATAATCTCGATGATAGTCTGAAAAGGAATCAACCGTTCGTCGTGACCATGGCAAATATCAAAAATTTGTTCAATCAAGGCGGAACCTAAGTCAGGTTGAGCGCATTACATGTTTATTGTTTAGGCTGTAAAGAGCGAGAACAATTGTATCGTCGTTCCTAGCAGTTAACCGTCCTACCAGAGCTAAGGATTGCTAAATAAAACCTTGAAGCGGATATTCACCTAAACCCTATATTTGGTTTGGCAAACACTGAAAACCCGCTGTTTTCTTGACCGGCTATCGATCTTTGCTAGCTTTAGTGAGTGAGGAGAGCTTACTTAATGAAATTTATCCGTTTTACATTTACCTTTTTGATCTTGATGCAGGTGGCATGTGTGCCTCCACGGATGACCAGTTCCGCTGGGCATATCCAGGCCGTGCCAGAGGCGCATGATCGACAGGGGATTCCAGATCCGGTCTCAGATTTTCCAGCGCTCCCACCTCCACAAACGCATGCGATCGAAGAAACCTTTACCGTGGTTGTTAGCAATGTGCCGCTCAAGGAAATGTTGTTCGCACTGGCGCGTGATGCTCATATAGATATCGATGTTGATCCCGGTATTACCGGTAGGGTAACGCTAACTGCGATCAATCAGCCGTTGACTCGGATACTCCAGCGTCTATCTCGTCAGGCTGAGATACGTTACAAATTAACCGACGACCTATTGATTGTGTCGCCGGACTTGCCCTATTTTAAGCATTACAACATCCCGTATTTAAACATGACGCGGAATACGACCGGCAATGTGGCGATTTCTACGCAAATTGCCGCCACCGGAACTGGTGATTCGGATGACGCAACAGGTGTTGGTAACAATTCGTCGACAGAAATTGTCAATGTTTCCAATAATCAATTCTGGCCAACCTTGATCAGCAATGTCCAGGCATTAATTCGGGGTGGCGATAGCTCACCCTTTCAAACCCAAGGTAATTCGGCAACCAATAATAGCGAATCAGACACCGATGAAGGGACCAGCGTAATAGCGAGTCCGGAAACCAATATGCTTACTGTCAAGGCGACGGCCAAGCAGCATGCGGTTGTTCAGCGGTACGTAACCCATTTATTGGAGCACGCACGCCGCCAGGTCTTGATCGAAGCCACTGTGGTGGAAGTAGAGCTTAGCGATCAATATGAAGGGGGTGTTGATTGGGAGGTCGTTGCCGACCAAGCCCGCTATCAGGCGACACAGGCGTTTTTGGGGCCGGCCGTACTCGCAACCGAACCGTTTTTCTCGGCGACTTATACCGGCGGAGATGTATCGGCTACGGTACGGCTATTGGATGTGTTTGGTAATGTGAAGGTGCTTTCGAGCCCTAAGCTCATGGTATTGAACAATCAAACCGCAGTACTTAAAGTCGTAGATAATCGAGTTTATTTTACGACCTCGGTGGATACTAACCTAACCCAGGGTGTATCGGTTACAACATTTGAGACGATACTGCATACCGTTCCGGTCGGTTTTGTTATGAGTGTTACCCCGCAAATTGGTGGCCACGAAAAGATCATCATTAATACCCGACCGACTATTTCTCGCATTATCGATTTTGTTGATGACCCCAATCCTGCCCTCGCTTTGGCAGGCGTAACCAGCCAGATTCCGGAAATTCAAGTACGGGAGATGGAGTCGGTATTGAAAATCAGCAACGGCGACACCGGCATTATCGGTGGATTGATGCAGGATGTCATCGACGAATCAACCAGTGGATTACCCTTGCTCGCGCGGATTCCCTATGTGGGTGATTTATTCAGCGTCCGGGACAATGACTACATAAAGACCGAATTAATCATTTTTATCCGTCCCAAGATCATAAAAACAGCAAGTCTGGAATCAGATTTGTCCGACTTTAATCAATTTCTGGATGATGCATTGGATCCTGAATATCCACGGGCATTCACTCCATGAGTCTGTTGCTGGATGCGTTGAAGAATGCGGAACGAGCAAAAGCGAGTTCTGCCATTCAGCCAGCAGAGCATAACGAACCTATTGGTGGTTTTGCGGACCAATCATTCGAGCCTGCCCGAGATCCTCAACCAACGGGGTCTTTAACCGATACCGAGTCAGGTCTTTTTGCCGATCCTTCTGAATTATTGAGCGATGCTGCATTGCAATTGGAGCTTGGCAAAGAGCCATTCGTTGAGGTTCAGGAGGAGGAATCTGAGACCGTTATTGGCTCCGAATTCAAAGAAACAGAATTTGAGCTAGAAGAAGTCCCGGCACCAGAACCCCTAATGACCGAAGAGGTCGAAGCGGAACAACGGATTCAAATGGAAGATCAGCCAGTGTCGGAGCCTGTCGTAGCGGATTCGCAGGTACTGGTAGGTGATTTGGCCGATTCTAGTTCGGATATCTCGGCTGAAACGGTACCTGTATCGACAGCAGATGGTCAGATTCATTCAAAAGAATCAACAAAGCTCACACTGAAATCGGTAGATTCGGACAATGCCCGGCGGATTTTAAACGCGCCAAACCGGCCCAAGAATCAATATAGACTGGGTCTAGGTTTAGGTGTATTGCTTTTGTTCTTTGCGCTGGGCGCGTATTTTTTTTATGCGACGACGATACTGCCCGAGCCAATAGTGCATTCACAGTTTGTTGATTCGAATTCGGTCAATCAATCAGCAATAGTGCCTGATAGTTCGCCAGTGCCAGAGAAACTTGATACCGGTCAGACAACGGTAGTGATGAAACAACCGATCGTCGACAAAACCCTAGAGGTAACAAAAAAAACCAACCCGTCTTCGCCTGTTGTTAAGGAAAGCTTTAAAACAGCGACCCGCGAAAGCATGGTGGGCGTTGATACGATGAATGACGTTGAAATTGTTTCAAACCCGATCAAAATCCAAAAGCGGCGTTTGCCAGCATCGCTGAATAACCTACTTAGCAATGCCTATAATTCGCTGCAGCGGTCGGACTTCGGTACCGCGACTCGGTTGTACCAAAAAGCATTAAAGATATCGCCGGGAAATGTCGATGCGTTGCTCGGAATGGGATCGATCAAAAGCCAGCAAAAATCGCCGGAATCGGCCAGAAAATATTTTGAGCAAGCCCTGGTCCAGGATGCATCTAACGTTTATGCACACTCTGCGTTAACCCGTTTAAATCGCGACAAAGATCCACTAGAGAGCGAAAGCCGCTTAAAAAGTCTGATTACACAAAATGATCAATCGGCTAATTTGTATTTCGATCTGGCAAATTTGTATGCTGCCCAATCGAGATGGGTGGCGGCCGAGCGTGCCTATTACAATGCTTACAATCTGGACCAGTCTAAACCAGATTATGCGTTTAATCTTGCCATAAGTCTGGATCACCTGGGTAAGAAAAAAATGGCAAGCCGGTTTTACGAAACGGCCTTAAGCCTGGCCAAGCGGGCGCCGGCACAATTTGATACGCAAGCAGCCGAACAAAGGCTTGTTCAAATCTTGGGTAGTTGACGGTTGGTCTGATCATGGCTAAGCCCCGCAAACGGATTGGCGATCAGCTCATCGAAGATGGGATCATCACGCCTGATGAACTCAAAATTGCACTGATCGAACAAAAAGCGTCCGGGCAGCTGCTTGGAAAAGTGTTGGTCGATCTTGGTTTCGTTACCGATGATCTGATTCGTGACCAGTTGGGCCAATCAACCGGCCAGGAAAGTATCGATTTAAAAACATTGGTTCCGGATCCTGAGGCATTACAGTTGATCGATCAGGAAATGGCCCGCCGATTGCGCGTTTTCCCAACCAATTACGATACGACAAATAACCAATTAACCGTGGCGATGCAGGATACCGCGGATATAGTCACGATTGACCGTATTGCGGCCAAGCTTGGGACGGATATTGGAATCCATACGGTTCTGGCGGGGGATACTGACCTGGAAACGGCCATCGATCGGGTTTATGGATTCGAATTGTCGATCGACGGTATTTTGCATGAGATGGAAGGTGGCAGTATCGATACCACCAATATTCAGCTTGACATCGATGAGTATAGTCATCCGATTGTTCGCCTGGTCGATGCATTGTTATCAGACGCAGTAAAAAAGGGTGCATCGGATATTCATTTTGAACCCGAGCGGGGATTTTTGAGAATCCGTTACCGAATTGACGGTGTATTGCAAAAAATTCGCAGTCTGCACAAGAATTATTGGTCCGCCATGGTTGTTCGATTAAAGGTCATGGCCGGCATGAATATCGCGGAAATGCGTGCTCCGCAGGATGGTCATATTTCGTTGAGTATTAGCGGTCATTCCATAGATTTCCGCGCATCTGCTCAACCGACCCTGTATGGCGAAAACATCGTATTGCGTATCCTTGATCGTAAAAAAGGTATCGTGCCGCTTCCCAAGCTCGACCTGACCGATGACGATCGCACCCAACTTGAATTGATGATGGCCCGCCCAGAGGGGATCATATTGGTGACCGGCCCCACCGGTAGCGGTAAAACCACCACGCTTTATTCCATGTTGAATCATTTGAATAGCGAATCCGTCAACATCATGACATTGGAAGACCCTGTTGAATATCCGATGGTTCAGATCCGACAATCTTCGATCAACGTGGCTGCCAAAATGGATTTTGCTACCGGTATTCGGTCATTAATGCGTCAGGATCCGGATATTATTTTGGTCGGAGAAATACGAGATTCCGACACCGCAAGCATGGCTTTTCGCGCTGCGATGACGGGCCACCAGGTATTTTCAACCTTGCATACCAACTCGGCTGCAGCGGTTTTTCCAAGATTGTTCGATATCGGAGTAACTGCCAACGTTATGGTTGGAAATATTATCGGTGTAGTTGCGCAGAGATTGCTCAGGAAATTGTGTATCTATTGTAAGGAGCAATACCAACCCGATGAATTGGAATGCCGATTATTGGGGTTTTCAAGCGACGCTGATTCCACAGAAATTTACCGGGCGGCAGGGTGTGAGCGATGCAGTCAAAAAGGTTATTGGGGTAGAACAGCGATTATCGAGATTATCAGAATGGATTCGGATGTCGACGCCGTGATAGCCACTGGTGCTGCGACCCGAGACATTGAAAAAATTGCCCGGGAGAAAGGTTTTAAATTGTTGGCCGACGATGGAATACGCAAGGTCTTACAAGGTACGACTTCGCTAGAAGAAGTCAGCCGGGTTATCGATTTAACTTCAAGGTTGCATTAATACTGATGCAATTCGATCCTGCAATTCCTTTTGTTGATGCAAATTCCATTTCTGAAAAAGCGGATGGGAGGAATCGACCATCCACTATTTTGCTACAACGAACCTTTGTATTCCGGAATAAAGCAATGATTAGGATTCAGCCGGAATGAGTGAATACTGGTACCGAGCAATGAATCCGGCCGGCAAAATTGTAACTGGTGCGTTGGCTGCCGACAGTTTGGTGGAACTCGAGACACGTCTCGGTAAGCAGCAGTTGGAGTTGATCCGAGGAAAACCCCACAAACCAATTTTGCAGTTTGGCGGAAGCAAGAGTGTATCGCGCCGCGAAATGATCAATTTTTGTTTTCACCTTGAACAGTTGACGGGTGCAGGTGTCCCGGTACTGGATGGTTTGAAAGATCTTCAGGAAAGTTTGGATCGAGGTTATTTTCAGCAAGTGATCGGGGGTTTGGTCGAGGCAATCGAAGAGGGGCGTACGTTTTCTCAGGCATTAGAAACCTTTCCGTCTATATTTCCACAGTCTTTTACCAGCATTGTCAAAGCCGGTGAATATAGCGGCGAGCTGTCCACGGTAATGAAGGATTTGATGGATTCTTTGAAGTGGCAGGATGAATTAATTGCGCAAACAAAAAAAGCCTTAACCTATCCAGCGTTTGTTGCGGTTGTGGTCATTGGCGTTGTCTTCTTTCTGATGATTTATCTGGTGCCACAAATGTTGTCATTTATTACGTCGATGGGACAGGAGATACCGTTTCATACGCGGGCGTTAATCTTTGTTTCAAATTGTTTTGTGCAATATTGGTATATGATGCTTTCGATTCCGTTCATCGCGATTATCTCGTTACGTATCGCAGTTAAACGGAATGAGTCCGCGCGTCTGCTTTTTGATCGTTTCATGTTAAAGGTATGGGTGCTGGGTCCTATCCTTGAAAAAATTCAGCTTGCCCGATTTTCTAATCATTTTGCATTGCTATACAACTCCGGCGTAACGGTACTGGATTCGCTCAAAATCAGTCAGGATATTGTAGCGAATCGAGTTCTAAGACTGGCCTTGAGCGACGCGCGCCAGCAGATCGCGGATGGTGCCAGCGTCAGTGAAGCCTTCGATCAGACTCAGCTATTTCCACGCTTGGTGGTCCGTATGCTCGGCGTTGGCGAAAATACCGGAAAGCTGGGGGATTCGATTTTGAACGTCAGTTATTTTTACAAACGCGACGTCGATGACGCGATTGAACGTATGCAAAGCCTGATTGAACCAAGTATGACGGTTATTCTGGGATTAATTCTGGGCTGGGTAATGATGTCCGTGCTGGGGCCAATCTACGATTTGATGACAAAGATTAAAACTTGAATATGACGCAGCAACTGGTAATACATCTATCCAATCATGCTATCACGGCTTACGCGACCGAACGGCGTACAGTGAGTGAAGTACTGCGATTACCGACGCAGAATCGAGAATATTCGAAATTCGAACAATTTCTAGAGGATTGGGGTGGAAATCAGGTTCGATTGGTGATCGATCTTAAGGAAGAGTTGATACATTACGAAACGATACCGCATTTGAGCGGTAACGACCGAAAAGCCTTGTTGGAAAGAAAAATCCGTCAGATAGCCGGCAACAGCAATTACAGCTCGGTATTAACTTTGGGTAGAGACAAGGATGGGCGAAAAGATGATCGGATTTTGATTTCTGCCATACCGCAACCCGAAGGATTGCAGCCGTGGTTGGATTGCTTATTCCGGCGCCGGATAGCCATTTGCGGGATGTTTTCGGCTGCCGTGATTTGTCAGCGTGTCGTAAAGAATTTGCTCAAAGATCGAGATATTCTGCTGATTTCAACATCGGCCAGCGGTGGTGGAAAGCTTGCGGTTAGACAAAGTTTTTATCGCGACGGCAAACTCATTCTAAGCCGATTGAGTCTCGCCAAGAAGTCTGCTTCAATGACTAGCGATATTTATAAAGAAATCAACCGTACTCGAAGTTATCTACTGCGTGCGCATTCGCTCAATCATGGGAAAGAACTGACTGTGCTTTTCGTAACCGACCCGGAATATGTAGATGACGCGAATGCTCAGCGCGCTGAGTTGATTCAAATACAACTCAATGTATATACGTACGATGAATTTGCCAAACAGTTAGATATTTTGTCGAAATCAAATCCGGTTGATTTTGAAGCAATCATTGCACATCAAACTGCTCAACTGTCACGTTTTAAAACACAGTACAGTAACAAAGATACGCGTTTTTATTATTGGCATCATCGGGCCAAACAATCGATGCAGGTTGCAAGTTTGGCATTTTTGTTGGGGGCGGTGACATACGCATCGGCATGCTGGTTCGAAATCCAGCAGACTAGGTCTGAAATTGCCGATATTCAGGTCGAGTTGGGTCAAATTAAATCTAAATTGAACGATACGCCTCGCAGTGAATTGATTAAAGGTTATTCTCCGAAGCAAATAGATTCTTATATACGCGCTGATGACATATTAAAGGGACGGTTGGTGGTCCCTGCGGCGGTGTTGAATTCCATCAGTATGAGTCTTGCGGGAATTCCAGCGATCCGACTGAATTCAGTGAATTGGAGCCGCGACCCCGGAAACGAATCGAATCAGAGGGGCGCGAGTGCCTCATTTGATGCAGAAGATCTTGGCTTGGATGGGGATGATTTCGATGACCTTGGTTTGGCCGAGGAAGGATCTCAAATGGATTCCGTGGTCTATGCCAAAATCACCGGTGAAGTGATTCCATTCGAAGGTAATTATCGCAATGCCCACCGGAATATCGAGGCGTTGGTTGCCTCGCTGAATCGGCAGGTTTCGGTGCAATCAGCCACTGCGACCAGACTACCAATGGATACGCGTCCCACGGTCGACATTTCCGGAGAAATGCGTCCGGCCGAAAATATTAAGGATTCTGCTACCTTTACCGTTGAAGCTGTTATTGATTATAGCGTGGGCTACTGATGAAACCTGATTTTTTATTTTTCAAAGATTCAATGTTGGTGTTCGGTGTTATCAGCGTAATTTCGATAATAGGAGCCTCTTGCAAAACACTCGGCTTTCAAGTGAGCGCAAATAAAAATAAGACGCA
>CAZUGA010000044.1:0-38537 GCA_964619885.1 uncultured Methylococcaceae bacterium
TTACAGTAGTCATGGTTGGCTCTCCTAATAAAATCGTTTCGTTGTAATGAATCGTTGTTAAAACACATCCAAGCGTTTATAGCTTGACTGGGTTATTGCAGGAGCTGTGCCAAGTTGACAGAAAGTCACGCACAAATATTACAAGTTATTGAATATAATTAGTAATATTTTTCAAAGTCAAACAACAACCCGATTTAAAAAGCAAGGTGCGCATTTAATATGTTGGTCGTAAAATACAATAAAGAACTATATGTGTTCTTTAGAAACAAACTATCTATCGCGATAGCGACTTAATATTGGGTGGGGCTCTACGGTCGCGACTAAAAGCAATAAAGGAAACAATAGGGTCAGACTCAAAAGAAATGCTAGGCAAAAGAAGATTATCAATTTTATTTAGCTCAAGGAAAGTACCAATGCGACCTTCGCGCCTATGTCTTGATGACAAATGCAAGCATTTATTATTCTACTGGAGTGCAGCATGAATAAGGTGATGTAATCGAAGGGACGCTAAAAAGCCACATCGCATATTAGTAAACGGTAATTCTTTACTTCACTGCCGCTATATTGAAACCGTTCGTAGATCCGGTGAGGGCCGAAATGGCTCGAGATCCAAAAGAATATCCGCGGTCCAATGGCTGTAGGAATGCACTGGGCAAAGAAGATAAGTTTTTGACAGGCCACCGGGGCTAACAATCGTTAGGCAAAAATGCGACGCAACGTTGTAGAAAATATAAAACCTTGTTTGATAATCAAATCTGTCAAAAACAGCTCAATGCAATGGGGCAATCGACAAACAGGGCTTGGGCGTTTGGGAATGATAAAATTAAAGCACAGATTGAATAGTGACCCAGCGACGACCTTCACCTAAACACAAAGGTGGAGATCCCCGATCGAAGGAATATAGGGAAAAAATATCGAACGCGCCTGGCCCCATTGGTTTTACCGGCGCTGCAAACCGGTTTTAAAAACCGTTAGATGTTTCTCTAAACTGATTATCCGGTATACCGGTATTTGGTCTGTCTAACTCGTTGTTCGTATTCTATTTTATCGAAATCACCGCGTCGATAGCGCTCCTTAAGCTGTCTTAACGCTCTGTCCATTTCCGATTTCAAACGATGGACTTGTTGTTTATAGGTGTATTTTGAGATAGTGCCCGTACGGTAGTTCTGTTTTACTTGAGCAATCGTTAGTCGTTTTGATTTCCTTGGGGTTTTTTTGGCGTAGGTGCGGGGTTTAATGTTTTCAGTCTGTTTAGGCGTTGCGCCCGGCAAGCTTACCAATTCCGCATCTGATGACAAATCACCCTCATTGGGTAAATCATCTTCTGATACTAAACCAACCCCGTAATTCTGTGCCTTTTCAAGTTTGATCAACAAATTGGGGTCACCGCCTTTTGACAGTACTTCGGTATACGGTAAAAAACCTTGTTTTTGAACTTGAACGCGCGAATCTTTGGAAATCTTTAATTCCATTGGAGTGACCCCGATTTCTACACCTTCCATTAGTACGATCGCGCCACTCGGCTTGCTGGCAATCAATATTTCAGTAGGCCCCATGTTACAGCCCCAAAATATCAGTCCATTAATTATAAAAAGAGATAAAACAAGACGCATGGATTTCTCCCACTTCGAAATTGACAATTCTAAGTCATTTTAACAACGGATTGTTCTGAATATCCAGAGTACGGATTTACAACGCTCAGCTCCGCTTATCCGGCGAACACAATTCTTTTACCGGTCGAAAGTTTACACAAATCCTTTAAAGAACGAGTGAACCATCCGGGCGCACATGATTATTAGCCAACCCGTCCTCGATGCGGATCAAGAATGCCCCAATATAGATATATTCTAGCTAATCTATAATATAAGTTCATCGTTATCAGATTTTCATTGCTTTTTGTAAAAGCTCAATGGGCAGAAAGTTAAAAACACGGAAATTACCCGAAGAATTGGATACAAAGATCCAACCTCCGCATTTAACGGAATCAGCGGTTGTAGCTTCTGCAACCTTATTCCATGAGCTCCAATTTCGCCTGGCTGAATCGGAAAAACAGAATGATGTTTTGCGTGAAGAATTGCGCATCGCAGATATCGTTTTTGAATCTAAAGAGGGAATGCTTGTAACGGACTCTAATTCAATTATAAAACGAGTCAATCAAGCTTTCACAAAATTGACCGGATATAGTGCAGAAGAAGTCATTGGAAAAAAACCCAGCATATTTGACACTAAACTTCACGAGGAATCATTTTACCAAAATATTCGCAATACACTTAAAGACAAAGGCTTCTGGCAAGGTGATATCCAAAATCGTCACAAAAATGGCGGTGAATATACTGAACGGTTAAATATTTCCAGTGTTAAATCGCTTGACGGTTGCGTGAGCCATTTCGTCGCTTCTTTTACTGACATCACCAGTGAAAAAGAAATGGCCGACAAAATTCATCATCTTGCCTATTACGATTCACTAACAAATTTGCCCAATCGCCGCTTATTTCATAATAGATTGGAGAGGGCATTATTGCTCATAAATAGAAATAAAGTGGGCGGCGCCTTGTTGTTCATCGATGTAGATAATTTCAAAACGTTAAATGACACGCTGGGTCATGATGTTGGAGATTTATTGTTAAAGCAGGTCGCTACGCGACTGTTGGGTTGTCTACGGGAAAGTGATACCGTGGCCCGATTGGGCGGTGACGAGTTTGTCGTCATACTAGAAGGCTTGTGTTTCGATCTCAAACAAGCCGCTATTCAGGCCAAGGCGGTTGGTGAAAAAATTTTAAAGACGCTTAAACAGAACTATACGCTTGACAAGGATGAATATCACAGCACATCAAGCATTGGTATCGTGTTGTTCAATAGCAGCGAAACATCCGTGGACGAATTGCTGAAACAGGCGGATATTGCTATGTATACTTCTAAGGATGCGGGACGCGATAGGTTGCATTTTTTTAATCCCGAGACGCAAGCCGCGATAATTGCCCACAATAATCTAAAAACGGATTTAATTAAGGCGGTAGCTGAATATCAATTTAAACTTCATTTCCAACTACAAGCAACTCACGATCACCGAGCTATCGGCGCAGAAGTACTGTTACGCTGGGAACACCCTGATCGTGGTTTGGTTTCGCCTATGGATTTTATTCCACTCGCGGAGCAGACCAGGCTGATTATACCGATAGGCCTGTGGGTCTTAGAAACAGCCTGTGCTCAACTAAAACTTTGGGAGGATAGCCCACACACCCACCACCTTCAACTGGCCGTTAATATTAGCGCCTATCAGTTTCGTGAAACTGATTTTGTTGAACAGGTTTGTACTATGCTCGAAAAATATGCTATTCACCCGGATCGACTTAAGCTCGAACTGACTGAAAGCCTGTTACACGACAATATAGATGACATTATCATAAAGATGCAAAAATTGAAGAAAGTCGGCGTCTCGTTTTCTATGGATGATTTCGGGACCGGCTACTCTTCACTGGCCTACTTGACGAAACTACCGTTTGATCAGCTAAAGATTGATCAATCTTTTGTGCGCAATATGGATGCGAAACCCGCTGATGCGGTGATCGTACAAACCATTATCGGAATGGCCATGAACCTAGGTATGGAAGTCATTGCCGAAGGTGTTGAAACCGAACAACAGCGTGCCTTTTTGGAGCGTCATCGTTGTCCGGCTATCCAGGGATATTTGTTCGGCAAACCGGTACCAATCGAGCAGTTCGAAGTACAGCTAAATCAAAGTTACACTCCACCCCATTAGTATAATTAAAAAAGTCGGTTGCAATCGACTTAATAACATATCGAATATTATTCGATTAATTACACTATCTGCTTGCCTGCCTTAATTATTTTTTTCGCCATGGATTTGTGATCGCCGGCTCTAGCGACGACGAACAACGAACAATCAAGCTGTATATGTTCGGCGATATTCTCGGTAATTTTGTCATAACTCAGAAAAAAACCCTTGGTTACTATTGCTAGAGCATAAGCTGGCGATTCCGGATAATGATCCAGTTTTTTCGCGACAATCCAGGCTTTTTTGACGTTGCCATTGGCCTTGAGAATTTCAACCACATGCTTGAGATTCTTTTCGCTGACTTCGGCTTTTTCCAATGCGTCTTTGGGTTCCAATGTTGAACGTTCGCATTGACTCTCGTAATCAATCTTCATTTGCGCGTCGGCCTGTTCCCGCCACCATTCCGCTTCTTCATCCCGACTTTTATCTTTTAGATAATAATAAGCGTATTCGCAGGCATCGATTACCAAATCCGGCCGCGTCAGGGCTTTTTTCATTGGTTGCAAAAAAGATTCATCATTTTGGTTATAAAGGATCCGTCCGATCACGAATGCTGCAGCGGCATCGTCCGGACACCGCCCTTGATAGCTTTGATACAAGGTTAAAGCTTCGCTGACCGATCCGAATTCTTCGCTCAGAGTTGATTTTTGCCAGAGTTCATCGTCAGATAACTCTGAATTATCACGTTCATTTAGGATCGCTAAGGATTTTTTGCTTTCTGTGACATATTTGTAGCGATCATTCCATTTCTCTTGATTGTATTGCATCCAATCACTATCAAAATCGTCAATCACCTGCTGAAATTTTCGGCCGAACCAAACCTCAGCTGCGGTAATTTTTACTGACTTGGGCATCAATGTTCCAGCACTCAAAGCTTCTAGGCGGTCTTGTAGGCATGGATGCGTATCGTCGTAAACCGTCTCACGTCTGAGTTCCTCCTGCAGTGAATTGGATAACTCGTCACAGGCCGGTTGATGGAGTCGCACGAAATCGCGTAATCCAATCCAAGGTGCATGCTCGGGTTTCGGTAATACGTCAGCCTTTTTAAAAAAAACACCCCAATAGTTGTTGTCTATATAAGGGCCGGTGACATGAGTATGGATAAGCGCACCACCAGCCGATTCAACGGACGTGAGATCTGCGGCTATCGCATCCGCTTCAAATTCATTCGCTCTGGCTAGCGCAAAAGAGTATGCGGCAAATCGAGGCGCGTACCAATCGAAAAAATAGGCCATCATTTTTGCGCCAACGGTATGCTCATTGTCGAAGGCATGCATGATCCGGTACCAGCTTAATCGAATTCTGTAAATCCAAGTATTAAAGTGACTATGATTACCCGACAAATGACCAAATTCGTGAGCGATAACAGCCCTGGCCTGTTTTGGCGACAATGTCAGCAGTAGCTCAAGCCCCAAAGTCAATGTGTTTTTATTCCAACCAAAAACCCCTAACCTTGGCGTTTGGGTAATTGACGCGTTAAGCTCCGGAGTTAAAATTACCTCGTGGATTTTTGGCGCTTTCAAACTTTCACGCAAACGGTCAATTTCCAAATACAACCGGGGGAACTTCTTGCGCTCCATTACATATCCTTTAGGAGACTCAAATTTGACCCATAGTGATTTGAGTAGAATCCATATTGTTGGAAAGATAACCAGAAATATTTTCTTCTTCAATAAAATCAATAAAAGGCTGGTACTAAAAAATGCCGCAGCAATGACGCCGCCTACCAAACTAAACAATGCGATTACAATCCCAAATATAACCGCATATCCCAGTAGGGCATAGAGGCCTAATTTAAGTTTATAAAGATGCATATTGGATTTGGCAGATTGCTCTGCCTTCGCCACCATATGCTCGAAAGCCGAGATTTCTTGGGTTGCGCTCATAAATAATCCTGTAGAAACTTGCAACGAAACGTTAAGCTAAGTTTAGACGGTGCTATTTCTGGCTCGAAAAGACAGATCCGCTGGATAGATGATTGATTTACTTTGATTATTTACAAGGAGTGTCATTGAATTGGCAAAACGGCGTATCAATGCAACATTTAGAATATTACAAACTTGCCAAGACGGTCACAATTTCGCGATTAACAGGCAGTTTTCAAGCGAGGAAATCAATATTGTTCAAGTCATTATTTGCAGTAGCAAACCGATATAATGGTTTGTTAAAAATTGCACCATCAATGCCAATACCGCATGTACGGCGAATTGCCCAGTTTAATGCTCAAACAACCTTAATTTAAGCTTTTCCAGCACATCTGGCAGATTCTTTCGCCCCAGACCTAAGCGAAAATAATCCCCATCGATACCAAACAAATCTCCTGGCAGCATTAAAATTCCATCTGATTGTGCCAGCGACCGAGCAAATTGATGCAACGGCATTTTAAGTTCGGTTTTCACCAGAGTCATTATTCCGCCCTTAGGTTTTCGCCAAGCGAACAGCGATCCGATATCGCTGAGAAAACTCTCAAATACATCGATATTGCGACTAATTATCGCGTTATTTCGATGGCAAATCACCGCGATGTTTTCGATCGCAATTCGCGCCAAATATTCGTCCAAAGCCGATGTACAAATCGAGCCATAACATTTTACTGTCAGCATATCTCTCAGAATCATTTCATTATCAGAGATCGCCCATCCGATACGTACGCCGCCCAATCCAAAACTTTTGGACAATACGCCAACAATAATAGCCCTGTCGTAATCTAAATAGCCGTGTCCGAGATTGATATCGTTAAAATCGCTAAAAACCGAAACATCATCGGAGAGTAAATAAATCCCCTTCTCCCGAACCAACTCCAGTAATTCTTTCGAAAACTTGCTTTCGGCCAGAGAACCTGTCGGATTGTGCGGTGAGTTGATCACAATCATTTTTGTTTTAACGCTGATACGCAGTTTGAAGTCTTCGATCGCGAAGCACCAACCGCGTTGGAAAGACAACGGCAAAGCTACCGCTTTTGCACCTATCAGCGATGGCATCTCCAATAGAGACGGATAACAGGGTGTCGGAATAATCACTTCATCGCCAGGTTTCAGAACCGCATTGAAGGCAGCAAACAAAGCTTCTTGAGCACCACTAAACACCGCAACTTTATCGGCGTCCGGAGTTTTGTTGACACCCCAACCAGAATATAGATTAGCGACTGCCGCTCGCAATGCCGGATGACCCGATATTGATGCATAATTCAGCGGCAGGCGGATTGGCAATCCTTCGCCAGACAACGTCAACAATTCTTCGAGACTCAACGGTTCGCAGCAGGAATCACTAACGCTATAGGGTGTGCGGCATTGTAACGATGCAATAAAGCTATGATGCTTGATCGGCTTGTAATTCATTAAATTTTGCCACCCGGTATCATAGGCCGTATTTGGAACTATTTATTCCTAGGTGGTTTATTTAATTAATCTCTGGCACTAAAACACCAAGGGGGGTTGGGTATTGTAGAGTTCGAAAAATCGGGTTATTTGATTAATTTCCAAACCGTCATTTGCGATACGCCGTATTGAAATTTGCGTTGGGTTTCACGAATGACGAATGGGATATCCCGTGTATCAACCAGTTCACATTGCCCCAGAAGTACCCGTTTCAAACCGTCCAAGGTGGTAAAATTTTCTCCATTTACTTTTATCCCACCCAGCCATTTGGATTTTTCCGTATATTCTTCCAACCAGGTATACGGTGATGCCAGAATCAAAAATCCTCCGGGATTGATACGATCCAGAATCGAGTGTAGGAACAGTAGCGGATCATATAAACGATCAATAAGATTGCCACAAAAAATCAAATCATAGCCGCCAAACCCAGGCTTCAAATTACAGGCATCACCCTGTACAAATTCAATTTTGTGCTTAATCGAGTCGTAACCCAGTTCCGATAGGTTGCATTCTTTAAATGCGACCAATTCGCCTTCGGTTGGGATTGTGTAACGAACACAACCTTCTTCAAGCAACCTAAAACCTTGTTGAATAAATCGCGCCGAAAAATCAATAGCTTCAACCCGATCGAAATAACGTGCAAATTCAAACGCAGCACGTCCTACCGAACAACCTAGATCGAGCACCTTATTGGTTTTTCTCCCCTCCAAATACGACAGACATGCATTAACGCATGCAACTGGGTAATTTTCAACGTCAAAATAAGTTTCACCGAAGTGGAAATGCAGGTAGCGCGAAACCAATTCATCGGTTTCGTATAGATTAACCTTATCTATTGGAAGCTCAGAGGATTCGCTTTCCACGTAGCGGAATCCCGCGTGTTGAAAAAAATGCCGCCGAAAAGCATAACGCGAATGTTTGGTCGCTTCGTTGCCGGTTGACATCCACGACCCTCCCTTAAAAATATTATGTTTCCCGTCAAAAGTCGGTGTCGAAAAATCGTCGTACAGTTCGTGAACCTTGAACCCAGGAAAACCATCAATCGCAGTTTCAGTCCATTGCCAAACATTACCAACAATATCGAAAAAACCGTGAGTTTCAAATTCATCTATCGGGCAGGATGAAGCATAGTATTCAAGGTTCAAATTCCCGGGAGCTTGCTCCCAATAGGGTTGATCCGAATCAATAAGCTGTCTTAACGCATACCATTCAGCTTCGCTAGGTAATCGAATAAACCCGGCACTCTGGCCATTTTTCCAGTTACAAAATGCTTTGGCTTCCAGATAATTGACTTCTACTGGCCAATTTGAAGGTAATTCTATTTCCTGCAACATATTGCGTTGGTAATAGCGACCGTCCTGCCATCGCCAGAACCTCGGCATTCGTGCCTTCGTAAAGCGCAGCCACTTGATTCCCTCTTCTGTCCAATATTGCTCCTGACTATATCCACCCGCCTCTACGAACTGCAAATATTCGTGGTTGGAAACCAGGTGCTTAGATGCCTTGAAAGCCGGCAATGAAACTTGCTTACAACCATATTCATTGTCCCAGCCAAAGGTATCTGCATCCGCCGGTTTCCCCAACATAACTTCACTCTGCGACACAGAAACCATCTGGTTTAGGGGCGCATTATCAACCGACGAACACGCTGGCCAGATTGGGTGGTTAGAGACATGCTCTAACGGTAACATCCTGATAATTACTGATGAGGTCTCCAAATGAATTCGTTCATGTTCTATTCCCATCAAAATAACCCAAGCGATTGAATCTTGCGCAATGGGAAGTTGCAGTGGCATGTTGTCAATTATTTGATCGATCCGGTCTCTAACTTGGTCTCTATATTCCCTGACTTCATCTACGCTTGGCCAATCATAATGGTCGTCGTTGAGGTCGTCCCAGGACATTTCGTCAACACCGATAGCAAACATCGACTCAAAGTCTTCGTTAATACGCCTATCGATGTAATTGGCCAGAACCAATTTATTGATAAAAAATGTTGCAGTGTGACCGAAATAAAAAATCAATGGATGGCGCAGGGGTTCTGGACGAAGATAATAAGCTTCATCATTATTGATAGTTTCGAACAGACTTTCGTACAGCGTAAAGCTATGATGAAAATATTCTCGAATTTCCTGCTTTTTCGCGGCTGCCGAGCCACCGCTCAGCAAAATAGTTTTACTGATACGGGATTGCGTAATATCCATTTTAATTTTGTCGAGCATGGTTTGAACGTAGAATCATGGACAGAAAAAATCCGCATATTATACGCGGTAGCCATTTAATAACCGAATTAGACAAATTCACCAGAAACGTTTGGCCGAGCAATTGATTTTCGGTACAAACTTAGTACCGCCTGTTTAAACAATCCTCCAAGATTGGATGGAATCGCCTTACTGTGGTCAGTTACCGTCTGCACAACACATTCGTCGATTTTATTTTCCAACCATCGGCTTTGTTCGAATAATTCAACCGCTCCCAGTTGGATTCCCTGACCATACAATGACGTTGGAAGTTCCCGCAAAATAGTTTCGTTGGGACGGTTCGCGTGGGTCCTATCTCGTTTCGTTGAGGTCAATTCAGTAGTTTCATAAACTTTCTGTAATGAGTCTGATAAGTTTGCCATCGCAAAAACACTCGCCGCGTAAGGATTAAAAAGCATACTGGATGCGCCGAGTCGGTGCTCTACCCTGGACAACGGCCGCCACTCCTGCTCACTGCTAATCACGTTATTTTTAGCGTCAAATAATAATGGGATTTCCCCCATCAACTGATTGTGTTTACCCTTTTCTCTATACAATGCAACACTCCCTTGGTGCCCTCCGGACAAATCACTGGGTGAAGAAAGCTCACGGGACAAACCAAATTGATTCTTTAGACGCAAACGTTCGAATGCTTCCGGTTCGGGTAAATACAACAGGCTGCATTCGCGGCTCGTATCAAGAAAACAAGCTTGCAGGCACTCTCCAACGCCTTGCCGTGCGATGATATTTTCCTGATTTTCATCCGTTGCGCTGATATTGATTTGAATCGCATTGGGTACGTGGACAGATTCGGTCGCGGCACTAAAAATACTGTCACATTCCGGCGCCAAGCGACCTTTATCCCCGCCCCAAACTACTGGTTTAATGTAGACTTCTTGGGCACCGTGCTTTTTGAGTAAATCGGATAAATTTGTCATAACCCATTGCAGATCCTTAGCCACTTTTAACGGAGTTTGTCTATCAAAATTTGAAGCGTACTCCCACTGGTAACACCAAAATTCCGGCTTCAAGTGCCCCTGAATTGAGTGTTCAGCCAAATCTCGGTTGACCGCAGTATAATCTAGGGTTGACCTCCCCTTAGCATCACCCAAGTCGTAAGGCATAAACCCACCTTCCAACTCAAAATGTATATGTGGCTGAAAACCAAGTTGCGCAATCTGTATTTGTAAAACTTCTAGCGCTATTTTCCCATAGCGGCTAATTTCCCCGAAGGCCCAATTGCAGTAACTATCCGACAAAATAGACATTAAGAATTCCGTTATGCCGGACCAGATATCGTATTCAAAATAGCGGTTTCAATGACGCAGAACTCTCACGTTCAAATTGATCAATCGGCGCCGAGGATTTCCAAAATATCATCGGCGTAATTCACCGGCAATGAGAAATGCCCCTCGTTTTCGACTAACCGAACTTTGACATTCGGTAAATGTTCGGAGTAGTAATACGCATGCGATACCGGTACTACGCGGTCTGCGCAACCATGCCATAAATGAACCTTTTTCGTTATATCCGAGATATTGAATCCCCAATCCGAGGTATTTCTGACCAAATCTCCCAAGGCACCTGACGATCCTTTCCGCAACGCTTCAAGCCACGCCCCGGTCAAAATATGTTCAATTTCTGGCCGATTGAGTACTTCAACGTCAGCCGTTGGGGAGCCGTACCTTAACCATTTTTGACTCCTTTTAGCCTGCGTTCTCAAGACCGCTGCCGTGACGTCACTATAAATCAAACGCAGTAAAAAAGGCGCACGCCGCGCTACGCCGAAGCTTAATCCCGCGATCCAACGCATTTCCGCTCTGGCCCAAGATTGATTGACCGGACCCAAGCCGCAAACGATTGCTATTTGTTTCAGTCTGTCAGAAATTTTTGCCGCGCAAGCAAGCGCGTAGGGCCCACCACCAGAATTACCAAATATCGAAAAGCTGCCAATACCTAGAGCGTCTACCAACGCGGCTACGTCTCGTGGCCACGAACCCACCGAAAAATAATTGCGCTTCTGCGACAAACCGTAACCTGGCCGATCCGGCACGATCAAACGCAATCTTTTCTTAATCGCAGCAGCTTCAAACAACTTCCCTTCCATTCGAGATGACGGCAATCCGTGGCATAGAATAATCGGAAAACCGTCTGGACAACCAAACTCAGCAAATCCAATCTGGCGGTTGTCACCCAAAAAAAAGCGTTGATTGCTTCGATCATTCATATTTGCGTCAAATATCAGGTTTGATTCGGCTTAAGACTACGCCTCATTATCAACATCGGTTATGATAATCTGGACAATTTAGAATATCGAGTATTGGGCGAAAGGTTTCTAATTACCAGCTGCAATCCGCAGCTTTTCAAATCAAAACAATGTCAGGTGCTACTAGACCAGTACACACACCGGTTCTGTTAAAGTTACAATCATTTCTATAATTACGAATCGTTAAATAATCATGAGTAGTAATTTCAACTCCCGGCTAGAAATTGAATCTCTACCCGCACTACAGATCGATAATCTTCGCAAGGACTATCAGCTTGGAAGCAGCAGCTTATCCGTGCTCAAGGGCTTGAACTTAGAAGTTGCTGCGGGTGAAATGGTTGCAATCATGGGGCCGAGTGGATCCGGCAAAACCACGCTACTCAATTGCATTTCCGGTATAGACACGCCGAATAGCGGTAACGTCTATCTTGACGGTAACGCAGTGGATCTATCGTCTGAAAACGCGAGGACACAATTACGCCGTCACAAAATTGGAATCGTCTTCCAATTTTTTAATCTTATTCCAACATTAACCATCCAAGAAAACGTAGGGTTGCCGTTTTTAATTTCGAAGAATCCCAATCCGGACAATGCCTCGGAAATTCGCAAACTGCTTGACACCATTGGATTGGCGGAAAGAATGGACCATTATCCTTTTCAACTGTCTGGCGGTGAGATGCAGCTCACCTCAATTGCCCGGGCATTGATCCATCAACCAAAACTCATACTTGCCGACGAACCCACCGGTAATGTAAATCCCACTGTGGGTCGATCGATCATGGGGATCCTGAGGCGTACCGCCAAACAACAAAATACCGGCGTGCTTATGGTTACACACAGCCCGGAACACGCAGCTTGGGCTGATCGTTTATGCTTCTTGAAAGGTGGCGTGATCATTGATCAAATCACTCAATATGGAGATAAAGATAAAATCTCACCCATTTACGACAAACTCATCGAATTAGAAATATGATTGGCTTCCTGAATCGACATTTAGCAGCCACTAACTTTCATTTGGCATTGATTCTCGGATACAGAAGCTTAAAGCGGCATAGGGTTGTAGCGTTGGCCACGATATTGGGCGTGGCACTGGGAATGCTGGTTGTTGCGACGATTCTTATTGTCGATTTCAATACTGCTCATTCAGAAATGGATAAAGGGCAAATTAACAGGAGCCTGAAACTCACCGATAACTCAAGAAAAACCTCGCTCGATATTACTCGCATCACAGTAATAAAAAAGAAGGACTACTCCGATAATGCCGATAGCACTCTTAAATTACCGGCTCTACCCAACCAGCAATTAGATGACAACCTAGACCTGAGCGAACCAACCAGAAAAGCTGGCGAAGACGATTATCAAACCATGCGGCTGGCAATTCGTTTAGCATCATTATTGGCGTTTTTTATTGGCGCCGTTATCGTGTTCTATACGATGCGCTTTTCGGTTGCATCACGTAGCCGAGAATTTTGCTTATTGCGGTGCATAGGCGAATACCGATTAAATATCGCGGTATCTTTGGCTCTGGAAGCATTATTTTTGGGCGCTGCTGGCGTAATACTAGGAATACTCATAGCGTTCCCGATCGCACGCGCAATGCTTCAAGCTGGTATTTCCACGACCGGCAGATTGCCACTTTCCGGTTTTATCGTACCCTTCGGGGAACTCGGTTTTCTAGCATTGGCCGGGATCGGAATCGCATTATTAGGCGTTATCGGGCCAGTGGTCAATCTATACAAAATGAACATCGCCGAGGAACTTCAGCCACGTTTTTCGTCGAACAATATCGATCAACGAAGTTTTTCGCTAAACGGCTTTGAGTGGATATTTCCACCGTTGATCATGGTCGGATATTTGGCAATTCGTCCGTTTCTGGTTTCTTGGATATCCGTAGTTTATTTATTTGTATTTGAAGCTTGTTTCGCAATCGTACTGACCGGCGCGATTTTATGGTGGACTACTCCGGTATTGCGAATTGTTATTCGAATCAGCGAATTCCTGTTTGGGTACCTACTACCATTGGAAACAATGTTGACCGGGCGCAGAATGCGTTTAACAACCCGTAAAGTCGCTTTCTCGGTGACTAGTGTCATTCTGGTTTTCAGCTTATTAGCCGGTTTACACAGCGTTATCCGCGCGCTCAAACACGAGATCAATTTATGGTCCGAGGTCGCATTGGTACCCTACGAGTATTTCCGCGCGCCTCGAAACCCTGAATTACCCGATTCGGAATTCTTAAATTCGTTAACTGAAGCTGGTATCTATTTTTTTCGGCTGTCTGCGAAAACTACCGGCACCTTACCCATACGTTTGATTTACTCACAGGACATTAATCAATACCTAAAGGACAAAGGAATAAAACCTTTGGAACCGGGAAAGGTTTTATTTTCCAAAACCCTTGCCGCTCGTTTTGGGGTCGAAGCGGGCGATAAGATTCGAATTGATACCCACGACAAACCGTACCGCTTCGAAATACTGGACGTTAGCGACGATATCGGCTTTTTCCTGGAACGGGGACAATATATCGATCAAAAATCATTCGCTTTATTCAGCGAGGGTAATCCGCTATTTGCTGATAACGTTGAGTCAACCCTCGGTCAATTTGTGATGGCCAAAACAGCAGAATCGGGTGAGCAATTTCTTTCTCAGCGTCAATGGGAACTCGTAAGATCGCGCTATATATACACGGATTCAGGCCGTTACGCAGCCAAGCTAAGGATCCGAGAAATCGACAAGGATTTCCTGATTTTCGATTTCGTTTTAATTATGACAGTACTTTTGGCTGTAATAGGGGTTGTCAATGCATTGCTGATCCAAGTTCAGACCCGTAGTCGAGAATTTGCGGTTTTAATGTCGCTTGGTATGAGTCGGGGACAGATTGTTCGCCTGTTGCTGGTTGAAGGCTTGATTATCGGTTTGGTCGGTGCGTTTTTGGCCACTGCTTTGGGTGCACTGTTGGGTTTTATCAGCGTCTCATTTTTAAATCAATTTACCCTATTCGACTACAGCTTTGTCTGGTCCGTGTGGGACTCCGCCATTATCTCTGTTAGCGCGATCGCATGTTGTTGTCTTGCTGCGGCGTATCCTGCCCTTATCGCTACCAGAACATCTTCTGCTGAATCTTTACATTACGAGTGACCAAATTTAATTGCAATCCATAATTGATGGATTAAAACACCAAAATAGAGGAAATGGTTTCCTATATTTGCCCAATTCTGCAATTTCAAGCACAACCCGTTGCACACTCGGTTTAGACGACGGCTACCGACGTCTCTTTTCAAAAAGAGGACCGGATTCTGACCGAAAAAATCTAAATGGTTCGAGATTTTCTTTGGCGATCAAACAATAACCCTAAAATAGCGCCGGTTAAGATAATCACCGACATCGGAGCAATATGATGGGTAAGGATGTGTTCAGGTTCATACATACACGCGATTTGCATGAATAATGCGGGTAATATGCCCGAGCAAATGCCTAGAAATATCCCGGCACGAATTGAATTTAAAGGAAATCGTTGGTAAATCAATAGATAACCCACTATTAAAGGGGGACCGCTATAAATATAAGCTTCAAGAACGCAGTGGGCGCGTTTACCCGTCATCGAAGGTTCGATCGCGGGAAACGATAATCCGGCAATATAGCAAGCGATCCATAACAATAGCGTGACAAAACTCAACCCAACGAGCCAACGTTTTTGTATTCCTGGGATTGATTCTTGAAAAGCTATCGCACAAAAAAGCGCGCTAGAGATCAATCCGGTGTATGACTCGAACGCAAACTGGGGCGACCTAATCATTGCTTCTAACGCACCTTCCCGCAAAGGTCCGAGATAAATACTCAGTACAATCACATATACCCAGCTACAAACAAACCAACTTATTGCCGGAATCAAGATATTGCTCCGCGTAACAACCGGCTCTAATTCCGATGCTAGTTCTTGGATAAGCTGCCCTCGATCTTTAGTGGTCATATCCGCCCACATTGAATAATTTTTCGTGCCGCCTTAATGCCTCGATGCACTCGGACCCGGACTGCACTCTCGGAGATACCAAGAACGTCAGCAGTCTCTGAAATGCTCAACCCAGTAACCTTTGTTAACAATAAAACTTCTCGATGGGTCGGTTTCAATGCTGCAAACATCATGCTCTTACCAACTTCATCTTCGATCAGCGTGGCTGATCGACTAATATTTTCCTCCGAGCTTCTTTGCAAAAGAGATTTATAGGAACGCTGGCTGCGTAGCATGTCGATTGTACAATTTCGCACGATTGTAAATAACCACGGGCGGAACGGTCGCTTGGCATCATAAGTATGGCGACCCGCATGAATCGCTACGAGGCCTTCTTGTACACAGTCTTCAATCAATTCAATCGGACCAAAACGCGCGGTTAAATATACGGCAATAACATCGCCAATTTCGCCAAGCAATTTAACATAACAGCTCTCATCACCAAGCTGAGCCATCCTCATCCAATAGGACCACCGTTGTTCGTCGTTGTCTACTGGCTTCATTTCTAGTGTTGTAACGCATCGCCGACAAGTCAGCGATGCGCTCACAGTGTTTTCAAAGTGGGGTTAACGTAACCTTTTAACGGTCACACGTGCTATAGGGTTACGCCAATCGTAGACAACCGGGCGTAAAATTTCATTGCCGTTGCCATCGTCGGTTCCAAGTTCGTGGAAACCATTGCTGACATAGACAAATCCCTCGTCGCCGTCGTTTGGTCCTGGCGAATGACCTTCACCTTGCACACCCTCTACAATACAACGCGGCCCAGGGATGTTTGCACAATTTTGGTCATTTGTTTCGGTTCCTGCGTCATAGGCTAATGCAGTATATGACTTGGAGCCACGATTGGGCAATAGAACGCCATTTAACGCTACAAAGGTATCATTCGTTGGAATCAACATCGCTGCAAAGCTTAGATAGCGTTGACGACGCTTGGCGCTAATTTCACCATTGATAGTCTCGCCCGGACCCAACAAACCGGCAATCGTCGTCACCTCACCAATCTTATTTGACAAACTCTCTAAGTCGGATGTCAGTGGCGCAGTGTCTCCCCCTTCGGCCAACATTTCCAAAGATAGACTCGCACTTTCACCAAGCGTAAACAATCTGACCGAAGCTTTGTGGGTGACTACCAGTTGCGGAGTAAATGTTTGCCCTTTGGTAATATTGGTTATCGATATTTCGTATCGCCTAAGATTATCTGCCAATGACAGACTTGAGAAGAATACAAGTATCATTAACAATTTGTATCGTTGCGCCATATTTTTTCATCCCTTTTTGCCAGTTAAAATACCAATACGAACTGAACGGCAAAAATGTTACATCTAAAGCCACAAATTTCTTCCAGGGTGATTTTCAACTCTAAAAAGATCGACAGTTTTGGGGTAAAAATCCGGCAAACCATCAAAACCTATGCCCTGCTACGGATGGCCAACGTAGTCAGAGACTTTACGGAATACAATAATTATTTGAGAAATATCGGGCGTTCTCATTCCGACAATTCCTAATTGAAAATAATGGTTCTTTGCATAAACTTAGTCTTTAGGTATTCGCTTAGGCATCTTCAATGTTGTGTAAAGACTCAGATCATCCCATTCCCCCAAATTGGATCGATATCCCATTCGTCTGTATCAAATTCACCTTGTTAGTATTCAGCTTAGTCCTGCCTAATATCGTTTCTGCTGGTCAAATCACGACCGTGGTCATCCAGATGACAGACCAGGGCTTGCATCCCAAGCATGTACAAATCGGTCGCGGCACGACTATTTTTTTTGTTAACACAGGAAAATACACGCATTGGCCGGCGTCAAATAACCACCCAAGCCACGAGGTTTACCCGGAATTAGATGCAAAAGAAACCATAGCGCCCGGTGCCAGTTGGCGATTCACCTTTGAAAAGTCCGGCACTTGGAAAATTCACGACCATTTAAATCCAGGATTCGAGGCCGTTGTAACGGTTGTAGACAAATCACCCACGCCGAATGACCAACACACTGAAGCTGAAGCATCGGTTTCCGGTAATTGGTTGAACAAAATAATTGCTTTTTTCGGGGGTTTATCCAGCCCGCCACCTAACACATCAAAGCCCACTATTGCTCCGGCTCTAGACGATCCCTCCGTCGTTGCAGACTCACTGAAATTTGCATGTACCGACAAAGATGCAAGCAATTTCGACTGTTACAAAAAATACTACAAGGCAAGAGTCCGATTCGATGGGATCGCAGCCGCGTTCGAAGACGCCAAGCGACGCGAGAAAACCAACGCTTACGCTCGATCTATGTGCCACCCTATAGTCCATGTTATCGGCCACGCCGCGGTAAAACAATTCGATAGTGTCGCCTCCGCATTTAAACAGGGTGACGACCATTGTTGGTCAGGTTACTATCATGGCGTAATGGAGGGTATTATCGCGCGAATTGGCCGTGATAAATTGCCGCAACAAATTGCAACGATCTGCTCGGAAATTCCCGGCAAGGAAAGCTACAGTTTCGATTTTTATAATTGCATCCATGGTTTGGGGCATGGCGTTATGGCGGCAAACGGCATCGAACTATTCGATTCTCTGGAATTGTGCGCCAAACTAACCGGCAGTTGGGAAAAATCGTCCTGCTATAGCGGTGTTTACATGGAGAATGTCATGGTCGACTACCGCGGCCAGCACACCAAATACTTAAAAAGCGAAGACCCGGTCTATCCGTGCAATGCGGTGGAAAATCAATACAAAAACGATTGCTTTATGATGCAAACCTCGTACATGCTCAAAATTGTCGCAGGGGATTTTAAAAAAGTATTCGAGATTTGCGCAAGTGTTGAAGACGGTTACCGGAACACCTGTTACCAAAGTCTGGGGAGAGATGCGGCAAGCCGCAGTTCGAATGGCGTGCTGGCAACCAAAACCAGCTGTGATTTGGGAATAGACATAGAAGCAAAAACCAACTGCATTATTGGCGCCAGCAAAAATTTCGTCTCGGCACTGCATGATGACCAACGAGCGAATTCATTATGTAACGCGATCGATGCGGATATAAAATCCACCTGTTTGGCAACCGTTGACCAGTATTATCAGATCTTTTAACCATTGCAATTGGACCAATAGTCACACCAATTTTCTGCGCTGATTACTTGCCCGCGCTTGGTAAAAAAACGCTAAGCGGCGTTTCACCTATCCCTATGGTTGTTTTGCTGTTAAATTACAAACGTCACCGAGAAAAACGATAGGCTCCAAATAGCTGGCAAAATTTGTCGCCGGTTTCAATAGTTGACCGGATGAACGACTAGATACCGCAATTTAATTTTCCCCATGTTTTTTAACGGGCGTTGCTGAAATTTCAACCCACTTAATGCTGAAACAAGTGACCCACCAGTGTATTTTTAATTTTTAGGCTGTCTTAGTTAGTATATCGTAGTATTTTGGCTCTCAATTACTGTCCCGAGCGGACCGGACGAATAATATGTATCATAAAAATAAATGAGTTAATTTAACCCTACTAAACAATGTGATTTCTCAACGCATCCGATTGTTCCGTGGAGTCACCGGACATATTAAGAATTGAAGTATGTATCTCCAGTATTTTCGACTGAAAAATCCACCATTCTCGCTGGCGCCAAATCCGCGATTTCTGTACATGAGCCCACGCCATCGAGAAGCACTGGCACATTTACTCTATGGTATTGATGAAGGTGGTGGTTTTGTCGCATTGACCGGAGAAGTCGGTACCGGCAAGACGACTTTATGCCGGTGCCTGCTTGAACAAATACCCCCGAATATCGATGTTGCATTGGTCATCAACCCACGCTTGAATGCGATTGAATTATTGGCCAGCGTCTGCGATGAACTGCGAATCAACACTCCGCCAGATACCGCAAGCCTTAAAACCTTGGTGGATGCCCTCAATGGATATCTGCTGGAATCTTTTTCCCAGGGCCGTCATACCGTCATCATTATTGATGAAGCACAAAATTTGAGCTTCGACGTATTGGAACAAATCCGATTGCTGACAAATTTAGAAACCAGTGAAACAAAGCTATTGAAAGTAATTCTGGTCGGTCAACCAGAATTGAACACATTATTGGAACGCAAAGATTTGCGCCAACTCAATCAACGTATCACTGCTCGATTCCATCTTACACCATTATCCGAAGCAGAAACCGCTGCTTATATATACCATAGGCTGTCAGTAAGTGGCGGATATAAACGCTTGTTCCCGAAAAAAACTATAAAAAAAATATATCGCTATTCGAGCGGTATTCCACGACTGATCAATATCGTATGCGACCGATCGTTACTGGGTGCTTATGCCAGCGAATGCCACCAGGTATCCAATAAAATCGTAGCAAAAGCCGCCAGCGAAGTCTTGCCTGGACAAACCTCAAAACCGAATTTAAACGGCTTCGTAAAATTAGCGTCTTTTGTAATCTTGATGGCCGTTGCCATATGGGGACTCTTTGACATTGCATTACCGACTATAAATCGCCTGGCGGAGATCAACTCACAGAAAAATGACGCTACCACCAATTCTCAAGCGACCCAGGAAATTCAACTCGGGGACATTCTAACAACGCTGACTGAAAACTATGATGAGTCACCCAGCTTACTGATTAAGTCAATCGAACATCCTGAAAATTCGGTACAAAATAGTAGTCCTGACTCGATAACAAATATGCAAAATGAGGCTGCTATTGAAAGTCACGAATCCACAAATAAAAAATCGCGTATGCCCGCCGGGGAAGCGCGCACCCTTTCTGGCAAAGGACTTGGGCCCATAATCAAAGATCCCAAGTTGAGTATGCCAACAGCATTGGTACATTTGTCGAACCAATGGGGTTTGGTATATTCACCTGACTTTGATGGAATTTGCTCAACCGCGAAACAGCATGGACTTAGGTGTTTAAAACAAACTACGAACTGGACCGGTTTAGCCCACATAAACCGTCCGGCAATCCTACAGTTATCCTTGAAAACCGGGGGTATTCGCTATATTACATTGATTGGCCTGCAGGATGACTTCGCGTATATAAATTTCTTCGACAACACAACGAGGAAAGTCGCATTAGAAGATCTCTCCGAATATTGGACCGGACAATACTCTATATTTTGGAAATCGATTGATACCGGTGTTTCGGTAGTAATGCCTGGAAGCCAGTCGCCGTCCGTTCAAAGGTTGCGAAAATTATTGGGCGCTAATTCAAATATGCCCAAGCCGGCACGAAGTTCAAAATATTTTGATGCCGCGCTAAAAACAAGGCTTATGCAATATCAAAAACAACACGGTTTATCTGCCGATGGGCTCGCTGGGGTCATGACAATGATCTCGTTGAACACCTCGGCTAATGTACCCGGTATCCCTAAGCTGACTAGAAATTAATACCGACCATGTCCTATATCTTAGACGCCCTGCGCAAATCTGAACGCGATCGACGTGCCGGCTCGGTCCCGTCACTGGACGATTTATCGCTAGACAGTCCAGATCAACCACAAAACAAACCTTGGGTCGCGATACTGATCGGCTTAATGATTTTTATAAACCTGGTTACTCTAATCGTGGTTTTTATGTACGACCGCGCACCATCAACTACACAAATCCGCGCAACCGATCAAACCAACCCAACTATCGATAGTTCATTGGAGCAGAATGAAATTGCACAGGAGGAAATAACAACCAGACAAGTTGTTTCCGACAAAATTGTTCCGCATTTAAATACGCGCCCCTTGACCGATCCGATAGGCAAACAAGAATCAGCAAAGCAGCAAGTTGGTTTGATACCGCCGATTGATCGTTCAACTACTCCGAACAACCTCTCTACAGAACCGGTCAAGACGGAATCCAAGATTGAACATCACACTCATTCCAAACCACTAAAGAAACCGGCTAAGCAAACATTATCTAATCCTGAAACCACTCGTCCGACGACTGTAGCTTCCAAACCGACCGCCCAAAAAAATCCAAAATCGTCTCCACAACAATCGGTAATTGTTTCTTCAGTAACACCTAAGAATCAAACTCAGACAAAATTGTTACCTCCGAAAACTACTGTAGAGCCGCCCCATGGGCGTCCAAGCAAACCTGAATTAAATAACCCGACCAAAGTATCGCCCAGTTTAGCCAAAACCAATGAAGCGTCGAAGTTATCACCACATCCGTCTAAATTACCGACAGCCAAGCCTGATAAAATCAAACCACAACCCTCTGTCCCATTATTACGAGAAATGTCTAGAGACTTTCAGCGCCAAGTACCTAGCCTTAACATCAACGTATTCGTATATTCCGACATTGAAGACGAACGCTTCGTCATCATCAACATGGTGAAATATACCAATGGGCAGAAAGTCAGGGAAGGTCCAATCGTAGGGGAAATCAGACCGGACAGTGTCATTTTGAATTATCAAGGCCGCGATTTTCGCCTAAAACGCCCCTAACTTAGTTAATTCAAAGTGCTTCAAAACAACGCTAAGCGCGATGTTGATTCACATATTTTGTTAAGATGAATGGTTTTCAATCTACATTGCTGGAAATCACCGCAGAAAAACGGTAAAGATAATGAGAATGTCTGCAGAACAATTCCTCCAGAGTGAATCAAAAAGATTTACCTTATTGGGTATGTCCGGAGTAGGTAAAACAACTGTCGCCAATCACCTGCCCAAAAACAGTTGGTTTCATTACTCAGGGGATTACAGAATTGGTACCAAGTATCTCGAAGAACCGATCCTGGATAATATAAAAAGACAAGCAATGGACGTACCTTTTCTGCACGATTTGCTCCGCTCCGACTCAATTTATATCTGCAGTAATATCACGGTCAATAATCTCGCGCCGGTCTCCACATTCCTAGGTAAAATTGGCAATCAAGATCTGGGTGGGCTACCTTTATCAGAATTCAAACGGCGCCAAGCCCTGCACCGAAATGCCGAAATTTCGGCAATGCTGGATGTCCCCGAATTCATCAAAAAAGCTGAAGACATCTATGAATATAAACACTTCATTAACGATGCCGGTGGCAGTATCTGTGAGCTTGATGACGAAAACGTGATCGAAACCCTTGCTGACCATACGGTGATTATCTATCTGCGCGCATCGCCACAACTTGAACAAACTTTGATAGAACGCGCCAATTCTGATCCGAAACCGCTGTATTACCGTGAAGCATTTCTGGATGAACACCTACCCAGATTTATGCAACTCAACAACTATTCCAACATTGATCAAATTTTGCCGGATAATTTTGTAACCTGGATCTTTCCAGAATTATTTCGCTCCAGAATACCCCGCTATGAAGCCATTGCGGAGAAATATGGCTATGTAATCGATGCTGAAGATATTTTCAAGGTCCGCTCTGAACAGGATTTTCTGCAATTGGTTGCTCAGGCTATAGATGACAGCCAATCAACCTAAGTCAAACATTTCAAACCTTTTACTAGAAGTCTCGCTAAATGCCTTTATTCGCTCACACCGATCTTCCTTCGTTTGAACGCCTGCGTGAAGAAGGACAACGCATCTTATCCTCTAATATTGCAATTCATCAGGATATACGCGAGTTACATATTGGTCTGTTGAATATGATGCCAGATTCAGCGCTGGCTGCGACTGAACGACAATTTTTCCGTTTGGTAGGGGCATGCAATCATATCGTGCAGTTTCACGTTCACCCGTTTACCATCGACGGATTGGAGCGAAGCCCCACAGCCAAAGAATATATCGAAACGCACTACGAGCCTTTTGAGAAAATAAAGGATGATGGATTGGATGGTTTAATTGTCAGCGGGGCGAATATCACACAACGAACCTTACCCGAAGAATCATTTTGGGAACCGTTGACCGAAGTATTTTGCTGGGCGAAAGAAAATGTGACGTCGACTCTTTGTTCGTGCCTTGCAACCCATGCGCTGATCGAATTCTCCCACAATATTCGACGAACCCATTTGGGTAAGAAACGTTGGGGTGTTTTTCCGCATCGAGTCATCGACCGCCAACACCCGCTGGTTGCAGATATCAACACACGATTCGACGTGCCGCATTCGCGTTTTAATGAAGTTTTTAAAGCGGATATAGAAGCAGCTGGATTGAAAGTCTTGGTAGACAGTCAATCGGCTGGAGCCCATTTGGCAGTCAGTCCCGATGGCTTCCGGGTTGTTTATTTTCAAGGGCACCCAGAGTACGACTCGATTAGCCTAATGAAAGAATTCAAACGCGAGGTACTGCGCTATTACTCCGGTGAACTTGAAAATTTTCCAGCGTTTCCGGAGAATTACTTCAACTCCGAGGCATTCAGTATCCTCGAGAAGTTCAAACAACATACAATCACCGCCAAAAAATCCGGAATGAAATTACAGGAATTCCCTGAACAGGCAATCGTAAAACATCTGGATATTACCTGGCGCGACACCGCCAAAGCGGTGTTCAACAACTGGCTTGGCGGTATTTATCAAATCACCCATCAAGACCGACGAATTCCATTTATGGCAGGTATTGACCCAAACAATCCACTTGGGCTGAATTTCTGATCGCATTTCACTTCGCAGCTCAAATGGAAAATTTTAGCGTCAATAAAAAATCCTAGAATAGCCCTTACGAATTATTCATCGTTGCTCCCGAAAACCGTTGGAAGCTCATTAATCAGCGTTTCCGCAACTACAGCGTGCCCGTTTTCGTTGAAATGAATATCTTGCTCGTAAAACAAGGATTTCTCCTTTGACGCAGCGAGATCAAACGCTGAGCTAAGATCCACAAACCTGACTCCACGCTGGGAAGCCCATTCCTGCCATCGCTCGGAAAATTGAATACCGTATGTCGATTTGTCGCTTAATGACAATCGATATTTCGACGGGACAACCGTCAAAACGAGTTTGGCGCCAGTTTTATTTACCTCGTTGGCAAGTTTTTCCATCAGTCCCGAGCTCAATGGGGTAATTTCTGGATTTTCCTCGACCATTCCACCTACCACGGCATCGGATTGATGGGTATTCTGCATCGTCCACTGTAGTTGTAATTGTAATTTGCGGATTAAGCGCGCCAGATAAAGTTTACGCAGCCAGTGGGTTAAGCGGCCACCACCTGGTCCCGGAAGCGCCAGTATTTCTCCATTATCGCTCAATTTTGCTTGCTCGAACCGAACTGTATCATCACTAATATCATTGCCATAAAGCATTACAATGACGTGGGTAGGTTTAAATTGCATGACCTTTTCCCGCCAGAGCAATAGATACAAAATCGGGCTGTAACTGGATACCCCAAAATTTTTGACCAGTGCTTTGCCTTCCGATGCATTAGCTACTCGACCGACAAATGACTCAGAATAAGCAACCTGCCCCGCTTCAGTAAACGAATCACCAAAAAATGCCACTCGATTGGCCGCGCTGTCTGCTGCAGGAATATCAATCTCCGGATTTGCAACCAAACCCTGTGCATCATAGTAGATTTCGTGCCCCCCATACTCGTTGCTCGGGGTATGGGAAACAAATCTATAGTTGACCGGATGGACATGATGTAGCACCGGATCAGAAACCAAAGGCGCGTTACCATATCCGATACCCAACAGGCGAAGAATGGCCTCACAGATGAGTAACGCCAACAGTAGACCCAGGGCGATAGAAACCAGTCCAAATAAGAACGATTTACCTCGACTTAGACCCATGATCTTCCGGTGTACCGGTGGTATAGAGATTTTGGGATAAACTATGAATCCACAATTTTCATAAAATGATGTGATATTAACCCTATTTCATAAAAACGGGGCAATAACCGGCGGTAGGATGTGGCGTTAAAATTCACCACTATTTTGAATGCGTATTAGCGAAAAATTCTCAGCTACAACACAAGCGGCGGCATGCACAACCCAAAAGGTATTCCTTAAGACAAAAAGGAAACCTTATACAAAGATTTTGAGTAAAACCCAAGGATACGACATTTATTCAAACGCCATGCACAATCATGCGTTGAAACGAACAAAAATTACGGGGCTGATCCAATCAGCCCCGCGCCATCGATCAAGCGTGATAATTCTTGAGTTTTTTGAATCCGTCCAAAGCCGTCTTAACTTTTTTACTGGCAGCGTCATCCAATTCATTATTTTTGTAAATTTTGTCTAACAGACCTTCAGCAACCAAGGCTTCCTTAATCCATCGCTTGGCAAAACGATAATTAGTGGGTACCGCAGCGGTCTCACCATTCGCGGGATTACGATATTGCTCGGGTTCCGGCACCGGTTCTGCAGTTTTCTTTGCAGCTGGTTTAGGCGCCTTCTTTGCCGCTTTAGGTTTAGCTTTAGGCTTGGGTTTCGGTTTTTGCTTTGCCGCTGGTTTAGGCGCTACTACCGGCTCCGCAGAATCATCCACATTTCCAGCATCGGAGGTATAAAAGGCATAAACCACATAGCCAACCAATAAGCCGGTCAATAAAAATAATACAGTGGTCATCTCGGTTCTCCCTCTTGTTACGATTGAGTACTAGTTGATTACTTATTATCAGCGGGACATAAAAACGTCATTCCGCTACCTCTTTCATAGGACTTCGATGAAGAAACCCCGTGTTACTGCAGCTCGTATTAAAATTAGACCTATCTATTAATTTCAGCACATAATTTCCTGACGTTGATTCTACTAAAGCGCCAAGACCTGTACACGCCCAATCTATTCTTACGCCAAATCATCACTGCTTCGACAAAGTTACCGATTACCCTTACTCAATCCGAATTAACCCATAGTTCGTAGACAATCCGGCCGGGGAATACTCGATGCCAAACTGGCATCCCTCGAAAACCTAACAATCGTAGACCCACCATGTTAGCCAACATCCGTTGGTCGCACAAAAAGACCGTGTAGAAATCAATTATGAGTTTCATTGCTGAGATCAGCATGCGATGCATGGATAGGAAAATCACCGCCCAATACCGGAATGATAGATGATAGACAGAATCTCGAAAATTGCACTGTACCGCTAACCTTCCAAAACCGTATTCTGCTCCCGGCCAAAATGTCGAAATAGGCAGTGGCGATCACTGCTGGAGGCATTGTTAATTATTTTCGGCAAATACTCAACTTTTTTATTTTTCTACGGTCCCTTAGATGTTCAGTAGGTTCAAGCGATTACTAGTCAATGCTCGGATAACATGCAAACTTTATAAATATACAAAGAGCTCTGATCTCAACCTCAATCACTATGCAATTATTGTTCTAATGAAAACTATTCACGCAACGCCAACAAAAGAACAGGCATCCCTTCTCCAGCCTGTTCCCAAGCGACCGAACAGTAACTCCAAAAGTCGCCCCCCGAAGCCTTGACCAATTATCTTCAATGGATTGGATATCCCTAGTTTTAGTATGTGTGATGCTATACTTTGAGAAGTACCATTGGGGAAGATAAGCTAAGTCTGTAATTAGCACTAATAACGCAAATTTGAAGGCCTGCTTATAAAATTTGATGTCAAAATATTGGAGTCTGATCAGAGTATCTGACGCGTTGTACCATCAATAGTGAGCTTGCTTGCTAAAATTTGGGGATTTTACGCAATCTAGCTTGTTTGCTATGCAAACAAACGTCTAACAAAGCAACAAATTATTTGCCGAAAACTCAAATAAACAATTAGCCCTATTCGCTTATCGCAATTCAAAAATCAGCCAATCAATCTCCGACCTAAATTCGAAATGAAAATCTTACTTAGCAACCGGTTTAACAGGACGTTCCGGTTGATAGTGTTTTTTCTATTGGGATTTGGCCTAGTTGTCCTTTCCTTAGTCGGTATTCCAGAATTATTGCTGGCCGCGTTCGAAGATCCAAAAGCAGCTTTTAATATTGGTTTGCCTGCAATTTTGATGGGCTTATTGGCAATTCTGTATTTCGGTTCGCCCACTAATAACCGTAAACCCTTAGTCCCCGAAAAGATCGAGACACTACCAGCAGCACCCACCGAATTACCGACGCCAGTCCAATCCATAGACAAAGCAAATGTCATCATCTTGCGAATAGGTCCGCATGGTCACATCAATGGCATTAACAAATTCACCGAAGATTTTTTGGGATTTTCCAGTCAGTCTATAGTTGGGCATAAATTGATCGGCACATTGGTCCCGGAAGTCGAAAGCACCGGACGAAATCTTAGCGAATTTTTTCGCCGACTACGGCTTCATCCTCGAAAATACCCGCATCACGACTGTGAACTGATTACCGGTGATGGGTCCAAAGTCTGGGTGTGTTGGGTTAACCAGCCTATCTTCAATGAAAACAATGAACTAGTAGAGATACTGTTGATAGGTCATGATATTACCGAAAGAAAGTCCAAAGAGCGCAAATTACTCCTTACGGCGTCAGTATTCGATTACAGTATCGAAGGGATTTTGATTACGGATCCTACTGGTCGCATATTACGGGTAAACAAAGCTTTTACAAAAATCACCGGTTTCTCCGCGAACAGTGTTGCTGGAAAAACATTGGCTATATTTAGCTCCGGGCGCCACAACCAAAAGTATTTTGATCAGCTATGGGCAACGCTTACAACTAATGGTTTATGGCAGGGCGAGATTTGGAATAGACGAATAACAGGAGAAATGTTTCCGGCATGGCTAAATCTTAGCGTTGTTAAAAATAAAACCGGGGCTACGACTCATTGCATTGGACTCCTGACCGATATAACGGATAAAAAACTATTCGAGCAACGAATACAACAACTCGCATTTTTCGATGAACTTACGCAATTACCCAACCGAGTTTTATTTCTAGATCGTCTGTCCCAAATTGTAGTCAAAGCTAATCGAGAAAAGATGTTGATTCCGCTTTTGTATATCAACCTTAATCGGTTTAAGGCGATCAACGATTCGTTAGGGCACGAGCAAGGTGATTTATTGCTCAAATTGGTTGCTGAACGCTTGAAGCACTGCGTACGGGAATCAGACACCATCGGGCGTTTTGGTGGCGATGAATTTACCATTATTGTGGAGCCGGTAAACAACCAGGATGAACTGGTCCGCATCGGTGCTCGAATCGCAAAAAGTATCGTTGAAACCATGTTGCGGCCCTACGATTTAAACGGCTATGAAGCCTTTATCTCGGCAAATATCGGCATCGTTTCATTTCCGCAAGATGGTAGAAATCCAAACGAACTGATGAAAAATGCCGATACAGCGGTAACTCATGCCAAACGGCAAGGACCAAACCAATACTTGTTCTACGAATCGAACATGAATGCCACAGCCATGAAGCGCATGCAAATGGCGACAGATATGCACAAAGCCTTGGAAAAAGGCGAATTCGAACTGCACTATCAACCCACGTTGGACATCGAAAGCGGTCGTATTAATGGAGCCGAAGCGCTAATACGCTGGCACCATTCGAGTATGGGTACAATTTACCCTTTAGAATTCATACCGCTGGCTGAAGAAACCGGCTTGATTATACCCCTAAGCGAATGGATATTTGCCGAAGCCATTCGACAGGCCAAGGAATGGCATGATGCTGGTATTCAGCCGTTTCGGATCGCCATCAACATGTCGGCTCACAACTTACGATCCAAGGAATTACTCCACTTCATCTCACGAATGCTAGAGGAGATAGACATTTCCGCTGATTCCGTAGCGCTTGAACTTACCGAGAGTATTTTCATGACGGATGTCACCGGAATTAAGTCAGTGTTGACCCAACTGGACGATATCGGAATCCAATTATTGATAGACGATTTTGGTACCGGATATTCTTCCTTATCTCGCCTCAAGGAATTGCCCGCGCATACGCTTAAAATCGACCGTTCATTCGTACACGATGTTCCCGATAATATAGATAATAAAAGTCTGGTGACCGCGATGATAGCAATGGCACACAGCCTAAACATGAAAGTTATCGCCGAGGGTATAGAAACAGAACAGCAACTGGATTTCTTAATGGGCCAAGGCTGCGACGAGGTTCAAGGTTATCTGATCAGCCGCCCTATTCCCGCAGAACAATTTAGAAAAATGATCGTTGGGGCAAATCGCACATTTCAGCCACACGTAGTAGATTGAATGCTGCTCGCTATACGGCCAACCAGTCTGCTGCCAAATAATACTGGCCATAAAATCTGAAATTTTAGCAGTCATTCAGCAGGTTCCTGCAAAACTGCTTTGTACACACTATCCACCCAAGTTTTTCAAGCCGTAGCGCCCTCTTTCGAAACGGTAGCGAACAACTTCTATTACTTTTATCAGATCAATACATTGGTGATTCCCGACCATTCAACCGGTTAAAATATTACTCCGTTATTGATAATTTCAATTCCTTCAATTATCTATTTACGGGTTACAATAACATTCCCAAAAAACGGCGCATACTCACCGAACTAGTATCGCCGATAACAAGACCAAAAACATCGCTATCAATCACAATATTTTGCACCTAAAGATGCCCGAAAAGCGTAAATACAGCTATCTAGAAATTCGCCATGATGCGATCGGACTCTTAGAAATCTCAAACCAGTACACTATGGCCTTCGACACTGAGCGATTCACAAGAACCGTAGCAATATTGCAAGGACAACATAATGATGCATGCGCTGCGCGAATTCCTGCTGACAACGTGATTTTCCTGGACATTCCATCGCTAAGAGGCCTAAATTTAAAAGCGGTCTTTCGATTATTCAGTCTATGCAAACAATATCGTGTCAGCCACCTGCTCGCACATCGATACAAACCTGCTTTCATCGCGGGACTGGTCGCTTTGTTGTATAAACCGAACGCGGTTTTTGCGGTATTACACGGCAATCGCCAATTCGATCGACCAGGTCGCAAATTAGCAGCAAGGCTGATTTTCTGGACGTCTAATTTTAAGCTGATAGGTGTATCTCAAACAACCCGTGCGGATATCACGCGACGATTGCCTGGTAAATCTCCAAAAGACATTATCGCCATACCCAATTGCATTGATGTCGCGAAAACTCAAGAGCAACTTCTCGATCGGCAGGACGCTCAAAAACAACTGAATATCCAGAACGACCGATTCGTATTTGGCCATATCGGTCGTCTATCCCCAGCCAAAGATCAACTGACTCTATTGCGCGGGTTTAAAGCGGCGAAAAATCAAATGCCTGATAGTACATTAATCATAGTAGGCGGAGGCCGGTTGGAAACAACACTTAAAGACGAAGCGAAAAGACTACAAATTGACACCGATGTTATTTTTACCGGACCTATAAACAATGCCTGGCGATTAATGAAAGGATTTGATTGTTTTGTCGCGACGTCTGTGACAGAAGGTTTTGGCCTAGTCATTGTCGAATCGATGGTAGCGAAAATCCCATTGATCGCCACCGACATTGGAAGCTTCAACGAAATAGCCGGTCAAGCTGTTGACTTGGTGCCCTGCGGAGACCATATACAGGTCGGCAACCGCATGGTTGAGTTATACAACATGCCGAAATCAGACCGGGTAGCACTCGGAAATTTACTATTCCAGCGAGTACAGCAAGAATTTTCTGTCCCAAGATTCCGCCAACGGATACAAAAACTATACAATTCGACCCTATGACTGTTGCCAATTGTATTCCGCTGTCTGCGGCGAAAAAAATCTTGTTATTGGGCGCCGGGCGCGTTGGGGATATGTTATTCGCGACACCGGCAATCAAAATGTTACGCGACATAAAACCAGAAGCACGAATTGATATTATCGTGTTTTCACTGCTTTCGCAGGACGTTATGGCGTACAACCCTGCAATAGACAATATTTACGTATCGCCCAATCGCTGGAAAATAAAACGCCTTGCTGAAAATTACGATATCGCCGTAGCCGTGCACGAAAGCCGTGAAATTCAGCAAATAGCTCGATATTTTCGCAACACACAACTCTATAATCGGGACACCATGGGCGCTCCCATGCATATGAAAATGTTCCCGGTAAATTTTCTACGTCAACTATTGGAAAATCCGAAATTAGCCTATCCCGAATCTTACCTTATATTTCCGCAACCAGAGCACTATTCCCACATGCAAGATTTACTCGTCGGTCTGGGAGCAAAACTCGGCCAGGACATTCTGATTTGCTGCCACATGGGGTGTAAGCGCGTCGCACAGCGAGGGTCTCGCTGGTTCAAAGGAAAAAATATTGCTGGAGACACAAAATGCTGGGAATTTGGAAACTACGCACAACTGGCACAGCGGTTGGCGGAACAGCGACCGGATATTAAACTGGTATTGACCGGCACCCGCGGCGAGCAACGCATCGCCAAGGAATACTTGTCGGGACTACCCAATATAATCGATATCATCGGTCAAACTTCCGTGTTGAACCTCGCTGCGTTGATGGAAATATGCCAAATGTTTTTATCCGCGAATACCGGCCCACTGCATATTGCCTGCGCCACCGAAATTCCATTGGTAACGCTTATCGGCAAGCATGATCCGGAAGTGTACGGTCCGTCCCCGCAAGCGCCTCATCGCGTTGTGCTTAGAAAATCAAATTCGGTCGATGATATTTCAGTGGATGAAGTATATTCGGCACTGATGGCAAATTTGCCAATATCGAGCCATTTAGTTACCGACTCATTTAATACTTGAGTGCCGTCCAATCACAAGAGTTACAGCGTTTTTACATACTCTATAATCGCACTGCATTCTTCAGAGCTAAACTTGGGCCCAATTACACCCTTCTTCTGCTTCGAATAATGCTTGTCCGGATCATATTCAGAACTAAAATTATGCCCGCTATTGCTATTTGCCATTAGCGTTGTGTCGAGAATAAAATAACCTTGCTCAGTATAAAGCCGGTTATTGTCCAGATATTTCTGCGCTTTGGTATCGAATTTATCAGGCTGCTTCAAACCTACATCCTTGGCGTCAAATTCAAGATGACCCAATTGCACAAACCGGGGTCTTTCTTCCTCGGTTCGGCATAGCAAGTCTTTGATGGTTGGGACGGAACCATTATGCAAAAAGGGTGCTGTAGCCCAGACGCCATTTAATGGCCTCGCTTTATAACCTTTGCCCGCCTGTAAGCAGTTCGGTCGTTCACCCAAAAAACCATCTTTCAGTTCATCGTCATCAATACCATTTTCTTCAAACCAAGCATCTATGGTTTGTTGTACGAGGGCACCTAACGCGTAAGCAAAGCTAATATCTCCGCCATCCTTAACCTCAATATCGTCCACCAAATACACCGGCCCATCTTGGTTAAACAGTTCATTTCTGTAGATTTGATTTGCGTCCCGACCACATATCTTCTTATCGATGCCCAATCCATTTTTAATCTGAGCTATAGGCCCTTGTGTATCACCCGCCGTATTAACCGTCCGTGTAGTTAATACATTGCCCTGAGCTGGGTCCGTACCGATCTGTTTTTCTGGAATGATTTTCAGCTTCAACACACTGCCCTTGGTTTGTTTGGGCTCGCCATTTTGCAGGTATTCTATAGGCCCTATGTATTCCGCCAAAGCTGGATCACCGACTACCGGTAAATGACATCCTTGGCAACGATCTTTATATAGAGCCTTACCTTGAATATATTTCGGATTATTTCTATCTATCTCGGTCAAAAACCAGTTCGGTGCGGTTAACCCCTGGTTGAATTGCTGACCCTTCAAAAAATCTTCCAGCCATACCAGATTCGCCATTGGTATCGATGAATCATATCGATTTGCGTTTTTGGGTGACGTCATACTAACGTGCGCGTTGACCCCCATCGCTTCACCGGCATTGCGAACCAAAGGTCTCATAATAGAACCATCGTATTGCACCCATTCAAACCAGGGTGAGGTCCAGATATGCGGATAATTTACCGGCGCGTTTATGGGTTGGTAATTTTCCCGGATACCTACATTTTTAGAAAATACTTGATTGCCTATTCGATTTAATGCATCAAGACGGCTAAAACCTTCTTGTACCTCGACAATATCGGCCGTTTTCTGCGCGGCTTCGACAACATTGGCTAAACTCGCAGCCAATGCCACTTTTCCGCCAGCACTATATTGAGAACCCAACACCTTTCTCGCGAATCGATCAAATCGGTTATCAAAAAATGGAATCTTGCTAGAAATTGCAGTTTGGCCTAATGTGGCGCCAATAGCTGCGGTAAGCAATCCCAAATCCGTAGTCGCCGGGCCACCTTCGATAACATACTCTTTGGCTGAATCTCCATCTCCATAAATGAAATGGCTGGTATGGCAAGCCGCACAACTAAAACCAATGCCCTCCGTATTCGTTGGATAACCCGCTATGTTCAGCGAGCCCGTTTTTGCAAAACCAACTGGTAATCCATCTGGATTATGAACCGGATCCGCGGGACTACGAATAAAACCAAAACGTAATAGATAGTGATTATCGCTAAACGCTTCATTCTCAGACGAGAACAAGCTACTAGAGATAAACGACCAGATCGATGAATCTGGCTGCTCCAAATGAATAAACCATTCATAGGGGATCGGTAATGTCGACGTACCTTGAGAAATGTGATGGTATTTTTGGGTGTCGTAGCTTACTTTCGCGTGGCTGCCCCCCCAATTCTGATCGGGCCAATATTGCTCTATCCACTGACCTTTGCTATTAACAACCTGTAATTCGGGCAAATTGGGAGGTGTTAAAGCTTCACCAATACTTTTTAATTTGCTGCTGGAAAACACCGACAGCAATCCAATGATCAAAATAATCCAAAACCAACGACCTTTATTGCGTCCGAAATTGCGCTTCTTGTAGCGCCCGCTATAAACAAATTCGCGTATTCTGGATTGAATACCAGTACTCATAAGTCTAACCCCCAATAAAACCCGTGGTCGGTGTTTGATTAAAAATTTTGATAGCTGTATTGATGACTAAAACTAGATTCGAATAGGTAGCCGAATTCACTCAAGCCGTGACTCCGTTCGGGATATGCTCTGGATCCATAAATGGATACCGCATAGCGGTGTCCTTGTATTTTTCGCTGTGCGCAGCCGAAAGCTTGTTAAGCTTTTGCTGATAATTTTCGATCACCGCAACGGCCGACTCGTCGAATAATTTCAGCTCGTATTCGCCGATGCGATTCACTTTAAAATCCACCACGTAATAAATCATCGCCTGCTGGAAGGCCATATTAAAGCGCGGAAAAAATTCCAATAGCGTTTTGTCGGTCACATCTTGTCCGGGTAACGGTAGCGGCTGCTGATACAACGACAGCGGCATGTTCGGCACGAACTGCGCATAGGTATGCTGTGGATAGTGGATCGCCGAATGATGCGCCGTGGCGGTAAATATAATCTGCCCAATGGTCTCGGCCACTTCCGAAACGGTTTGAAACTGCTCTGGAAAGTCATTCAAGCCGCACATACCTTGCTCTCGGCTGCCAGTCAGTTCGTGCGCCCAGGCTTGCAGTTCGTGGTCGTCAATCACGTCTTGATCGTCCTTGTAGTAGACGTCGACGTATTCCCGGGTAAATTCTTGTATCGTGTTCCACAAAGGCCATCCGTCATCCCGGTACGGATAATTCAGCTTCGAATTTTCCACGTGACGCCGTTTCAAATCATTCGGAAACGCGCGCTCGCGAAACTTGAAGTTGGCCATCCCCTGCCCCATGAACTTAACCAGCCCCGGATTATCTGGTGGAAACATTTTTCCGTAGCTCGGTACGGTTCCGTCCTTGTCGGGCTCGTATAGCGGGTGCACATTGATGTTTAACGTGTATTGCAAATGTGGATCCAACAGCGCCAATAATGGGTGATACATACCCAATTGCCGGTACGAGACCATGATGATCGATTCCATAACATAATGGATATCCACAGCGTGCGTGATCAGATCGTGAACCGTGCCATCGGCGGCTTGAATACAGCTCCGCGCCAACTTCCACTGTTGTTTATCCGGAGGCGTAATGATTGGATTTTCCGAGCTGGTTGGTTGAGTGACGTCCAATTGGATCGCGACCGGCTTCAGGTTGCCGTCATCTTGTAGCATTAGCAACGCAATCGGTGCGGTCAGATATTTTTGCGATCCGTCAACCTCGCCCAAACTTTCAGTCAACGGCTTCACAGATTCATAATTGACCATATAAAGCCGGTCGCCGCTCAAAGCCTGTGTATATTCTTCCGGGGAAATCGAAAGTCCCTCGGGATTAACCTTAAAATTTTTGGGTAACGGATTTTGCGCGTTAACGCCTTGCAGCATCACCGGATTCGCACCAGCCACGCATTGGCGGCCGAAATACAGGTCACCCCAAAAATCTTTGCGAAACTCCGGATCCGGAAACCGAGAATGCGGGAAAAAAATATAGTCATCAAAACTTTCAAACGGTTTGCCCAACCAGCGATGCTTAATAGTTTTCCACAACAATGATGGCAAACTTGGGATCAACCCGGCTATATTGCGAAACAATTGATACTTGTAATACCAACCCGGTTTCTCACAGTCGGGTAATTGATTGATGGTTGCAATATAGCCATCGTAAGTCAGGCTATACGCATATTTCTCTCGCATCTCCTGTAGATGATTTTTGCGTCCAGATGGATCCGTGTCGTGTTGCGGCAGCAACAATGCGGTGGGCATAGCAACTCCTTCTTTGTCGAGTCCAGTTTCGTGCCAGATTGGAAATTCTTTTTACATACTTGAAGTTAGACGCAAGCCCAGATTTAAGCAAATCGATTAATTCGATACTTCCTTAGATCCAAGCCAACAACTTTTTAGGACCATAGAACCGCAAATAATTCGAACCTATTGATGAAAGCAGAAAAAATCTCCTGATCGCGGTATGCGGTTAAAATCTACAAATCCTCAAAATCATCTACGCAACGCATGTGCTTCTGCCGTGCATAATAATGATTCGATAATTCCATTGCCTCCCCGCAAATGGAAGCCACTTTGATTACAACGTTTAGAAAAACATTCATCAACGGAGCTCATTTTTTAATTGGAATACACCGGCGTAATCTCAATAATTGCATGCAACTAATTCTCTGGTTAAATCCCTATTGATCTGCAGAATAATACAGACCCTCATCGACATTAATTACCACTGATTTGGTCCAATCCACAGCAACGTCTCGTACCCGTATCGAATAAGTTACAATGTGACATTTAGCAAACTAAACGAGCAGACCTTGATCACTTTTTTTACAGAATACGGAATGTTTTTAGCGAAGTTGGTGACCGTCATTGCAATAATATTGCTATCGGTCTGGATATTGGTCCGTATAGTCACACGCTCGAAAACATTTGATCATGAGCATCTTAAAGTGAAGAAGCTCAATGACAAATACCAGAAGATGAATCTGGCGTTGAAATCAGCAGCGCTACCAAGGAAGATCTTTAAAAAAGAACTCGCTGCGCTGAAAATAAAGAAACGGCACGAACAAAAGAGCCCAATCGACTCAGATAAAAAACGCATATTCGTTATCGAATTCGTCGGTGATATCAGGGCTAGAGAGAGCGCATCTCTGCGGGAAATTGTCACTGCAATTCTAACAATCGCAGAATCCAGGGATGAAGTGGTTTTGGTTCTGGAAAGCGCCGGTGGTGCTGTTCATGGATACGGCTTCGCAGCCTCTCAACTACTTCGGATTCGCAAGAAAGGAATCAAATTGACCGTTGCAGTGGATAAAATCGCTGCAAGCGGCGGCTATATGATGGCCTGTGTAGCAGATCGAATCATTGCTGCACCCTTTGCCATTATAGGATCAATTGGTGTGATCGGACAAATGCCAAATTTCAACCGTCTTCTAAAGAATCTTGATATCGACTATGAACAAGTCACTGCGGGGGAATACAAGCGGACCTTGTCAATTTTTGGCGAGAATACTGACACGGGACGACGTAAGGCCCAAGAGGATATCAACGAGACCCATCAACTGTTTAAGGACTTTGTGATCGCTAATCGTTCACAGATAGATATCGAGAAGATCGCAACCGGAGAACATTGGTACGGAACCCGTGCGTTGGAACTGAAATTGGTTGATGAATTATGCACCAGTGATGATTATCTTGTTCAATCAGCGGGAAGTGCGGATTTATTTTTGATAAATTACGTACGGCGTAAGCCATTTACCGAAAGATTATTTTCTAGTTTTACATCGACAATTATCCGTCTCATTCAGTAGAAAGGGCGCATAGATTACGAATCTTCCAGTTGAAAAAGTTTAGTATATTTCGGTACCACGCGGACTCGTATCGAAATTTTCAGGTGGCATGATTTATGTCACACGTGGGCAAGCTGGCACATTCAAAACGGAACACCAGTGCACGTACTTCAAAATTTAGGTGGCTGGGCAGATGGTGATGCGCTATGCACGTTTGTCGTCGGGACATCTGACTGAATATGCGGAAAAAATCAAATTTCCCGTGACAAATTTACTACATTTTTCGAAAAGAACGTGATGAGGTTGCGTAAGTCATTAAATTTGGTGGGCCGTGAGCGATTCGAACGCTCGACCATCGCATTAAAAGTCTTATGCTCTTATCACACCTATATATAATTCAATAGCTTGCAGCGTTCGCCACATCAAACCCTACTTTAATATTACTACACCCTACCCTACTTACACTTAAACTTGGTGACATTTTTACTACATCGGAGCGTAGAACCTTCCTTGACAAATTGTGTCATATATGACGCGGTTTATTATGACCTGAATCCGTGACTTTGCCCAACTCGAAAGAAAATATGTCGGCAAGGCGGCGTGGAGTATCCAATAGTGGTATTTAAATGGGTATTCAAGCGAGTAACTTGCGGTTTTATTGGAGAGACGGAGATACTCTGGTAGTTTTTCACCGATTGAGCGATCTGCAGGCGAGCGAATTCCTGCGCGGGCCAATGGGACACGCATCTGTGGTCTGCTAGAAGTGGAATTTAGGGTTAGCCGTATCCCAATCGATTATAGGCGAACTGAAGCGCGATGACGCACCGGGCTGATGTCGCCGGTCAGGCTGAGTAACCCGATCCAG
>CAZUGA010000045.1:0-36493 GCA_964619885.1 uncultured Methylococcaceae bacterium
GAGAATATCAGTTCACAACTATTTCTATAGATGGTACGGACGGACGCTTACGTTCGACCGCTGGCTTGGAGACGATAAAGTCCTTGCGTAAAATCGGCAGATTGCTTGCGTTAGCCACCCGCGTTAACATTTCCGGCAGCCCTTTGAACCAACGCCCAGTGACCACGGAAAGACAAGCCAAACCCATGTCTTGATAGACTTCAGCGATAGCTTCAACCGACCGGTCCCGCAATAAATCGCCATTATTCGGCGTATACGCTTTGATTTCACCAATCACCGGTATGGTTCCGTCGGATGAGCTAATCAATAATCGTTTAAGAAAATCAGTATTGTCCATGACCACCTATTCCTCTACTGGCGTCGATCCCCATTACGCGGCTGATTCGGCGACGCGTTTAGAATTTTGCCGCGCACCCCATTCGAGTACACGCTGCAACTGCGCGACAGCTTTCCCGTCATCGATAGTTTTCGCAGCCAACTCTATACCTGTTTCGATACTTCGAACTATGCCGGCGATAAACAACAGTGCCGCGCTATTCAAAACAACCGTATCACGGGCTTCGTCTCGCCTTTGCCCGGTCAAAACCCGACGTAATAACATGCTATTTTGCTTAACATCTCCGCCAGCCAATTTTTCCACACACCCCCCGCCGAACCCCAGATTGCGTGATGACAACGAAAACCGTTGAATTCCATCATCAATCATGCGGCAGTGATTTACTCCAACGCTGCTAAATTCATCCATAGCGCAATCGGCGTGAACCAACAAAGTTTTGGGTGCGTCCTGCTGGCTCAACACATCGGTAAAAATATCCAAATAATCAAATCGACCGACACCGATCAACTGTCCGGCCACACGATACGGACACAACAAGGGGCCGACGATATTGACAAAACCAGCAATATCACGGAATTGAAGCGGCAAAATATGAATCGCTAATCGCCTCAATAACGCGCCGTAATGGGCGGCCGGAACAAAACCTACTCCCAATTGATCGAGCATATCGGCCAGCATTGCTTCACTGTCCGGCATTGGGACACCCAAGCTGGCCAACACATCCAACGATCCGCATTGGCTGTTATACGCAGCAGAACCGCTTTTTAACACTTTGGCCCCGGCTGCACTGGCGACAAACGCCACCGCGGTACTAATATTGAACGTTGATATTCCTCCGCCGGTACCGACGATATTGACTGCATTTTCACCACCCCTGAGTTGCTTTACAGGGCTTACTTGAAATACATGGGATACAAAATTACTGACATTCTCTGCGTTCAGCGGTTTGGCCGATAATCCAGCAAGAAAAGCAGTGACTTCTGATTTGCTGACATCGCCTTGCATCACACGGTCAAGAAATGCATGAAACGCTTCTGACTCAGGTGGAATATCTCCGCTGATCAGTTGACGAAGAAATGGATTTTTCATATCAGACCACCGATGAATGATCTGGCGCGACCAATTTTAATATCGCATTTATAGAATTCAAATTCTCCGGCACCATGGCTTCCGGTTCTATCACCGCACCCATTTCTTCTTCCAAAAATGCAACAATCCTCAGCAAACCTAAAGAATCGACTATTCCGGCATCGACCAGATTTAAATCCTCTGGAATCGTTTGGATATCGCTGCCATCCAAAAATTCATCTGCTATAAAGCGGGTAATACGATCACGTGATTTCATGATATTCCTCCATCCTTGGTTCTAGAGTTAATCTCTTAAAAAATAATAGCGACTGTAAACGTTTCAAAATCTCCAAATTCTCCGGGAATCCTGGCCAACATCGGATTGACTACAAATGGTTTGTAGCTAGCGGCCTTTTTGATTCTACTTTTGACGCTTGCAGCCAAATATCGGCAACCCGATGTTTGTCGATTTTCCCTGTACCACCCCGAGGTAATGCGTCGTGGGTAATATAGAAACTATGGGGGATCGCGTATTTGGGCAACCCACTCGCACAATAGATTTTCAAGTCCAATGGAGAACACGAAATCCCCGTCTTGGGCCTGAGTACTGCAATAATCCGATTGCCGATAAAATCATCCGCAACGCAAAATAATGTCACTTCTTCAAACTTTTCCGATTTGCGTAAATAATCCTCTATTTCGGTCAAATTAACCCGGTATCCGTTGGTTTTTACCACCGAGTCGATACGACCATGAAAATACATCTGACCGTCTGGCTGCTGGGAGACCAAATCGTTGGTTCGGTAATATCGGTCGACAATCGTGTTTTTGTCCGTATCGCCCAGATACCCGGCCATCAAGGTTTTTCCAGAAATCAGCAGATGCCCTTTCTGCCCGAATTCAACGTCATGACCCTCGTCATCTACGATTCTATAGTCAATATGCGGTAATACTTCTCCAATTGGCAATGGATCGGGGGCATCCACAACATTAGCGGGCACCGAATACATAAATGTATCGTTCGTTTCGGTACATCCGTAAACGTTGTAAATTCTGGCGCGCGGAAACAACTCCGGCAATTTGAGCAAGGTCTGCCTGGGCATACGCTCACCGGCGAAAATTACGCGCCTTACTGTCTGCATCGATTCGCTTGGACTACGGCGATCAAATGTTTGCAATGTCAACGCGGAAGGCACCGACTGCCAAATCGTAATCTTCGATTGGTTGACCAATTGCCGCATGCGTGCAGCACTGGCGGTATCGGCTGGCGTTGCCAGTACCACCGCGGCAGAAGCCGCGAGTGCTGCAAACAGATCAAAAAATGATAAATCGAATTGCAAAGGCGCATGACTAAGTAAGCGGTCATCGGCTTTCAAGTCAAATGCCGACAATGCCCAAGATACGAACACGGTCAAATTTCCGTGGGTAATAACCGCACCCTTGGGGTCACCGGTAGAACCCGACGTGTGCAATATTGCCGCAGCGTCGCCGGCAGTAACATTACGCGCAGTAAATTTCGCGGAATCTCGGTCAACCGCCGAAACCATATGATAGACCTGAATCAATTCGACACCCAGCATACTGACCGTAGATTCAAAAAATGCCGAAGGAACCGCATCAACCAATACAAAACGCATGGCGCAGTTTTTCAACATATATTGGGTTCTGGGCGCCGGGTTGGCGGTTGATATCGGCACATAGCAGCAGCCCAGTTTTAGGATGCCATAGATACTGGCTATAGCATCTATGCTTTTATCCATATAGATTCCAATCCGTTCACCGGGACGAACGCCTTTAGATTCCAAACCTAACGCGATCTTATTTGAAATAGTATCAAAGTCCGCGTAGCTGTAGCTAACTTCGTCAGCGACAACCGCGCAACGGCCAGGATCTACCTTGCAGTTTGTTTGTAAAACTTCCAAAATTGATTTGTTCATTTTTATATCCCTAACATACTGGCAATTTTGTTACGCTGAATCTCTGAAGTTCCCGAATAAATCGTACCGGCAATGGAATTGCGTAATTCTTTCTCTACACCGTGCTCGACCATGTACCCTTTGCCACCGAATATCTGAACCGCATGCAGCGCTGATGCGACGTTAGCCTCACTGGCTACCAGTTTTGCTATAGCTAAATCGATGGTCGCGTTTTCCTTGCGTTGAATTTTCGTTGCGGTGCGATAAAGCATTTCGCGCGAGGTTTTAACCCCGACTTGCATATCGACGATCTTGTTCGCAACAGCCTGGAATGAGCCTATAGCTTGTCCAAACTGCTTACGATTTTTGGCATATTCAATACTTTTTTCCAGGCGCCGCTGCATCTCGCCGACCGATATCGCGAAACCGCATAATATCTCCCACTTCATAACATATTCGAGAATTGGAAACCCCAACCCTGGCTTGGCAATTATGTTTTCAGTCGATACCTGGCAATCTTCGAAGATCAAGTCAGAAAGTTGCAGAGTTCGCAGCCCCATTTTGGCAATCGGTTCGCCGGTCGAAAATCCAGGTGTTCCGCGTTCAACCAGAAAAACCGTACCGCCACCTAGTGCACCTTGATTTTTATCGGTCATCGCATAAACCATGAATAGATCCGCTATAGGGCCATTGCTGATAAAAGTCTTACGGCCATTCAAGATATATTTTTTTCCGCACTCGGTGGCCGAAGTCCGCATGCTAAAGGCGTCGGACCCCCCGCCCGGTTCGGTAATTGCGTGCGCGCAAACGCTCCCGCCAGAACAAACGCGAGACAAATAATTTTGCTTCTGTTGTTCGGTGCCGAACCGCATCAGCGGAATACCTGTACTTACTATTTGTGTACTGACCGCCATGTTCAGTCCGCTATCGGCACAGTGGTAACCTAGTGCTTCCAGTACTTTCATCGTTGCAATTAGGTCCTGATCGCTACCTCCGTATTCGGATGGGAAGGGCAAACCAAGGATTCCTGATTCCCGAATCATCTGCCATTTATGCCAGGGGAATTCGCAACGTTGATCCCAACCAATATGGTCTTCGCTGAGAGCGCTACCCAATTCCGCAATCACTTCAATATAATTTTCTGCTGACCCTTTTGCGTTCATCATCCAAATTCCATTTGAGTGAATTAGACTAACTTGTTAAGTTGAATCAACGTTCAATACGACGAACTACCGTCATCATTAAGCTTATGAGACTCATTTCCATTGAGCGCGGGTTTAAAGACGCAAACCAACCGCAACTCGTCATTTGCGACCAAATAATGCTTATCGTGCTTATCCAGCGCATACATCGTGCCTGGTGATATAGGATGCACATCGCCCGTTTCAGTATTCTGTATTTCTCCTTCTCCAGCGATGCAATAGCAAGCTTCCATGTGGTTTTTATACTCCAGCAAAGATTTGGAGCCCGCTTTACAAATGGTATCGGTCAGTGAAAATTCCATGCCGTCCTTTTCGATTAAAAATCGGCGACTATTACCGTTTCCCCAATCGACGTCGCGGGATGTATTCACCAACGTATCTAAAGATCTAACAATCATGAGTAATTCCCTTGCCTAATTAAATTGTCGTGTAGCCATATCCGTTGACCCAAATAACTGTAATTTAATGTTAAAAGCCAACGGATGGGTCAATGTTTAATTGATACCGCACCGCTGAAATGGGGTTTCTACGCCGACATTTCAGCGGTTGGTATTCCAGGGTTTCTACTTTGAGAGAAACATTCCTTGTTGTTGCCCAACCAGCAATCCTAGTGACTTAGGATTACAATCGTTCGCCAGACATCAGAAAAACAACATGGTCATGGGTTACCGCACCTGGAGCAAACGTACTGCTGAATTCTGTGCCGTCAGCCGCTATAAATTTACTCGGCGCAGCACCGACCTCTGGAACCGCACCTGACATATTGGCATCAGAATGATACGCCAAGGTCGCAAACATCATCTGGGATCCGTCCTCAGCAATATCTTTAGGGCACGATGCAAGGTCGCGTACGAATGAAGCACGCCCCCGTTGGTTTGGAACCACGGCATTGGGTATCCCGCCCAAGGGTACCGGAACGATTTGTGCGTTCGCTGCACCCGGTGGGGTTGTATTCCAAACACCCCACATCGTATAGATTCCATTAGGGATGAGATTTCTAAATTCGATCCGAACCCGGGCCGTACCGTTAGCTCTGCAACGCAAATGCATTCGACCACGTGCACCCAACCATTCACCCAACGTTATTTGGTCATTTGGATTACTTTTGGTTGGGGGCAGGGCATTTCCAGGAACATCCGTGAGTGAAGGTACCGCGCTGCGGCTTCCGTCTAATCCTGTGACCACCGGAACTTCGCGCAGCGGAATATTTTTGATACGTGGATCCACATCAGGGATACCCGCTGCAGCTAAGAATGCAGTATCCGTTGTTGTCGAAACAACAATATCGTCGTGACAATTGTCTGGTGACAATGGTATGGGTAATAAACCCTCCGGGTTGTATTCGCCCAAATTCGTGGCTCTTATTGTGGGGGGAAGACCTGCGGGTACCGGCAGGTGAAAAACTGGCAATCCGCACAGATCGTTGATCCCGGTTACCGCATCACCCCGTATAGAATACCGACGAGTTTCGCTGTGATCAGCCATTGCCGCTATTGGCAATACAATCCCTATCGCAACCGCCATCGAAAAACGCGTCAGTTTTGTCCAATTATGTTTTAATTCCATTTTTGTGACCTCCAATTTGTCACTTATTCCATATCATTCCGGGTCTAACCCGGATCCACAATTCACTTCACCTATAAACAGCGCTCACACCAAACAACTCGATAAATCGGCGTACTCCAGTTTCGCTGTCGAAATCCAATTTACACAAGCTTAAGACTTTAGTATGTGGCGTTTTCTACAAGTACATTGTGAAAAATTCACTAGTTTTAGATTTGGACTATTCGTTTGAGAATCGATTGGTCACACGATTTGCCGTTGATCCGATAATTTTCCAAGCCAGCTCATGACCCTGCCAACTTAACCTAACCGCGCCTGCTCCGGATTCTTCAAATGGGCGACAAACCCACAGATCACCGACAGCAGCGAGTTTTCCATCAATATAAATCAAGGGTATACGACTACGAACCCAGGGTGGGACAGTATGTTGTTGGAACAGCTTTTTGAGCCGTTGTCGACCCGATCGACCGGGCAGCGAACAAAGCTCTCCTCCCCTATAAAACTGGATTTGAATTTGACCATCGCGCCAGGCGGATCCGGAAATCCCATTTTCAGCACCGTTGTCGGCGCTCAACCATCCATTGCCGCACGGAAGCCCTAACCGTTCGATACCATCCCAATGCAAAACTTGTGTCGAATCAAAAACCTTTAACTTGGGCATTAAATAAAAGGCTCCTTGATAGCGCCTTAGATCAGTCGCTCCCCAGGTTACATAGGGATTTCTGTCGGCGGCAGCGGGCAACATTTCATCTATGATGCGATTCATGATTTTGTGAGAAGGGTTCCGACGCCCATTGCGTCCGATCCAGCGGCGTAACATCGCGATCTGAACAGGCTTGGCCAACCTTTGCAACGCAGAAATTCGTAGACAATTTGATATTGGAAGATTTTTTGAATCCAACCGTTGATCAATAAACAGGTCTTGAATTGATCTTGCCTCGGCACAATGCCGCCCCGAACGAGCTATAGTTTTCGATGCTGAGGGCCAACGCTGGCGCAACAGTGGCATCACTCGCTGGCGAAGATAATTCCTGGCGTAAGATTCGTCGACGTTGCTTGGGTCTTCTATCCAATGCAGATGATTGGAGGTGGCGTAATCCAATAATTCGACACGAGGATAGGCCAATAATGGTCGAAATAAAACACCCTGTCCGAACGATGCGCTTTCAGCCATGCCGGATAATCCCGATAGACCACTACCTCGAAGCATCTGCAGTAATATGGTTTCAGCCTGATCATCCAGGTGTTGTGCAGTGAGCAGCACAGTATTATCTGTAACCAGCGGAGACAGCGCACTATAACGGGCAGTTCGAGCCACTTCCTCCGGGCTTCGTCCCTTTTGTGGGTAGGCGTCCACAATTAAACTTGATAGTGAAACACCCAAAGATTGGCAGATCTCTGAGCAATGCTTCCCCCAGTGATCCGCATCCGCATGCAAACCATGATTGACGTGCGCCGCGGAAAATTCGAATTCGGGATAGATCGTCCTGCAAGCGGCACACAAATGCAATAATACGTGCGAATCCAACCCACCGCTGTACGCGATCAAGAACGATTTCCCGGAATCAAACCGGCTTAAAGCCGTTCTAAAAATATGTGCGGTTAATTTCCCCGGTGCCATTGACTCACTGATTTCAAGATACCCACGTCAAGATGCGGTCGAAGATCAGATCATACGTAAACCATTCGCCCGAGCAAATTTAGGCCTTTTCCTCCAGAAATTCTCCGTAGCTCATTAGACGCTCATAGCGCTGGCCCAAAAGCTGGTCCAACGGCATTTTCTCAAGTTGATGGACTTGTTCTTGCAAACATTTCTTTAGGTTTTTACCGCCGTGGTCCATGTCGCGGTGGGCACCCCCCAAGGGTTCTTCGATTATTTTATCTATTAAACCAATTTCTTTTAAGCGTTCTGACGTAATTCCCATCGCCTCAGCCGCTAACTCAGCCTTTTCCGCACTTTTCCATAAGATGGACGCACAACCTTCGGGCGAGATCACCGAATAGGTACTGTACTCCAACATCATGAGCCGATCCCCAACTCCGATAGCTAACGCTCCACCGGATCCGCCCTCACCGATCACGGTACAAATAACCGGAGTCTTGAGTTTGGACATTTCCAGCAAATTCCGTGCGATTGCCTCGCTTTGGCCACGCTCCTCCGCCCCGATTCCCGGATAGGCCCCTGGGGTATCGATAAACGTCAATACCGGCATACGAAACTTTTCTGCCAACTTCATCAAACGTAATGCCTTGCGGTATCCCTCCGGCCTAGGCATTCCAAAATTTCGATACAACTTTTCCTTAGTATCCCTGCCCTTTTGATGGCCAATAACCATCACAGGTTTGCCGTCCAATCGTGCCAAGCCACCAACGATAGCAGGATCGTCCCTAAAACCCCGGTCACCGTGGAGTTCTTCAAACCCGTCAAAAATTAAATTGACGTAATCCAGCGTATAAGGCCGCCGTTGATGTCTGGACAGCTGTGAAATCTGCCAGGCGGATAACGACGAAAAAATGGATTCCGTTAATTTCCGGCTTTTTTCTTCTAATCGGGTGATCTCATCGGAAATATTAATTTCATTATCAAAACCGACGTGGCGAAGCTCTTCTATTTTCGCCTCCAATTCGGCGATCGGCTGTTCAAAATCTAAGTATTTTAGGTCCATAGCTTTTTGCTTTTCGAATATTCAACTATTTTGCTGTGATAGTTGAGGCTAGGGATTGATCCACGAGGGATGCAAGGCGATACATCACATTGTTGCCCGCAAACGAACCCGATAAATTATTATTTTGCTGCACCACCATCAAGCGTTCGCAGTCTGTTAAGCTTATCCGCTATTTTAATTTCCAAACCACGAGATACCGGCCGATAATATTGTGTTCCTGACAAGACCTCTGGAAAATAATCTTCGCCGGCAGCGTAAGCCTCGGGTTCGTCATGAGCATACCGGTATTCCTTACCGTAATCCAGTTGCTCCATCATTTTTGTCGGTGCATTACGCAGATTCAACGGCACTTCCAAACTACCCGAAGCCCGCGCATCCGACATCGCCGCCTTGAACGCCTTATACACAGCATTGCTTTTTGGCGCGCAGGCCAGATAAACCACTGCCTGAGCTAGGCTTAGTTCGCCCTCGGGACTACCCAGTCGCTCTTGGGCCTCCCAAGCGTTCAATGCCAATTGCAAAGCCCTTGGATCTGCATTGCCTACGTCCTCGGATGCAATACGCACTATGCGACGAGCAAGATATATCGGATCACAACCGGCGTCCAACATTCGGCACAACCAATATAACGCCGCATCGGGGGAACTCCCTCGCACAGATTTATGTAAAGCTGAGATTTGATTATAAAAATCCTCTCCCTTATTGTCGAAACGGCGTACACTACCTGCCAGAACCGACTTGGCCATTTCCTTATTGATACGAATAGTCCCGTTGGAGTCACCAGCAAGGTCAATCACCTGTTCTAAATAATTCAATATTTTTCGACCATCACCGTCCGCCGCTTGGACGAACAATTGTTTAATTTCGTCTGGAAATTCGATCAGACTTTCACCAAATCCCCGATCATTGTCGCTCAAGCTAAGCTCCAGGATCTTAGTTAAATCCTCGTTGGTCAAAGGTTTTAATACGTATACCCGAGCCCGTGATAACAATGCATTATTTAATGCAAAAGACGGGTTTTCCGTGGTCGCGCCTACAAAGTAAATCGTGCCATCTTCAACATGGGGCAAAAAGGCATCCTGCTGGGATTTGTTGAACCGATGTACTTCGTCGACGAACAAAATTGTCCGCCTATTATTTTGTTGCAATTGATGCTGCGCACGCGCGACCGATTCTCGAATATCCTTAACCCCAGAGAGAACCGCCGACAGAGGAATAAAATCTGCATCAGCATGCACCGCAATAATTCGCGCCAGAGTCGTTTTTCCGGTACCCGGTGGACCCCAGAAAATCATCGAATGGATATGACCCGATGCTATCGACTGATAAAGCGGCTTGCCGGGCTGTAATACCTGAGACTGGCCGATATATTCCTCTAATGATCGAGGCCGCATACGGTCGGCCAAAGGTTTATTGGCAGCGCTAGTCTTCAAAGACATCAACGCCGGTGGGCGCGACAAACTCGAACATAGAGGGTTCCAGTTGGATGTTGCTTTTGATGTTGGAGAATGCTATTCGAGTCAGCTGACCAAAATTATCGCTCAGCTCCATACCGCGGAGCGTCTCACCATCAATCCCGATCATTATGTATTTAAAACTATTGTCTTCCGAACGGGGGGTTAGTTTCACCCATTGCATTCCATCCGCAAAGCGTTCTTCTTCAATCACAAAATTTTCTTCCAAACCAACCTCGCCGGTCAATAACAAAGCCGGCGTAGACCCGATTGCCGCATTCAGTCGTTTTACCGTGACTTGCTCTAGGTCGGCATCGAAAAACCAGACTTTCTGACCATTGGCGACAATTTCCTGCCGATAGGGCTGTAAATAATCCCAGCGGAACTTACCGGGTTTGGCCAAATAAAATCGTCCGCTGCTACGCTGACGCGCTTTGCCGGATTCATCTATTGATAATTGCACGAATTCAGCCGATAAACTTCGGGTCCGTTGCAAAAATCCGTTCAGCTGATCTATAGCGGGTGCAGCTTGGCAAGTTTGCACAACTGAAATCCAGCATACCGCCCAGAATCCAAATATTTGCAAATATTTCCTAATCATCGAGAAGTTCATCGTAAATCTGTTTTGACTATCGTCCGCACAACCGGTTCACGCTTGCCAGCAATGCGCTGGATATCGTTGTTTTACACCTCGGGTGGTGGAGGCACCAAAACCTCCCGTGAACCATTCGTCTCCGGAGAACTGACCACGCCCGCGCTTTCCATATCCTCTATCATCCTGGCAGCACGATTGTAACCGACTTTTAACCTACGCTGGACACTGGAAATTGACGCACGGCGAGATTCTGTGACAAATCGCACCGCTTGGTCATAAAGCGGATCGGATTCATCGTTCGATTCGGCAAATCCACCTGTTGCAGCTGTCTCGTCAATCTCGCGGGTAATTTCGTCGATGTAATTGGCGCAGCCCATACTTTTGAGAAAATCCACTACCTTATGGACTTCGTGATCATCGACGAATGCTCCGTGTGCGCGGTCGGGAATACTCGTCCCGGAAGGCAGGTACAGCATATCACCATTACCAAGCAGAGTCTCGGCACCGGCTTGGTCAATCACTGTTCTGGAATCTATTTTAGAAGACACCTGAAACGCAATGCGCGTTGGGATATTCGCTTTGATCAATCCGGTTAAAACATCGACAGAAGGCCGCTGCGTGGCAAGAATCAAATGTAACCCAGCGGCTCTGGCTTTTTGCGCCAATCGGGCAATCAGCTGCTCGACTTTCTTACCAACGATCATCATCATATCGGCTAATTCGTCGATGACGATCACGATATTTGGCAACGTTGTCAGAACCGGAAATTCATCACCGTCCTGCAATGGTGTTTCCGGATTGAACAGCGGATCCTTAATCGGCTGTCCGTTTTTCTCCGCTTCCAAAATCTTGCGGTTGAACCCGCCCAAATTTCGAACACCAAGCATAGACATCAGCTTATAGCGTCTTTCCATTTCCGCAACCGACCAACGCAACGCATTCGCCGCCTCTTTCATATCCGTTACCACCGGCGTAAGCAGATGCGGTATGCCTTCATATACGGAAAGCTCGAGCATTTTTGGATCGATCATAATCATCCTGACCTCGGAAGGCGTGGATTTATAAAGCATGCTCAAAATCATCGTGTTTACCGCGACCGATTTGCCAGATCCGGTTGTACCGGCGACCAACAAGTGTGGCATTTTGGCAAGATCGGCAACCACCGCTTTACCGCTGATATCTTTCCCTAAAACCAGTGTTATTGGCGATGCCGCGGCCTCGTAAACTCTAGAAGAAAGAATTTCCCGCAGGGAAACGGTTTCACGTTCTTCATTGGGTATTTCCAAGCCAATCACAGATTTTCCCGGAATAATCTCTACTATACGTACGCTTCGTACCGACAATGCGCGGGCCAGATCTTTATCCAAACTACTGATCCGACTAACTTTGATGCCGGCGGCTGGTTGAATTTCAAAGCGGGTAATCACCGGACCAGGGTGAACTTCTACTACTTCAGCATCAATGCCAAAATCCTTTAATATGGATTCTACCCGTCGCGACATATCATCAAGATAACTTTTGGAAAAGCCTTGTACTTGAACGGGACGTTGGTCAAGTAGTGACAACGGTGGCAAACTTTGTTCGGGCAACTCAAATAACGGAAGCTGACGCTCCTTTTCAACCCGGTCACTCAACTCTATAGCAGGTGACAACGGCTCTATTTTGGGAGCTTTTCTGACTTTAAGTTTGGGTTTGGGGACTTTTGGCGCTATTCGAGGATTTAGTGCGCTTTGCGGTTCGCGTAGTCTTGCTGAGTGAAACGATCTATTACAACGCCATAACAACTTATAAATATAATTCGAAAAAATTAGCGTATATTTGCCGATCCGATCGATAAGCCCTATCCACGAAAACCCAGTCGTTAGGGTTATGCCAGCGAAAAGCATTGCCAACAGCAGCAGGGTCGTTCCGGTTATACCAAAAGCATTAACCAACAACGTTGACATCTCTTCACCCAAGATACCGCCGCTGGTTTCGGGCAAAGATATCCGCACCCGCAGAACATGAATATAGGCCAAGGATGCACCCGAAATCACGGTCATTCCAAATCCAAGCCAACGCAGCGCCACTACCCAATTATTTTCCCGTTTGCGGCGTTCCGCATATACAATATAACCTTGGTAGGCAATCATTAGCGGGAAAAGGAATGCGATTAATCCGAATATAGCAAGAAAAAAATCAGATACCCAAGCACCTACGGTGCCACCCGCATTAACGATTGGCTGACCGGTACCTCTGTGGCTCCACCCAGGATCGTCCAGATTGAACGTAATCAAAGAGATTAAAAAAAAGAGCGCAACGGTTGCTGTAGCGAGCAAACCTACCTCTCGTAGCCCTCGTAACACTTCGTTTCCCGTCTCCGCCGTAAACGATTTATTTCTTTGCTCCGCCAATGTCTTAACCAATTTGTAAATAAGTTCTGATATCTTATTATATTTAAAGAATAATTAATTTCAATTAAGCGACCCCTTTACGAACTCAAAGCACATCGCCATACTACACCTACAGCACCGCAAATATTCCATTAATACACAAAGGAAACCCGTAATGAGTGAACCCCGACACTGCCGCCTTATTGTTCTAGGTTCAGGCCCAGCTGGATATACTGCAGCAGTTTATAGCGCAAGAGCGAATTTGAATCCGGTAGTGATTACTGGCATCGAACAAGGTGGTCAGTTGATGACGACAACCGACGTCGATAATTGGCCAGGCGACGTCACCGGACTGCAAGGACCGGAACTTATGGAAAGAATGCGGCGTCACGCAGAACGCTTTGACACCGAAATCGTTACTGACCATATCCACAGCTGTGATTTTTCCGAACGTCCATTTCGTTTAACCGGGGATTCTGGAATTTACACCTGCGACGCCCTTATTATCGCAACCGGCGCATCTGCCAAATATCTAGGACTGGAATCCGAGGAGGCCTATAAGGGCCGTGGCGTTTCAGCGTGTGCAACTTGCGATGGTTTTTTCTACAAGGGCAAAGATGTCGTCGTAGTCGGTGGCGGCAGTACAGCAGTAGAAGAGGCACTGTATCTGTCCAATATCGCATCGCACGTAACAGTAATTCATCGTCGTGATAAGTTTCGTTCGGAAAAAATACTTTCCGAACGATTAACCGAAAAAGCGCGAACCGGTAATGTTTCGATCGAATGGAACCACGTATTGGAAGAGGTTGTAGGTGATGAAATGGGTGTCACCGGCGCAAAAGTAAAAAACCTAGTCGATAGTTCAACCAACATTATTGATGTTCACGGCGTATTTATCGCCATAGGTCACAGTCCCAACACCAGTATTTTTCAAGATCAAGTAGCAATGCAGCATGGTTATATACAGATCAAAAGTGGGATCGATGGAAACTCTACAGCGACTAACATTCCCGGTATTTTCGCCGCCGGTGACGTTTCCGATTCTATATATCGCCAAGCGATCACGTCCGCAGGTTCCGGTTGCATGGCCGCGCTCGATGCAGAAAAGTTCCTGGATGAACTGGATATTTGAGTAACAAACAATTTTCTGCGATGGAAATTTACATCAGTGACCAACGCCAACCAAAACATCTTGTAATATATTAATTTTCCTGCCCACCCGATAGGCCAAAATTGATTTCAGCGTTGTCGGTCTTTAGCAAAATGAGCGATTCCATAACAGCGCAAACCATAGACACGCTCGACGACATTGTTGCCAGCGATTGGAACAGACTGACCGAATCGAAGTATCCATTTCTACGCCATGAATTTCTTGCTGCTATGGAACGGCAGGATTGTGTGGGAAACAATACGGGTTGGCTGCCGCATCATCTAATATTTGAGAACGACCGGCGAACTCTGATTGCCGCGTTGCCGATGTACATCAAACATAACTCCTTCGGCGAATTTGTATTCGACTGGGCATGGGCCGATGCTTACCACCACCATGGATTAGCGTACTATCCTAAATTGGTAATAGCGGCACCGTTTACACCAGCAACAGGCCCTCGAATCTTGATCGACAAAACCTATCGATCGACAGATCTAGAATCAACAATAATTGACAGTACAATAGCAATTGCACATGAACAAAATTTTTCCAGTCTTCATTGCTTGTTTCCCGAGAAAGCCACATCAAAATCACAAGACGAAATATTAATCCGCGTAGGGTGTCAATTTCACTGGCAAAATAGATCATACGAAAACTTTGACGATTTTCTAAGTTGTCTTAAGTCCAAAAAACGAAAACAAATCAAACGGGAACGACGCCAGATCATCGACGCCGGGGCGCGGATTGAAAGGATACAAGGTGGTGATGTAAGCTCGGACCAATGGCGTGCTTTTTACCAGCATTACTGTTCGACTTTTGACCAGCACGGTAATTTTCCGGCGCTAACTCTGGAATTTTTTACCGAAATCGGGCGCACTATGGGAGAGCAAATTTTACTGGTTCTGGTATACCGGGGCGATGCGATAATAGCGTCATCGTTTTTCCTTATCGGTCACGACACCTTATACGGCAGGTATTGGGGAAGTTCTGAAAATCACCCATGCTTGCATTTCGAAGCGTGTTACTACCAAGGGATAGAATATTGTATCGAGCGCGGCATACATCGTTTCGAACCCGGTGCCCAAGGCGAGCACAAGATTAGCCGCGGGTTCTTGCCGACCAAAACCTGGTCGTGGCATTGGATAAAGGAACCTGCGTTTAAAACCGCCATCGCAAAATTCATCGATCGCGAAACAGCCCACATGGAACTATATATGGCGGAGCTAGGTCAACATTCACCATACAAATAAGCCCATATCTCTGAAACAACATGTCGGTAAATAAGGTTTATCGAATTGGCAGCAAACTACGTAGATATCACATTGTGCAAAATTCATGTTGAATATGCTGGACTCCGGGAATTCAAATCAAAGTTTCCCCGATGTTGAAAAATCTCTGGACGATCCGAATGGTCTGCTGGCTATAGGTGGTTGCCTTTCTACTGAACGACTGGTAAATGCCTATCAACATGGTATTTTCCCATGGTTTAACGAAGGTGACCCAATACTATGGTGGTCACCGAATCCGCGACTTGTCCTAAAACCGCAGGATTTAAGAATTTCACGCAGTTTAAAAAAAATATTACGTAGGCAAGAATTCCTAATCACATTCGACAACGCGTTTTTGGAAACATTACATGCTTGCTCTTCACCTCGAGAAAATGGAACTGGAACCTGGATAACGGATTCCATGATCAATGCCTACGCTACGCTCCACGACAAAGGGATCGCGCATTCGGTAGAAGCATGGTACGACGGAAAATTATGCGGTGGCTTGTACGGTGTTGCGTTAGGTCGGGTTTTTTTCGGGGAATCGATGTTTTTTACGCGTAGCAATGCTTCTAAAGCGGCTTTTGCAACGCTAAGCAAATATCTACAAATTTGGAACTATTCGCTGATCGACTGCCAAGTAAAAACCAAACATTTGGTCAGTTTGGGTGCAATAGAAATCAAACGCAAAGAATTTATTAATCAATTGGCTATCTATTGCAAACAGCCCGTATCACTATTGGCGTGGAAAAACACGATTGCATGGGACTGGCGGGAAATTGGAATTACCTGAAACCCGTAATTTTCAAAACGATCCTACGCTAAGCTCAGCACAATGCAATCGACCAAGCCATTTACATTCGTATTGGGACCCGAACAAGATTGCGAATATTTATCCAATAAATCAGCCCGATCAATTTTTCTTGGGCCCAACGCCCCGATAAACGATCAAATTTATTCGAAACTCGCTGGCCATGGTTTCCGCCGTAGTGGAAGCTACGTCTACCGGCCGCATTGCAATCAATGCCAGGCGTGTATTCCGTTACGCATTCCGGTCCAAGATTTTTCACCCTCCAAAAACCAACGTAAAACAATCAAACGAAATTCTGATTTAACCGTTGTAAGTCGAGCGGCCGCTTTTGATCCAACACATTTCCAATTGTATTCACACTATCTGAAAAGCCGCCACCCCGGGGGCAGCATGACCGAATCGTCAGCCGAAGACTATCTTAATTTTTTGAAAAGCCCGTGGGGAAAGTCCCGGTTTTTCGAATTCAAATTAGAGAATCGAATCGTAGCTGTGGCTGTGGTGGATTACCTAAACGATGGATTATCTGCCGTATATACATTTTTTGACCCGGAATTAGCAAGTAGGAGTCTTGGTAAATACGCAATACTTTGGCAAATCGAACACACTAAAAGCCTGAAATTATCCTGGCTTTACCTAGGGTACTGGATAAAATCCTGCAAGAAAATGGCCTACAAAAATCAATATAAGCCGGTACAGGCATATATCAATGGAGAATGGAACTTGATGGATGGGTAGAAAAAATATGGTATTATTGATCGATTATAAGTAGCTTGGTTTGGAATCACAGAGAACAAGAATGGCAAAAGAAGACCAAATTGAAATGGAGGGTAAGGTAATAGAGACCTTACCAAATACTATGTTTCGAGTTGAATTGGACAACGGACACGTCGTGACGGCGCATATTTCAGGTAAGATGCGCAAACACTATATTCGCATCCTCACCGGAGACCGCGTTAAAGTAGAGATGACCCCGTATGATCTAAGCAAAGGCCGCATCACGTTCCGTATGCGTTAATAAGCTAAGGGCTTAAAATTTTTAACCTTTGTAACTCTCGACCGGCTTTTTAGCGCCATCAATCGGGTACTACAAGCTCTTTACTTTCCACAGAAAACGCGAGCTTTTCGTCTTCTACATAAACACGCACATAACCACCACGTGACAACTTACCAAATAGCAATTCTTCCGCAAGCGGTTTTTTGATATTCTCCTGAATCACTCGACTCATCGGCCTGGCGCCCATTTTCGGGTCACATCCGTGCTCAGCTAACCATTGACGCGCTTCAGGCTCTAAATTCAATGTGACGTTTTTATCCGCGAGCTGGGCTTCCAATTCGAAGATAAATTTATCTACAACATTGCAAATAATATCCAGTTCCAACGGTTTAAACTGGATCATAGCATCAAGCCGATTGCGAAATTCCGGCGTGAACATTTTATTGATCACCTGCATACTATCGCTGGAATGATCCTGCTGGGTAAAACCTATTGAAGCTCGGGAACCTTCAGCTGCACCAGCATTGGTCGTCATTACCATGACAATATTTCGAAAGTCCGCCTTGCGACCGTTGTTGTCTGTCAACGTACCATGATCCATAACCTGCAGAAGTAGATTGAACACATCTGGGTGCGCTTTCTCAATCTCATCCAGCAACAATACCGCATGTGGATGCTTATTTATTTCTTCCGTTAGTAATCCACCCTGGTCAAAGCCAACATATCCCGGCGGGGCTCCTATTAGTCTGGATACTGTATGCCGCTCCATGTACTCTGACATGTCGAACCTTATTAATTCTATGCCAAGAACATTTGCCAACTGGCGCGTAACCTCCGTTTTACCAACACCGGTCGGACCGGCAAATAAGAATGCACCTACAGTCTTTTGCTCTTCGCCTAAGCCCGCTCTGGACAATTTAATTGCATTGGCCAACGACGCGATGGCTTCATCCTGGCCAAAGACCAGCATTTTTAGATTCTTTTCTAAATCCTTCAATTTATCTTTGTCATCGGAAGAAACCGTCTTGGGTGGAATACGGGCAATTTTAGCTACAATACTTTCAATCTCGCTAGAACTGATAACTTTCTTTCTTTCCGCTTCAGGGAGCAGCCGCTGTCCCGCACCGGCCTCGTCAATCACATCGATCGCTTTATCTGGAAGCTGCCGATCATTAATATAGCGACTGGACAGCTCTGCCGCACAACGTAACCCGCTCACTGCGTATTTAATCTCGTGATGTTCTTCAAAACGTGATTTCAACCCTTTAAGAATCTCGAAAGTTTCTTCAACCGACGGCTCCGGCACATCGATTTTCTGGAATCTTCTAGCCAGTGCGTGATCTTTTTCAAAAATTCCACGGTATTCTTGATACGTGGTTGAGCCTATACAACGCAGGGCACCTGATGCCAGTACCGGTTTAATTAGATTAGATGCATCCATCACCCCACCCGATGCCGAACCCGCACCGATGATGGTATGAATTTCATCTATGAATAACACAGATTCGGGTTGCTTTTTCAACTGTGCAAGCAAAGATTTCAAGCGTTTTTCAAAATCCCCCCGATATTTAGTCCCTGCAACCAATGCGCCTAGATCCAGCGAATAAATAACTGCGTGTTTTAAAACTTCAGGAACTTCTTCTTCAGCAATTTTCTTGGCAAGACCTTCCGCGATCGCAGTTTTTCCTACACCAGCTTCGCCCACCAACAAGGGATTATTTTTACGCCGGCGACACAATACCTGGATGGTACGTTCAACTTCGTCATGCCGCCCAATCAATGGATCAATTCGGCCCAAACGCGCTTCTTCATTTAGATTGGTCGCATATTTCTGCAACGGGTTATCGGAACTCCGGGTGTCAGTTTCTTCGTCGGTAAGCCGTTTAAGATCATCGTCAGATTCCTGCGAGACCTTGGAAATCCCATGTGAAATATAATTAACCACATCCAATCGAGTTAAATTCTGTTTATTCAACAGATAAACCGCATGGGAATCCTGTTCGCTGAAGATAGCAACCAGTATATTTGCACCGGTCACTTCTTTTTTGCCCGAGGACTGAACATGGAAAACCGCACGTTGCAACACCCGCTGAAAACCTAAAGTCGGTTGCGTTTCTCGCTCTAGGCTCTCCGGAATTAATGGGGTTGTTTGCTGCAAAAACTCTACAAGTTCTTTCCGAGTTGTCTCGATCTCTCCCCCACAGGCTTTCAATACATCTACTGCTGCTGCATTATCCAACATGGCCAAAAGCAAATGCTCAACGGTAATGAACTCGTGGTTCTTATCGTGCGCATTTTTGAATGCAAAATTTAATGTTTGTTCTAATTCTTTGCTTAACATTACAAAAACCTATGCTAACGCTACGCTTCTTCCATCGTACATAATAATGGATGCTGGTTTTGGCGCGAATAATCATTAACCAGCTGCACTTTGGTTTCAGCTACATCGCGGGAAAAAACCCCACAAACTCCAACGCCTCGGGTATGAACGTGAAGCATGACCTGCGTGGCCTTTTCATCATTCATACCAAAAAAATTCTTCAAAATCTCGACCACAAACTCCATCGGGGTAAAATCGTCGTTCAATAATACTACCTTGTATAGCGGCGGCCGTTTAAGTTTCGGCTTTTCCTCTTGGACGGCTAAATCGCCATCCTTTTCACGTTCATCGTTAAAATCGGTCATCTAGTTATCCTACAAGCGGCAAAATGATTATTCGAATCATCTTCATACGATAGCTGCAAAACCGGTCAAACTCAACGTTCGACAAAAACAAAATTGATCGCCCAATTCTACGCGAAATTTAGTAAAATCCGTACTTAATTGATCAACCGCCTTTATACCATATATGGTCTGGAAACCGCACGTAACTGTCGCTGCCGTTGTCGAACGTGACAACAAATTCCTCTTAGTAGAAGAAGAAGCCGACGGCCAGATTGTAATCAACCAACCAGCAGGACACCTTGAAAGCGGCGAAACCCTGTCCCAAGCTATTATACGAGAAACCTTTGAAGAAACCGCCTGGAAATTCACCCCCACGGCTCTAATCGGAATTTACCTTTGGCAACATCCGCAAAATTCGACAAGCTTCCTGCGTATAAGTTTCACTGGAGAATGTGACGATCACAACCCCTCCAGTAAACTCGACGATGGTATCATTAGAGCATTATGGTTATCTCGAGAGCAATTATTGACGTCAAATTATCGCGTACGCAGCCCATTGGTCATACGTTGTATAGACGATTACGTTAGTGGAACACAATATCCTCTCTCGATGCTGAAATCATTACTAAATTTATCTCGGTAGCCGCCAAATAAGATGAAAAAGCGAATCATTGTCGGCATGTCTGGTGGTGTGGATTCTTCGGTAACCGCACTTAAATTATTGGAACAGGGACACGAAGTCACTGGTTTGTTCATGAAAAATTGGGAGGAGGACGATAACAATGGACAGTGCTCTGCAACCGAGGATTTGTCTGATGCTCAACAGGTATGCGAGCGTCTAAAGATTCCACTAAAAACTGTCAATTTCTCTAGCGAATACTGGGATGACGTTTTCGAGATCTTTCTGAGCGAACATCAGGCTGGACGTACACCCAACCCGGATATCCTCTGCAACAAACACATTAAATTTAAAGCCTTTCTAGATTTTGCTGTAGATCTTGGCGCCGACTATATCGCGACAGGGCATTATTCTCGTGTCGCTCAAGGCCAGGGGCAATATAGTCTGCTCAAGGGCCGTGACAACAACAAAGACCAAAGCTATTTTTTGTATACACTCGGACAACAAGCCTTGTCACGTTGCATATTTCCATTGGGCGACATGGAAAAAAACAGAGTGCGGGAACTGGCCCTGAAAGCTGGATTCACCAATGCTGGGAAAAAAGACAGCACCGGAATCTGCTTCATCGGCGAACGCAAATTTCGCCAATTTTTGAACCGCTTCCTCCCCAACCAACCAGGGGAAATTCAAACGCCAGAAGGACGCACCATCGGTCAGCACGACGGTTTGATGTATTACACTCTGGGACAACGCCAAGGTCTGGGGATAGGTGGTGTACGCGGGACTTCTGAAGAACCCTGGTATGTCGTTGAAAAGGATTTGGACAAAAATCGACTGATCGTTGGCCAAGGTCAACACCACCCGCTGCTGTACAACGATGGATTGATCGCAAATAAACTAGATTGGATCTCTGGTGGAGCACCGGCAAAAGAATTTGAATGTTCCGCCAAAATCCGCTACCGCCAGCCAGATCAAGGATGCCGTATAATCTCAATGGACGATAGCCACTTCCGGATAATTTTCCATAAAACCCAACGCGCCATTACACCGGGTCAATCAGTTGTATTTTATGACGCCGATGTATGCTTGGGCGGCGGCATTATTGATAGCTATTTCAGTACAACAGATAACCAAAACAAACTTCTGCAAGCGATCTAATAAGTCAGATTGGCGGCTAACCTTCCGCTGGTAATAATATAGCCAGCCAGGTCTTCCAACGCCAAGTTAATTACTCAATACAGACTTCAAATTTAATTTAATAAAGGTAATTGAATGTCAAACCACCCACTCACCGCTATCTCCCCAATTGACGGCCGCTACGCCGATAAACTATCAGCACTACGCCCATTTTTTAGTGAATTTGGCTTGATCAAATATCGAACCGAGGTCGAAATCCGCTGGTTACAACACCTGGCTCAGCATCCTGGTATTGCCGAAGTTCCAGAGCTAAGCTCTTCTGCTGCATTCTGGCTAGATTCAATTCTGGAGAATTTTTCAGAAACCGACGCGCAACGCATCAAACAATTCGAAAAAACAACAAATCATGATGTTAAGGCCGTCGAATATTTTCTCAAAGAAAAAATATCCGATTCAGCAGAACTAAACCAGATCAGCGAATTCATTCATTTCGCCTGTACATCGGAAGACATCAATAACCTCGCCTACGCACTGATGCTCAAAGATGGGCGCAGTAGCATTCTCTCGCCGCAAATCAACGAAATTACCGCATCAATCAAACAACTCGCTCATCGATACGCCGGCCAACCAATGCTTTCCAGAACGCATGGCCAAGCCGCAACACCGACCACGTTGGGCAAAGAGTTTGCCAATGTGGCCGCGAGGCTCATGCGTCAACACCGCCAATTGGAAGGAATAGAACTAATGGGCAAGATCAACGGTGCAGTGGGAAACTACAATGCGCACCAAATAGCCTACCCCAATATCGATTGGCCTGCATTGGCCGAATCGTTTGTCCAAGCGCTGGGAATTACTAGTAATCCTTATACGATACAGATCGAACCACATGATTACATGGCTGAATATTTTCATTCGATATCACGTATTAACAATATATTAATTGATTTTAATCGTGATATTTGGGCCTATGTTTCGTTGGGCTATTTTAAGCAAAAGACTGTTGTAGGCGAGGTTGGCTCTTCGACTATGCCGCACAAGGTCAACCCTATAGATTTCGAAAATTCAGAAGGCAATTTGGGTGTCGCCAACGCCATGTTTCAACATTTAGCAGAAAAATTACCAATCTCACGTTGGCAACGTGACCTTAGCGACTCTACGGTTCTACGCAATATAGGTGTTGGCATCGCCCATAGCATAATCGCCTACAAAGCCACCCTTAAGGGTATCGCAAAACTAGAGCTGGACCCGGCACGCTTACAAACAGATTTGGACAACAATTGGGAAGTTTTAGCCGAACCCATACAAACAGTAATGCGGCGTTACGGGATCGAAAAACCCTACGAAAAACTAAAAGACTTAACCCGCGGTAACAAGATAGACGCCACGGCACTTCAAGCCTTTGTGCAGAAACTGGATATTCCTACCGAGGCAAAACAAAGATTATTAGCACTTACTCCTGCCACTTATACCGGCTATGCAAGCATCTTGGCAAAACGCATCTAAATTTAAGAATCTAGCTCGTATCCCTTTGTTCTAATACCTATTATTCGAGAATACATCTGCTTGAGACCTTAGCATATGACTACATTCCCTAAAGTTCAGACAGCTTCGACTAACTTCGGATCTAAACTTTTTGTGACCCAGATCGCAAAAAGTTGGGCATTGTTTGCCATACTTAATCGCAAGGTTGTTGATACTCGGTGGTCCAGGCATCCTGCCCGTACCCCCTCCTCCCTAGGTGGGCCACCGATGAACAACCGTAGTTGCCGGGAAGTGGTCTTAGGACCACAACCCGGTATTTTTTTTGGGTCCTGTTGTTCGATCTTCAACCCTGCACGAATATCCGCAGAAAACGGTTCTAACCGAGCATTCAAACTAAGTGCTAAACCCGCCCGGTTGATAACGATTCTGACAGGCTCCAAATACCTTGCTTAATCTCGTCTGGATCGGCTTTTTCTTGGTTGCGTTTGCAACTGCGTTAATCAAATGGCTAGCGTACGACGACGCGAACGTATTTGATCAAATGATGAGTGCAATGTTCGCCACGTCCAAATCCGCATTTGAAATTTCGTTGGGACTTACCGGAATCCTGGCGTTGTGGCTCGGAATTATGAAGATTGGAGAGCGCAGTGGCTTTGTTCAGTTCTTGGCGCGGTGCCTGACTCCCTTGTTCAGGCGATTAATGCCGGAAGTGCCGTCCGACCACCCCGCTATCGGCGCTATGGTTATGAATATCGGCGCCAATGCGTTGGGCCTTGATAATGCCGCAACACCGCTGGGCATCAAAGCGATGAATGAACTTCAACGGTTGAATCCAGACAAGACTACCGCTAGCAATCCACAAATATTATTTTTGGTCATCAATACGTCGGCTGTTACTGTTTTTCCAATCACGATTATGACCTACCGTGCCCAACTGGGCGCCGCTCACCCTACCGATATTTTTCTGCCACTGCTTATCGCAACATTTTGCTCTACCTTGGTTGGGCTTTTAACTGTTGCAGCATATCAACGCATTAATCTTTTCAACGCTGTTGTACTTTCTTATGTTGGGGGAACTGCTTTGGCTCTTGCCGCTATGGGTTACTATTTCTCGGGACTCAGCCAAGCGGAGATGCAACATCAGTCAGGATTGGTCAGCAACTTGGTGTTACTGTCTCTTGTAATCAGTTTTTTGGCGGCGTCACTGTTTCAAAAAGTTAACGCATACGATGCATTTATTGAAGGCGCAAAGGAAGGTTTTCAGACGGCGGTGATGATTATTCCCTATCTTGTTGCAATGTTAGTGGCGATCGCGGTATTTAGAGCCAGCGGTGCAATGGATATAGCTCTGACGCTGATCCGTGAGGGCTTTGCTCTATTATCGATTGACACCCGCTTTGTCGATGCACTTCCTACAGCATTTATGAAACCATTTAGCGGGAGTGGAGCCCGTGCGATGATGATCGACACAATGCAGCATTTTGGTCCTGACAGCTTTGCCGGCCGGTTGGCTTCGATAGTTCAAGGGAGTACCGAAACAACTTTCTACGTATTGACGGTATATTTTGGTGCGGTAGGTATCAACAATATTCGCCACGCGCTGAGCTGTGGCCTGGCCGCTGATTTGGCGGGCATCACCGCAGCGATAGTGATGGCCTATTGGTTTTTCGGGTAATTTAATCGAAGGATCTATTTCGTAATTGATCCCGCTTGACCTTGTACGTCACCAACACATCTTCAATGGTTAATACGCCATTTGTTCCAGTGCGTGATAGCAAGTGGTGGTAAAATGATTCGTTTGTCTTCTGAAGCTTAAATTCAATGCGAGTCAATCTCAAAACTTTGGGCTGTCGCCTCAATGAAGCGGAAACCGAATCTTGGGGAGCGCGATTTCAGAGCGCAGGCCATAATATCGTTAGAGAAATAGACAAAACCGACCTATTTGTTATCAACACCTGCGCCGTAACCACGGAAGCGACCCGCAAATCGCGGCAATTGATTCGACGCCTACACCGCCAAAACCCAAACGCGAAAATGGTCGTCAGTGGCTGTTATGCCTCTTTGAGCCCGGAAGAGGCGGCGGGCATACTTGGAGTTGATTTGGTCGTTCGCAATACGGACAAAGAGCTTTTGGTCGATCTTACTCACAAATACCTTTGGCCAGAAGCAATGCCGACACCGGCAACTGAACCTGGCGAACAAGCATTGTTCAAAAGGGGTAGACAGAGAGCATTTATTAAGGTCCAAGACGGCTGTCGATACCGTTGTTCTTTTTGCATCGTTACCGTTGCACGAGGACCAGAGAAAAGTAGACCCATCCGAGATATAGTACTACAGATCAATGCCTTACATAGCAAGGGGATAAAGGAAGCTATACTGACGGGCGTGCACTTAGGCGGTTACGGCAGCGATATTGGGGAAAATCTTAACCGACTAATTCGAACCGTATTAGAACAAACCAGCATTCCGCGCATTCGATTAGGTTCATTAGAACCCTGGGAATTGGGCGAAGGATTTATTGAGTTATTCCAAGATTCACGACTGATGCCACATTTACATCTACCCTTGCAAAGTGGCTGCGATGCCGTATTGCGCAGAATGGCGCGGCGCTGCAAAATATCAGACTTTAAACGATTAGTAGATCAGGCCCGAGATGCAGTGCCTGATATTAACATTACAACAGATATCATCGTCGGCTTTCCAGGAGAAAGCGACCAAGAATGGTTAGAGAGCCTGGACAATATCCGTGACATTGGTTTTGGGCACATTCATATTTTCACTTATTCTCCGCGGGAAAATACCAAAGCGGCACAAATGCCCAATCAAATTCCCAATCAAATTAAACGGCAACGCAGTAAAATTTTACACGCACTTGCCCTCGACATGAAACAGGAGACCTACCGACGATTCCAAAATCGAGAGTTCCCTATCTTGTGGGAAGGCAATCCAGATGAGTGCTCCGCTGAAAAGATCTTCGGCTATACACCAAATTTTCTGCGTGTAGGCACGGACTCGGTCGCCGACCTGGAGAACAGCATAAAGCCAGCCAAAATTGCAAAAATAGCATCCAATGGGGATTATTTGGCGGGACAGCTAGTTGACTAGACCGGTATCATTGTCGGCTACATAGACGGTTGCACCTATTACCGCTGCCGCCGGAACCAAAAGGTTTAATAGCGGTATAGCCAAACCCAACATTACAATCCCCCCAAAAGCAATTGCACTTAGCCGATGTTTTTTTATTACGCTACGTTGTTGTGGAAACAATAGGCCACGCGTTTCCAAGGAATAGGCCATATACTCCAAGGCCAAAAACCAAGCACTGAATATCAACCATAAGATGGATGCAATAAAGTTAATCCCCGGAATGACCAACAAAATCAATAAAGGCAAACTCCGGCTTAAAAAATACCAAATCCTATTCAATTCGGAGCCAACACTCGAAAATACCGCTTGCGATCGGAGCTGTTCAACTTGAACTGAGTGACGACCAAAGACAATCTCTTCAGTTTTCGCCGCTAGGCGGCCATAGAATGGTGCGGCAATCAGGTTTGCCAACAGCGAAAATGTAAATATAAAAAGCATTAGCAGTGTCAATCCAAACAACGGCCATAACAACCAGCGCAGCCAATCCATCCACGTTGGAATCAACCATTCAATCAACTCACGGAAGTAGTAAGAGGCTATCCAAAACGCAAACGAAAATAAAACCAGATTGATTAGAACCGGCACCCACACATAGCGCCTTAGACCCGGTGTCCACAGCAGGATTAAACCTCTTAGCGCACAGCTTATACTCTTCAGGGGATTACCAAGAATAGGTAATTGATTCAAATTTCCTGTACTCCAAGGTTTTTGAGTTTTCAATTGCCGGGCATCGGCAGGACTAAGAAGTTTTAAAATGTGACGAATCGAGATGATGCCGGTTGAGAAGTCTATAAAATTCGGTTCTATTACGCTTTGCCAATTTGGCGGCTTGACTAACGTTGCCGCTAGTCATTTTGAGCAAGCGGATCAGATAATCGCGTTCAAATTCATCCCGCGCTTCGCGTAACGAAGGTAAAGAAGCCCCTTCTTCCCGCAGCGCATTTTGTATTAACGTAATGGGTATTAGGGGTGTCGTCGATAACGCCACGGATTGCTCTACGACGTTATGCAATTGCCTAACGTTACCCGGCCATTCGTAATTGACCAGCAATTCCATCGCTTCAGGAGAAAAACCTTTAACCCGCTGTCCATATTGTTCTTGCAGGCGTTTTAAAAAATGCATAGCCAACAAAGGAATATCCTCTGGCCGTTTGGCCAGCGGCGGCAGGGTTAGATTTACCACATTCAATCTATAAAAAAGATCCTCGCGAAAATCACTCCTCTCCATGGCCTGAAAAAGGTCGACGTGGGTGGCTGCCAATATCCTAACGTTGACCGCCACGTCCTGAGTCGCACCAACCGCGCGTATTTTTCTCTCCTGTAACGCGCGCAATAGTTTGACTTGAAACATCTTAGGCATATCACCAATTTCATCCAAAAATAAGGTGCCCCGGTCTGCGGCTAGGAAAAGCCCCTTATGATCGGCTGTAGCACCGGTAAATGACCCTTTCCGGTGACCAAACAATTCCGACTCCAACAATGATTCCGGTATTGCGTTGCAATTGACCGCAACAAACGGTTTATCACGCCGAATACCGGCATCATGGATAGCTCTGGCCAAAAGTTCCTTACCGGTACCGCTATCTCCTTGAATCAATACACTGGCGTCTGTCTGGGCAATACGTTTGGCTTGGCTAAGCAGATCTTCCATCAGTGGGCTTTGCGTCACGATCTGACCTCGCCAAACATCTGCCTCGTCAATAACCGGGCCTTGATCTCCGGAAAGCTTCAACGCTTCGTTGACCTGAACAATAAGATCTTTACTGTCGACCGGCTTTGTCAAAAAACCAAAGACACCTCGTTTGGTTGCATCAACCGCATCGTGTATCGTTCCATGGGCAGTCAGGATGATCACCGGCATCGTTGGATGTTGTTTATGTACCGCGTCAAACAACGCCAATCCATCCATCCCATCCATCCGCAAATCTGTGATCACGACGTGCGGGCAAAACACCGGTAGCTTCGACAATGCACTGGAACCGCCATCCACAGCTTCAACCTCAAATCCAACCGCTGTCAACCTCAAAGATAATAACCGCAATAGATCAGCGTCATCATCAACCAGGAGAATCCGCTTTTGCAGTGTAGCATTCACTATCGACTGCCCCCGTTGCGTTGGTGAAATGTTTTCTCTATCGACTTCAATGCGTCCAATTTTGCGCGTAGTTCTTCCAATTCCGTATCTTTTTGTTTGAGTTTTGTTTTGAGCGACTGAGTCCGTTGTTCAAGTTCGTTCAGTTCTTCCTCATGCTTTGATTTTTGCTCTGATTCGGTATTGATTTGTTTAAGTAATTCACTTTGGTAGCTCAAAAAGCCCGATAAGGCTCTGTTAGTCACGTTGGGGCTGGTAAGTTCAAAAATCTCCAAGGCTTTTTGCGGTCCACCGCATTCAGGCGTAAGCGACGTTACATAAGCCAAATGCAGCCGGACACCAATATTACTCGAATCCACCCCATTGACGGTATTCAGTTTATCGCATTCAGCGATCCGTGCTAATTGCGAAATTTTGGACAAATGCAAGTTATACCCCCCCAATGTATCCAAATCAAAGTCAAAAATACTTGACGATTTCTGCGGCGTTTTAGCTTGAGATTGCATCGCAGCAGGCCATAATCGACTGCACGCAATCGCGCTTAGAACAATCGATAACATAACTAGGATTCGAAATACATTCATCTGTTGGTTTGGCGCATCTCTAATGGAAATAATACCCTGAAAAACGCACCAGATTTTCCTGATTTGGGCTCTAAAACTTCAATTTTACCGTTGTGGGCTGCCACACACTCATTCACTATCGCAAGTCCGACGCCACTGCCTTTTACACCAGCATCCCGGGTCGCACGACCCTGATAAAATAAATCAAATATTTTCTTTCGCTCTTCTTGGTCAATACCGGGACCGTCGTCTTCGATATCAAGACAAATTTGGTCTCCCGATTCGTATAAGGAAATTCGTATCTGCCCACCACGAGAGGAATATTTAACTGCATTGGACAATAGATTATCAAGCATAATCCGACATTTATCCGCCATGCCGTAAATTTGAACGGGCTCTACCCGTAAAATAAGTTTGATGTCGTTAGCCCTTAAGTTTATTTGATATTCCTTAACGATCGTATTGACAACATTGTCCAAATCCACACGCTGACGGGTAAAATCTTCCGTCTCGGATTGCAGCTGACTAAATTTGAGCAAACCCTCAATCAATCGTTCCAGCTTCGTACTACTGGTGTTTAAGATATGTACAATGTCTTTTTGTTCCGCATTAAGTTCGCCGACAACCTCATCTGCCAGCAAACCAACACCCTCGTTGATCGTAGCCAGCGGCGTTTTTAATTCGTGTGACACGTTGCGCAAAAATCTTTGCTTATTTTCCTCCAATTGCTTGAGACGCTGGCGTAACCAATTAAGCCGGCCGCCCAAATACTCAAAATCCTGAGTTCCATAGACGTGTATGGTCGAATCAAAATCTCCCCCACCCAGCCCTCTGATAGCACGATCCAATTGCCTGATTGGCCGGATAATCAAATATACAAAAATGAAAATAAGGAATATGGAAATAGGAAGTAAAACGCTGGATTGTGCCAGAATGCGCTTTTTGACACCCTCGTACGAATTGTCGAGCTGCCCCACTTCTTTGCGTACCAACAACGCACCCTTATCGCCTAGTTCATGAACCAAATTATTCAAAAACTTAAAACGTTCAGAGACCCGATCCAAACGCGCCATATCTTTCCCAGGCGCGGTCATATCCCTAAACAGTTCAATTTCCTCCGCTGCCAACTGCTTCATCAATCTCCACAATTGATCCTGCCCGACCAAATTCATCAAATCATGGATTAAAACAACAAACTCGTCGTGACTCTCCTCGTATGCTTCAAAAAAGATTGGATCTTCAAGAACCAAATATTGCCGTGCGCTACGCTCCATAGTTGTCAGCTTTTCTAGCAAAATCTGGCTTTCGCGAGTTACCCGAACCGCTCGATATACCGTAATCCGACTAACCTTTGTCAATCTATCTACCGAATATATTGCGGAAAACAACGCAATTAACAACGGTATGATGACCAACAGGAAACCGAAAGCCACCAAAATACGAAGAGATGGCGGCTGCACATTTCGAAGTTTAGCCATTGATCAATCTATTCGAATTCAATATTCAGACTAGAAATCGGCCTTGTCACCGCAGCGATATTGGTTTTGAGCAAAATGGTATCGCTACTTCCCACTCAGTCAGCGCCTGTGTGATAAAGTTCTTGTAAAGCATTATCCTAGAAAATAAAAACTGACCCAAATTATCGTATTGTCTCAACCCCCTAATTGCCAACAACAACCGAACCATTTTCTCGTTAGGGTAATGAATTTCCCAGTGAGTAAACATCCAACCCGCATGATATTCACGCAAGGTCAATTTGCTTTCACCCTCCGAGAATCATCGACACGATCCAATCCCCCAGTACGGTATCGGTAACTTGTTAGCAAGTGCCATCGACAAGCGGTTCGAATCTGAAAAATCCATAAGCATGCGCCAATTTCAAAAATCTGCTGACCTTGAATAGCCCAGGTAGTATACACGTTAACCATAGTGTTAACTCAGGCTTCGGTGCTCAATAATCACCGCATTGTTGATTCATTGCAACTACGCTCGGCAAACCGGGAATGCCAACACATCTTCAATCGACGCAGCACCAACAACCAACATTAGTAACCGATCTAAGCCAATTGCCACACCAGCACACTCTGGTAAGCCCGATCTTAATGCCGAAAGGTAACGTAAATCCTTATTCGGCACTGCTTTATCCAATTCAACACGCCGAAATAAATCATCATCAAACCGGCGAATTTGTTCGCCAACATCGGACAATTCATGGAAACCATTGGCTAATTCAACCCCGCGATAAAACACCTCAAATCGATCAACTATTTTTGGATTCAGTGGATTTATCCTGGCCAAAGCCGCTTGATTTCGAGGAAATCCATAGACGAAAACACACCTATCGAATGCCAAATTTGGTTGGACCAAATGACTGAACAAAAACTCCTGCCACAATGTGATATTGTCACCGCAAATTGAAGGCGCTTCGATTAGTTTGTTACGCAATGCGCATTCTATATACTCTGAAATTTTGGCCAGCAATGGATCTATACCACAATACTTCAAGAAAATATTTGAATAACTGTAACGGACCTCCACCTTGCTCGGTAGCTTTGATGCAAGAACGGTATTAAGAAAATCCGAGACATCATCCATCAGATCATCCAGCGTGAAATTGACCCGGTACCATTCTAAAATTGTAAATTCTGGGTTATGGAGCCGACCCACTTCGCCGTTCCTAAAGGCTTTGCAAATCTGAAAAATAGAACCACTTCCAGCAGCTAATAATCGCTTCATCGAAAATTCTGGCGAGGTTTGGAGATAGAGGTTTGACCCGCTTATCTCACCAGGTAATTTCAATAAACAATCGAAAAATTCCAGATTGGGGTCCGTGCCAATCGCGTTACATAGAACAGGAGTTTCAACTTCCAAAACACATCGTTTTTCAAAAAATTCACGGATACCTGCTAGCATAACCGCTCTTTTTTTCAAAACATTGAGTTTGCAGCTGGGCTGCCAATCAAGTGAACTTTCCAAACTAAAACTCTATCAATGACGGGTTGGAATAAATATCACCCCAGTAATCGCTTAATTCGCTTATCGATTGATACGTCCCTCGAAGAATAATTCCTCTACCAATAGGCACAGTAATATCAACAGCTGCTTCCCTATTTTTATTTGACAGTATTAGCAAGCTCTATTTTTGTCAGTTTTAGGGAGATTGCGTGGAAGAACGAAGTTGAATTATTTCGAACAAATAGATCAATACTCGTCTAACAGCCGGACCAATTTGATTTACACTGCTGAATTTCCAGAAAAATGTTAAATATTTAAATTAGCGAAAGTTATACGCAATGAGCGAGTGGAACCTCTACTACAAATGCGCGCCCCTTGATAAATTTGAGATACGACTCATTCTTTAATCCTGCCGACATACTCACCGGTACGGCTATCGACTTTTATCATTTCGCCAGTTTGTACAAACAACGGGACACGCACTACGGCACCAGTTTCAAGGGTAGCCGGTTTACCACCGCCCCCTGACGTATCCCCTCTTACTCCAGGATCCGTTTCGGTGATCGCCAATTCTACAAAATTCGGTGGGGTAATGGACAATGGCGTACCATTCCACAGCGTCACAGTACAAACATCTTGATCCTTGATCCATTTACCGGCCTCACCAACCGCGGTTTCATCGGCTGAATATTGCTCAAAAGTATCCTGAACCATGAAATGCCAGAATTCACCATCGTTATAAAGATATTGCATTTCAGATTCGACAACATCGGCCCCGTCTATAGATTCCCCTGACTTGAACGTACGTTCAATGACACGACCGGTTTTTAGATTGCGAAATTTGACGCGACTAAATGCTTGGCCTTTTCCTGGCTTAACAAATTCATTCTCAATAATTGAGCACGGGTCATCATCCAACATTACTTTTAACCCGCCCTTGAATTCGTTAGTACTATACCTGGCCATCGATACCTCGTTTATGCTTTCTACTGTTAGAATTGAGAGATCATTATAATGAAGACACCCCTTGATATAAACCGAAACTCGGATTCAATGATCAACCCGGCCGGCCTACATGGCAGCAATTCAATCCCAACGTGGCAACAGGAACTGGCGCGGGGATTTTCCAGTTTAATCGATTTATTCTCGTTTTTAGAGTTAGATATTTCTGAATTTCCAATCAACGCTGAAGCAGCCCGAGAATTTCCATTTAAAGTCACTCGTAGCTTTGCTTCTCGCATAAAAAAAGGTGATATTAACGATCCTCTGCTAAAACAGGTGTTGCCTATTCTGGCTGAATCCGTAAACCCCGTCGATTTCGTTAACAATCCCGTGGGAGATTTAGAGGCCATCGCAGTTCCAGGCGTACTTCATAAATACGCCGGCCGAGCACTGTTAATCGTGACAGGCGGATGCGCAATCAATTGCCGTTATTGCTTCCGTAGAAATTTCCCGTATACAGATACACAATTGAGCAAACAGAAACGAGCCGCAGCACTGGAGTATATTAGAAATCGTATCGATATCAAGGAAGTCATACTGAGCGGAGGCGACCCGTTAATTCAGTCAAACCAGCAGCTTGGAGACTTAATCAAAGAAATTGAAGGCGTATCGCACGTCCACAGATTACGGATCCATAGCCGCTTGCCAAACGTGCTGCCGTCCCGCATTGATTCTGGATTCCTAAAAATATTGTCGCATAGTCGATTGAAGTCTGTTGTTGTCGTACATATCAACCACCCCAACGAACTTGATCAACAAGTTAAGGGTGCCGTTTCTCGACTTAGGCGCGCCAATATATCCGTTTTCAATCAAGCCGTATTATTGAGAGGCGTTAACGACAATGTTAAAACGTTGACCGCCTTGTGCGAAACATTATTCGACGCGGGGATCCTCCCGTATTACCTGCATCTGTTGGATAAAGCAAAAGGCTCTCACCATTTCAACGTTTCAGTGGCAGAGTGTAAAAAACTTCAAGACACTCTCCGCAGCACGCTACCCGGATATCTAATCCCAAAGTTCGTCACTGAACAAGCGGGTAAAGCGAATAAAATCCCGTTGTAATCAAGCAAGCGATTAAATCGCCAAAAGCCTATATTCCTCAAGCAAAGAAATCTGTTATTTCTAGAATCTTACAAATTTGCTGGGCCAGTATTTTTCTTAAACCTTGGTAATCGATACGTTTCCGCAATTCAGCCTATCAAATTTTCAACAGATCGCTATCGAAATATTTATTGCGATCTAGTTTCAGTGATCTTTTTCAACCGGTTACGTGATAAAGACTTCTTCCGAAGAGAAGTAAAACTCGTTGTCTCAACTACACTTATTAAAATGTGATCGCATCCACGGACCGCGAAATCCAAACACTTTACAATCAATGGGTGACAAACAAACTCGTTGCACCCAATGCAGAACAATAGGTATATCAAATGGTAACGAATCGCTCTGAAACCAGCCCTGCACTCAGGGGCCAAAATAACAAATTACCGTTCGAATTAAATTTCCAAGCCGCATCGGCATGGATCAATGACCTCCCGGTTACCAACAAAATCGAAACCAGTAAACTGGTATATTCCACGCTACAGTCTTTGAATCGGCATACATTTTCGCCCCAGCTGCGTTTGCAAATTCTGGAAATTTTCCGGCCTGTAGTATTGCTTCAATCAAAACATTTAGAATGCCACATCTTTGGCGCCGAGTTCCCTCTAGATTCAAAAACTCGCAAGATCGCCAAACTCGCAGCGAAATTTCACGTCGAGCTAGCAAGTGGTTATAAATTCATCACAAACAACAGTGCGTTCACTGAAGATTTTACCGCTAGTCAACAGGCGACAATTATTCATCGAGCGATACGGCTCATCAGCTGCTCAATGTTGAAGATAGCGCAAATGTACGAACCACCTTCATCAAGAGTATGGGGTGAAATAAAAACACTCTATCTAGTCGCGCAAAAAAATGGCCTTTTGGAAACTAACGTCGATGACGAAATGTCGACCGTCAACAAACCCTCTACCATTAACGCCGTATTCAAACAAATCCTTTTGTTCTGGGTTTCTACGCCATACCGCTATGATCAACTGGAAATACAAAGCATATTCGACCTTTTTGAAAAACATGTAGACGAAAGCACAATATCTTCGGACTCAGATCGAAATGATAACGATGCAGGGTTTAGCATCGATCTAGAAAATTCATATCCCCCAATGCATATAAGCTGGGCAAATTACGGAAGTCATTTACGCTATTTTAATATCGACAAACTGGCAAAAAATTTGGCCCGCCCCGACCGGTTACGCGCAAAAAAAGAAAATATTGAACAGCACACCCTAAACAGACTGAGCTTCCACCTTGGCGGCGTCAATCATCCAATATCCTCCAAAACTGATCAAGAAATAGAGATTACTTTGGGACTGGAAAATATTATCGCCGCGCTTGCATCAAAAACAAAAAAAGCCCCCAAACTATCCGCTCTACCAACGAATTCCGATTGGATCGAAGCACCCAACTACGACCTTATGCCAATCAACAATAATAAACCCTTTGATGCTTCGAATAATCCCATGTCGACACCTTCTGGCACCAACCAATCCGGATTAGACGTTCAAACGAACAAGATTTGGGCAACCAAAGAACGGCAACCGCTGAAGACCCACCATTTCAAATGCGAGGAACAGAGCTGTGACTTGCAGAATCATCTGTACATCGAGCTACGCGAAAAAAATCTACCTATTGGTGAACTTATTGCGTTGCACTATCCTGGAAAACGCAATCAAATTGGTATTATCCGGTGGCAACAACCGACTACAAATGAACATTATGTGTTTTACGGCATTGAAATACTTGCCGCTGAATATGCGTTGGTCGATGTTATTTTCGATTCGAAAAAACATGCTGACATTTTGTATCTGCGTAACACTGATCAGCAACCCACACAACTAAGCATCTTAGTGCCACCGGCAAAATATCGTTCCGGTAGTCGGTTTACATTGAGAAACCAACGCGAAACCAAAAATTTGACTGTATCGAAGCTACTGGAAACAAACTCAATTTTCTGTCATTATCTTGCTACGGATCAATCCTATATCGAATCAACATCGCCACCCGACTAGCTTCTTCTATTGCTCAATCACAAAACACCAGAGCAAATCGTATATTGCCTAGAAATTCCCAGTGGCATTCTCGCTACGGTTTTAGAAAAACTAAAGGATGCCCACCCTACCATTTCTCTACAGGATTACACCCGCTATTCAACGATCGATGAAAAGATCAAAGAACCAGCCCTGCTGTTATTCAATGTCGATTTAGTTATAAAAAACAACCCGAAGCAAGCAATATTCCCCACCCAATTTTCCAAAGGCATCCGCGCTATTGGCTTATATAAGACTAAGGTACTCCCCATTGTCCAGACCAATATTTCTATAAATTAAGATAGAAATCT
>CAZUGA010000046.1:0-35343 GCA_964619885.1 uncultured Methylococcaceae bacterium
ATGCCTTCTCGCTATATAGGCTTCCCAGTATGTCGAAGTCACGGATTCAGGTTTTAGTGAAAAGCATAAAGCCGCGCTGGCTGCACTGAAATATAGTTTGACTGATCCAATGGACTTCACGGTTCTCGTCGGGCTGCCGGGAACCGGTAAAAGTGCTTTGTTGCAATATGTTCGAAGTACAGTAAAGAGCGACCATGCTGTTGGCATAGATTTTACTATTGGATTCGTTTCCGATACTTCGGATTTCGGCGGTCAGCTGTCGCAGGGATTGCTCGCAACTTATGGATTGGACGTTACCAATCAAAGTCGGTCGAAAATGCACCAGGTGTTGCGCGAATATTTAATTGAAGAATGCTACAAGAAGGGAAGACAACCGTTTTTGGTCGTAGATCAAGCGGAAAAAATAAATGCTAGTTCAATGGAAGAGCTTGGAGAATTAACAAATATAAGCGGTTATCGTGGTAAACGGCTACAGTTCATTCTCGCGGGTCAGAATAACTTAATGCAAACTTTGAGATTACCGTGCTCGGTGCCAATAGCGCGGCAGATAGGTCAAATATTTACCCTGAAGCCGTTAAATTTATATGAAACAACCTGTTATATTCAACATCGTCTCAATGCTGCGGGTGCAGAAGGTAGAGCAATATTTGATGATGCTGCCTGCGAAATATTATTCGAGCTTTCTAGAGGTATCCCTCGACATATAAATAAATTATGCGATGTTGCGTTGGCACAGGGTTGTGAATATCAGAAACCGCTTTTGGACAGGGTTTTTATCGACGAAATATTGCGCAAGGCGCATCAAATAAATGCTGTGGATGAGCTTGAACGGGATTTGGAGGCTTTGGATGTACCAGACATCGATAGTTTGGCGAAACCGGAATCTACAGATGAGCGAGGAATCGAACATAAATTGGAACTACCTCTTAAAACGGGCGCTGAGAAATTGGATAGCATTGAATGGCGAGTATCCAATCCCTGGGAAAAGTCGGTCGATCAAATCAAACTTTTCGAATTGGATCGTTGGCGGGAAGCTGATGCTAACCTTACTGTAACAATGCCAAGGTCAGGGCCAATAGACGAGCCTGATAGGGTTAATAAAACAAGTTTATTGAATCTGTTTACCGAGAACAGGACAAACTTATTCGGTGTTCTAATTGTAATAGTAGGTGCTTTATTCGGGATTTTGATTGCTAGCTATTTTTCCGGAGCTCAGACTCAACCCGAATCTCATGAGATGTCGGTGGCCAATACTCGGTCGGCATCTGCCATAGTTAGAGCGGTTAACGAGGCGGTAACACCACAGAATGATTCAGTTTCCGGGGGTATTGACCGACCAAATTAGATCAACCTGGCAAACAAAACTGGGCTGTTCGGGTGATCCTAATAGGGCTTAGCGGATCACTAGCACCGCGTGTCAGATATTGCTAAGTTGGAGTCATCGTGGAATGATTATTCAATATAATTATTTTCCTCAAATAGAATTGCAATTCCATAGTTGACTCGCAAACGTTTGACTTCTTTCAACGTTTTGGACATTTTGAGTACATTTGATTCAAATGTTTTGTTCCTCGGTTCATCTACCAGGAAATCGATCAGCCAAATTCTTTTTACATTCGTAGTCTTCTCAACTTTGGAAATTTCTTTTAACAGCGTTTCGGTCGGTCGTAACTGGTAGTCTGACGGAGGGAAATAATAAACGATAGGGTTGATGAACCAGACATTGTCTACCAACATAAGGTCTCCGTCGGCGACTTGGGGTTTTAATTCATCAGCAAGCGCTTTGTAGTCGACATCGGGCATATTTGTATATTGATAGACAGAAAAAATACATAACACTGCCATGCCAATAATTGCAAACCGCTGTCCAACCTTATTTAATATAAAAATTCCGCGACAAGCGACCAATATAAAAAATGGACTAAGTGAAACCAATGCAAAATTTGCTAGCACCGGAGAGATAAAATGAACCAATATTAATATAGAAATAGGTATAACCATCATAATAGTCGGAAGATCGCTAACTATATATTTTACTAATTTATGGCTACATATTTTCCTTGTGACTAATGTAATTTGAGGCCAGTTTTTAATAAAAAATAACCAGCATAACATGGCCGTCATGGGAAGAAACAAACCTATCAAAAAGTATCTACTCCAATTTAATATTTTATCATTCATAAAAAGCATGTAATTTAAAACTAATATTAATAGAGTAACTATTATCATAGTCCTCCATAATAGTTTTTGATTAATGCTGTTTCCAGAGTGATTGATCACCGTACTTTGGGTTACAGGTTTAAATCCGATAACCAGGAAAAAAGCTCCAATCAAACCAATCAGAAAGTTGACAAAATATGTTGGTTTGACCGTTGAATCTTCAATTACAATTCCGCCAAATTGAGCCATTTGCAATAATCTGGGAAATAAATCGGATGCAAGATGACTCTGCAACTGCGAAAAGTAGACCAAGTAAGCAAATGCCGGACCTGCAAATAACAACGCGATGAATTGTATGTTAAGTAATATGCTTGGGAATTTGCTTTCGCCACTGTTGCAAAACACCCAAAGCATTTGTGCAGCAAATATTGGCCAAAAATATGAGTCTACCCAAAGCCCAAAAATGCAACATATAAGGTAGAGTATTCCAACGTCCGTCTTCCAGATTTTCGACAATATTGATAGGAGGTAGCTGGATAAAACACCCAATAGAGCCAGCAATACCCACTGTTTTGCCATTTGGCTCCAGAAAATATGATGTCCGTGCAATGCCAATATAAACACCGAAAGTAACGCGGTTTTTCTATTGGTTGTTTCCTTTCCGAAAAGATAAAAGATTAATAATGTAAGAGTGCCAATCAATGCCGAGGAAGCTCGAATCCAAGAAATGTCCGTGCCAAACATATTGGTCCATCCCAGCATTAATAGGTCGTGGCCTGGCAGGTGCGGATGATGTATTTTAAATGGTGCCGCAATTACCTCTAATATGGTTGATCTTTGTGCTGGATCAGTCATATACTCAGGAATTTTTATACCCGGGACGTAAAACTCTGGATGAGTCATCGAAAGTTTATCCAGGTTTTGGAAACGAATAACGCTTCCAACTACCACAATGAAAAATACCGTTAAAAAATATTTCATTATTTACAATACTCTTTATTAGTTAATTACAGATATAGACCTGATCATATGAATAAGTATTGTTATATCGATAATATCGAAAACAAATTTGTAGTTATGTACATTATTTAGATAATTCTAAAAATAGACTATTTCCAGGAAGATAACTCTTTTGGCTCGAAGATGCTGAATAATTATTATCTGAGATTCTATATTGGAATATATTTTTACAGTATAGACAGTTTATTGAATAGATTACTTCGCTGTTTGTTGGAAGCGAAGCTTAAGATTTCTTATTGGTAGTCTGGGATGCGAAGTTGGGTGCCTGCGGGGAGAGTTGGTGCGGGTCGTCCAAAATATCGCGGTTTTCGTCGAATATCCGTTGATAGGCCGTACCGTCACCGTACATTTTTAGCGCGATCTTTGATAGTGAATCTCCATTTTGAACGACTAGCAATCCTTCAGGATTTAAAAAGATCGGCGCGACATTCGATTGACCAACCGTACCGGTGGTTTGAAACGATGCCTGATCACTACGCTCTTTACCTTGCCTTTGTTTCTCAACAGGTAGTACGGCCAAACTTACCGCTTCGTCGAGTAACGAAGATACATATGGATCCTGTCTGGATTCGGTGGGTTTCTGGGTTACTTTTACGATTGTAGTTGCGGTTTTTGAGTTCATATCTGGCGCTTTTATCACATCAAGAAATGTGTCTGCAGACCATTCTTTGCCTGCGTTGGCCCCACTGGATTCTGGTTCAATTTTTGATACATATTTGCGTTTAGAACGGTTGGCAATAATATCGACCAGCTTATTGGCTATAACTTCAGTTTTTTGCGGATCTTTTTGCGTGGTCTGTATCGCCATGTCCGAATCAGGAAGTGATTTTGGTGATGGATCGCTAAATAGCCAGGTGATCGCAAAAGCAATCGCAGCGGAGAGAATCAATACCGTGAATAAGATATTGTAGCGGTTGCCGCTACCTGGATTTTCTTGGTTAAAAATATGTTTAATTGCGTTTTTTAGTAATTCGAATAGTTTCATATTAAACCTCGATAACGGGTTAGCTCGCTTGCTGACGATGCATGACGCCGTAGGGTGTGATAAATTTCGACTTTAAAACAAGCCATTATTTTGGTTTTCAGCCAATTAAGTTGCGTCTTAATTGGTTGGTTTGATAGTCGTTAATCCTAATAATTGCCACATTTGCATACCACCACGATAGTATTTTAATTTCTCCGGTGGGTAGCCAATCCGTAACAAACCTTTTATTGCTCTTGGGGATTGATCGCACCAAGGTCCGTTGCAGAATAGCAGTAGTTTTACTGCGGCGCTAAAATCCCATGCGCCGGAGGCAGTCTGTTTTCCGCCCAAAGCGGTTAGCACTTTTTGTAGGCTGGAATTATTCAGTTTTTCGGTAATTATTGTGAAAGGTATGTTAACAGCGCCCGGTATAGTGCCTTTGTGATACCATTCTGGAATTCGGGCATCGACCAACAATCCCTCAGCCTGTCTGACGTCGGTTAACAGAAAATCGAACAACTCTAGTTCGGCAATAGTTTCGACCCCGGGTGCCGCTTTTATTGGGTGAATACAGAAAGGTGGGCAGGGTCTGGACGTTTTTGCGAAACTGTTGTCGAGCTTATGACCGGTATCTTGGTTTCTCTCAATGCGTACAGTTTTTCCGGCGAAACGAATATCGATAAATGGTAAGTTTTCGGTCAAACTGACTTCGTTCGCCGACGTGTTTGCGGACCATAACGTTGCCACCAGAATAATTGAGATTTGGGTATATCCCCAAAAGGACCTATTAGATTTCATCGATGCCTCCATTACGAAAAAGAGGCTGCCCTGTTAAAATTGTTGTTGGCTGTAAACGTGCCCCAAAAAACTCAAATAGGTCGGTTTTCGCTATTAAACATTTTAACCGGATGGCCTCGAAGCCCATGCCGAGTAGGCTTTTGTTGGTTTAACGAACAACAAAGTCTTTCGAAACACTTGCTACTACCCGTTGTTCGTGTCAATTTTTTTTATGCCATCGGTGGTGTCATTATCAGACACATAACTCACCAAATATCAAAGCGATATGCTGGCATTGTCCAGCGGCGGTAATTGTATCATTTATGCCCTGTACGGACTCAATTGGTTAATTTTGATTGTTTGTAGCGAGTTCCGCTAAATTTGTAGCGTGGCGGCTGCTGCTGCGTTTTTGATGTGCAAACTGTGGATATGGAGTACGTGCGAATATTGTTTCCGCCTTGATCGGAATCAGCGAAATCGGTATTGTTTAAAGCTCTATCGATTTTTTAGGGATCAAATTCATGTCAACCATCGCCGATCGATTTTCTCTGCAATGCTTTCTCGCTGGAATAGTGGCTGCGTTATTATTTAACGGTTGCTCTTTTTCGGCTAGTTCCGAAAGTTCTTCGAATATAATTTCAAGTCCATTTAAGTCTATCAGCGCGAGTTCTTCCACGGAAAGTTCGGATAAATATGAAAACGAAGTTCGTGACTACACCTCCGCGTACGTTCGCTCTTCGGCGTCCGACTATGCCGGATTCAAAAGTGGTATAAGTGAGATCGCGGCTAGGCAAGGTGTTACCAATTGGGAAGTTCAACCGATAACGTATATCGCGATCGGCCGCGGTTTGAGAAAAGCCAATGTCAAAGGGATCGAATACGAGACCTTTAAGAAAAATTTGGCGGCAGGAGATTACAGCAGAATGCAAGATATCGAAAAAGGCTATCGTTCTAAGTAGTCGCGGTTAGGTCGTAGCACGGGGTTTGATCGTGCCCCGTGCTATAGGTGTATAGCCACCACTCAATGTCTGAAATAAGGTTTAGCCTAAATGTTTCGGCGGTGCTAGTCGCGGTGCTGCTGTTGCTCGCTTTATTGTTGCCCAAGGTCGCTTATTGTTCAGCGACGCGGACGGTTGATTATCTTTATATCGATGCGGGTGAAGGGGATTCTAGTGGTGGGCACGCTGCCATAAGGTTTGGAGCAGATACATTTCACTTTCAATACTTTGACGGTGGTTTGCTCAGAGCAGTGCGTGAAGATTCTGCACATGTTGAATTCAAATACCGTTTCTTGGGAAATAGAACGGTCTATGTCAGTCCGATCGAGGTTGACGAAGAAACTTACCAATTGTTGAGGGATCGCTTTAACCATCGTTTCCTGTTACAAAATCAGCAATTCGCGTTGTTGGATTCGGTAAAGGCTGATCTCGGACTGATTGAATCACTGTTAGGGTTTTACGATGGGAAGCCTGATTCGCAGAATCCAAACAATATTGTTGTAGAGATCCGTGCAGCCGGGCTTTTTTTGACCGACAATGTTGGGAAATCGGACGCTATCGCGGAAGAATCACCGGTACTGCGTCGATTGGTAGCGCGCATGGCCGATTTATATGGCGTTGAATATTTAGCGCAGAAACAGGCGTCGGTCGAACGGGCAATCCGCCGGCTCAAGCCAACCGAATGGGATCTAAGCCAGGTTAATTTGGCCGAGGATAAATTTCCCACAGGTGCCTATTCATTCGCGAGCCGATACCGGGATCTACAAACCATGCGGGTTGCGCTGGAAGTGCTTCGGTTGGGCCGCTCGCTGCGACCGGAAGCCGAAGTGAGGCTGGAATCCGCAGAGTTTCAGCTTGATCAAACACAATTACTACAATTTAAACGCTACGCGCGAAAATTGAGCGACGAAATACTGGCCCTGGTCGAATCCGAACGGCCGGATTGGGGATTTCCGCTGTTGGTTGCGATGGCGCGCCTCAACGCGATAGAGCGGTCGATACAAACTGGTCAATTGGTATTCGTGGATACTTTTGATCGAGAGGCTAAGCGCGTTGACTCGCGTGACCTGGATCGATATCAAGCAGCATTTCAATCCTTGCTGGGCGAAGCGCGGGCGGATTTTTTGGCGCAAAAGGCTAAGCTATATTCCATGCCGGTTATAGACGAGTTCGCGTACGCAAGGTTTGAATCAGCGGCGAATCTGTACGCTGAACTCTCGTTGGGATTGCAGAAGGGGCGGCCGATCCGGATTTTTGACGGTAATTTGATGCCGGTCCGGCAAGCACGATTATTCAGTTCGTCAATGCCCCGGTTGGATTCGGTAGAGTTACAATTGGCCAGCGCCAATGCATCTGCATTCCAGGTCGCGTATAGCTCGTCGGTCGCCGGTCTTTATCCGTACGATTTGCTCTCCAGAAATTGCGTTTCGGAGATATTTCGAGTTATTGATAGCGCTTTTGCCGATTCGATTAACCGAGATGCGGTCGCCAGTCCAAGCGGCAATGCGCTAACAATTGGGGTTAGAACGGAATCTAAGCATCGGCTCGGTGGATACGTAGACGCTAAGCTAGTCAATGCGATTCCGTACGTTTCAGCAGAGCGGGTCAATAGCGCCTATCGGGTTGGGGTCGAGCGCGAACTGCCTTCGTACAGAAAAATGATGCTGCAGCAAATTTACCGCAAAAATAACGGTCTGCTGACCTATCTAAAAGAGTCGAATACGCTAACCTCGTCTTTATACACACGCAATCCGGACGATTCATTATTTATTTTTTTTACCGATGATGCTGTGGTGCCTCGTCCGTTGTATGGTTCTGTCAACTTGCTGGCTGGTCTTGCGCAAAGCTTAGCTGGTGTATTCCTATCGCCGTTGGACGGAGGACAGACATTGCTCAATGGCGTCAAAGGTTTTTCGATGAGCTTGCCGGAGCTGGTGTTTTTTAATATGCGAAAAGGATCTTATCGGTTTCAGCCTTACCACCGGTTGATGTCGCCACACCGGGTTGCATCCGGGGAATGATTTTTCGAGGTCAATAGTTTCTGCGAATCGCTAACCGTTTACCGATTTTTGGTAGGTATCGCGCACAATTTCCGGTCCGTATATCCGCTCCAGTTTTCTGATGCCGAAATGAGCTCTGGCCATTTCCTGGAAATGCGAGATAAACACAAGATTGACCGATGCCCCACCGATCGCCCCAATTGCGGGAACCGATTGTGCGGCAAATTTTTGCGAAACCGGGACATGAAAACGACTCGCCACCGCATTGATTAGGTTAACCAACACTGGAGCGCCATCCCCGATTAGACCGTTTTTAGCGATGTGCTGGGCGGTATCGCTCATCGAACGGCTTAGAAAGGACCTAACCGCGTAGTACGCTGTTTCCGAACCTTCCGCGGCGGGATTGCCTCCGGATAGGGCAAACACTTCCAGACAAGCCATTTTGGTTTGTAATGTTTGCAAATTTTCGCCTTCGCTACGCGCAATATCGGCAATTGATCGCAGCATGATGGTTGTTGATACAGGAAGCTCAATGGCCAATGCCGCGACCCCGAAACTACCCCCGACTGCTCCGCTTAAACCAGCCAAAATTTTATGACCGGTATTGGCTGGTGTATCCGAAGCTCGTGGATCTATGGTTAATAATGCCCCGTCGATCGCTTTGTCCAACGCGGTTTGGGTTATCTTCGCCATAATTTCCGAACAATTGGCCGGTAGCGAGGTCATTGCTTTTTCTATGGGAATGCCGATTAGCTTACTCAATCGAACCGCGATACCCGGATTTTCCAATATTTCTGCGTTGCGCAACAATAACGCGGTGTCCTGTTCGGACAGGCCGGTGTTTCGAATTGGTATGGTTTTCGGGGAATTGCTGTTTTGCATGATATGTCCAGGCACATAGATAATGATTAGAATACTCGAAAAATCCAGCTGAATCAGCTTTACAAAGGTTTTGCGCCGCTACGCCATCGATTACCGTGATACGGTGCTAATTCGCTACGGAACATCAGCGTAGCGTGTCTTGAACCCAATTTAGTGTGTATGGTCAAAGACAAAACCTGGTGGGTTTTTTGGGTTTATGCGATTCCATTCGCGATGAGACCCATACAGGTGGGCTTGGTAAAGGCAGATGATGATGAAAAAAATATTAATTATTCTAGTCCTGCTAGCGGTCAACGCGGTTGACGCGGCACCTATTTATAAATCGGTTGATCACGACGGTAATGTCAGTTATTCAGAGACTCCACCCGATCGTGCCGCTAAAATAGAAACTGTAACACCTCCACCACCACCCAGTGAACAGGATGTGGCTCGGGCCAAACAGCGTTACCGGGACCTTGAGATTCGGGATGCTCAGCGCGAAAGAGAGCGGCAAAATCTTGCCAATCAAAAGGCGATGCAAGAACAACAACGCGCTTACGCCGATATGAAGCGCCAGCTATCCAAACAGAAATCCTCCAACGTCATTGTCATCAACCAAAATCCCACCTATCGTCGGGTCTATCCATGGAGGAAAGGTCGACCATGGAAGAAACGCCGACTACGAAAGAAAGGCCCTCCCAGGCCGACCCCACTACCCAAAGATCAAAATGGCATGACCTTGCCGCCTCCATCGCTGAAACCACGGTGAATCCTGCGATTTGTTTCGCCGTAATATCGGCGAAATCGCACAGTTATTTTGGGTGCAAAAAGTAGCAATGAGTTCGCGGGTATAGTGTTGTTTAAACTAGCTTGATAGTTACAATTGGTTTTCCCTCATTGATTGAGATGGGCTGGTGCCTAATTTAATTGAACGGATGACTGTACGATAGTCGTATTCGACGAATCTCAAGAAGAATAAAAATCCCCGATGTCTTTATGCTGCCTCTCGCGCTCCAGGCGTTTTTGTTTTGCTTCTCCGGCGCGAAGATCCGTGTATAGGCCCTGCATGATCCGGTCTTCTTTGCCGGGTCCTGCGTAAATGACGATGGCCGATTCTTTGAGTAGTTTTTTGGCGCTGACGTTGATGCGGTAACACGCGCTTTGGCACAGGCCGCAGCCGACACAGCGGTCGTCTATTACCTTGGGGGCGGCGAAACCGGTGCCGTCGATGGGCAGTCCGGATTCGTCCAATTTTGGGTGGGCCCGTTCAAATTCGATCGCGTTGTAGCCGGCGGCATTGCACTCGTCTACACACAATTGGCAGGCTTCTTCACCAGCCCAGGGTAGACAGGTTTTGTGATCGGCCTCGGCCAGGCCCATGCGTGCCACCTTTTTCTCGGCCAGCGGGAGCGCGCGGATCGCGCCGGTCGGGCAGGCTTGTCCGCAATTGTTGCAGCTCGGTTCGCAGCCAGCCCAATCAGCGTCCACCTTGGGGGTCCATAGGCCTTCCAGGCCTTGGTCGAAGCTCATCGGTTGCAATACGTTATTCGGGCAGACCTTGAAGCATTCACCGCAGCTAATGCAAAGTTCCAAAAATTTATCTTCCGGTACGCTCATCGGCGGCCGAACCGGTAATGCTTTGTCTGGTGTTTTATCCAATTGGGCGCCGAAACCATAGCGCGTGGCCAGCGCTGTCGATGTCCCACCGACTACCGAAAACAAGAAAGCGCGGCGCGAAATCGAGGTTTCCTTATGGATTTCCTGATTGATGGGTTTCAGTTGCTGTTGCTCCCAACGACCGACAAATTTGATCGCGTTGGTCGGGCAGGCGCCAGCGCAGGTTTGGCACAGCGTGCAGTCCATCGTGCGGGTGGAATAGTCGGCTTTGATCGCGTCAAACGGGCAGACCTTGACACACAAATCGCAGTCGATGCAGGACGTCTCAACCTTGCGCTCGCTGGCTCGAAATACCAGGTTGCTTAGCGAAAAAACCGCACCTGTAGGACAAACGTAGCGGCACCAGAAGCGCGGCCGCAACAAGCCCATCAGAAGCACCGCTGCGAATAGCACGATTGATACGGCTTGGCCGGTATTCATTGGCGGAACCCGGTACCAGTCCTGCATCAATCCCTGCTGCAGCGGCGCCAGAATAAACAGAAATCCGCGCGTTATTATTGGAATTGCGGCCACGATACCGGCCAGCATGATGCCAAAAAATGACGTGACCAGCGTCGCTAGCAATAGATAGTATTTAAGGTTCACCCACCAGCCATCGTGTTTAACTTTGAAGCGTTTGACACGCTTGGCGATAGACCAGTCAAACAGGTCGATCAGGGTGCCCAGCGGGCACAGATAGCCACAAAAACCGCGAGGGAATAATAGACCGATTGCCAATATTACTGCAGCCCATACGAGTGACCACACCCAGGTTTGTCCAGCAATCGCGGTGGACAAGCTGACCAGGGGGTCCAGCGCCAGAAAGATTTCGGCGTCGATCCATTCCTTGCTGGCAAAATCATCGGCGTAATGCGCGGGCCATCCCTGAGCCTGCGGATCAGGAGAAGCCGAATACGGCCAACAGGTGTAAAAGAACAAAATCAGAAAAAGCACAAAGCTTCCGGCCTGAATGATCCGCCGAATCGGGGAAGCTTCCCAGCCAGGTCCTAGCTTATGCAAGGCTCTGCGGATTAGTCCACGATGCTTCTCTGTTGAAAAATCGGAAAACAGCGGCCGCGGTAATAACTTGCGTGCAATCTTGTAAGCCCAAGACCTCCGTGGCGGTTTTCGGCCCGCTTTGGGAAGTCTTAGAAATGGAAGAAAAAGATTCAGGCGCATCAGAGTTAAGCCGTGGTTTCCAATCTGATCAGCATATTCCGGTTAATTTCTTGCCTGCTGCAAGGCTTTGGCGGTCGCAATCCGTATTGCGTCGGCGGTTACCGTCGCACCGGTAGTTGCGTCGATATCGCGGATATCCTGTTGGGCAATAATTTTTGCCGGCATATCCGTCAACGAGGAATAATACTGCTGTTCCTTGTGTTGGGTGACTTTTAGCGATTCGATTCGATGATCTTTGACCGTTGTTTGTATGTGGACCTCGCCGCTATAACCCATTGCTTTGTCTGCATAGCTGCCGTCACGCAGTTTATTGATATCAAATAATTTGAATATCTGGATGCTTTCGATAGCGGCTTTGGCGTGATTCTGGTTTAGTTTTAATGTTTCATTTTTGTTCATAAACGACGCTAGAAAACGGCTGCCGATCTCCAATACCTTTTGATAATAAACCAAAGCCTCATCAAAATGCCCATGCCGTTGTAACGCATCACCGGCTGCACGATAGGGGCCGCCTTTGTTGCGCGGATCTTTGGATTGTTTGGCAAGCTGCAACGCGCTGTCCAACTCACCCATATCCGACCATAACTTGATCGCCGCACCGTGATCGGAATAATCGGAGCCAATCCGCTCAAGTATTTCCGTTGCCATGGCTTTGCTGCCCAACTGCCAGTAGGCATTTGCAAGCTTGACCGGTGGGCCATTGGATTTTTTCAGCCAATAGGCGGCCCTGGCCCAATCCTGCAACAGGTCGTGGTAGCAATGGCCCAATTGGCGCATCGTTCTGCTGGTGACGTCCGGATTATCTTTGTTCAAGCTGTGGACATAATGCATAAATTTGGTACCGTCGTGAAACCGGTTGGCGTTTTCGTTGATGACGCCCCACATAAATTGACCGACGTTTTTTTTGGGGTCCCATTTACGTTTGCCCGGGGCTGGATAACTTAGGTCTAGTGTTTTGGGATAGGTTAGGGGTACGGAATCCCACCAATCCGGTTTAGTTTTGCTGGCTTGTTCTATCAGGGCGAGAACTTGTTCGCGCGATCTTTGTTGGCCAACGTCAGCTGTTTGGTTTTTGCTGGTTTGCGGTTCATCGAGTTGGACCCTTGGCACCGCGCTTGGTTCTTCTCGCGGAATTTCTGCCTGCGCCAATGTAGTTATCAATAAAATACACAAAACCCAACCAACCATTAGTTTGTTCTGACATCCCATCTAATAAAACCTCGTTATAATTTATTTGTTCAAATACCAATTAATGGGAATCTATCACATTATTAGAGGGCTGTTGTCTTTGGATTTTCAAATTGCTTCTTACCGAAGCACGTGGGTCCATAGTATTAACCAATGTTTTGGTTTTTGGTCCTTAGAACCTGTTCAAATTCTTGATTAAAGGATGCAGCAAGGCAAACCTGGACGAAAAGACACAGCATTCTGGCGTATGTGAGTATTTTGAGCCCATTTTTAGCGCAGGGATGGGCTATTCAGCGAGAGCTAGGTTCTTAGGGATTAGTCTTAAACCATGTTCCGCCGGTCCAGGCGCTAGAGAAAGTGGTAAATGAGCCGCCCAATAAGCGTGTTGATCATCATAGTGGCGTGACAGCGGATGTCCGGATTGCCCGGTCGGCATATGGAAAATTGCATCGTCGATGGCGCTGGGTGATACCACCAAGCGTTCGCTTACGCCGTAATTTTGACCGACCACGTTGATGCAAAATGTACATCCGCCGAGTTTGTGCAGCGGCATATCCAAAAAGTGGGATAGTATCGGTACGGCGCGGCTGAACGGGTGCGATATTTTCAATTGGTTCTGATCCGCCCACCCCAGCTGCCCGATTCTATCCACGCCGTTGTTTTGCTCGATGCGGGCCACCGTGTATTCCAACGCGCTCAAAATTAACGCGTCCCAGTCCTGGTAACGCTTTTTCTGAGGCAGAGCGTTTGTGGGTTTGGCATCCAGTAATTGCCGCAGCGGGGTATCCATATTAAACCAGCTGTAATAAAAGCTAGGGTCCGCGTCGAAGCAGCGTTGCATCAGCGGCAGCAAAACCTCGCTGGCGAGTTTTTTTCTAAACCGGAAAAGTACCCCAAATGCGCGGTCGTCTTTGTCTGCGCGTCCATTCCAGTCTTGCAGGTATTGTTTAAGCGCGGCCAATTTGGGGTTTTTGTTAATAGCCGGTTTTGTGATTACCGAAAGCGCCAGCGTGCGGTAAAAATCGTACAGCGCCGAACGTGTGTCGGATTGCAGTCGGAACAGTCGCTCCTCGCTGATGTTTTGCATTTCAGCTAGACGCTCGCGAATTCGGGAAGCACGGTAACCGTTGGCGAAGTTTTGGCCAATCGAGTACGGATACTCTTTTCCGATCATTCGATTGTTCGCCGAAACCAATATGCCCGATGGCGGGTCGATCACCCGGGGCAGTTGGTCGGGCGGTATGTAGCCGCGCCATCCAAAACGGCCACTGCCCCAAGGCCGGCTGACCGAGCCGTCGTAGCCTTCCCGATTGGGAATGCGTCCGGTCATGGTCCAGCCGATGTGACCCGAATCATCCGCCAATAGAACGTTTAATACCGGTAAACCTGCCCGGTTGAACAGGTCCATCGCGGCATCCAGCGTTTTGACCCGGTCCATATCGGCCAGCGTCAAATCTACCGAGGCGGGGTCCAGCGCGGTCCAGCGGATTGCGACAGAACGACCTAGCAAAGGTTGTTTGGAGACCGGGCCCCATATTGTGTATTTAACGTTAAGCGTACGACTTCGTTCGCCTTTGATTCGAATAACTTCCCGCCGGGTATCGAATAGCGCCCATCCGTCTGGTGTCCGGTATTGCATAGGATCGTCCGGGTTGATCTCCAGCTTTACTAAATCCAGTACATCAGCCAAAGCGTTGGTAAAACCCCAGGCGACGTGCTGATTGGTGCCGCTGACCAATACCGGGGAACCGGGCAGCGTGATACCCGACAAAACAGCGCCCGGATAAACCAAGTTGGCCCGGTACCAGATATTCGGAACCATTAGCGGAAGATGCATATCGTTGGCCAGAATTGCGCGCCCATCATTGGTTTTAATATGGTTAACCGCCCAGGCGTTGGAACCCAATAAGGGATCCGTGATTTGGATGGGATTGACAAGCGCAGTTTGATTATTGGCTTGATACAAATTTTTGATCGTATCGACGGGGGGCGTTTGGATAGGCCGGTGCGAGCTGTTGCCGCCCACCAGGCTGTGCGCATATATGTCGGTGTCCGGTGTCAAAAAAGCGCTTATTTCTTGCGGTAAATGTTGTTCCATCACGCTCAACATGCGTTCTTTGTGCGCCACCAGATTGAGCACCTGGAACATGCCCAACGCGATTAGAATGCTGTCCTTGGTTCGCCAGGCTTGCGGCCTGAATCCCAGAACCTGAAACTCGAACGGCAGCGCGTCCGATTGGGCAATAAATTCGTTGATTCCGGCGGCGTAGCTTTCCAATAACCGTCTTTGCGCTGCTGGTAAGGTCTTTACTGTCTCCGCAGCGCTATGCACCATCCCTAAATTGCGCTGGCGCATATCCATGTCCAGCAATTTGGCGCCAAAAATTTCTGCCAAGGTGCCACTGTTGGAGCGGCGTAAGACCTCCAGTTGGAATAAGCGGTCGCGCGCGGTGACAAAACCCAATGCGCGATAAGCATCCAACCGGCTAGCCGCGTTAATCGTCGGCACGCCAAAGCGGTCGGTAGCGATATTAACCGGCGATTTCAATCCCCGAAGGCCAATGCGGCCGTCCAATTGCGGTAGTGACCCTGTTAATTTAACGTAGCCCAAAGCTAATACCCCGACAGCAATAACGAGAAGCAGCAAAAACAAGTTGCGCAACCGAAAATATTGACTGACCGAAATCGCTGGTTCGGGTGATGGGTGCATGTTTTTTTAAGACGAAAAGGTGGTAAAGACTGTTATTTTTTTGACAACTGAATTCTAGTACAGATCCACGTTAATCATAAGATTGTGGTTTTTAGATATACCGGTGGGAAAATATTAGAAGTTCAGTTGGGATTTCTGAACCCCGGATTCAAAAGGCTTTTCCTAGGTTTTTTGTCGTGTAATTTCGCTTTAATCTGATCTTCTAGGAATTGTTGCGCATGCTCGGGTTTGAAGGTATGTAACTGCAGCGTAGAGATGCGTCGGGTAATTCCCCGCTAAAAAATACCGGGCCGCACCTTCGGTAGAATTCTAAGATCTTTTCAGTGGAAAGGCCCAAGCCCAATAAGATCGTTATAATGCCACCGGTCGACTTACCGGTAATCAAATCGAAATATTCGGTCAGTTCGCCATCGGTTTCCTCTTCCAATTCGGCCATCACCGAGGTCGAAAATATGCCCATAATACCCCGCCTTCCAGGCTAAGGATACGAAATGGGCGTTGAGTGTACGTATTCACTTTGCTTTATTCCGGCACAATTATCATTTTGGTCAGATCGCACGCTTAGATATTAGAGTAAGGATTCGTTTCACCAATGCGCGAGATCTGGTAGATCTAATGGGTCAATTTCCTGTATTGCACCTCATTATCAAGAATATTTTCTAGAAAAGAACGGATATTTCATCAAGTCAACAGGTGTCGGCTATGCGCTGCTGACGCGTGCGATTTTAGCGGAAGTTTGCACGCTCCTGAGCATTTCAGCGGCGGCGACCATATTCTGTAACGCAGGTTTTACCTCTTCCCAGGTTCGGGTTTTGAGGCCGCAGTCCGGATTGATCCATAATCGGTCAGACGGAATCTTAGCTGCGGCGTTTTGCATCAGCCCTACAATGGATTCGGTGCTAGGTGTATTCGGCGAATGAATATCGTAAACACCGGGGCCGATTTGGTTGGGGTAATTAAATTCATCGAAAACATCGAGCAGCTCCATGTTGGAGCGGGAAGTTTCTATCGTGATCACATCGGCGTCCATCGCCGCGATTGAGTTAATAATATCGTTAAATTCTGAGTAGCACATATGCGTATGAATCTGGGTGGTATCCTGTACGCCATTGGCGGCGATCTGGAATGAATTGACCGCCCAGTTTAGGTAGCTTTGCCACTGGGATTTTCTAAGCGGCATCCCTTCACGCAAAGCTGCCTCGTCGATTTGTATGATGTTGATACCGGCTTTTTCCAAGTCCAATACTTCATCGCGCATAGCTAACGCAAGCTGTAAGCAGGTTTCGGCGCGGGATTGATCGTCGCGTACGAACGACCAGTTTAATAGCGTGACCGGGCCGGTTAGCATGCCCTTTAGTGGTTTGTTGGTGAGCGAGCTGGCGAAGTCTATCCAATCGCAGGTCATCGGCTTCGGCCGCGAAATATCGCCGAAAATGATCGGCGGTTTAACACAGCGTGAGCCATAAGACTGTACCCAACCGGCTTGGCTAAAAGCAACGCCGTCCAGTTGCTCGCCGAAATATTCAACCATGTCATTGCGCTCAGGCTCTCCGTGTACCAGCACATCCAAACCCAGTGCTTCCTGCTCGCGGATACAGCTTTCGATTTCTCGTTTCATTTGGGTTTGATAGGCTGCGCTATCCAATTCGCCATTGTTAAATTTTCGTCGAGTTTTACGGATTTCTAGGGTTTGCGGGAATGAACCGATTGTTGTCGTTGGAAACAGTGGAAGTTTCAATCGATCAGCTTGCCGCGGGTGACGCTCAACGTACGTCGATTGGCGTTGGGACATTGTATTGGTGACGCTGCTTACGCGTCGTTTGACCGAAAGATTATGGATTTGCATGGATGAATTGCGATCATCGATCGCCGTTGCGTTGTCCTTGAGTTGATGCACAACGCGATCCCGGCCGCAATTTAGCGCAGTCGACAAAATATCCAGTTCTTCCAGTTTTTGCTGCGCGAAAGCCAACCAGTGGTGAATATTGGGCGCTAAAGCTTCTTCATTTTCCAGATCCACCGGAACGTGCAGCAGCGAGCACGACGGTGCAATCCAGAGTCGCTCTTTCAAGCGCGCATGGACGGGTTCCAGCCGGTCCAATGTCGCATTCAAGTCGGTTTTCCAAATGTTACGACCGTCGACAACGCCCAACGATACAATTCGATGGGCGGGTGACCAATCGATCAATTTGATCACTTCATCGCGCGCGCGAACCGCATCCAAATGAATTCCTTGTACCGGCAATTCGCAAACCAACGGCAGGTTTTTCTGTAGTTCGCCGAAGTAGGTCGCCAGCAAAATGTTGATGGGGGAGCTGTTTAAGCAATGGTAGCTTTGGCTCAGCGCGTGACGCCATTCTGCGCTAAGTTCCGTGACTAGAATCGGTTCGTCGATTTGGACCCATTCAACGCCACGCGTCTTAAGCCCGTTGAGCAATTCAACGTAGGCGGGCAGTATACGTTCCAGCATATCCAATTTATTTGATGCGTCCGTGGTTTTGCCCAACCATAGGTAGGTCACCGGGCCAATAATGACCGGTTTGACCGCGAAACCGAATTGTTGGGCCTCAGCGATTTGTGAATAGAGTCGATCCGTATTCAGGTTAAATTGCGTGGTGGCGTCGAATTCCGGCACGATATAGTGATAGTTGGTATCGAACCATTTGGTCATTTCCGCCGCGCGGACGTTGTTTGTTTCGGAATCTTGGCCAGAGCGGCCACGCGCGATTCGAAAATAGCGATCTAAATCGCTGCCCTCCATACGACGAAAGCGTTCCGGTAAGTTGCCCACGGTAAAGCTCATATCCAATACCTGATCGTACAAGGAAAAATCACCCACCGTGGTGAAATCCATATTTGATTGTTGCTGCCAGTGGGTTTCTCGCAGTTTTCTCACGATATCCAACAGGTCGTTTTCGCTTAGTTTTCCATTCCAGAAATGTTCCAATGCGAATTTTAGTTCTCGATTGGCACCGATGCGAGGGAAACCTAGCGTGTGGGTCGTGACCATATTTGCGTCCTGTAGTAAAAACAGGCGGCAGTTTAATCAACGAAAAACATAAATAAAAATGATAAAAATACATATAATGATAAATTATATTTATGAATGGCTATGATTGAACGCGCGCATCTTGAGATTCTTAGAGAGGTAGACCGGTTGGGTACGTTGACCGAGGCGGCTTCCAGTTTGTGCGTAACTCAACCGGCATTGAGCCATTCAATCAAAAAATTGGAACAACGGCTTGGGGTTAAAGTTTGGTCAAAAGACGGGCGAATGCTGCGCCTGACGCAAGCAGGACGTTCGTTACTATCGCTGGCCAATCGAATTCTACCCCAATTGGAACACGCCGAAACCTTGATGCAGCAATACGCCCAGGGTAGTCGGGGCATATTGAGAATCGGCATGGAATGCCATCCTTGCTACCGTTGGCTGCTGCGGGTTGTGTCTCCGTTCTTGCAACGGTGGCCTGGGGTCGATCTGGATGTAAAGCAGGAGTTTCAATTTGGCGGTATCGGCGCGTTGCTCAATTGCGATATTGATTTGTTGGTGACGCCCGACCCGTTATTCAAGCCGGGACTCATATTCGAACCGGTATTCGATTATGAGTTGGTTATCGTTGTGTCGAATTCGCATCCGCTGTCGAATAAACCGACTGTTGCGCCGAATGAGTTGGTCGATGAAACCTTAGTGACCTATCCGGTGGCGATAGAGCGTTTGGATGTTTACAGCCAATTTATGCTGCCGGCGAACTGTAGCCCGAAGCAACGAAAAGTTATCGAAACGACCGATATCATGCTGGAATTAGTCGCTGCTGGCAGGGCTATTACCGCGCTACCCGATTGGTTGGTGGAGGGCTATTCGAAGACGCTGCCGGTCAATTCGGTTCGAATGGGATCCGATGGCGTTCACAAACAGATTTTCATCGGCGCGCGCGCTGCGGATCAACAAATTGAATACCTCGAAAGTTTTGTCAAGATGGCCAAGAATATCGGTCAATCTTTCGCTTAGCCGGTGTACGGATGACTTAATTGAAAATCAAATTTGGCAATTCAAATTGTTTCATAGCTGTAATATTAGATTCGTATACCGGTTGTTAGATTGGACTGATAGCGGATGAGTCATTTGAGTGACGGGTCCAAGCGAAAGTCTTAATTTCTCTGTATTTGAACTAGGTAGTAGACAGCATAAATCTAACCTATGGGAATCCTATGATTCAAAATTTTGGCCGGCAGGGAAGGGTACTGATAATTTACAATCCGATTTCTAGCGGAGGGAAAAGCGAAGCCATGGCCCGGCAGTTTGGTGAATCCCTGACCAAATGTGGCTACACGGTTGCTATTTGTGAATCGGAAAAAAGGATGAAAGCCTATCAGCGAATGATCGATAAAATTGATGGCAGCGATCTGGTAGTCGTGGTCGGTGGCGATGGGACGGTTAGGAAACTGTTGCCGGTGCTAAGTCAAAGCGGTACACCGGTTTACGTCGTGCCAGCCGGCAACGAGTCTTTATTCGCGCGCTATTACAATATGAGCGCGGACCCAACAAAGTTAATTCAGGCGATCTTTCAAGGAAAACACCGGCCTCAATATTACGGCTATATAGAGGGCGATACGATTAATGGAAAAAAGCCATTTTTCATTATGGCATCGATGGGGTTGGATTCACTGACCGTTAAAAAAATCGGGGCAAGGCGCGGACCTGTCAACGATTGGGTTTACATCCGGTATGGCCTTCGCGCGCTTTGGTCGCTGCATCACCCTAAGGTTTCCATCGAAGTCGATGGCGAGACTGTTATCGATCATCAGACTGGATTCCCGATCATTGCAAACAGTCCGGCTTACGCTAAGGATTTGCGGATCGTTCCCAGCGCAAATCCGTCGGACAAATCACTAATAGTTGGCTTTCTTGCTGGTGCAGGGCGCTATCACGAACTGGTTAAAGCCGTTCGAATTTTGCAAAAACGGCCGGCAGGGTTACCGCTACAGTTCTTTTCCGGGCAGCGTATTGCACTGACGGTCCATCAGCCGAGCTATCCGCTGCAGGTAGATGGAGACTATTTCGGCGATCGGGATATTATTGCGGGCAATACGGTGCATTTCGGTGTTAGCTCCAAACCAATATATGTGTTGGCTTAATCCTTATATTTCGGTGTTGCGATTTCTCTTTTTGAGGCTAGGTTGGAAATCTTGTCGCTTAAGAATGCGCACGGAATGGCATTTCGCGGCTTAATCTTTAAAAAGCGCTTAAATAATTGTTAATACAAAGATTTGACGCTAAAAAAATATATCTTGTTGTGCCGGATTTACCTTTTGGTCGCTCTTTGGCCTACAAGCTTTTTGCGCCTATTGACTTAGAGTTTTTCGGGTTGCGGAACACCATGGGTTGGGGAATCTCGCTTTGACTATGTGTTGCCCCAGCTGCGATTGCATCCAGCACAACATTATGGTCCGGCGACAGGCTGCAGACGGGGTCTCCATTTGCCGGGTCACCCGTTAGCATGAATGCTTGACAGCGGCAGCCGCCAAAGTCTTTGTTTTTTTCCGGGCAGCTTCGGCAAGGTTCTTTCATCCATGTGTCGCCGCGGAAATGGTTGAAAGCTTCCGATTGCTCCCAGATTTCTTTGATGCTCAGATCTTTGACGTTGGGGCAGTCCAATCCGGGTAGATTACGCGCGGAATGGCAGGGTAATGCGACGCCATCCGGCGCGATGGTCAGAAACGTTGTACCCCAACCGTTCATGCAGGCTTTGGGGCGATCTTCGTAATAATCGGGAACGACATAGTAGATTTTCATCTTTCCCTTCATTTTTTCTTTGTAAGCTTGCGCGATTTCCTCGGCTTGCTCGAATTGCTCGCGGCTGGGTAGCAGGCTATCACGGTTAAGGCGCGCCCAGCCGTAATATTGGGTATTTGCGAGCTCGACATAATCGGCGCCCAGGTCAGCGGCCATATCCAGAATGCTTTCCATCTGGTGAATATTCTGTCGGTGAATTACGACGCACAATACCATCGGGTAGCCGTGTTTTTTGATCAAGCGAGCAACTTCACGCTTGTCGTCAAAGCTGGTGGTCCCTGCGATGTAATCACTAAGATCGCGACTGCTGGCTTGAATGCTCAATTGGATATGATCCAGACCGGCATTTTTGAGGGCTACGATACGTTGCTCGGATAACCCATAGCCGGATGTGATCAGATTGCTGTAATAGCCTAAGTTTCCTGCATGGTCCACCAATTCTGTCAGGTCCTGTCGTACCAGCGGCTCTCCACCGGAAAATCCCAGCTGTACCGCGCCCATTCCCCGAGCTTGACTGAGTACCCGTTTCCAGTCATCGGTGCTCATCTCGGCATCGTGCTGGGCAAAATCGATGGGGTTAGAACAGTATGGGCATTGCAGCGGGCAAGCGTAAGTCAGCTCGGCCAATAGCCAGCGCGGTTTGCTAATTTCCGCTTTGTCGGATCCAGCCATTTTCGAAGGCAATGTTGATGAATTCGCTGATGTCGGATTTTAATCCGGTGGTTTGGAATTTATTTTCCAGGGTTTGGACGATGCCGTCGAGGGTCCGGGTGCCATCGCAAAGCTTTAAGATTTCCGCCGAGCTGCTATTCAGTTCCACCATTCCCTCTGGGTATAGGATCACATCTTTTTGCTGTGCTTCCTCCCATTGCAACCGGTGCATGGGGGAAAAACCGATCAGTGCGTCGGGCTCAATGGTCATGATCAATCATTCTTCTACATTGAAATAGGGCGGCATCTCGTTAATATACGCCAAGTACATTGCGTCGGCCATGGTCCACAAGATATTCAGCTTGAATTTCAAAATATCCAACATGCGTTCTTGTTGCTGGCGGGTTTTGTACCAATCCAGCGTGATTTCCAAGCCGTGCTCAACGTCGCGCCTGGCTTGACCCAGGCGGTTGCGGAAATAGGCCAAGCCTTGGTCATCGATCCAAGGGTAATGTTCCGGCCAATTGGCTAGTCTTTGTTTGTGTATGCTAGGTGCAAATAATTCGGTCAAGGAGGAGCTGGCCGCTTCGTGCCATTCGGCGGTGCGAGCGAAGTTAAGATAGGCGTCAACGGCAAACTTGACACCCGGCAACACGTGCTCCAGTGACGTGATTTCATCTCGAGTCAAGCCGGTTGCGAGTCCCAGTTGGATCCAGGCTTCAATGCCCCCTCCGGGGTTGTCCGTACTGCCATCGTGATCTAGAATGCGCTGTATCCAGATGGTTCGGGTCTTGCGGTCCGGGCAGTTAGCGAGAATCGCCGCATCTTTCTGGGGGATATTGATCTGGTAATAAAACCGGTTAGCGACCCAACCTTGGATTTGTTTGCGGTTCAATTTACCCTGGTGCATTAGCACGTGGTAGGGATGGTGGATATGGTAGTATTTTTCCATTCCACGCAGTTTGGCATCGAAATCTTTGCGTGACCACGGCGTCGACTGGGTGTCCGTCATAAATCGATTTCCATGCCATCGAAGGAAACTTCAATACCCGCAGATTCCACAGTTTTCCGCTGTTCCGAATCCTCGTCCAGAATCGGATTGGTATTGTTAATGTGAATAAGAACCCGTCGTGACTGGGGTAATTCGCCTAGTACCTTGAGCATTCCGTGGTCCCCGGATTGTGGCAGGTGGCCCATGTCGCTGGCTTTTTTGTGACCGGTGCCGGCATGTTCCATTTCGTCTTCGCGCCAAAAAGTTCCATCGACCAATACGCAATCGGCATTTTGCATGGCTTGGTGTACATGGGGTTCGATCTGACCCAGGCCCGGGGAATAATAAAGCTTTTTACCCGTCGAGATCTGTTCTATGGTTACACCAATGTTATCACCTTCGTGCGGATCATGTCGGTGCGGGGAATAGGGCGGTGCTTTACTTTTTAGTGAGTGTGGCCAGAAGCGCAGGTCGTCTATGCCGGGGATCTCGAAACTGCTGCTGTCTAGTGGAATCGGGTGATGGTTGACGCCGCAATAATCGTCTAACATCTTGAAAATTGGGAATCCCGAAGACAGATCTTGTTTGACCATCTCGCTACAATATATATTTAGTGGCGTGCCTTCGCGCAAAATTAACAAACCGGTGGTGTGGTCGATTTGGCTGTCAATCAGAATAATCGCCTTAATCCCAGTGTCACGCATTCCTGTTCTGGGTTGCAGACCAGGAAATGCTTCAATTTGCGCGCGTATGTCCGGTGAGGCGTTGAATAAAACCCAGTTGTTCTGGTCGCTGCTCACGGCGATAGATGATTGGGTGCGCGCTACGGCGTTGATTTCTCCGTTTCGCAGACGGTGACAATTTTGACAGTTACAGTTCCATTGTGGGAAGCCGCCGCCGGCGCCTGAACCTAAAACTCTGACTTTCATGATTAAGTTTGGGTGTGAGTACTGGCGTTGATAATCGGCTTGGTTGACAGGTGCCGAATCGCCGTTGCGGTAAACTGAATTAAACTATACGTTAAAACTAAAACGGGGCTCCATTGTTATGGAACCCCGTGGAATACTGATCGGTTGATTAACGATTGTAGATATACATCGTTACTTCAAAGCCGAAACGAAGATCATTGTAGCTTGGTTTTTCCCACTTCATATCCGCTATACCTCCTAAATCAAATAGGTTACAAAATTCGTCGAGCTTTGTAACAAAGCTAATCGAAGTATACGACGCATAAAATCGGAAAGCAATATAGAGTGATCGGCCAAGCCAAATTCATCTTGGCTTTTGCCGAGATTGGGTTAATTTTATTTCAATAAATCAAGGTGTATTAGGGTTGCTAGACTGTTTCCATGAGTATTATTCAAGTGGCGGCAGTGGTAAATAAATTGATCTTGGCGCTTGTAACGCCGGTGATAAAGTTATCGAGATAATCTCAAGCCTGATTTTGAATGCCCCAGAATTGTTGCGATTGTAGCCCGTATTCCGCATCGCTCGAGCTTCTTAGCCGGCTGGTATCAATTTTCTTTCATTACGGGTTTACTACGTGAGATGACTTCGGTGCCATTTACGTCACTTTTGCCTCGATAGCCTCGATCACCAAATTTCTTGTGAATATCTGGGTGAAATTCGCGATGTTCGCAGTGTTATTCAGTTTAAGATTGATAAATTAGCTGAAATAGCTCTTGAAATTCGGACTCAACTGTATCGATAATCGATTGAATGTTATCCGGTGTTACGGCTAAAAATTCGGTGGAGGGGTGGTTAAAAATAACCTGGATATCGACGTTTTCTGATCGAGAATCGAGTATCGTGGTCATGTAGTCGGATAAGGTGACAACAGCGATTTCCTGGGTATAGATATTTGCAGCCATCGGGCGATTATGGAATATGATCGTTTTGGTAATCAAGTTCGGTAAGCGCCATAACTTGCAAAGTTCGCCGCCCACGTCGAAACGATCAAAATTCATGACTTGTTGTTCGGCATCCTGCATCGTGATTTTGTTGGATTTTGCTAGGATTATGGCTTGATTTGCCAATTCAGGAATGCGAGAGTAAATAACGAGGTTGCCCAGATTGTGTAACAAACCGCATACGAAAATTGTCGAAGCATCGTTACACTGCGGATGATAAGAAGTCAGTGCTCGAGCATACAGCGCACAGCGGATGCTTTTGCTCCAGAATTCGCGCATGGATGGTATTTCTGATGGTAACTTCGAAAATCGGTCTACGACGATTGTTGCCAGTACCAGATTGCGGAGCTCTACATTACCTATAATTGCAATCGCTCGGGTTACAGATGTGACTTTAGAAGGAAAGCCGAATATAGCGCTGTTAACAATTTTCAATAAGCGGCTGGTCAAACCCGGGTCGTTTTCGATGATGCGACCCGCATCGTACGCGTTTTTGGTTGGATCATCCAATATCTCGCTAACTTGCAGAAAAATTTCGGGTGGAGAAACAATATCGATATTACCAGATAAAAGTTCCTGGACGCTGGTTAGCTTACTCGTTGTAGAATTCATTAATCCAAATAGATTTTGGCGCTAAGCCAACATAAACCAATTATTAATTTGTGGCCGAATATTGCCTGAATCGAACGCTTTAAGAACAAGGTAAATAAGTTAGACTGCTTTGTCGCTGAATTGACTGACAGTATTCGTTTAAATTACGAAACTGTAAGGTTATAGAATTGGTGGTATATCGTCTTTCCATTTACAATCAATAGGTGTTATTTCCATTGCGGGTTTGGATTCTACGTATATTTTAAAATAATGGAAGCGAAAATCGAGAACAGAGTAGCGTTTTTCTATCTTTTTAACCCAAAATTTTATCGAATTGTGTTGAAGGTGTAAGACCTCAGTATAAATAACCGACACAGTTGGCGCGATATGGGTATTGGGGCTCATATTGGTTTGACGTCTTCGTTCAGCTTGTATTAAGCAGGTTTGTTCGAATATTTCTAAACAGATCATTATTTCCGTATTGCTGAATATCAAACAGTCACATCCAATTTTTCATGTGTAGCGTTAGTTCCATAGCTTTAGAATAGTTCTATACATTCCTATAGATTACTTGTTTTCGTGCAATCCTTCCGCAGTTCTTATCAAGAATCGAAATACTTTTGTACGGGATTGGTCTTGATTGGATAGATCGTGCTTAATCAACGAATTTGAACAAAAAATATTTGTAGCAATCCAAATCAATTTTGCGTGGATTTCTGTGACAACATTGCTTTCGGTCTCAAAGTAATATCGAAATGTATTGGTTTTATTTGCCGAGATCAACGCTGTGTATGGTCAATAGGACTGTTGAAAAATAAATTTTAGTAAAAACATGCCAAAGAAACAGACAGCTAGAAAAAGAAAACCTGCTAAACGCAAGCCTAAATCGAAATCCTCTATAGGTTTATTTTTAAAACGCTTTGTCCTTTGGTCGATCGCGGGTCTGTTTTTTTTATTGTTAACCTATGTGGGTTACCTTGATTATTCGGTCCGACATTTGTTCGAAGGAAAAAGGTGGGCGATCCCGGCGCGCGTTTATGCCAACCCGGTCGAATTGTACGCGGGGTCTAAGATAAGCTTGGCTGAATTCGATACACTCTTGAACCAACTGCGCTATCGCCTAGATAAGCGACTGTCTACCGAAGCGACTTACTATCGGTCTGGGCGTACCTATAAACTTAGAACTCGAAAATTTCAATTTTGGGATAAGTCGCAACCTGCACGATCAGTGCATCTGAAATTCGCGGCTGATGGTTTGTCTAGTATTCGTGATATTGAATCATCCAAAAAAATTGCGATTCTGCGTATGGACCCAGCGCAAATCGGTAGTTTTTATCCTGCGCTGAAGGAGGATCGCATACTGGTCAAGTTGGATCACGTTCCCAAGAATTTGGTTGATGCCTTAATCGCCGTTGAAGACAGAATTTTCTATGAACACCACGGTATTTCGATTAAGGGTATCGTGCGGGCGATGTTGGCCAATATCAAAGCTGGCAAATTTGTTCAAGGCGGTAGCACCATCACGCAGCAGCTGGTCAAAAATTTTTATTTGAGTTCTGAACGGTCTCTGTCGCGCAAAGTAAACGAAGCTATTATGGCTTTAATATTGGAAGCCCGCTATTCCAAGGAAGAAATATTAGAAGCCTACATCAATGAAATTTTTCTTGGCCAGGAGGGCGCCCGAGCCATACACGGATTCGGTTTGGCCAGCCGGTATTATTTTGATCGTAGTTTGAAAGAATTGGAATTACACCATTGCGCATTATTGGTTGCCTTGGTTAAAGGCGCGACCCAATATGATCCTCGGAGACATCCTCAACGCGCTATCCGACGTAGAAATTTGGTGCTGGATACGATGTTGGAACAAGGTTATATATCGGAGAAGCAATTCCGCGATGCGAAGTTGAAAAAACTGGAGGTTAGTCAGCGTGGCCGTCGATCCACGTCGAAATACCCCGCGTTTATGGATTTGGTACGCCGCCAACTGCAAAATCAATACCGGGATGAGGATCTGACATCAGAGGGCCTGCATATATTCACGACATTAGATTTATCGGTTCAGCAGCGTTTAGAGGAAGCAGTTAAATCAACATTGAAGCAACTGGAGCGTCGTAAGAACGTCAACGATTTACAAACAGCGTCCGTTTTGACACGTCGCGAGGGCGGCGAGATAGTTGGGTTGGTTGGGGGCCGCGATGCGCGATTTGCCGGGTTCAATCGCGCTTTGGATATTCAGCGGATGATCGGTTCGTTGGTCAAGCCTGCAGTTTATCTTACTGCATTGGAGAATTCTGAAAAATATACGATTACCTCCCCAATAGAAGATAGTTCTTTTCAGATGAAATCTGGTGGCAAGCTTTGGTCACCGAAAAATTTCGATCATAAGGAACACGGCGCGGTGCCATTACATCAGGCCCTGGCCAAATCGTACAATTTGGCAACTGTTAGATTGGGTATGGATGTGGGTATTTCAAATACGGTCAAAACCTTGCGTAATTTGGGAGTGGACCGTCAGCTGAATCGTTACCCATCTCTGTTTCTTGGTGCAATTGAACTATCGCCATTGGAAGTGACTCAGATGTATCAAACCTTGGCCGGCGATGGTTTCCGAACTCCGTTGCGTTCAATTCAATCGGTTATTGCAAGTGACGGTACGCCACTGCAGCGTTATCCACTAACGGTCAGGCAAACGGTTGATCCGGCTGCCGTATACATCTTAAATACGATATTGCAACAAGTTATGTTGGTAGGTACCGGCCGTTCTGCATACGCGACATTACCCAAACAACTCAAGGTTGCGGGGAAGACCGGGACAACGAACAAGCTCAGAGATAGTTGGTTTGCCGGTTTTAGTGGGGATTTTCTTGGTGTAGTCTGGGTTGGTCGAGACGACAATCGTTCTACTGGTCTGACCGGAAGCAGCGGAGCGCTGAAAATTTGGGCAAACACGATGAAGAATATTAGCAAGCAACCGGTAGACCTGATTCCACCTGACACTATAGAATGGGCTTGGGTAGATAAAGCTAATGGTTTACGGGCGAACGATTTGTGTGATGATATTACGGAATATCCTTACATAGTTGGTTCAGCGCCTTTAGATAAATCTCCCTGCATGGTTCGTCCTGATGAGAAGGTTGATGATTGGTTCGATGCTTGGTTTTAGGGGTTAATTTATTGAACGCGGCGTCGTTGGTATCAGTCCCTGGTGGGGAAGTAGTCTCCCTATATGAATGTTTGGCTACATTGCGTTTGGGCTTTCTCAGCATGCGATAAATTGCAGGTCGGATAGCACGCAGTCTATTCGGGAAAAGCGCGGCCAAAAAAATTTTAGAACGATTAAAAGATCGAATGACTTATACAAGAATTCTTATCTGGGTAACTGCGTTAATAGTGTTGGGTGCCTGTTCTGAACGTAGATATTCCTATCAACCACCGCCACGCCCCATTGTTGTGGAACCTCCTCCCGCCCAAGTTAAACCGTTGCCGCCGACAGATGTTTATGTACCCAAGCCGCCTTCTCCGGAAAAACAAAAGCCAATCACTAAGGCGCTTTCTCCGGCCGTAATCGCATTGATGGACGAAGCCGAAAGTCTCCGGCAGGTCGGCAATCTCGATTCTGCTGTTGCTACGATTGAACGAGCCGTACGGATTCAGCCTAGGAACGCACAACTTTGGCATCAACTGGCCGTTTTGCGCATGCAGCAAGATAAACCTAGATTGGCTTTAGATTTAGCAAAGAAATCCAATTCCTTGGTCGGTAGCGATCACCAACTAATGAGAGAAAATTGGTTATTGATCTCGAAGGCAAAACGGATGTTGGGAGATGATTCTGGAGCAGAAAGCGCATTATTTGAGGCGGATAGTTGATTGCATACAAGCCTAAACTTCAAATTCAACTTTTCGGATCGATCATGATGCAACGTCACGAAATTGGGCGACCGATTCCACAGACACATTGCAGTATTTCTGCAAAAGGCAAATAAATGCCGGTCTATTCGGTTGACAAGTTGATTGGACAGGCCCGTAAGCTAGCAGCAGATTATCGTGAATCGACCGGTAAGACGCTACCTGGTGTGAGCAATGAAATTGCCGAACATGATGCCTCAGTGCTATTGAAATTGGAACTTTGTGCTGATCGGAGTCAAGGTTTTGATGCGTTGGACCAGTACGGGAAGCGAGTGCAAATAAAGGGGCGGACTATATTCGACGAATCTAAATCGGGGCAACGCATTGGTCAGATTAAGCTTAATCAGGATTGGGACTGTGTGGTGTTGGTTCTGCTTGATGAACGCTATGAACCGTTCGAAATTTATCAAGCCGATCGTGACGAATTATTGGAATACATTGATCGGGCTAGCCAGCCACAGAAAAAGCGCGGAGCATTATCTGTTGCAAGGTTTCGAATAATTGGTAAGCGGGTGTGGACTCGTGAGAACGATGAAGAAGGTGATATCTGGGATAACCGCCTGGATGGTTGAATTTAGTTGTTATTGAGTTTATTTTGAGATCGCGATCCTTGCCTAAGACAACATGATTGATCGTTCTGTGTATTGCCCTTGTTGTGACCAAACTAGCTGATATATTCGCTGCCGGCGGGCAATTGTCTACCAGGATTTCCGGCTATAAACCACGCCCTGAGCAGTTAGAAATGGCCGAGTCCATTGCCAGCGCTATTCGTGACAAACATCATTTTGTTGCCGAAGCCGGTACCGGAACGGGCAAAACTTTTGCTTATCTGATTCCAGCGATCCTATCGGGCCAAAGGATAATTGTCTCTACCGGTACCAAGAATTTACAAGACCAGTTATATAATAAAGATATTCCAGTACTTCGGTCGGTGTTATCGGTCCCATTTCAGGCGGCGTTACTAAAGGGGCGTGCCAATTATTTATGTCGTTACCGGATGGAAAGTGCTATGGAAACGGATAGCGGATTTTCCCGGTCCGATGCCGCTGATATAAATCGAATTTATCAATGGGCTGGCAAAACTCGGATCGGGGATATTGCTGAAGTTTCCAGTGTACCAGAGACATCCTTGGTGTGGTCGCAGGTTACGTCAACGGCGGATAATTGTTTGGGACAGGAATGCCCCGAATACGACGAGTGTTTTTTGGTAAAGAGCCGGCGAAAAGCTCAGGATGCTGAATTGTTGGTTGTAAACCATCACCTGTTATGCGCAGATTGGGCGTTGCGCGACGATGGGTTTGGCGAGTTGTTACCCAATGCTGATGTGATTATAGTTGATGAGGCGCATCAACTATACGAAACGGCTTCACGTTTTTTGGGGCTTAGCGTTAGCGCCAGACAAATTATCGAGCTTGGCCGGGACGTGGTTGCTGAGCAGGTCAAAGATGCGGGCGATATGCCTGCTTTGCGGTCTGCCGCTGATGGGTTGGAGAAAACCGTGTTGGATCTTCGGCTCGACTTTGGTCAACCTATTCGACGAGGTTCTTGGCAGGAGTTAGCGCACAATCAAAAAGTTTTGTCAGGCTTGCAAAAATTACAAAGCCAGTTAAAGAAGTTAGATAAGTTGTTAGAGTCCGCTGCAGAGCGCAGTAAGGGTTTGGACGCCTGTTGGCACCGTTGCAGTGAAATGTCTGCCCGCTTGAGTTTACTTATTCAAGAAGACGATGGCCAGTGGATCCGATGGTTCGAAACCCACAAACGGACCTTCACACTAAGCCGCACGCCGTTCGAAATTGCCGATGAATTTCAACATTTGATACATGAACGCAAAGCAACGTGGATTTATACCTCGGCAACATTGACTGTGGCGAATCGTTTTGAGCATTTCACCTCAACTTTGGGCTTAAACGATACCGAAGTACGATCGTGGGGCAGTCCCTTTGACTATTCGTCGAAATCGGTTTTTTACCATCCACGGAATTTACCTGATCCCGCTTCTCCAGATTATATTAGAAATGTTGCCGAAACCGCGATCCCAGTAATTAATGCTAGTCGAGGCCGGACCTTTTTCTTGTTTACCAGCCACAGAGCGTTGCGCCAAACTGCAGAAATACTTCGGGACAAATTGGATTATCCGTTACTTGTTCAAGGCGCTCAACCCAAGTCTGTATTGATCGATAAATTCAAATCGCATGGCAATTCTGTGTTATTGGGGACCGCGAGTTTTTGGGAAGGCGTGGACGTTCGAGGAGGTGCTTTGTCATGCGTCATTATAGACAAGCTACCGTTTGCATCTCCTGGAGATCCGGTTATGAAGGCCCGTTTGGAAAGTCTGCGCAAGCGTGGTGAGAATCCTTTTAAGAGCTTCCAAATACCAATGGCGGTGATTGCGTTGAAGCAAGGGGTTGGGCGTTTGATACGTGATGAAAATGATCGCGGTGTATTTATGTTGTGCGACCCACGATTATTAAAGCGTTCTTATGGACGGACCTTTTTGGAAAGTTTACCGGCGATGCGCCGTACCCGAGATATAGAGGAAGTGCAATCATTTTTTGATGTAGAGTACGGGGTTAAAGTGGAGTGAAAATTCTAGCAATTGAAACGGCTACCGAAGCATGTTCAGCGGCGTTGTCGATTGGTGGTGATATTGTCGAAAAATATCAATTAGCCCCGCGACAGCATACGAAATTGATTTTACCAATGATGGATGATTTGTTGAATCAGGCCGGTATTTCTTTGAGTCAACTCGACGCTTTGGCTTTTGGGCGAGGGCCGGGGGCATTTACCGGCGTGCGCATCGCCGCGGCTGTTATCCAAGGTGCTGCCTTCGGTGCAAATCTTCCGGTGGTACCGGTTTCTACGCTGGCCGCATTGGCACAACAAGGTTTGGATGAATGTGATGATCCACTTGCTTTTACTGCTTTAGATGCCCGGATGGATGAAGTGTATTGGGGCGTATTTCAGCGCGATGAAGCTGGGTTGGCGGAATCTATGATTAATGAAAAGGTAGTCGCGGCTGGCGAAGTGGAACTCCCACAAGAGCGCGCGGGATGTGGTATCGGTTTGGGTATGGGATGGCAAAGGTACGACGATGACCTATGCCGACGCTCGGGTACGCGAATTAGCCGCATCGAATCTCAGCGTTATCCCAAAGCTGCTGAAGTCGCACGTTTGGCGGTCAAGGCTTTCGAATTGAACCAAGCCGTTCCGGCAGAACAAGCCCTCCCAGTTTATCTACGCGATAATGTTGCGAAAAAAAAATCTGAACGGTGAGGTTTGGTCAGTCTATTTTGAATTAAGAATTCGCAAATCCAAAACAATTGTAAAGTTCCTGGATGTTGATGGCGTGTGTGAATAACTCTTTAGTGTTTAGGTTGGAAAGCGCTACATGGGGATGAAATTTTACTCAGATTTATGTTCCTCTTCAGGGAACGGTCGCACATCATTAGGTCAATATTTGTTCGTCGAATTATTCGAAGAAATTGTCGGCTAATTACATTTTTAGCGATAGAGTTTCTTCAATTTACCCTTCATATCGCTTAAGTGACTTCTAATGTCAGTCTGCAGATATAGATAACGTCCGCGATGGGTACGATTGAATATCATGCTGGTAAACATAGGCGTCGAGTGAGTTCCATAATCTTGTTTATATGACGGTGCAATTCCCTTCATGAAATCGTATTCTTTTGTACCGGCATTGATGCAGTCTTGGATTGCCAATGAATGGGCAATCAGCCCGGGCCGATACTTCGCGTATGAAGCCATGTCAAAACCACTTTGGTAGTAGAGCTCTTTTTGTTTGAATTTTAAGTTATACAGAACGCCAATCAATTCATCATTGATTTGATAAGTCCTCAAACACAATATTTCTTGGATTGCGAAAAGTTTGGTAACTGCATTGTGAAATTCGCTAAAAATGTCGCTAGCGAAAGCGCCCGGTAGGCCTTTGCGTTTCCATTGTTCCGTGTGCAAATGGCTGAGTGAATTTAACGTTATTCTACGATCCTGATCCTGTTTCGTGGTATTGGTAATCAGTTTCCCGCATTGTGAGATTTTCCGTCTAGAAGACAAAATTTTGTTTTTTACGGATGGTCTAATCGAAGATAGATATTGTTCCCAGGTATTTGGTAGGGAGATACTGAAGCGCTGTCCAGTCTCTGCCGAAAGGTGACGGAATCCATATCGTTGAATAACAGGTATTAAGAATTTAATGAATACCGAATTTTCGAGGACGTTCTCAACTATTAACTGCTCCCATTTTGTAGACGAATTTAGCAATGTCTCCAGAACAGCTTCGCAAACTTCGGCTTCACTGTCAGCTAATGCCAGAATATCTAAATATTCACTGGCGACCTCAATTTCCTCTGACTCTCCGGTTCCGATAAATCTTATTTGAGTAAATCGATTTAGTTTGGTTTGCAATTTAGAGAAGAAGAATGGCGCGGCTCCGATTAGACAATCATTGTCATCAAAGACCAGTATTATATAGAGCGAATCGGTAATGCCTCCGTAGTAATCTAACCACGTAGCTAACCATTCCCATCTTGACGAGAAAGACCCACTGACCGATCGATCGACAAGTTCATTCCATTCCGTATCTAGCTTCAGAAATTCTTCACGACTGGTAATTACACGACAAAAGGTCACAATCAGAGAATCGTCTTGAATTAAAACTAAAGAGCTTTAATAACTTTAGCGGGGTTACCTGCGGCGACGGCATTATCGGGGATATCTTTAGTAATGACGGAACCGGCGCCGACGACAGAATTTTCGCCGACAGTGACGCCTTTGAGGATCATGACACGCCGACCGATCCAGGCACCATCTTTAATGATCACCGGATGGACTTCATCGTCAGAGACTGGGAGATTGGCTTTGCGATTTTCCGGATCCAGCGGGTGGCCATTGTTATCCTGGATAATAATCCCCCCGGCGAGCAAACAATGATTGCCTATAGTGATGTTTTTGCGCATCTGGAACATGCAATCGTGGCCGATAAAACTATTGTTTCCGATGCGCAGTGTGGGGCTTTGACGCGTGGGTGAGCTGGCGAAGCCAATGCCGATTTTGCCTGAAATATAGACGTTGTCGCCAATCAATAATTCGCCATTACCCCGAATATATGGCAGTTGCTCAATCCGCAAGCCCTGTCCCAAATGGGTGCATATGGCTTGCATCATTGGCGCGACAAAGATCAATTTGTACGCGCTGATGGAAGCTTCATGAATAATAACACCGGAATTGTAGAGCCACCGAAAAAGCGGATGTAAAGCAGCGGGCACTCGGATATTGAAATGAAGCAGCTTGATGATAAAAGCTTTATGCCGCTGAAGAAATTGCACGGGGGTATTTGGGTTGGCTAGTGATTGTATCTAGCATAGAGTAGTCTTCACAGAATTTCAAAAGCGTTTACCGAGCTGCGCTGTTTAGGCCGCAAACAACTCACCCGGCGATTGCCGGGTGAGATTGGTTTTTATAGGTGGGTTGAACGCCTCAACCCTGATGCCTTAGGCATCATCACTTGACTGAGAATGTCCAATTTCCCTTGTTAATCGCATTGACGGCCCAAGGCGGGGCCATTAGGCGAGCAAAATGCAACGGTGCGGTGACGGTATAGCTATGTCCGGCCTGCATCGACACGCCGGTATTGAGCACAACCTCTTGCTCACCATCTTGTGGATCACCCGGTTTGATATCGACTTTATAGACCACCGTGCCGGTTTTATCGTCGCGAACGACCAAATTACGGCCCCCAGTCCAATCAAAGAAGGTCTTGGCGGTATATTTGATGCGTAGCTTAAGTTGCCCCGCGGATATCGAACTTCCGGCTGCGGGAGATACGGCTTGAATCCCTGCAATTGCGTTCTTTAGTGGTCCATACGTCGGAGCAGGTGCAGGTGCAGGCGCTGGAGCAGGTGCAGGTGCAGGCGCTGGAGCAGGTGCAGGTGCAGGCGCTGGCGCTGGAGCAGGTGCAGGTGCAGGCGCTG
>CAZUGA010000047.1:0-33140 GCA_964619885.1 uncultured Methylococcaceae bacterium
CATCAATCAGATCAACCATAATAAAATCTAGGTGGTTGCGCTGGACGCTTACACTCGACCTATGGATCGTATATAAATATATCCCTGCGTGTATTATTTCTTTTCCAGGATACGGCATAGGTGTGGAAAAACCGATTATATGTATAGTAGATAATGATGCCGCAACACGCGAGGGCTTGCGCGCGATGCTCCATACTCTGGACGTAGAAGTGGTGGTTTTTGCCAATGCCGAAGAATTTTTGGACACTATTGGAACTAATGACCCAGCATTACTTATCGCGGACATAAACCTGCCCGGCCTAAGCGGTGTCGAATTGTTAGAACATTTGAATATTCGGCAATCTGCCCTACCAACGATATTATTGGATAGTGTAGGCGATGTACATATTGCGGTACGCGCGATGCAGGCTGGGGTGATAGACTACATAGAGAAACCTTTTGTTGACCGCCTATTGATCAAACGCATTAACGATGTTCTTAACTTGGAGCACGACTAAAACGTTGCCGTTGTAAAGCGAATCACTGTTCTTGAAAAGAGATTAAAGTGCTAGCATACGCCGGTAATTGTTCACCGACTTATCCTTTTTCCACCTAGTCTGACCGAGCTACTCAATAGGCTCTAATCTATTCGCGAATATGGCCAACCAAGATCAGCCACACCATTCCAAGCTCAAAAATAGATTGTCCTCGATTCGGTCAAGCGTTTCTCTTGGGATATTGTTTGATATCGGCGACGGCTTCTACCGGTGCCCGTTTAGAAATTACACCACGGCTAAACACGCAGTTACGGCCGTTTCGTTTGGCATCGTAAAGCGCGTGATCCGCCGATTCAACCAACCACGACCCTTCAGCTTTTTGGTCGTCTACACTAATTTCCGGATCGAAGGTTGCGACACCGACCGAAATCGTAACTTTGACAAATTTTTCATCGGCAGTTTCCACCGAATGGCTTTCCACCCGTTGGCGTATGCGTTCACCAACCTCCATTGCTTTCTGTTCCGAAGCCCCAGACAACAACGACACAAACTCTTCTCCGCCGTAACGCGCCAAGACATCATTATTTCTCAATTGCGACCTTATTTCATTGGCCACTGCGGTTAATACCCGGTCACCCACCTGATGGCCGTAGGTATCGTTAACCGATTTGAAAAAATCGATATCGAGAAACAAGCAGGACAGATTTTCGCCGCTGCGCTGGACTCGATCCATTTCTTCTCCGATACGTTGATCAAAGAAACGCCTGTTATTAACCCCGGTCAAGGTGTCGATTAAACTGGTTCGACGCAATAACTCGAAATTGAGTGTATTTTCCAGACACACGCCTAAGACGCTACTCAATCGCTCGAGAAAATCAGTCGCCATCTGGCTGCTAAAACGTTCTGGATCCATACTGCCCAGGTTCAGTGAACCCAGATAGTTACCACGCCGGTGTAATGGCAGAATCGCAACACTGACCGGATCAGTGACGCAATGGGGGAAAAAGGCACCGACCTTTTGGTTTCGAAACTCACCCAAATAAGGCCTAACCGCTTTGCCGAAAACATCCGCCAATTGCTCATCGTTGTTCAACAAAATCAGACCTTCCGCACGTTCCGCTGTCAACCCATCCTCCTTCAGGAATTGGCTCAATTCACGTTTCTCGTCGATCAAACAAAACGAAATAATATCCAGGTCAAAAACCTTTTGGGTATCATCGAGCACGTGTTCCAATAGCTCGAATAAGGTATTCAAGCTGAGCAGATGGGTCTCGAGTTTTTGAAAACGACGTAATTTGGCGTCGTTCTGGCGCACGCAACTTAACATACCGTCGAGATGACTTTGCAATACGCACAGTTCGGTATTCAATTGATCCAAGCGTTGTTCCTGTTGTTTGCTGTCCTCAATCAATTTCACGGCTTCCCAGCAAGTGGATTAATTCTTTTTCATCGATAACTTTAACGCCAAGGTCCTGGGCTTTTTGCATTTTCGAACCCGGATCTTTTCCAGCGACTAAATAGTGGGTTTTTTTAGAGATACTCGAAATGACCTTTGCCCCCAGAGTTTGCAGTTCTTGTTTGGCTTGTTCTCGGGTCATCGTAGCTAAGGTGCCGGTCAAAACAACCCTTATGCCGTCTAGCGGCAAATTGTCCTGAGCCTTTTCAATATCCTCCCATTGCACCCCAGCATCGACCAATTGTTCGACCACATCAAGATTGTGCTGTTGACTGAAAAACATTGTGATATGTTTGGCAACTGTCGGGCCAATATCTGGAACCGACTGTAATTGTTCTTGATCGGTACTTAAAATCTTATCCAAAGAACCGTAATGTTCAGCCAAATTTCGCGCAGTGACCTCACCCACCTCTCGTATACCTAAAGCATAGATGAAACGTGGCAAAGTTGTGTGTTTACTTTTGCCCAGCGCGGTTACCAAATTTTTCGCTGATTTTGGACCCATTCTTTCCAATCCGCTTAAGATATCAGTCTCCAATAGGTACAGGCCGGCAACATTCTGGATTATATTCCTATCGACCAGTTGATTCACCAATTTATCCCCCAGTCCATCGATATCCATTGCTTTTCGAGACGCAAAATGTTTTATCGACTCTTTGCGTTGCGCATCACAAAATAAACCGCCGCTGCAACGCAGAATAGATTCTCCCTCGATTTCGACGATCTCTGAATCGCAGATTGGACAGGTCAAAGGCATTTGAAACCGAGATGTATTCTTGGGACGTTTTTCGACGATTGCTCTAACGACTTCGGGAATAACATCCCCAGCACGTCGAACCATGACGGTGTCACCTTTACGGATATCCTTTCTATGCACCTCGCCGAGATTATGCAATGTCGCGTTAGCGACCGTGACACCCCCAACGACTACCGGATTTAATCGTGCGACCGGGGTAATTGCACCGGTACGTCCAACCTGCACGTCTATATCGAATACTGTCGTTATGGCTTCTTCAGCTGGAAATTTACGCGCTATGGCCCAACGTGGTGCGCGTGACATAAAACCCAACGCATCCTGATACTCAAATCGCTGGACCTTGTAGACCACACCATCAATTTCGTAGTCCAAGCTTTCGCGTTTTCGCTGCATTAGGTCAAAATGGGTCAAACACTCCGCCGCATTGTCAACGATCTTGATTTCGGGACAAATCGGCAAACCCCATTTCGCAAGTAGGTCCAATAAATCGAGCTGCGTTTCCGGTAAACGCTGCTCTGGAAAAAAACCGTGTCCATAACAATAAAAAGCCAACGGTCTTTTTGCGGTTATTTTGGGATCCAATTGGCGTAGACTTCCCGCCGCCGCATTGCGCGGATTGGCGAATTCTTTCTCGCCCAGTTGACGAGCGCGCTGATTCAGGAGTTCGAATCCGGCTTTTTGCATAAATACTTCACCGCGCACTTCAAACCGGTCCGGGTATCCACGACCTTTTAATCGCAGGGGAATATCTTGGATTGTTCTAATGTTGTGGGTAACGTCTTCCCCGGTCTGGCCGTCCCCGCGGGTTGCCGCCTGAACTAGGTTACCATTTTGGTAAAACAGGCTAATTGCTAATCCATCCAATTTTGGTTCCGCCAGATATTGGATACCATCAACCCCCAGCTTATCCCGAACCCGTTGATCAAAAGCCAGCAGTTCGTCGTCGGAGAAAGCATTTTCCAACGAAAGCATCGCAACCTGGTGAGTGACTTGCTCGAATTGTTGCAGCGGTTCGGCACCAACACGCTGAGTGGGTGAATCGCCGGTCAGGAGCTCGGGATATTGATGCTCCAATTCTTGCAGCTCGCGCAACAATTTATCGTACACCGAATCGCTGACCAATGGATCATCCATCTGATAATAACGTCTATTATGCAGATCGATTTCGTCATGAAGCTGTCCAACGCGTTTTCTGATTTTTTTGGTTACGGGCACTAGTACTCCATCAATGTACTAAACCGACCTAGTCGTATTCGATTTAATCTATTCCGCCAAAGAATCGCGAACTTTCTGGATAACTTCAAGATTCACCGGATTGCGCAATCCATCCAGCAATTCACCACGCAATCTGGCAGCCAATGCAGCGCCCGTTTGAACCATATCATCGAATGCTTCTTGCGGTCGATCGACCACTGCCGTCTGCAAAAATAATGCGATACCCGGCGATTGAAAATCAGAGTAATCCCCGTCAGGGAATGTACCCGGTTCGACCATATTGACCACGCTGAATCTTGGGAATTGGGTATCTGGCGCGGGGCGATGATAGATTTTCATGTCGCCATATGTCAGTCCCTGCGCTTCGAAAGCTTCTAACAATGCCTGCCCAGAAAACATCATATCCCCATGCGCGATAACATATAACTGCACGATATCTAATTGATCATCCGGTTCAGTCTCGATCGAATCAACGCCGCCGTTTGAGTTTGTTTCATCAAGTGTATCGCTCAGGTTTTCTGTATCTTGGCTATAAGCATGAAACGAAGGTAAATCTCTTTCATCGGCTCTCCCATCGGCTATATTAGGCACCATTGAAAATGAATCATTATCGGATTGCTCAACAATGTCTTCGGGTTCGCCCGGAATTTCTGAACGCTGAGTTTTGTAGCGGTCCCACAGATAGATTCCTGCAATTAGAATTAGGCCCAATATCCCCAGTAGGATTCTAAAAATATCTTTGTCCATCAACCAACCGCCAATTCCACCGCTTCATCGATATCCACCGCTACCATTCTAGAAACACCCGGTTCGTTCATAGTAACGCCAGTCAAATGCCTAGCCACCTCCATAGTCGCCTTATTATGTGTAATAAAAATAAACTGTACCGCGTGCGACATTTCTTCAATCAGCGCACGAAAGCGCCCAACGTTAGCGTCATCCAACGGCGCGTCTACTTCGTCCAACAGACAAAATGGTGCCGGATTAAGCTCGAAAATAGAAAACACCAGTGCAACTGCAGTCAAAGCCTTTTCGCCCCCGGACAATAGATGAATCGAGCTATTACGCTTGCCGGGCGGACGGGCGATAACATTCACCCCGGTTTCCAGTAAATTCTGTTCTGTCAGCTCAAGGTTCGCCTGTCCACCGCCAAACAATTTGGGAAAATTTTTCTGCAATCCATTGTTGATCTGATCGAAGGTCGATTTGAAGCGCGCCTTACTCTCTCCGTCGATTTTTTTCATCGCAGTTTCTAAAGTTTCCAATGATTCGCTCAAATCCTCGTGTTGCGCATTGAGATACTCCAGGCGCTGACTCTCTTCATCGTGCTCCTGAATCGCGGCCAGATTGATCGAACCCAATCGCGCAATTTTTTCAGCCAATTGTTCGACTTTTTCGCTCCACAGTGGTTCCGATGCATCGTCTTCGATGTCTTGAAGTACGGTCTGCGCATCAACCTTCATCTCGACCAACTGCTCACTGATGGTCTGAGAACGAACAAGGCTGGCCTGGCTATCCATCCGGACTTTCTCCAGCTGTTCCCGCCTATGATCAATGTTCTGTTCCAAACCGGCTCGTTGCTCGGACAATTCTGTGTTGTTTTGCTCGTATCCGCTAAGATCGCCCCTCGCCGCTTTTAAATCCTGCTCCAAAGCCTGACGTTTACCAGCAAGTGCGGTCAATTGGGTTTGATAATCCTGTAACGGCAAATCGGTATCCCCCAATTTCTGTTTCAGTTGTTCTAGACGATCCGTTTCAATTTGCCGCTGCGACACCAAGCGTTGTAAATGTTTATCCGTCAATTGCTCGGAGGATTTTAAATTTTCGATCCGTGACCGTAAACCGCGAACCCGGTCACGCGCTTCGATCATCTCTTGAATAAACTGCTCCAGCTTTTGTCTGGCCGTTTCACAGGATACACTCAAACCTTCGGTGCGGGTCATCAATCCAGAATGTTCTTGTTCTGCAGCCAGAAATTTTTGCTTCGAGTCAGCACTTTGCTTCTCAGCTTTGGCCAGGTTTTGCCGCACTTCTTCCAGCTCATCGCCAATTTGGCTTAAACGTCGATTGACCTGATCAAATTTGGCATTACACGCGCTCAAGCGAGATTTATTGTCCGATAGACGAACCGATAGCGACTGTTCCGACTGTTGCCTCGCCGCGAAAATTTGTTCAGCCTCTGCCAGTGTTTGTTCGGCACTCAACATTTCTTGTTCCAGCACATCGTATTGCTTGACGATATCAGTGCGTTTCTGCCTGAGCGCCCGCAAATCCTTTTCCCGTCTTAATACCCCGCTGTGTTCATCGTTCCCACGATTGACATAAACCCAACCGGGCCCGAACCATAGCCCATCGCGGGTAATCACCGATTCATGAATTTCTAATTTTTCGCGAACTTTTTGAGCTTGGTCAATATCCTTCGCGCAATAAACCCCGGACAATAAACCAGTGATATTCCAATCCGATTTGAGTTTATCCACAAGTTTATCTTGTTTGGAATCAGCCCTACGGGAAACCGGTTTATAGGGTTCGATCATCGCCAACGAATCTTGCGGCATACTTTCAAATTGCGAAAAAACCGAAGTCGTGTCTTGCACACACAAGGACTGCAAATAATTCCCCAAAACCATTTCGACGGCATTTTCCCAACCGGTATCGACATCCAAATGTTGAGCCAATCGTGGCGATTCATCCAATGACACTTGCGTCAACCACTGGTTAAGCGCAGAACGATCGCGGCCGGTTGCATGCTGTTGTAGTGTTTCCAGGGAGCTGATTTGGCCCTGTATCTCTTGTCGAACGGACCTGAGTCGATCTAAATCTACCGTCAATTTTTTGATTCGATCGCGCTGATTCTGTGCATGTTGCTTGGCATCGTCGATTTCCGACAGGATGGTCGTGTGTTGCGCATGCAAAGATTCCAATTCATCGTTTAAGGTTTCGATCTCAGTCTCTAATTCGCTATCCCCGAGTTCTGCCTGCTGGGCAAGCAAGCGTGCCTGTCGGTCTCTGTACTGCTCAGCCTGTTCGCTAAATTGAGTTACCCGGCTTGACTCGACCTGGCGTATTTCGTTGGCCAGCGCGATGGTAGTTTTGACCGAATCCCACTCCGATTGCAACGCACGGTAATCTTCTTCGGCGCGCTGCTGACTGTCGACCGACTCTGATTCTAAGATTAGCGCCGCTTCTAAATGCTTTTGCGCTTCTGTCAATTCGTGTTGAAGACTGTGAAGTTGTTGTTCGTCCTGATTAAGGTCGTCAAGGGCTTCGCGGCTGCCTCGCTCTATTCTGGTAATTTCAATTTGAATATCTTGCTTGGCTTGATCTGCGGTTTCAATGGTCTGTTCCAAGCGGCCAATTTCCGACGTAACAGCGTAAACCTCTCCTTGCACCGCATTCAGATTTTGCTGTAGTGCCGCGTGCGCATCGCCGCTCGATGATAGCTGCTTGTCGAGTTCGGTTTTTCGCAGCAACAATTCATTCAATTGCTGCTGCTTTTCATTTGCATTGGCTTCGAACGCTTGCACTGAGTCCTGATGCGAACGCCAGCGAAGCGCCAATAATTCCTGCTTGTAACGACGTTCATCAGTTTTCAGAGAGGTGTATTTTTCGGCTTTTTTGGCCTGCCGACGTAGATGATCGATGCGCTTGCCGACCTCGTCGAGCACATCATTCAAACGGTCTAAGTTCTCTCGTGTATGACGGATGCGGATTTCGGTTTCGTGGCGACGCTCCTTATACTTGGAAACACCAGCAGCCTCTTCAATCAATACCCGTAAATCATCCGGCTTGGCTTCGATCAAACGGGAAATCGTTCCCTGCTCGATGATCGCATAGCTCCGTGAGCCCAACCCGGTGCCGAGAAAAATATCGGTGATATCCTTGCGCCGACAGCGCGCGCCATTCAGCAAATAAACCGATTGTCCGTCCCTGGAAACCTGGCGCTTGATCGCTATCGTGCTGTAGCCCGCATATTCACCACCCAAGCGCCTGGCACTATTATCAAACACCAATTCCACCGAAGCGACTCCGACCGGTTTTCGACTTGCTGATCCGTTGAAAATAACATCGGCCATGGTTCCACCCCGCAAATGCTTGGCCGAACTCTCGCCCATCACCCAGCGTACCGCGTCAATGATATTCGACTTACCGCAACCGTTGGGCCCGACAATCCCCACCAGATTCCCGGAAATTGGAATCGTGGTCGGATCTACAAATGATTTAAAACCGGAAAGCTTGATTTTTTCCAGACGCATGGATGGGTTAGATACCTGCTTTTTGGGATTTAGCTTTAGAATGGACGGCGTATTATTGACCAGAATTTTTCTAATTGCTATCCCGGTTTTATAGTTTTGGTTCAAACGAATCTAAGCCATTCCAAAACGTTGCTTGAATTCGTTGTTATCCCGCTGCCTGGATGGAAGAAGGATTATGTTGCCCCTAACTTTTTATAAATCAATTTTGCTTTAGACGGTCTTCTAATTCCTGGTTAGCGTTTCAATATTTTAAAAAATGGCGAACATTTTCACCAGTATTCCGCCATATCAAATTGGTCACCACACTCTATCGTCCCAGGACTTCCGGCCCTCTACCCTCCAGCTGTTTAAGTCGGCTAAAGTTCCTGCAATATTGCTATTCGCAAGCACGCCAAACCGTAAGCTCTCTAGTACAAAGAAAATATCGTTTGCTATCGATAAAACCATCGCAATTAAAATCACCCATCGATAAACCCCTACATTGACCGGGTTTATTCATGCTGATTGCTCGGCGACGCTACCCGTCGATAATGGATTCCCGCGCGATCGCCCGCAGCAATATCGGTAAAGGTCCCACCGACCTGCGCAGTAGAGACGCCCGAACTCAGATATATCATGGAAATACCCGCGCGGACCATGATGCTCTTGGGTTTACTAAGATAGCGAACAGAACTTTGCTGCGGGGTAGATATATATGCCTCCATGCATATTGATCGATTATTTCTTTACCACCCCGGTTTGACGATTATATTGATCCAAACCGTAAAACAACTTTACGGGAAACAAGCCATGGGTTAGCAGCAAGCTTAGCGGTTTAATACACGGTGACAAAATAACCGTTTCACATCTGTGAAAAATTACGATGAATATTGTGAGCTGTTACGCATACCGAAGCTTTTTGATGCAAAATTTATCGCACTTGGCATGCATTTCTAGAACCGTAAAAGATTGCCAATTTCTCCGTCGAAAGAAAATTCAATAAATAGAACCGACCGAACCTGAAATTGGTACCATTTTTCGATAAATTGTCAATTCGTTTACAGATTTCGATCACAGTTGTACAACGATGTACCAGTTGACATTCTTGTCAGCATTTTCGCACTTTTGTTAACAGTCGCTTTCCTGCTAGTCGAATGGGTTTAAAAACTTGCACTTTCTAATTAAACTGTAATGTAACAATATTCCTCTATGATATTGTTATACTTATTTTATTTGAATTTAGTCGCCTAATTGATCAAAAATATGACAATTTGATGACAATCCAGTTTTTCTCGTTAGCACAGACTTTCATCCACAAAGTTATCCACAGAAATTGTGGATAAATAATCGAAACCATTTTTGATCCATTCCGAGTCTAGAAAACACCAACATCCGATCGAATTGCTACAACACAAAATTGATCACTCTGAAGCCCTTGGAAAATGCTAAAATCCGTTCCCATTTATACCAGCCTAAGGTCAATATTCTAATGTCGAACAGCGAATGCCAACCCCCGTCTAATTTTATTCGTCAAATTGTTGAACGTGACTTAGGACAGCAAAAAAATGGCGATAAAGTCGCAACCCGGTTCCCCCCCGAACCCAATGGGTATTTGCATATCGGCCACGCTAAATCGATCTGCCTCAATTTCGGTATAGCCGCTGAATACAACGGTAGCTGCAATCTTCGTTTTGATGACACCAATCCGGAAAAAGAAAGCATCGAATATATGGACGCGATCAAACGCGATGTTGAGTGGCTTGGTTTTGAATGGGATTCACTCCACCACGCCTCGGACTATTTTGAATCGCTTTATGATTTTGCCGTGAAATTAATAGAAAACGGGCACGCCTACGTAGACAGCTTAAACGCGGATCAAATCCGCGAATACCGGGGCACTTTGACCGAACCTGGGCGGGAAAGCCCCGATCGCCATCGTTCCGTAGAAAAAAATCTATTCCTCTTCCAGCGCATGCGAGATGGTGAATTTGCGGATGGTTCCTACGTGTTACGCGCCAAAATCGATATGGCCGCGTCTAACATGAATATGCGCGACCCAACGTTGTACCGAATCCGCCGGGCGCACCATCAACGTACCGGCGATCAGTGGTGCTTGTACCCGATGTACGATTATACCCACTGCATTTCTGACGCACTGGAGGGAATTACTCATTCATTGTGCACCCTGGAATTCGAAGACCACAGACCACTGTACAATTGGATTCTGGATCATGTGGACTCCGAATGCCGTCCTCAGCAAATCGAATTCGCACGGTTGTCGCTGGAATTTACGGTAATGAGTAAACGTAAGCTAAACCAACTGGTAGAGGAAGGTCACGTTAACGGTTGGGACGACCCACGCATGCCCACGCTAGCCGGATTGCGACGTGCAGGGTTTACCCCGCTATCGATTCGTAATTTTTGCGAGCGTATCGGCATCACCAAAAAAGATGCGTGGATTGAAATGGGTGTATTGGAAAATAGTATCCGCGAAGATCTTAACGAAAACGCCCCCAGAGCGATGGCCGTGCTAAACCCATTACGGGTAGTATTGGAAAATTATCCGGATGACAAAACTGAACATCTTGAAGTATCGAATCACCCACAAAAACCAGAAATGGGAGTCCGCTCAATCCCATTTGCCAGAACGATATTGATCGAGCAGGAAGACTTCGCCGAAATTCCTCCCGCCAAATTCAAACGCCTAATCATTGGGGGCGAGGTACGATTACGTAATGCTTATGTGATTAAATGTCGTGAAGTGATCAAAGATGATTACGGAAATCTGGTAGAACTCCGCTGCACCTATGATGTGGATACTTTGGGTAAAAAACCCGAAGGCCGTAAGGTTAAAGGCGTCATTCATTGGGTCTCGGAGAATGATTCGCTGCCAACGAAAATCCGATTATACGACCGTTTGTTCAATATCCCACGCCCGGACGCAGAGCCTGATTTTAGGATCGCGCTTAACCCCGATTCTCTCGTTACCTTAGACAAAGCAAGGGTTGAACCCAGCCTATCCCGCGCAGCCCCGGGGAGCCATTTTCAATTTGAGAGATGCGGCTATTTTTGTCTGGATAGCGAAGACAGTTCAGATGAGTTGCCGGTATTCAATCGAACCGTCACCCTGAGGGATACCTGGGCCAAAATTGATAAAAAATAATCGTTGCCAACACTATCTTAGGATTAGTCAATGAGGCACGCAAAAACCTAATAACCGAAGTAGATAAAACTTTTGTGCTCTAAACCGATTCTAATTCGGTATGCAAAGCATCAAAATCCAATGGAAAACTTAACCACTCTGGGCGTCGCCAGTAGTTTGGGTTGCCCACGAACCGAACCGGCACAAGGACCATCGGCCGTGCGATCATCGTTGATGTTTCGTGAACGCCTGGCCCATCACGCGATCAGACTGGAATGGGACAAAATAATTTCAACGGATGCCGCGCACGGCAACTTACAGGCAATTGCTAACATCGGTAGGCAGATATCTAGATGGACTGGGGATTTGCTTACCCAACGCCGATCATTTTTGACGATTGGCGGTGATCATTGCTGCGCGATGGGTACCTGGAGCGGCGCCGCTTCCGGGCTGGATACAGGCCAATCTTTCGGTTTGATTTGGATAGATGCGCATTTGGACCTGCATAATTTTGTAAGTTCGCCATCGGGTAATATCCATGGAATGCCGCTCGCCGCATTGTTGGGACATAGCGACCGTCAATTAAAACAAATCTATGGCGATGGGCCAATACTCGACGCCAGCAATATCTCAATCGTCGGTGCACGCTCGTACGAGATTGAAGAACTGCAATTGTTAACCGAATTAACATTAACCTGCTACCACGGGCAGTCTATTGCCAATCACGGTGGATTGACCCAGGTATTGGCTGAAGCGAGCAATAAATTGCAGAAAACAACTGACCGTTTTGGCATAAGCATCGACCTGGATGCTGTCGACCCCATCGACGCGCCAGCCGTGTCAACACCGGAACCGTCCGGCATCCGCGGAAGTGAATTGGTCGAGGCATTGCATCAATTCAACGGTAATCAACAACTGGCCGGGATAGAAATTGCCGAATTTGCGCCTGGATTGGACAAACAACACAAAACCCTCAAACTGATTGGCGATATAATTGCGGCCGTGTATGCGCCGACGATAATTGGCTGAACAAGTCTTTAGGATTATCCATATTGGGAATCACATCAACCTCCTTAGCTATATTCATTTGCGCCGCCAAATCATAAATCAACTTTAATATTGAAAAATCCTCCACTGCTACACCAACCGAATCAAATAAAGTGATTTCATCTGGGTCGACGCGCCCGCACTTTTGCCCGCAGATAATCTCCCACAATTCAGCGTGGATCGTGACCTTAGAGAGGTTCTGTATTTCGCCCTCAAATTGGGTTTGATCCAGATACTCTACGACTATTTTTGACCGCTCCAATAGAGCCGGATCTAGTTCAGTTTTACCTGGACAATCACCGCCCATTGCGTGGATATGCACACCGTCAGTAATTTGACCTTCGCTAAACAAATGGGTCTGGCGCTTATCCGCTGTTGCGGTAACAACAACATCGGCTGTTTTGATAGCATCCGCTATATTTTGAGTCGGTACCAGTATTGATTTTCGGTCAGCCATATTATGCAAAAATTTGCACAGAGCGGCCGGATCTATGTCAAAACACCTCAGCTCCTCGATAGTCATTACAGTACTCAACGCGTAGACCAGAAATTCAGCTTGTGCGCCGGTCCCAATCAATGCGAGTTTAGTACTATTGCGCCGGGCCAAATATTTTAGGCCCAATGCCGCGGTAGCTGCGGTTCTGATCGCGGTCAATATCGTCATTTCGCTTATCATCAACGGGTAGCCGGTCACCATATCGCTAAGCACACCCAATGCAACGACACTTGATTTTCCGAGCTCTGGGTTACCCGGGTGACCATTAACGTATTTGAAGCTGTAGTATTGCTGATCGCTACAAGGCATCAGCTCTATCACACCCTTTGAAAAGTGCGACGCGTGACGCGGTGATTTTTTAAATTCCGGCCAACGGGCAAAGTCGAATTCCAATTGCTCCAAGACGAGATTATTGAATGATTCTAGACCACCGGTAGACTCGATAATACGACAAACATCTTGGCAATCGAGCAGCTGCATTAGACTTTACTCCTTAACCAATTTGCACGTAGACAATTACATTTTCAAATAAATGTGTAATTTCGCTCAAAGAAGCTCAATTAAAAGCATTGATTTTGGGCTTAGCGACCGAAATTAATCCATTAATTGGTATCATAAACACCCAACAACGCTAAAATTAATCTCAATCAATTTGACTACTATCTATTCAATGGAGTTCATCGAGTATCAATATTTGTTACTGTCTTCACTGTCGATCCAGCATATTTGCGCAAACAATGGCTTGGCGAACCAATAGAAACTGAATGAATAAATTAGCGAGATTCACCCTGTCTAAAAGGGCAATGGATGGGGCGTTTAAATACCCGCACCTTAGAATACCTCTTCCCAAATTGCTGGGATAAACCAAGTAACCTTAAGGAATCAACCATGCCGAAAAATGTTGTTTTAATACTCGTAATTTTGCTGATTGCCGCATTAGTTCTACCCGGTTGTATCGTACAAACACCTAATAAATATGCTGGAACCAGCAAAAATGTAACGATCAACGAAAAAGACCGTAGACAATTTAAAGTACTCGCAAACAAAGCCTGGCAAAAACCAGGAATTTATCTGGTACCAGGCGCAAAAGTATCGATCCGCGCAAATGGAAAATGGAGTCCTTGGCCTGAGATTGGAATGTCTTGTGGAGCCGAAGGGGATTCAACCGCGTCGATTGCCGGGGAAGTCGCCTGGATCCCGTTGTGTGCTTTGATGGCGAGATTGGGAAATAGCGGGCGACCATTTCTTGTAGGCCCGGTCATGGAATTTACCGCAGAAGAGACAGGACATTTATTTTTTGCGATGAACGACCCATTTAATTTCTTACACAATAATACCGGAGCATTACTGGTTTCGGTAACAATCGAATACCCTGAATCACCTGCCTCAACGACAAATGATCCGGCTCAATAATTTACCCGATAGCTGGAATAACGAAACGAAATAACTTAAATAGATTCGACGTTTTTATTGGTTGACTATAATTTTAATTTGCACGGAGTCACAAAATTAAATGACCCCGTGCAACATCTTTTTTCGCGACTTAGGTGTTTTGCATTTTACGTTCTAGTTCCGCGACCAAAGTTGGTTTGAGCCCTAATCGCTGAGCGAGATCGTGCAAATATGCCTTTTCCTGTGCGTTCTGCTCTCCCATAAGTAGACAGGAGACCAAATATATTTCAGCGGCCGTGGTAGGCGAATCGGCACCCGCGGCAACGTCAGCGGCGTTCAACGGTTTAGCAAGCTCGGCTTTGATGAACTCAGACGATTCACCATCCAATTCCAGTTCAGCTATTTTCCCTTGAATATTGCTCAACTCTTCGTCATCAATATGCCCATCGGCTTTTGCGGCGGCGATAATCGCCCGCATTAAGATTTGGCTTCGACCTTCTGCGTCGGTCTCCTCTAATTGATCTATCGACGAGCCCTGCTCCACAGCTTTGGTTGAATGAACACCCTGCCAATTTTGAAAACTTTTATAGGCTAATCCTCCTAACGCCGCCAAACTGCCAAGCTTTAATGCCGATCCAGTCAAGCGTCTACCCGCACCGGTGCCTAATAATACCGCCAGGACACCAGCGCCTAGAGCACCCTTCCCCATAGACTCTAACGCGGCCTGACGTTCGCCATCATCCTGCGGAATGCCTGCCTTGTCTTCAACCCATTGCTGTCCTTGTTCAGCCAATGATTGGCCAGTTTCCAGTAATTCTTGTAATAATTTACTCGTATCCATTGTCAGCCTCTCTGTATTTTATGAATGTTATTTTCGCTGTTGTTAATATCCCGTAATCGCAAAACTTTGGAGCTTCCGTCCCATCCCGCCTTATATTACTCAAGTGATATCGGCGAAGCGCGATTCTCTATTCCATTGCCGCACCATTCAAGTTTACCGCCGTTGCAATGGCGCCCAAGGTTAAACAATGCAAATTCTATGGAATGCTATCGGCATTTTAGAGTGTGGATATAATAAGCTTTCGTTGCCTAAGCTATTTGAATTGACAATAACTTAGTACGGACTTTTGATTGAAACCAGAATTTATTGGGGTTGCAATATGAAATAGAAAAAGACACCCAATATCATGAACATTACTAATATTTGAATATACTTATAGTATCTTGGATCCATTGTGTTTACCTTTATTCTTTATACCCAATTGGCTAAATAAATAGGGTAATGATCTAATCGGAATCCGGATTGACAGATTAATCCCAATAGCTTGGGCCATCCGAGGCACGCACCTATACCCTTGTGGTTTATACCGCTATACAAGGCTGCTTTTCAATCTACGAAACGCACCCCTATGGCTTTGAAGATCAGCGATCCAATTTTGCTCGGGAACTATCTCGATTCCATCGGAATTAACGATCAGCAATTTCTCACTTCTATCGATATGTGCGATTTTTCGCGTAGCCTTGAAAGGTTATCCTATATTAATCAATAGGGTTACACAAACTGCTGACTGAAACGAACTCTGAATGCTGAGTCGTCCTCTTCCCCTACAGAATTAGATTCTACAGGGTGTCAAATTGGATAAACCATTGGCCAACGCCATTTTCAGAAACCTGATCGTAATACAACGATTTCATCCGCAAATGCCCCTGCGTACCTAGTTCCGCGCCGGACAGCAAAGACCGAAAAGCTTTACCACCCATCAATTGATGCGTGATTGTTTGGTATAAACGGGACAACTGCCCATCCCGAAGCATCGTAGCCAACATTTCCGGGCCCGCGATTAAATAGAGCCGTCGATAACCCAACTGGCTCAAATTCGTCACCAATGACACTCCTTCCACACGCTGTTGACTACCTGCGCGTAAAACTTTGTAACCTTTTTTCTCCCAATATTTTATCCGCGATGGATCAGCCTTCTCACCGGTCGCGATGATACAATCCTGTCCATGATCGGCGATTGACTGCGGCATATTAAAATCCAGGCTAGCACTAGCTATGACGATCGCTGGTTGCGGTTTCAAACCTCGTTGGCGACGCCATTCGACAATATCCTCGCTTTGGTCACCGATTCCCACCTGTAAGATGTTCCCCAAACGACCTGCCGCTAATGCGCGCATATAACCTGCGTGGGTTATTAAGCAATCCGCTTGAGCGTGCAATTCCAAAAACAGACGAAAATCGTCTGCCGTGGTCATCGTTTTTGGTAAATAGCTTTCTCCAGTAGAGGTGTCTTCTAACGCGATTCGGCCATCCAAAGTCGTCAAAAAGTTTGCATATACAAATGGTTTTTCGAAACTTCCCAGCTCGTGGATACGATGTTCCAGGTACAAACCGCGCAGTGAAACCACCTCTAACGGTGGTGGGTACAATCGTTGCAGTTTTTTCATTGATGCATCCTGCTAATCATGGAATAGGTTATTTTATAGTTGTTTTTCAGCGTCAAGGGTCTTGTAACGTGATCTCGATGCTTTATACTCTCGCCGTAAATGCTGTCTGGCTACACGAATTTACCGCTGTATGGGCTCGACATGCGATACTTAATTCCCAAGAATCAGTAGTTTCGAACATCTCATTTCAGTTATTTAGACGTAACGCTTTAGCAAGGAAATAGGGCTGTAAGTTGCGTCGTTAAAACCTTTTTACTATATTACTTTCACAAAAAATACCTAGGATATTATCATGGAAAAACAATATATTTTGCACATGTTTACAACGGCTAAAAATCTCAGTCCATTTGATGTAAACATGGCATTGGACGCGGGTTGGACCGCGGCAATCCCTTATATCAATGTGGAGCAGGATGAGGTCGTAGGACTAGTCCAAGACGCAATCTTTTCCAGAGGCCCGTCTGGGGTTAAACGTACCGGTATATTCATAGGGGGCCGCGATACGCACCAAGCTGTTTTTATGCTGAAATCTGCAAAAAACTCTATGGTACCTCCTTTTGAAGTTCCGGTATTCGCAGATCCAAGCGGTGCATTTACAACGGCCGCTGGGATGGTCGCCGCGGTCGAGCGCGAATTATTGAAAACACACAACACTACACTTGAAGGTAAGAATGTGCTCGCGCTGGGAGGGACCGGTCCTGTAGGTCAAGCTGCGGCAGTAATCTCTGCGAAAGCCGGCGCAAACGTCAAGATCATTGGCCGTCAACTTGAAAAAGCCGAGCGAATTGCAGCGATGTGCAATACTGAGTTTGGCAACAATGAAACCAATATTGGCGCAGGTGCGGACGCGGACAAAACCGAACTCATTAAGACCGCAGATGTTGTCTATGCAACCGCAGCAGCGGGTATCGAGGTCTTAAATGCTGAATTGATCTCATCGGCACCTCAACTGAAAGTTGCCGCCGACGTTAACGCGGTTCCACCGTCGGGAATAGCGGGACTGGACGCACACCACGACGGTGATCCAATTGACGGCTCCATAAGTGGTGCTGTAGGCATTGGAGCGTTAGCGATAGGTAATGTTAAATACCAAGCACAGAATCGACTGTTAAAAAGAATGATCGAGTCAGAAACCCCGGTATACTTGCATTTTGAGCATGCATTTGAAGTAGCTCGCCAATATATAAAGAGCTTGTGATTTTTAACCGTCGGTAAAACTCTAATTCTTATCAATACCAGCTCTACATCGGACTCATTAGATCTGAAAAGTCTATTTTTTTAAAATTTTAAAGAAATGGGGCTTTCGAGTATTGTGATGAATTTAACTCGGCCAGACAGCATCTTAGGCAATACTGCAAGATATTAGGCTAGGTGGTTTGATCGGCCTAAACAGACTACATCCGCTAAATATATCTAGTCATGCGTGGTTTAGCGGCAATCTAAGAGACTTAACGAATTTTTGACTGAAACCCAATTAATCACTATTGCACGAGGATTTCTAATGGAAAAACGTAGCATAATACACATGTTCGACCCAAGCCCGCATACCAGTCCTTTCGACATCAATATGGCGTTGGATGCTGATTTTGACGTCATCGTCCCGTACGACGATGTTAAACTCGAAGATATCACTGGTTTGGTCCAAGATGCTATATTTTCTCGCGGTCCGGAAGGCGTCAAACTAACCGGTATTTTTATTGGAGGGCGTGATATAGGACTAGCCATGGCTATGCTGGATGCGGCAAAAGCAGCTATGGTGCCACCGTTTGAAGTTTCTGTATTGTCAGACCCGAGCGGCGCATTTACCACTGCAGCTGCGTTGGTCGCCTGCGTAGAGAAGGAACTCAAAACCAAGCATGAAACCGACTTAAAAGGATGCCGCGCAATTGTATTCGGTGGTACTGGACCGGTCGGAATTGCAACTGGCGTAATCTCGTCTCTGGCCGGCGCTGATGTTACGCTGGTCGATCATCTGACCATCGATACCGCATTGGAAATTGCCGATGAATACAATAATCTGTGCGGGGCAAACCTATGCGGAACCTACGCCAGTTCCGATGCGGATAAAGCAAGGCTGTTATCCAATGCGGACATTGTATTTTGCACCGCGAAAGCCGGCATACAAGTTCTCAATGCTTCGGTTTTGGCTGACGCCAAAGAACTTAAAGTTGCGGGTGATGTAAACGCTGTGCCGCCGCTCGGTATTGAAGGCATAAAACGTCACGATTTCGGAGTCCCGTTAGAATATGCAACGGCATCCGAAAATGCCGTCGGAATCGGAGCACTGGCCGTGGGCGACGTTAAATATAAGTTGCAACACTTTCTACTAGACGCAATCTTTGAATCAGAGGGCCCTCTCTATATGGATTTTCGCGATGCGTTCGAACAGGCACGCAAATTGGTCTAATACCTATTACAGCAAAAAGGATAACTTGGCCGGTACATACAGCCCTTCATTCCGGCCGAGTTAATTTCCCAGCCTAGTCCCTTTCCAGACCCACTACCCCAGAAGCGATAACAGCCAAAGGATTTTTATTTTTTACTATTAATTACATTATGTTACGGCGCAATTTTGCATATTGAAGAGTTTACAAATCACTAATCCTTGATCAAACTATTGAAAAATAAGCCTTGATCCCATATGCTCCGCGTCTGTGGTAGAACTGCGGGGCAAATGCATCTTTCCTACTTTGTGGGCTAACGTGGCATCCAAATGGCATGCCGCCTTGATTTTTTTATGCGTTTTGCTTCGGTCATCGCTTGCGCCATGCCGTAATGGTGATAGAGCAACATAAGGAGCCAGATCATACTAATTTGACCTTGTTGAATTAGATATAACGCGTATAGGTTGAGTTGCAAATTCGTGTTTTCCACAGAACACGAGAACAACCGTGCACTTGGTTATCGCAGTTCTAAAAAACTATTCAAGATCGATTTAAGCTGACGTTAGTTGTAAGCGGATGGCGATATGAATCCGGATATAACGGAGGAATCTTCGGCCCTGATGCCCTAATCAAGCTTAGACTATTCGTTCTTGGACAATATAAGTATTTAACATTCATCATAATATTGAGCTTATAGATTGCCCTTATGGCTATCTAGACGGCTTTTGAGCCCATAAGGGGGATACAATTACAATGAAGATTGGAATACCCAAAGAGATACACGCTGGTGAACGGCGTGTCGCAACGACACCCGAGGTTGCAGAGAAATTGCAAAAACTCGGATATTCCGTTGCCATCGAAAAGGACGCCGGAACATTAGCGAACTTTACTGATGATGCATATCGTGAAGCTGGCGTGGAAGTAGTAGACGACGCTAAAACGCTATGGTCGACCAGCGACATTGTCGCCAAGGTCCGTCCACCCGAAACGCATCCCGAATTGTCAATTGACGAAATAGAACTGCTCCAGGAAGGTGGCAATCTAATCAGTTTCATCTGGCCTGCACAAAACGAAGAATTGATGTCCAGGCTGGCTGCAAAGAAAGCTACCATCCTGGCGATGGACAGCGTTCCCCGTATTTCCCGGGCACAGAAGCTGGATGCACTAAGCTCAATGGCCAATATTGCCGGCTACAGAGCGGTAATAGAAGCGTCACAACATTTTGGCCGTTTTTTCACCGGTCAAATTACCGCTGCCGGTAAAGTCCCACCCGCCAAAGTTATGGTCATCGGCGCCGGCGTTGCGGGTCTGTCCGCAATCGGTACCGCCAAAGGATTAGGCGCTATCGTCCGCGCTTTCGACACACGCCCCGAAGTAAAAGAACAAATCGAAAGTATGGATGCCGAATTTCTGGAGCTTGATTTCGAAGAGGAAGGCTCCGGTGTAGGTGGTTATGCAAAAGTGATGAGTAAAGAATTCATCGAAGCTGAAATGGCGCTTTTTGCGCAACAGGCGATGGAAGTAGATATCATCATTACTACCGCCTTGATTCCCGGCAAACCTGCACCCAAGCTGATTACCAAGGGAATGATACAATCGATGAAGGAAGGCAGCGTGGTTGTCGATTTAGCTGCCGAACAAGGCGGTAACTGCGAACTGACCCAACCCAATGAAGTTGTGGTCAAACATGGCGTCAGCATCATCGGTTATACCGATCTGCCCAGTCGTCTACCCAACCAAGCCAGTCAGTTATACGGCACTAATATCCGTCACCTGTTGACCGATATGACACCGGAAAAAGACGGCAATATGGTTGTAGATTTTGAAGATGAAGTTGTTCGTGGCACGACCGTTATCAAAGCCGGTGAAATTACCTGGCCACCACCCGCACCGAAACTTTCTGCGGCACCGGCTGCACCCGCTGCAGAAGCGGCGCCCGCACCGGCGCCAGAACCCAAGAAACCTTTAATCCCAGAGTCTATACAAAAATTCCTGCCACTGGTTTTCGGAGGTCTTATCTTCTGGATTATCGGAAATGGCGCACCGGCATCATTTTTGTCCCACTTTACTGTATTCGTTCTAGCCTGTTTCATTGGCTATATGGTTATCTGGAATGTAACGGCATCACTACATACCCCGTTAATGAGTGTAACCAATGCGATCAGCAGTATTATCGTTATCGGTGCGCTTATCCAAATTTCGGCACCGGGCTTCATGATTACGCTATTAGCCGGGTTGGCGATATTGATCACAGCGATCAATATCGCCGGTGGTTTTGCCGTTACTTGGCGAATGTTACAAATGTTTAGAAAAGATTAAGGGGTTTAGTCATGTCAGATGGATTAGTTACAGTTTCATATATCGGCGCGACCATCCTCTTTATTCTAGCTCTAGGGGGATTAAGCAACCAAGAATCAGCGCGTAGAGGCAACCTCTACGGAATGATAGGTATGGCCATTGCGGTTTTGGCCACAATACTGAGCGACACGGTTACCTCGTACGTGATTGTTATCATGGCGATGGGCATTGGTGGCGGAATCGGCTACTACCTGGCTAAAAAGGTCGAAATGACACAGATGCCAGAATTGGTCGCGATTCTGCACAGTTTGGTCGGAATGGCTGCCGTTTTTGTCGGCTATGCAAATTTCATGGATCCGGCAGCATCGTTCGAAGGTGTTGAAAAGAGTATCCACGAAATGGAAATCTATGTCGGCATCCTAATCGGTGCTATTACATTTTCCGGGTCTGTAATCGCATTCGGAAAATTGAGCGGCAAGATCAGTGGTACTCCCGTGCTATTACCAGGACGGCATTGGCTCAATTTGGGGTTATTGCTTGTTACAATTTGGCTGGGAAGCTGGTTTCTCGATGCCGCATTAGAAGGCGGTGGTACATTCCCACTTATTTTAATGACGATCATAGCATTAGCGTTCGGCGTACACATGGTCATGGCCATAGGTGGCGCGGACATGCCAGTTGTGGTTTCGATGCTGAACAGTTATTCCGGTTGGGCCGCTTCAGCGACTGGTTTTATGCTGTCGAATGATTTGTTGATCGTAACCGGGGCCTTGGTTGGTAGTAGTGGTGCTATTCTAAGTTTCATTATGTGTCGTGCGATGAATCGTAAGTTTATTGCGGTTATCGCCGGTGGATTTGGCACCGACAGCAGTTCTTCCGGTGGTGGCGCAGCAATGGAATACGCCGGAGAGGTAACGTCTATAGATCCCGACGAAACCGCTGAACTGTTGGATGCTGCCAAAGAGGTCATGTTCATTCCAGGTTACGGAATGGCGGTTGCACAAGCGCAGCACACGGTCAATGATATCACCAAGGTATTGCGCGCCAAAGGTGTCAACGTTCGCTTTGGTATTCACCCAGTGGCTGGCCGTATGCCAGGACACATGAATGTGCTACTGGCAGAAGCTAAAGTACCCTACGACATCGTGTACGAAATGGATGAAATCAACGATGATTTCCCCAAAATCGATGTCACCATGGTCGTTGGGGCTAACGATATCGTGAACCCATCCGCAATGGAGGATCCGAACAGTCCAATCGCGGGCATGCCGGTTCTGGAGTGTTGGAAAGGCACGAACACCATCGTACTGAAACGAAGCATGGCTTCCGGCTATGCGGGCGTCGACAATCCGTTATTTATCAAAGACAACACCGATATGTTGTTTGGTGACGCTAAAGACACATTGGAAGCTGTGTTGAAGCATCTGAATAAATAATGTCGGACTAAAGCATTGCTAAACGCAGGCGGAATAAGGATCATCCGCTTGCGTTTTTAAATTTCAATGGATACGCTCCCTCATTCACAGTTCTCGGATTTCTACCCAAGCTATCTTTCGCAGCATACCAATATTAACTGTCGCCGCCTGCATTTTCTGGGCAATTGCGCAGTTTTAATAACCACAATCTACATCCTGATCTATCAGGATTGGCAACTCGTTTTACTCCTGCCAATCATAGGTTATGGTTGCGCTTGGTCTGGTCATTTCTTATTCGAAAAAAACCAGCCCGCAAGCTTAAAGCATCCTTGGCTCAGCTTTATTGCAGACTGGGTTATGTTTCGGGATATATTGCTGGGTAATATCAAAATTTAACTTGATTAGAAAATATTCAAAAATATAACGATTATTGTGAAAATAGAGGCTACGCATAGCCAGGTTCTGGCTCGGATTATTATCCGTTTAACGTTTCTTTTATATTCCACTATCGCAAAGAAAAATAGAATTGTAGCAACGATAGACAATACAATTTGCGCGTAGAACATCTTTATAAATTGATATTTATACGGTCAGACAAACGAAAAAAAACCATCCTGAAAATTTCGTTTTATTTGGTGCGCTATCTTTCGATGAAGTTCAGAATCCTCAACTATCATGAGGGCCACCTACCGATCGTCTAGCAAAAGCAGTCATAAATATAGTCTGTTTATCCACTCGTTTGATTGGGCGTCTTGCCGTGATCTACCGTCAATCTAACATCGCCGTCTGTCTGAAACTCGGTGCTCTGGTTTCAAATAGAATTTCTTCACTACCTAATAGCGCAAGTTCGAGTGCGGCAGCGATTCGTTGACGCTGATATCCATTTTTCAGAACCTGCCGACAATTTCGGATGGATACTGGATTACCACAAAGATAGCGCTGATTCGAATCAAATTCGTGCCGATGGTTTTCCCACCATTGCTCTATCAAACCTTGATTTGGCATCGGTAGATCCTCATCCGCGTCCAAGCTGACATTTTCATCTTCTGGATTTTCTGTCGGTCCAGCACTGAACCCTTCCGGCCATACGCCTTCGAGATCATCATAGGCGATATCAACGCCAGTTATAATTGCGAAAGCTTCTCCCGCAACGCGCGACTGCTCAGGATCGTTCATCTGTTTTATAATCCACGGAATATACGAGGTATTGCCAACAACTCCAGTTCCGATAATCAGATTTCGTATATTCTCGGAATCTTTAGACAATTTTTTTAGCCAGGATTGTGCACCGGATATTCCTAAACACCGCAGCACCAGCTGTAGCGCTTGCATCTGGTATTTCGAACGACTTTCGACAAAATCCTGCAATACTTCAATAGATCCGGATTTTCCTAATAACGCCATAGACCAGGCCGCCCAAAATTTACAGTCGATACTTGAATTCGACAAATGTTCTTGCGTCACACCCGCTAAATCTTCTCGCTTCAATTCACCCACTGCTCTGAGTGCTCGCGATTTGAGTTGAATATCCTCACATTCTATGGCGGTATCTAAAAATCTCCCTGGATCAACCCGGTGTATTGCACACGAAGCAATTCCAATATGCTTATAGACAGGTGCTTCTGCAGTTAATAAATCCTTTACCTTACCCCTTAACTTTTGTGGTTCGACCCAACCAAAAGCCGAAATCAATCCTGGTAGTGTATCCGGAGTAGATTCAACAAAATCCAACACATCCACCATACGTTTTGGATCCTTACTTTCCAGTGCAAGATTGGCCGCGGCAAAAACCTCGCTAGATTCTTCAAATGTTAGATTTTTCTTACAGATTTCCCATCCGGCATCACCGGCGATGCGAAGTCCGTCGATATGGGCTTCAACTCGATTATCTAATTCAACGATATCGGCCAACCTATAGTGAGGCGCTTGAATGGCTGCGTTGCGTAGAATCCAAAGGAATGAGGCTTCATCGGCGTGTTGGTCGATGATAGTTGGGATGATAGTCATTGCTTAGTTCATCAACAATATTTACCAATTCTCTATTATTTTAAATTACTTGAATGCTTTATCGGATATTAGGAGCGCGATGTCTTTAAGTTTCGACTGGGCAGCCAACATTCGGTCAAACGGATCGCTATGGTTAACTCGCCATTTCCCACACAGATGCACTTTAAATAACGCCGTATGTTTAGGCTCCCGTATAATAGCCCGGCCGTTACGGCGAAGCTTTCGGTCGTCGAAAAGCAACCAGAGGATTTATTTTTTTCCAGAGAATACTTCATCGTCCCCACGCGAGCGACTCCTTTTCCAGCAGAAAAGACAAATAAAAGATCTTTAGCGATTTTCGGATTCCTCTCTTGTCCGAGCGACATGGGAACAAACACCGCCACGGAATTATCTGCCTTAGCTATAACAATCTCTCCAACATTAGCCCGAGTCAATAATCTCGATAGTTGATTTTAGCTTCGTGAATATTGACCGCATAAGGCATATGAATAAGTTGAATTTAGCTTATTGATTAAGTCTATATAAACCGGCGCTGTCACTGAAGATAAGTGCCGTCTGTAGATCTAGGAAAGTTTCGGAAGAATATTCTTGATAAGAACCACGACTATCCGTAGATTGAGCTTTAAAACTCTCCACTAAATTTCCGATTCTAAATTCCAGGGGAATCTGATTTTTTCTCGCCCGTTCCTCTACGGTATATATGCGACCGACCGTGTACCCAGTTGCCAAAGACGCTCCATAGAGCCTAGTATTGTCGAAATAGATACCGAATCGTTTCGAGTACCCCAAGGACTGTTGTAAAAACACTTATCCGCGTTCATATCTAGACCTGTGACTACCACCGCGTGCGTTCCAACACCCGTTATCGCCGGAGCTAGTGTACTCGTATAGTGCGTCAGAATGAATGGACCATGCCATTGTACTAAATCAAGCAAGAAATCTTCGCTTGGCGACATGCGGGGACCTTTCGAAGTAAATCCAAGACTGCTCAGAATGTCGTAAAATACTGGCCAAGAAGTCGCGGGATTCGTCATAGATGAATTTGATGGGTCAAAACCATTATTAATTTCACCAACCGTAACCGACCGATGCTGCTTAAATGACATCACCATTGCAGCACAAGCAACCCAACAAATTGGATTTGGGCCCTGCGCAACCATCGGAACATTGTGTACTATTCGAGTCTTGGTGCCGCGCGGAAGAGGCGGTAACAATGGCGCAGGAGTGCGCAATAAGGCGTCCAATTTATGCATAGTATTGCGACCCACAGTGCCATCTCGCCCTAACCCATTGGCAGATTGAAAATCACGCACCTTGGCCTTTACCTCACTTCCATAAATCCCATCCGGACTGGCGTATTTTCTTGTCGAGATTGGCATTGGATAGCCCAATTCGATAAGGCCTTGCTGTATCAGGCGTATTCCTTCCCCGCGTTCACCTTTTCCCAGAGCAGGATTATTTTCCGCAGCCGATACCAGCCGTTGGTTTGTGCTGAACCGTTGTGAGCTTAGTGACATTACTCTCCTCCTCTACCGATCGGTAATAGGTTCTAAACATAAACGCGTCCTTAGCCTACGTGCTCCGCTGGATCAATATGTCTCAGCGTGAAGAAAATACCCCCAGAATTGATTTTAAGTTATTCAATTTTTCTTCTACACAAATGTCTATAGGCTAGTGTTTTTTCAATCTATCACTAAAGCGTCTGGAATACTGTGCACTATTCACACCGGCTATTGAAATATCTGGAATTGGTCGATCCTAGTACTCTGTCAACGTATTTATTTACCTCTCATGAAGTAAAAAAAACTCAATTGACGTTCTTCACCAATCTACCCTAACGGATGAAGTCCCAACCGAATAGGGAATATGTAGCTACCATGATCCAGTTGATGTTTGTTGGAACTATACCACCTGCGGCAAGCACGATAATGACAAGCTTGGCTTTATTATCTAGTGTGAGTTGTTTCAATTTTTCCTGCATGGCCTGTATTCCATTAAAGGTATGCGAATTGTTATTGAGGTCGTAATAGCCACCTCAAATCTGAAAAAACCGTCGCTAAGGAAAATAGTAACTAAATACGGCCTTCTTGAATAGCCTTGTAATAAGTGCGCCGGCCGATATCGACCTCAGAGACTGCTTTGCTAATACTCATAGCATCCACGACAAAACTGGCGCTGTTGCAAAAAACCTAAATTTACCCAGACTTTATATTTTAAGGAATATTTGGCCAACGCTAGATTTCAAGTGGTGTCATTTTCATATGGAAAAAGCCTTTAGAGACCGCATCATCTAAGCAATCGCATTTGCGACTCATGCTTTTTTCGATTTCATGTTGTTTCAAGATCTCGCGGTGACTGTCAGACGTACACTGGTTGCCTCTATCCGTATGCCAGACTAATTCTTTGACTGGTTTAGGTTTCCAGATCGTCATAAGTAATGCGTCATTCAATAATTTTGCTTTCATTCGTTTATCCATGAACCAACCCACGATCCGCCGGGAAAATAAATCAATCACGCTAATCTGTCCAAATTGGGCTGACCGGGTACAGCTAGCTAATTTTTTGATAGGTGCCCACGCTGTAGCATCAAATTTTGGATTGGTTTCCACGGATCAAAGCTATGCCCACTATTTCAATATCAACAATATTAATCCGAGCCAGGACTAAAAATAGAATTAAATCAGAGTTGGTGTTGAATTTAATATTTTTCGCGCCCGCCCCATCGGTAACACCGGTTAGGCTAATCTCGATTCGATGGTAGGTTCTTCAACCTGTTTCGGCATCATTTTTCTATAAGTTAAGTATTGACACCTTTGTCTAATTCTCGATCAGAAGTTCTGTTTATCCCCGCGGAGACATGCAGCTGTCTTGTTGCTAAAGACAACACGAGCTATTCTACCCATATTTATGGGTTATAAAATATGGGTACCCTTAATGAAAACCACCATCGAAATAAATGACGATCTGTTTCAACGAATTAAGACGCTCGCACATGAACGTAATTCGACACTAAAATCAGTCATAGAGGTTGCGTTACGTCGATTTATCAGTGAACAATCCAATTCCACAAAAAAAGAATTTCATTTAACTAAACACTCGTTTAAAGGCGAAGGCCTACAATCCGGTTTCAAAGAAGGAGATTGGGCCGATCTTCGTGAAAGAACGTATCAAGGACGAGGTGGATGATCGCAATCGATACAAACATATTGGTTTATGCTCACCGGGAAGATTCCAGTTGGCACAAAGAGGCGGACCATTGCATAACGAACTTAGCGGAGTCCAGCGCGGCTTGGGCGATCCCATGGCCTTGTATCCACGAATATCTAGCGATCACAACCCATCCAAAGATCTATAAACTGCCAACACCGTTGAAAATCGCTATAAAACAAATCGAATGTTGGCTGGAAGCACCTTCGGTGACGCTGTTAAGCGAGACGGAAACCTATTGGCCGAAATTAAGCGAGGCTTTAAAGAACGGAAAAATTGCAGGCCCGCAGGTACATGATGCCAGAATCGCAGCGCTTTGCCTGCTGCATGGCGTTAAAGAACTTTGGACAGCGGATCGTGATTTCACCAGATTTAAATCGTTGAAGGTCCGTAACCCTCTGATCACATCCTGATTGCAAACAAATTGCCCCCGGTTTCGTTCAACTACGCAGTGAACGTTTTTTGCCGAAAATGGTACAGTTGGTTGACGGGGCGCATTGCACGTTAAAAGACCTGACCTCGTTGCTTTGACCTAAGCAACGATTTGACCCCTTTGCTTTTCTGGTAGTTTAGTTATTAATCGCGGCTGAGCCTTTTGGTTTTTACGCTATATATAAAGGATTGACCCCTCTATTTTCTATACCGAAAATGGCATCCAAGCCACGGTGTTGACCCAAATGATGTGATTTTAGCTGCCGCCGCGATGCAAACTGGTGGGAAGATATCCATGAATTTGAAGCATTACCCTATGCCCGAGATAATAGTGAAACGCGGGTGATAAATAAATCTGTCCCCATACTTGCAGTAAAATGTTGTACTGGCATATTATTGTGCTAGAGTGTGTACATCGTCATACAAATGATACAAATGAGGTCCAATATGTCTCAGTCAACCACCATGACCATACGCATAGAACCAGAGCTTAAATCTCGCCTAGATAAGCTGTCGGCAGTCACTCACCGCAGCAAATCATTCCTTGCCGCCGAAGCAGTTCGCGAATTTGTCGAGTTAAATGAGTGGCAGATTGAAGAAATAAAAGCCGCCATCAACGAAGCTGATGCCGGTGACTTTAGCAACGACCAAGAAGTCCTGACGGTATTTAACAAGTGGGGCGTTAATGGAAATTAAATGGCTACGGAAGGCATTAAAAAATTTAGATCAAGAAGCCGAGTATATCGCTAAAGATAATCCCCAAGCGGCCCACCTAGTGGTACAGCGAATCTACCATACCATTACGTTGCTGAGCGATAATCCTTCTCTTGGGCATCCAGGAAGATTGCCGGGTACTCACGAACTCGTAATTCCAAAAACACGTTATATTGTGCCATATCGCGTTCGCCCTCGTTTGCAGCGGATTGAGATCCTGAGAATATTTCATGCGTCGCGTAAACTGCCGGAACACTGGTAGTTTAGTTAATCGCGGCTGAGCCTTTTGGTTTTATGCTATAATTAAAGATTTGACCCCCTTGGTTTCATTTATTTTCATACATAGCTTCTCCTTTTTCTCGATTGACATGGAAATATGAATTAGTATACTTATTCGTATTATTCGATATCAATCAATTCAGTTATGAAAATTAGCGAACGCGGACAGGTGACAATCCCCCAAAAATTCAGGGAAAAATATGGCTACTTACCCAACACAGATATCGAGTTTGTAGCAAAAAATGGAGCTTTAATGCTTATCCTGAAAAAAGCAGCGCGGCGTACTGCGTTAACGTCCATCTACGGAAAAAAGCAATTGAACAAATCCACCGATGAGCTAATGGCGCTACTTCGAGATGGATGAATGGCTAATCGACACCAATATTTTAATCGATATCATCGGTGCTGATCCGATCTACGGAGAACGGTCTTTAAATACATTAACTCAATTAAGTGCGACCGGGGTTTTAATTATTAACCCGATCATTTACGCCGAAATAGGCGCTGTGATCGATTCTATTGAAGAAATCGACAAATTATTGTCACCAGATCTCTTTCGCCGAGAAGAACTTCCTTGGGATGCTTGTTTTCTTGCCGGACAATCCTTCCGCCGCTATCGAAAAAACCAAGGTCAGCGGAAAAGAATGCTAGCTGACTTTTTGATTGGTGCCCACGCCGCAGTGGCAAATTTTGGATTGGTTTCTAGGGATCAAGGCTATGCTCAATATTTCAATGTCAACATTATTGATCCGAGCCAGGACTAAAAATAGAATTAAATCAAAGATGGTGTTGAATTCAATATCATTCGCGTCTGACCCCTCATCGGTTACACAGATTAGGCTACTCCCAATTCGACGGTAGGCTCTTCGAACTGTTTCGGTATCATATTTCTATGGGTAAAATATTGACCCCTTTGGTTTTTTAAGTAAAGATTTGACCTCTATGTCTTCAGGTGTTACTTCATCAAAGCGGCGGTGCCAGAAACACTTCGTTCCATACCAAAGTGTGCGGTTCGAGGACGTTATCGCCTTGACCAGGAACACGCTGGATTCGCCACAAGGGCCGAATAAAGTGTGCCGCCGGTGAGCCGAGGATTTCATATACACCAGTCGTAATGCCACCCAGGCTAGCCGATGATTGGGTATTGCGAAACCTAGCACCCACCGCATTGCTCACCGAGCTTGGCGGAACGACCCATTCATCGATCAACATGATGTGCGAAAAACCGATCCGTCGACCTGGCGCTACACTGGTTCGAGACTCACCTCTGACCCAGCATAAGACATGATCCCCTGGCGCACCGGGCATAACTGCGAGACGCCGATGTCGCGCAGCATACATACTGATCGTAGGCCGATCATTGAGAACGTCATCGCGACGTCCTTTGACCGTGAAATAACTGTTAACGAAACCGCTACAGTCCACGCCGATATATCGATCACAATAGGCCTGCAGGGCATCTCCGACTGCAAGCGAGGGTAATAATGCTGTCAACCGGCCGGTCAACTTCAGCAGACCTAAAACAAACGAAATATCCCATGGATTACCCTTTCCTAGATAGACTCTTTTGAAACGTGCGCCGGGAGTCCCGTTGGCCGTGACAAAAGACAATGTCTTGAGCCGTTCTAGGTTGGCACTGTCCTCTCGATTATCGCTAGTTCTTAGTCTTTCTGTATAGCTCCTCAGTGAATCTCTGGTCAGCCGATATTCGTTATCAGCGTCCGTATCACGAATCCTTCCAGCCTCGTCCAATGAATTCGGGTCGGAAGTATTCATCCGATACTTCTGTACACGCACTTTCGTAGTTCGCCTTTCATCCACTAACACACTTAGATTCTTGTACCATGCCGCAAACTTTAGGGGTGTCGAGTTACGTCGCGGAGCACGCTCACCTTCGTATTTATCGAGCAGATTAATGAGGGGAAACATGTTTTATTCCTCGGGAAAGCATTCCTGATAGATGAGAAATTATACTCATGTTTTCCGGCAGTACCAATACGTTGATAGATAGATCAATACTGACAATTCGACTAAAGCTTTTTGGTCACCGGGTTGCATGCGCTAACTGATCTTTAGATATACAACTCCTACGCTATTGATTCATTTTTTTAGTGGAAAATATCTATAGGCAATCATATAAATGGGCGTCGTTTATTATTTAATAATGTAAGTAAAGATTTGACCCCCTTTGTCTTTTTCAGATCCCGCATTGGCTCTCAATAACCGTGATTCCCTGTTGGGTAGCTACTCAGAATTTCTTTGGGCACCCTTGCTTTCGCCTACTTCTTCCCTTCTCACAGGGTGAAGGCTGGACTTCCACCAGCTGGCTGACTACCATGCCAGTCACACCGCTCCCGGCGATTTTGTCAAGCGGTGACATCACAATGTGGGTAGTTCCGTACCGATAAGGGCTTTTCAGCTGCAGCATGATATCGCCGGCGCTGTTTCGTTTAAGTCGTTCGTTGGCAATGGCCGGTCGGGTGATATAGAGGCACAACCGTTCCAGTTTGTTGCGCTGATTCATCGCGCAGCGTACCTTAGCATGCAGGCTAAAACCTTCCGCATTGAGCGACAGCGCTCCTGCCCGTGCGGTCCTCGACGCTACAATCGCATGCGCTAATTCGGCTTCGTTGCCGTAAACCTTAGCCATATCGATATACCGATAACCGTCTTCCAGCGCGAAGCGGACTGAGTTAACGTTGATAACAGCCTCACCGGCCAGGACACTCCGGCCAAACGCCGGTATGCGGATTCCGTTCAGTAACGGAATGACAGATGCAATATGATCCACGGTCGCTGCCCAGTCATGGCAAAAATAGTCGCGATATACGTCAACGGGCCGAAACGTATTTATTGCCGACTAGATACCTTTAAACCGCAAAAATTAAATCTACTATTAGTATTAATTGATTTATATCAATTCGGCGTATCGACCCTGCTATATGATATTAGAAAAAGAATGGAATTGGGAAATTGGTAAAAGGTTCTACAAACCTAATTTAGGGGGGTATGTGATTAACAATCTTTAGACTAATGGAGAAACGCTATGAAAAAAACTGTTATGGCCGTGCTCTATACACCATTCCTTATCACGGGTTTAATATTGGGCATAATTCCGCAGGCTTTCGCGGACCGCACCACGGACGTTGTAATGATTAACTGTAGCGTAAAATTTTCGGACGTGATACCCGGTCCGCCATTCCCTACGCCCGAACCAGAAGAGTATGTCGTTTTTGTCTCAAGTAGTAGCGCCGGGGCTCCGGTTGTGGCGAAGGGTACTGATTGCGCTCAAGCGATGGCGGATGTCCTTAGTGCAGGTTTTGAACTACGGCGAGTCAAGGGCACTCAATCACACGACCTAAACTATATCTTGATAAAAAATAAGCGCCTTAAAAACAAAAAATAAGGAGCTTAAAACTTTCCCATAGAGCGGATACATAATATGGGTGACAGTAAACGATTATTTTGCGGCTTTCATCAAGGCCTTGTTATTTTGGGCTAAGCACCCATTGTTGAAAAAATAATTGGGGACTGTACTTCTGGCGCCGGTCTTGATGATGGTCTCAAAATCCTTCATTTATCTAACTTTGGGGGTTTATGACACCCTCGCGTGGCCACCGAGAGACTCTCCGATGAGCCGTAACGAAGTGCCAAAATGGCCCCCTATGACCCTATCAATAAGTTGCACCTGAATCCGTGACTTCGACATACTGGGAAGCCTATATAGCGAGAAGGCATCG